>UCCS01000046.1 GCA_900470965.1 Hyphomicrobiales bacterium
ATGGTACCCGCTCCTCCAAAGCCTTGCGCACTTCGGCATGATCGGAAAACGGCAGCGTGACGCTGCCGACCGTCTGCCCCTCTTCATGTCCCTTGCCGGCAACGATCAGCGTATCGCCGGATTTCAGCTGCAGAACCGCCTCACGTATCGCCTGGGCGCGGTCGCCGATCTCGGAAGCGCATTTGGCCGCCGCCATGATCTCGGCACGGATCGCAGCCGGCTCCTCCGAGCGTGGATTATCATCGGTGACGATCACGACATCGGCAAGCCGGCAGGCGATCTCTCCCATGATCGGCCGTTTGCCGCGGTCGCGGTCGCCGCCACAGCCGAACACCACGATGACGCGGCCCGTCGTGAACGGACGCACCGAGTTTAGCACATTTTCCAGCGCGTCCGGCTTGTGGGCGTAATCGACATAGGCGAGCGCGCCGTCCTTGGTATGGCCGACCAGCTCAAGACGGCCGGAAGCGCCCTGCAACTTTTCGAGTGCCGCCATCGCGATCTTTGCCGGAACGCCGGTCGACATGGCGAGCGCCGCAGCAACCAGCGCATTGGCGATCTGGAAATCCCCGGCAAGCGGAATATCGACTTCGAAGATCTCACCTTCGGCATGGACTTCCGCAACCTGCTTGTGACGGAAATGCTCGACACGCTTCAGCGTCAGATAGGCACCCTTGCGCCCAACCGTGCGCACATCATGACCGGCAGCAGCCGCCGCCTTGATCGCCTGCTCCGACCACGGATCGTCGGCGAAGATGATGGCGGGCGAGCCCTTGGGCAGCACCCGGTCGAAGAGGTGCATCTTGGCAGCCATATAGTCTTCGACCGTCGGATGGTAATCCATATGGTCGCGGCCGAGATTGGTGAAGGCGGCAGCTGCGAGCTTCACGCCGTCGAGGCGATATTGGTCGAGGCCGTGGCTGGAAGCTTCCATCGAGGCATGCGTGACGCCTTCATCGGCGAGTTCGGCGAGCAGCTCGTGCAGCGATACAGTATCAGGCGTCGTCAGCGAGCCATATTCATTGCGTGTCGGCGAGATGACGCCCGTCGTGCCGATCATCGCGGCCGCGTGGCCGGCATGCGCCCAGATCTGTCGGGTGAAGGAAGCAACCGAGGTCTTGCCGGCCGTGCCCGTCACCGCAACCATCGTCGCCGGCTGGCGGCCGTAGAAATGCGAAGCGGCAACGGAGAGGAAACGGCGCGGCTCGGCAACGACCAGAACCGGTACGGGGGTCTCGGCCGCATGCGATGCGATGACGGCGGCAGCACCTTTGGCAACCGCATCAGCGATGAAACCCGCACCATCGGCCTTGGAGCCGGCAATCGCCACGAAAGCCATTCCGGGCGCGACCTTCCGGCTGTCGGAAGACAATCCTGATATATCCAGCGCGCCGGCCGGTCCTTCAAGTTCAGCTTTGAGTTCCGGAAACGCATTTCCGGCGAGGTCCCGCAATTTCATCGAATGCACTTTTCTGGTTCAGGTCGACCGCCCCTTACGAATCGACACCGACATTGATTCACACTCAATAAGACACCAACAAGGCCGAACCGTCTTCGCCAAATTCAGGCTCGACGCCGAGGATGGGCGCTGCACGGCGTACGATGTTCTTGACCATGGGCGCCGCCGTATAGGCGGCGATGCGCTGGTGCTGCTCGCCATCAAGCGGTTCGTCGCAGAAGGTCAGCACCACATATCTTGGATTGTCGATCGGAAAAGCCGCCAGAAAGGCGTTGAAATTGAGGTTGCTGGCGTAGCGGCCGTTGACGACCTTGTCGGCTGTACCGGTCTTGCCGCCGACATTGAAGCCCGGCACGTCGGCGTTGCGGCCGGAGCCCTTCTGGCCATTCAGCTTGAAGAGATAGCGGATGTCGTCGCTCGTCCCCTTCTTGACGACCATCTCGGCCACGTCATCAGCCTGGTCGCGGGTGCGCGGCAGGAAAGTCGGCTCGATCAGCTTGCCGCCATTGATGAGCGCAGCACCAGCGACAGCCGTCTGCAGCGGCGTCGTCGCCACACCATGGCCGAAGGAGATCGTGATGGAATTGATCTTTTTCCAGACGCGCGGCTGGCTCGGCATCTTCACCTCCGGCAGCTCGGTCTGCATCTTGGTCAGCAGGCCGAAACGCGTCAGATAGTCCTTCTGCATCTCCATGCCGACGATATCGATCATTCTCGCCGTGCCGATGTTGGAGGAATATTCGAAGATTTCCGGAACGGTCAGCCAGCGGCGCTGGCCGTGGAAGTCGTGAATGGTGAAGCCCCCGATGCGGATCGGGTTGGTCGCGTCGAAACTATCCTTCAGCGAGACCTTGCCGCTGTCGATCGCCATTGCGGTCGAGAAGGTCTTGAAGGTCGAGCCCATCTCGAACGTCCCGTTCGACATGCGGTTCAGCCAGCCGTCCTTGGAGCCTTCCTGCGGATTGTTCGGATCGAAATCCGGCGCAGACGCCATGGCGAGCACTTCGCCGGTATGGGCATCCAGCACGACGGCCCCCGCACCCTTTGCCTTGTAATTGACCACCGCATTGGCGACGACATCGCGCACGATCGCCTGCACGCGCACATCGATCGAAAGGCGCACCGGCTCCAGCGGCTGGTTGCTCGTCATGCCGACCGAGGCGAGATCGGCAAGCCCCTGGTCGTCGATATATTTTTCCATGCCGGCCACGCCGCGGTTGTCGATGTTGACATAGCCGAGGATATGCGCGGCCGTCGCGCCGCCCGGATAGAAGCGGCGCTTTTCCGGACGGAAACCTATGCCGGGAATACCAAGCGCCAGGATCTGGCTCTGCTGTTTCGGCGTCAGCTGGCGGCGCAGCCAGGCGAAATGCGAGGTGCGGCTCGAGAGCTTCTTGTAGGTATCCTTGACGTCGAGGTCGGAAAGCACCGTCTGCAGCTTCTCTACGGCCTCGTCGGTATCGACGATCTTGTTCGGCTCGGCAAAGAGCGAAACGGTTCGGATATCGGTCGCCAGCACTTCGCCGTTGCGGTCGACAATATCGGGGCGCGACGCCATCAGCCGATCGGGCGGAAGGATGGACGAGACCGATTCCGGTTCCTTCATCGCATATTCGACCATACGGGCGCCGATAACCGCATAGAGGGCGGTAAAGCCGACGATCAGCAGGCCGACGCGGCTCCTGGCCTGCCCGGCCCTGCGCTTGCGCGAGCCTTCGATCGCCATGCCCGAGGGGGCGCCGAAACGGTCGTAGACGCCGGCGGAAAAATGCGCCTGGCTCTTCAGCACCATGATGCGGGAAAGGAAGGACATTATTCCACCGCTCCCGTTTCGATCTGGTCCGCGTCTTCGGCTTCGCGGGGCGCTGGCATCGGGATCGGTTGAGCCTTGGCGGCAGCACCCGGCTTGGCGCCCGCCTTGGCTTCGGTGATATCAGGCGGAGGAACCTGCGACTTCAGCATCGGCAGCTCGCGCGCATGGGCAAGCGAGGTCGAATCCGTCGGCTGCAGCTGCAGCTCGCTGTTATAGGCATTGACCAGCCGCTCCAGTCGGTTCGGCTGCGATTGCAGCGCCCAGTCGGCCTTCAGGAGATCGATCGTGTCCTTCTCCAGCTTGATCTCCGCTTCGAGGCGATGAACCTCCTCGAGCTTAAGCTCCGCGCGGTGCTTGATCGTATAGGTGACGGCGGCTGCCGCTGTCATGATGCCGATGAGCACAAGATCGAACGTTCTCAGCATATCAACCTCCAAGCTTTCCGAGGCTGGCAAGATTTGGGAATCCGAAGAGCGACATGTCTTCGGATTCAGCGGGGGCGGTGGTGCGCTGGCCGGCGCGCAGCTTGGCGGAACGGGCGCGCGGATTGGCCTGAGCTTCTTCTTCGCTGGCAGAAACCATCGACTTGCCGACCGGCTCGAAGGTCGCGGCGCGCTCATGCGCAATGGGCAGATGACGGGAGCCGGAAGCCTTGCCGGCACGGTCGGAGAAGAACTTCTTGACGATACGGTCTTCCAGCGAATGGAAGGTGACGACGACGAGACGGCCGCCGGGCTTCAGCGCCCGCTCGGCAGCAAACAGCGCCTGCGCCAGCTCGCCGAGCTCGTCATTGACGAAGATGCGCAGCGCCTGGAAGACGCGCGTTGCCGGATGGATCTTGTCCTTCATCTTGCGCGGCGTCACCAGCTCGATCAGGCCGGCGAGATCGCGCGTCGTCTCGAAAGTTTTTTCGACGCGGCGCTTTTCGATCGCATGCGCAATGCGTGGCGCTTGGCTCTCTTCGCCGAGATAGTGGAAAATCCGGATGAGATCGGCGACCTTGGCGCGATTGACCACATCGGCAGCGGAAACACCGGCAGCCGACATGCGCATGTCGAGCGGCCCGCTCTTCTGGAACGAGAAGCCGCGCTCGGCCTCATCGATCTGCATGGAGGAAACACCGATATCGAGCACCACGCCATCAAGCCCGCCACCGGGCGCATGATTGGCAAGTTGCGAAAATTGCGAATGGATGAGCTTGAGATGACCGCTATGGGCGGCGACGAGCGCCTGGCCGGCGGCAATCGCCGTCGGATCGCGATCGAGCGCGATCACATCGGCACCTGCGTCGAGAATGGCGGAGGTATAGCCACCCGCACCAAAGGTGCCATCGAGGATGACCTTGCCGGAAAAAGGCTCCAGCGCCGCAAGCACTTCCTTGAGAAGAACCGGAATGTGGCGAACCGGTCCGCCACCGGCTTCAGTTGAACCTCCGCCAGGATTCGCCGCCATTCCGTTCCCTCGTTCGTTCAGGAACGCTTGCCCGCCAGCTTGCGCTCCCCTCGTGCCTGCGCCTGTGCGGCCGCGAATGCTTGCGGCTGCCAGAGCTGAAAGTGATCCGCCCGACCCACGAAGGTCACCTCGTCCGAAATACCGGTGAAGCCGCGAATGAAATCCGTGACCATCAACCGCCCCTCGGCGTCGAGCTTCATGAAGACCCCGCCCCCATGAATGAGAAGCGACATCTCGTTTGCATCCGGCGAAAACGGATCCTCCGCCGCAATCTGCCGCTCGAACCTTTCCAGAAGATCCAAACCGCCGACGCTGATCGCCGGAAACACAAAGTCCTGAAAGCAATAAAGCTCCTGAACGTTGCGCTGCGCCAGCACGGAACGAAACGCCGCCGGCACGGAAACCCGGCCCTTGGTATCGATCCTGTTGGTCGCATTCGAAAGGAAGCGGCTCATGACACGAAACATCCGTTTCCGAAAGAGCCCGGAATGCCATTGGCCGCCCGAAACCCTCAAAGTCAGGCACAGCTTCGCAAGCCGAAAGAACCAAGGCCCTCCCGACGCTTCCGATCCGGAAGGCGCCTTTGCTTTGCGATTGATGGGCAGATGATTGCCCTGATGCAGTGCGCATTTGGGATAGCATGGGACCATATGGGCGTCAATGGGATGAGCCCATTTTGAGGCGGGCGCAGTATCAAACATTTATAAGCTGTTAAGTTTAACAAAGGGTTAGGAAAGCGATTCTCAAACGCCACCCGAAGCACACTGAGCGAACGGGAGATCCGGCCAAGCAAGATCCGTGAGACCTCGCCTCCATTTCAGACATTTCAATGGCTTGATAGGAAGGATATTGGATTTTGCGGCAAAGCGGACGCCGGAAAAGGTAATCGCCAGTTGGCCTGTAAGCCGGGTTCTGTATGGCTCCGGCGAACCGGAACGTGGCAGCCATTCATCTGGGACAGCGCTTGCACGCTGCCTCACGCAACCCACCCGGATGACTGACCCAGAAACAGGCCGGAAGGCTTTCGCCAACCGCGTCATCCCTATTCGGTTTTGCTCCCGGTGGGGTTTACCGTGCCATATCCGTTGCCGGAGATGCGGTGGGCTCTTACCCCACCCTTTCACCCTTACCTGTCAAGACAGGCGGTTTGCTTTCTGTGGCACTTTCCCTGAGGTCGCCCTCGCCGGACGTTATCCGGCACCGTGTTTCCGTGGAGCCCGGACTTTCCTCACCCTACCGCCTTTCGGCATTGGTAAAGCGCGGCTGCCCGGCCAACTGGCAGGGGCTCCCTTAAACGAGGAAGCCCGCAAATGCCAACGAAATATGGGGTGGTAGGCTTAACGGAAATAAGGTGTGAAATCCGTGGCGTAGCCCTGATCCTTGATTCTGCCTGCCAGAAGCAGTTCAGCCCCCAGCCTGCCGATCTCGTCGGAGCTCTTGGCAGACGTTCCCGAGCAGCCGGTCAGAACGGCAATATGCGGCGAAGCGGTATAGCCAATCATCGGATAGCGGCTCTTGGTATAGGAGACCACGCAGGATGCACTCGAAATGGACCGTGCCTCGAGTTCCGGCACGATGCGTGCAACGATGCCCTCGAAGTGTTCGCGCGCAACCTCGCGCCCGTCGGTGCGGAACCAGGCACGCATGTCTTTATCATTGTTCAGCACCAGATTGTCCGGATCACCGCCGATCTTCAGATAAAGCCTGCCGTCGGGATAGCGGATCGGCGGCAGCAGGTAGATGTCGATGCCGGGTGCATCGAGGATCAGCGACGGCATGCCGGCAAAGCGATGCGCATCCTCTTCCGCCACTTCGAAAAGTGTCACGGTGCGCCCGTAAACCGTCATATCAACGGATTGCGGCAAGAGATTCTGCGAAATGGAAAAACCGCCGGCCGCAAGCAGCACTTTCTCGGCGCGATAGACCTCGCCGCCCGCCATTGTGACGACAGCCGCACCGCCCTCCTCCCGGATCGAGATGACATGATCACGGATCACCGCCGCACCTGCCTTCTCGGCAAGCAGCGACTGCGCCCTTACAAGCTTGCGCGGGCTGATATGCCCCGCCCCCTTCGCTTCGAAAATGCCGGCACTGCCGACGGGGAAGGCAAAATAGGGAAACTGTGCCTTCAGCCCCGCCGCGTCGAGGGAGGCGATCTCGACGCCGAGCGAGATCGCGGCCCGTCGTGTATCGTTGAGATAATCGCTATCGGAAGGCGCCACGCCGACGCAGCCCGCTTCCGTGTAGAAATCGATGCCGCTCTCTTTGGCGATCTCGCCATAGCGGGCGATGGAGCGATTGGCGAGCAGGGCCCAGTCGCGATCCGGATCGATGGTGCGGGTGATGCGTCCTTCATCATAATGGCTGGCGAAGACGCCGTCGTGCGCCTTGCGGTCTTCAGGCTCGTCCGGGCCGATGACGGCAACGCCGTCCGTCTGGCGCGCCAGATATTTTGCGGCCGCGGCACCCATCATGCCGCGGCCGATGACGATGAATTTAAAATCGACTGCCATATCTCACCTCGCTAAAGGCTAGCGATAACATGGCAATCGTTCTGAATCATCCGGCCCTTGTCAGAGACAAGCGCTTCCGTTTCAGAGCATCGCAAGAACCTTGCCGCAATAGGACTTGGAGACCGGGTTCATGCGCGTCGCGCCGTGACCGGCATTGTACTTGAGGATGGTATTGCAGGTCTGCCCGCCACCGAGATCGTGGGCGGCCGCCAGGTACTTCATGCCGTATTTGATGTTGGTTTCCGGATCGAACAGACCCTTGGCACCGCCGGAATAGCCCATCATGCGGGCCGTCGCCGGCTTGATCTGCATCAGGCCGATTTCGCCGTGGCTGCCGCGCGCCATAGGATTGAAATTGCTTTCAACACGGATGACAGCAGTCGCAAGAGCCACCGGCACATCATATTGATTGGCATATTTGCTGATCAATGCGGAATAGGAATTGCCGGAAACATCGGCGACGGGATAGCCACTCTGGCGCTCGACCGTCTTCAGCGGACGCTCTGTTTTCTTCTGTACACGCTGCGCCGTTCTCTGCAGGCGTTCTTTCTTATGTACGCGCTCCGCTGTCTTCTGCGGACGCTCCACTTTCTTCACGGGCGCATCGGCTCGTACGCCCCAGTCATTCGCAAAGGCAAAGCTATTTCCCGCCAGCACCATGCCAACGCATGCTGCAGCAACAACAATCAATTTTCTCATGTAGTCTTGATCACTCCGACCCAAAGAATTGCCGGACTGCGCGCCTCGCCGTCATGGAGAATACCTGGCCAAGAACTGGTCAGGTTTCGCAGCAATTCTTATCGTTTCACATGACGCCTTCGATTTAGCTTGGGAACAACCATCGGCGCCGTTTGACGAGAGCTCTTAGACCATCGCAATGAGGAGATAATAGGGAAATGATGTGGCAGTCCGAATTTCGCGTCTGAACATGGAAAATCGGTAATGTCAGAAACTATGAAAGGTCAGGAATACCGCGGCAGCGCCGAAAGCAGGCGATGCAGCGTATCGATCGTCGAGAAATCGGCGATCCCGTCTACCCGTTCGGGGCGGAAATGCCGCTGGAAGGCTTCCACGTCCCCGGCCGTCTTATCGCTGAATTCGCCTGTGATCTCAGTGCCGTAACCATAGAGCGACAGCATGGACTGCAGTGCCTCGATCGGCTGCCCGCGATCACCGCGCTGGAAGAAGCGCCCGCCGGTAATAGCGGCCGGTTCCACCCAATGGCCGATGCCGGCCCGATACAGCTCGCGCCAGGGGAATTTTTCGCCCGGATCGACCTTGCGCACAGGGGCGACGTCGGAGTGGCCGAGCACCCTTTCAGGCGCGATTGACCAGCGATCGCCGCAATCGCGACATAATTCGATCACCGCCGCAATCTGCTTTTTCGGATAATCCGGAAGCCCGCCCGGATGGCCGGCATTGGCGATCTCGATGCCGATTGACAGTGAGTTGATATCCGTCTCGCCGTGCCAGAAACTCTTGCCCGCATGCCATGCGCGCCGATTCTCAGGCACGAGTTGCACGATCTCGCCGTCCGGGTGCACGAAATAATGGCTTGAGACCTGGCTTTCGTCCCGACAGAGCCACTCGAGTGCTCCTTCCGGGCTCGGCATGCCGGTATAGTGCAGCAGGATCATATCGGGCTTGCGTCCGTCAGCGCGCTCGCCATGGTTCGGCGAAGGCTGGACGCACGCCTGCTTGTAATCGGCCTCGAATGAGGTCATGCGGCGCGGCGTTCCTTTTCGATCGCCGCATAGGCGTCGTTCAGCGCTGCCATGCGTTCATTGGCAATCGCATGAAACTCTTCCGGCACGCCGCGCGAGATCAGCCGGTCCGGATGATGCTCGCTGACGAGCACATGGTAGTGGCGGCGGATCGTCGGGAAATCATCTGCCGGCGAAACTCCGAGAACCTTGTAGGGGTCGCGTCCATCGGAAACGTGACGCGCAGCGATCTGATCGAAACGGGCCTCGCTCATCTGGAAGATCTCGGCGATATGGCGCAGGAAATTCATTTCATTCTCGTGGATCAGCCCATCCGCCTTGGCAATATGGAACAGACCATCAAGAACGTCCTCCAGAACCGGGCAATTGGCGGCGCAGGTCGAGCAGAGTGTGGACAGCTTCGCTGCATAGGCCTCGTAACCGGCAACGTCCTGGCGGGCGAGATTATAGAGGCGCGCGACATTCTTCGCCTCGCTCGGAGGAAACTCGAAGATATCGCGGAAAGCCTGCACTTCCTTTTCGCTGACGATACCGTCAGCCTTTGCCATCTTGGCCGAAAGCGCAATGACAGCTACGGAGAAAGCAACCTTGCGGCGCGTCTCCGGATCACCTTCGAAAACCGTGCGAATAGCCTCGACCACCGCGGAGAGCGCATTGCCCGCCGCATTGCCAATGGCATTCACCAGTTTTTCCCAGAAAGACATCGTCATCTTCTCGCAATGCAGCAAGTTCTAGAAGAAACACCTTGACCAAATAATCGTTGCCATTGCAAGGCGGCTATTGGTCGTAGGTTTGAAAACAGTTTTCACAATTCGGTAATGGTCGCTGATGCCGCGACCATCCGCTGTGTCCGCCATTTCCTGTATTATCCACACAGCGGCCGGCGATTTCCACAACACTTATGGATAGGTGGACTGGCATTGAACCGATTATATCGCCGCTTCCGGCATCCGCTCTGCAGAAAGGCGCGTTTTTCGTAAATTCTTTACTTTACAGGCCACTTTCCCTGCCGCATCCATGCGTTACCTGAAGCATGTCGCGCAAAACTGTGCAGCGGTTTTGCGGTCGCGACATGCGGAAAACAAAGACTTAACGCGTGGCAGACGGATCTGAAAAATCGTGACACGCTTTAGGCTGCACGTAGTCGCGCATCGGGCGCCAAAGGAGGGATTATGGCCAAACAGAAAGTCGCAATGCTGACCGCCGGAGGCCTCGCGCCCTGCCTCTCATCCGCCGTCGGCGGCCTCATCGAACGATATAGCGACGTTGCACCCGATATCGAGCTCATCGCCTACAAGTCCGGTTATCAGGGCGTGCTGCTTGGCGACAGCGTCGCGATCAACAAGGAAATGCGCGAGAAGGCGCCGCTCCTGCATCGTTATGGCGGTTCGCCGATCGGCAACAGCCGCGTGAAGCTCACCAATGCCGCCGACTGCGTGAAGCGTGGCCTCGTCAAGGAAGGCGAAAATCCGTTGCGGGTCGCCGCGGAGCGCCTTGCCAATGACGGCGTCACCATCCTGCACACGATCGGTGGCGACGACACGAATACGACAGCCGCGGATCTGGCCGCCTATCTTGCGGCAAACGGTTATGACCTCACGGTCGTCGGTCTGCCGAAAACCGTCGACAACGACGTCGTGCCGATCCGCCAGTCGCTCGGCGCCTGGACGGCCGCCGAAGTCGGCGCCCACTTCTTCGACAATGTCAGCAACGAACAGACCGCCGCCCCGCGCACGCTCGTCATTCACGAGGTCATGGGCCGCCACTGCGGCTGGCTGACGGCCGCTACCGCCCGCGCCTATCTCCAGCGCACCAAAGGCAATGAATATGTCGACGGCCTGATGATGAACGCGCATATGAAGAGTATCGACGCCGTCTACCTGCCGGAAATGGCCTTCGATCTCGATGCCGAGGCCGCGCGCCTGAAGGAGATTATGGACCGCACCGGCCATGCCACGGTCTTCGTATCGGAAGGCGCCTGCCTCGATGCCATCGTCGCCGAACGCGAGGCCGCCGGCGAGACGGTCAAGCGCGATGCCTTCGGACATGTGAAGATCGACACGATCAATGTCGGCGCCTGGTTCCAGAAGCAGTTCGCAAGTCTGCTCGACGCCGAGCGCTCGCTCGTCCAGAAATCCGGTTATTTCGCCCGCTCCGCATCGGCAAACGGCGAAGATCTGCGCCTGATCCAGAGCATGGTCGACCTCGCGGTCGAAAGCGCTCTCAACAAGATCTCGGGCGTAACCGGCCATGATGAAGCGCAGAACGGCAAGTTGCGCACAATAGAATTTCCGCGCATCAAGGGTGGCAAGCCATTTGATCTTGCAACCGCATGGTTTGGTGAAGTAATGAGCCAGATCGGGCAAAAATACAGAGCGGCATGATTGACGGATGGCTAATATGGTGTCTTTGCTTGTTCTCTAGGAATAGGAGGAGATTCCATGTCGCTTGAAGCTTGGCTCGCTTTTGCAGCCGCATCCGCCATCATGCTCGCCATACCGGGACCGACCATTCTTCTGGTCGTTTCCTATGCGCTGGGTCATGGCCGGAAAACGGCGCTGGCGACCGTTTCGGGCGTGGCGCTCGGCGATTTCACGGCCATGACGGCGTCGCTTTTCGGACTGGGCGCACTGCTCGCCGCATCCGCGACGCTGTTCACCGTGCTGAAGTGGATCGGCGGCGCCTACCTGATCTGGCTGGGAATCAAGCTCTGGCGGGCTCCTATCGTCGGCGAACACATCGCCGACAACGATAACCTGCCGGAAGAAAAGTCGCTGCGGATCTTCCTGCACGCCTATGTGGTGACGGCGCTGAACCCGAAGAGCATTGTCTTCTTCGTCGCCTTCGTGCCGCAGTTCCTCAATCCCGCCCTTCCCTTCTTCGATCAGATGCTGATCATGGAAGCGACCTTCCTCGTTCTCGCCACCATCAATGCCTCCTGCTACGCCATGGCCGCGCATGCCGCCCGGGGCCTGATTCGCAAGGCCAACGTGCAGCGCGCGGTCAACCGCACCGGTGGCACTCTCCTCATCGCTGCCGGCGCTGTAACCGCCGGGTATCGCCGTATTGCAGCCTAGTAATATTCCGTGGTTGCTGGAAAGCCACGAATAGGTTAATGGCTTTCCTTGGGCTTAAGGTATTTAGTAACTTTTAAGACGCTGCCGGGGCGGCGGGATTCACGAAAGTGAGAGAATGGTAGCGATCGGATTTTCCGGCCTGAAACGCAGTCTTGTGGTCTCTACCATGCTCTGCGGTGTCATTTCCGGATGCGCGAGCGTCGAATATACCTCTCAGGCGGAACTGACCGCCGCACAAACCGTGATTCCCATGCCGAAGCCGGGTGAAGATGCAACGCTGGCTGCTATCCCGACCGCTGAAGGCGCAAATGGCCCGGCCGTCGCCACTCTCAATCCCCAAGCAGCAACTGCCCCACCTGTTCTCACTGCAGCCGCCATGCCGAGTGTCGTCTCCCCCGTGCAGCAGCAGGCCGGTGATTTCGCCATGCAGGGCGGCGTCCAGCAGGTTGCCGTCAACGGCTATGCTCCCATTCCGCTCACACCCGAAATGACGGCGATCCAGTCCGTCGTTCCGACGCCGCGTCCGGGCTCGCCCGCAAACCCCTCTACACAGCTTGCCTTTGCCGCCACGACACCGCAGAACGGCGCGCTCGCAGCGCTTGCCGCCGTCGATACCACACCGCGCTTCACCATGGACTACGGCTTCGACGAGTCCGGTCCGATCGATCCGCCGGCCGCTCCGCCGATGTTCAGCGATGACGACAGCGACGATGCTCCGACCGTCGAAAAGAGCTTCGTCAGCAAACTCATCAGCAAATATTCGAAGCTTTACGAAATTCCCGAATCGCTGCTCCACCGCGTCGTTCATCGCGAGAGCCGCTACAATTCCAAGGCCTACAACAAGCGCGGCTACTTCGGTCTCATGCAGATCAAGTATAACACCGCAAAGTCGATGGGTTACGGCGGCAATCCCGCCGGCCTCTTCGATGCCGAAACCAATATCAAATATGCAGGCAAGTACCTGCAGGGCGCTTGGCAGGTAGCCGACAAGAAGGAAGACGACGCCGTTCGTCTCTATGCCCGTGGTTACTATTATGACGCCAAGCGCAAGGGCATGACCGACATCGCCCAAGGCAATTACTGATAGTCCAATTACTGATACAAAACACCATCAGTGACGGGCCTCAGCCGGCTTTCGCTGACTGAAGCGTATTGAGAATTTCCTTCAGCACGATCTGCGGCCTGTAGCCCAGCCAGCTCGGCGTCAGCCCCATGCGGACGAAGACGAGATTGGCCGAAGGAATGATTGCCACCGTCTGGCCGTCATGGCCCTGCATCCAGAACGTATCCTGCGGCAGGCCGAATTCCGCGCTCGTGCCGCCACCCGGCCCCGCAAGCCAAGCCTGGCCTTGCGTATATTTACCGCCCGAGCTTGCCGTCGGCGTGCGCATCATTGCAACAAAGCCTTCCGGCAAAAGCCTCTGGCCGTTCCACACGCCATCCTGAAGCAGGAACTGGCCGAAGCGCGCCCAGTCATGTCCCGTGGCATAGAGATAGGAGCTGCCGGTAAACGTACCGCGCTCATCGGCCTCGAAGACAGCGCTCGTCATGCCGAGTGGAGAAAACAGCTCATCGCGGGGATAATCGAACGCCGCCCGCGGATCGCCGACCTTGTTCATCCAGATACGTGACAGAAGCACTGCCGTACCGCTTGAATAACGGAAAACCTTGCCCGGAGCAGCCGCCAGAGGCGCACCGGCCGGCAGGGAAACCATATCGGGGTCGAGGTAGAGCATGCGCGTCACATCGGCAACGGCGCCATAATCCTCGTTGAAGGCGAGCCCGCTTTCCATGCCGAGCAAGTCGGAGAGCCTGATGTCAGCGCGCGAATCATTCGCCCATTGCGGCAGGAGATGCGTGTCATCGAAGGAGATCTTGCCTGACAGCATCAGCCGGCCGATCAACGCCGCGTTCACGGTTTTCGTCATAGACCAGCCGACCAGCGGCATATCGGCGCTGAAGCCCGGCCCGTAACTCTCGGCAATGATGCGGCCATCCTGCACGACGACCATCGCCCGCATGGAAGGCCCGGCAAGCTTGGGATCGGCGAGAAGCGCCGCGACCCTGGCATTGCCGGTCGCCGGATCGACGCCCTCACCGTCCGGCCAGACCGCGTCATTTTCCCCCACTCGCGGCGCCGACACCAGCGGCACGGCTCTGGCGGCGGCATCGAAATCGCCATCAGGCACGCTCGTGCAGCCGAGGGCTCCGCGATAAAGCGCGTAGCTCGGCGCAAACAGGCCCATGAAACGCGAGGTCACCCGCCCGCTGTCACGATCGATCTCGACGCGCATCAGCCTGAGCAACGGGTTTCCAGGCGCTTGGACATCGTCCTGGAGCACGGCGTCGGGATCACGACCGGCAATAAAGACATTGGAGCAGACGATCTTGGCTGCGTAGCCATTGCCCACCTTCAGGAGCTCCGGCGGGCTTATGGAGAGCCACGCGACTGCGCCTATGGCAACGAGAATGACGAGCAGGGTCAAGCCCTTGAAGATACGCGGAACAACTCGCATGCAATCCTCCACGGAACGGAGAGAAGCAGGAAACTTGGCTCACGGAAAGAGAGAAGCGAAAAGAAGTGTTTCAATCGACTTCAAATTTCGCGGAAGTCTTGGCCGGGTCTCCTCGAAGCCTTGGCCCACAGGGCTCGTCATCAAACTGTAGCAGAGGCGCGTTACACGCCCTGAACGCTAAAAAGGTGACAGACTCATGTCGGAATTTGCACCGGATACCGGCTTCCGCAAGAACCGGAAACTCAAGGCAGCGCTTCTCCGCCACAAGGCTTTTTCCAAGGACGGCTTCTCCGAGCGTCTCTTCGGCCTTCTCTTCTCCGGCCTCGTATACCCGCAGATCTGGGAAGACCCGGATCTCGATATGCAGGCGATGGAGTTGAAGCCCAATCACCGTATCGTCACGATCGGTTCGGGCGGTTGCAACATGCTGGCCTACCTTTCCAAGGCGCCGGCTTCGATCGACGTCGTCGACCTCAATCCGCACCACATTGCGCTGAACAGGCTGAAGCTTGCCGCCTTCAAGAACCTGCCAGACCATTCCGATCTCGTGCGCTTCCTGGCGATGCCGAACGAGAAGTCGAACAGCCGGGTTTTCGACCGCTATCTGTCGTCCAATCTCGATGATACGACCCGCGCCTACTGGAACACCCGCAAGTTCGGCCGCCGGCGCGTCACGGTTTTTGACCGCAACATTTATGAAACCGGCCTGCTCGGCCGCTTCATCGGTGCCGCTCATCTTCTTGCCCGCCTGCATGGCGTGAAGCTGCAGGAAATGACCAAGGCCCGCACGATTCGCGAGCAGCGCCAGTTCTTCGACGATCAGATCGCTCCTCTCTTTGAAAAGCCCGTCGTTCGCTGGATCACCAACCGCAAGAGCTCGCTTTTCGGTCTTGGCATTCCGCCGCAGCAATATGACGAGCTGGCAAGCCTTGCCGCCGACAATTCCATCGCACCGGTTCTGAAACACCGTCTGGAAAAGCTCGCCTGCCATTTCCCGATGCGCGACAACTATTTCGCCTGGCAGGCCTTTGCGCGCCGCTACGCCGATGGCGAGGAAGGCCCGCTGCCGACCTATCTGAAGCCGGAGCACTATGAGGTGATCCGCGCCAATGTCGACCGCGTTAACGTCCACCACGCAAGCTTCACCGAGCTTCTGGCCGGCGAGCCCGCCGCATCGCGCGACCGCTACATCCTGCTCGACGCGCAGGACTGGATGACGGACCAGCAGCTCAATGATGTCTGGCGCGAAATCACCCGCACCGCCCGCGATGGAGCCCGCGTGATCTTCCGCACGGCCGCCGAAAAGAGCATCATCGAAGGCCGCCTTGCCCCTGAAATCCGCGACCAGTGGCATTATTTCGAAGAGCAGTCGCGTGAGATGACCACCCAGGACCGCTCGGCAATCTACGGCGGCTTCCACATCTACGGGAAGAAGGCGTGAGCAAAGTCGACGAGATGACCGTCAAGAGCGAGGAACATGCCGACCTGATGGACGGCATGTACCGCTACCAGCGCCATTTCTATGATCTCACCCGCAAATATTATCTTCTCGGCCGTGACAGCACGATCCGCAATCTCGACGTTCCCGAGGGCGGCACGCTCCTAGAAGTCGGCTGCGGCACCGGCCGCAACATGGCGCTTGCCCACAAGCATTTCCCGACGGCCAAGCTCTACGGTCTCGACATTTCCCAGGAAATGCTGATTTCCGCCCGCAAGACTTTCGCCACCAAGGCGACGGTCCCGGATTTCCGGGTGGCGGATGCCACGGCCTATACGCCGCGCGAATTCGGCACCACCGGTTTCGACCGCATTCTGATTTCCTATGCACTGTCGATGATCCCGGATTGGGAACGCGCGGTGGATGCGTCGATTGCCGCGCTCAATCCCGGCGGCCGGCTCCACATCGTCGATTTCGGCCAGCAGGAGGGTCTGCCCGGCTGGTTCTGCAGCCTGCTGCAGGCCTGGCTCGCCAAATTCCATGTCACGCCGCGTGCCAATCTGCGCGAGGTTCTGGAAGCGCAATCCGCTGAAAACAACGCGCGGCTGTCGTTCGAGACGATCGGCGGCGGTTACGCCTGGCGGGCGGCGATTATCAGCAGGCGCTCATAATTCGCTTGTAAATAACCATTTTTTTACGTTGATATTAGAAAAGAGGGTTATACCCTCTGCAGGGCGCGTGTTTTCGAAGGTCAGGCTGTGGGGCAGATCCATCATCACGACGGAACATTTATGCGTCGGCTTCTGTTTTGCGTCCTGCCGCTTGCCCTGCTGCTCGCCGGTTGCAGCTCCACGGGTTACGATTATCTCGAAACCGCTTCCATAAAGCCGAAGGCCCGCTTCAAGGATACCGATCCCCAGGATTTCGGGCCCAAGCGCCCGCAGCAAAACGCTGTCCACGGCATCGACATTTCCAAATGGCAGGGTGATATCGACTGGCAGACGGTGCGCAAATCCGGCGTCGCCTTCGCCTTCATCAAGGCGACCGAAGGCAAGGACAGGATCGATCCGCGCTTTGACGAATACTGGCGCGAGGCAGCTGCGTCAGGCATTCCGCATGCGCCCTATCACTTCTATTATTTCTGCTCCTCCGCCGACGACCAGGCCGACTGGTTCATCCGCAACGTTCCCAGGGAATCCATGCGTCTGCCGCCGGTGCTGGATGTCGAGTGGAATGCAGAATCGAAGACCTGTCGCTTCCGCCCCGACCCGGCCACGGTACGTTCTGAAATGCAGCGCTTCATGGATCGCCTGGAAGCCTATTACGGCAAGCGGCCGATCATCTACACCTCCGTCGATTTCCACCGCGAAAATCTCGCCGGCTATTTCCAGGATTATCATTTCTGGGTCCGCTCGACCGCCAAACATCCTGACGTGACCTATGCCGACCGACGCTGGGCCTTCTGGCAGTATACGTCGACAGGCGTCATTCCCGGCATTCAGGGGCCAACGGATATCAATGTCTTCGCCGGCTCCGCGAAAAACTGGAACAACTGGGTGGCTGACGTTTCCAAGGATAGAAATTCTTAGTAACGTGCCCTAATCTTTCTTGCTTCCGTCACATTCATCTGTGAAATCGGCGGCATTCTATGTCATTTTACGAGGATCGTTTCATGCACCGCTCGCTCAAAAGCTGCTCTGCACTTGCCCTTCTGTTTGCCTGCGTCCTAGCAACAGGCGCTGCCGCCCAGCAGGCTCCGGATGCGGCAGCTTCGGCCCCGGCAGCACCCTGCGGCGGTGATCTCTCCACCTTCCTCCAGGGCGTCAAGAAAGAGGCGATTGCAGCGGGTGCGAGCGCCGAAGCAGCAGACCAGGCGTTGGCCGGTGCTGAGATCGATCCCAAAGTCCTGAGCCGCGACCGCGCCCAGGGCGTCTTCCGCCAGACCTTTCTGGAATTCTCGCAGCGCACCGTCAGCCAGGCTCGCCTCGATATCGGCCGCCAGAAGATGAAGCAATATGCCGATGTTTTTGCCCGCGCCGAGCAGGAATTCGGCGTTCCCGCCGGGATCATCACCGCCTTCTGGGCAATGGAAACGGATTTCGGCGCCGTACAGGGCGATTTCAACACGCGTAACGCGCTGGTGACGCTTTCCCATGACTGCCGGCGCCCGGAACTCTTCCGCCCGCAGTTGATCGCCCTCATCGAAATGGTGCAGCATGGCGACCTCGACCCGCAGACCAACACCGGCGCCTGGGCCGGTGAAATCGGCCAGGTTCAGATGCTGCCGCGCGATATCATCGCCTATGGCATGGATGGCGACGGCGACGGCCATGTTCGCCTCAAGCAGAGCGGCCCGGACGCGATCCTGACGGCCGCCAAGTTTATCCAGCATCTCGGCTTCGAGCGCGGCCAGCCCTGGCTGCAGGAAGTCACCGTGCCAGATAACCTTCCCTGGGAAAAGTCGGGCCTCGGCGGCACGATGACGGCTGGCGAATGGTTCAACCTCGGCGTCAAGCCGCGCGACGGCAACACCGCTTTCGCCAATCTCGAAGGCGATCTCGTCCTGCCGCAGGGTCGCCTTGGACCGGCCTTCATCGCCTATCCCAATTTCAAGATCTATCTGGAATGGAACAAGTCGTTCATCTACACGACCTCTGCCGCCTATTTCGCGACCCGCCTCTCCGGCGCCCCGACCTATCAGAAGGGCACGCCCGAGCAGGGCCTTTCCAACGACCAGATGAAGCAGCTGCAGACGAAGCTCGATTCGCTCGGCCATGACGTCGGCGAGATCGACGGCATCCTCGGTTCCGGCACTCGTGTGGCAATCCAGAAGGAACAGCTCCGCCTCGGCATACCGGCCGACGGCTGGGCGACACCGGCCCTGCTGAACGCGCTCTGAGACTTCACATTTTCTCTTTCGCCACCCGGCTGCATGAACCGGGTGGCGGCTATCCGCCGATCGGTTAAACCTCCCAGCAAATGGGAGGGATCGGCATGGAACAGAAAATGAGTGCTTTGACCTGGGGGCTTCTTGCCCTGCTCGGTCTGATCTGGGGCGGCTCCTTCTTCTTCGCGCGCATCGCTGTTGTGGAGGTGCCGCCACTCACCCTCGTCTTCCTGCGCCTCTCCATCGCAGCCGTCGCGCTGCATATCTACATCGGCGGGCGCTTCGGCATCTATCCACTGCTGAAGAGCCGGTGGCGCGAATTCCTCATTCTCGGCATCCTCAACAACGCACTGCCCCACGCGCTGATCTTCTTCGGCCAGACGCGCATCGGCGCCGGCCTTGCCTCCATTCTCAATGCCACGACGCCGATCTGGACGGTGCTGATCGCCAATTACCTGACATCAGATGAGAAGCTCTCCTCGGCCAAGATCATCGGCTGCCTTACCGGCCTTCTCGGCACAGTCGTCCTCATAGGCCCGAGTATCACTGATGGCAGCGACCTGCCCCTCTGGGCACTTCTCCTACCCGTAGTCGCAGCGGTCTCCTACGGCTTTGCCGCCACTTACAGCAAGCGCTTCAAGGGCGTGGCGCCGCCCGTCATCGCTGCCGGCCAGATGACGGCATCCTCGCTGGTAGCCCTGCCGCTGTCGCTCGTTATGGACCGTCCCTGGGCACTCTCCATCCCCTCGGCCAACGCCATCGCCGCCATTCTGGCAATCGCCCTGCTATCCACCGCCTTCGGTTATATTCTCTACTTCCGTATTCTGGCCGCTGCAGGCGCGACCAACGCCTCTCTGGTGACGCTGCTCGTGCCGCCGAGCGCGATCCTGCTCGGCTTCCTGTTCCTGGGTGAGCGACTGGAAATGACCGAGATTGCCGGCATGGCGCTGATCGGCGCGGGACTTGTCATACTGGATGGTCGCATCTACCACCGCTCTGGCGCCGTAACCTGAAATGATTATGCTGCAGTGCGCCATTCTTTCGCCAAAAGCGTGAATCACTGCTATCGGTTTGTAACGAAGCGTTAAATTTTGAGAGCGTAATTTTCTAATTATATTTCAGTAGCTTGCAGGATGGTTGCTAGACTTATCCACTGCCCTCTTCGGCAGTGCAGCACAAGAAGCGCTTCCCAACTAACACATTTCCGACATATTATTAGCTGGTTAACGCGAGGAGGCAGACATGGGACTTACGCAATCCTTGAATGTCCTGTTGGTCAGTGCAGCGTTCGCATTCGTCGTATCCATGCTCTTCATTTGAGCCGATACGAAACGTAAAGACTGAATACCGAACTCCTGAAACAATCAGCCCCAGATATTGAAAAGCGCATGCCCCGCCCGGCATGCGCTTTTCCTATATGCTGATAACAGTATCTGTCTGATCAGGCGGCAGCGCCGGCGCTTCTCGCCGTCTGTCGCGAATGGCCGAGGTTGGCGAGAACGGCAGAAACAAGCGGCGCACGGTTCATCGTATAGAGATGGAACTCGTGGAGGCCGCGACGGACGAGATCCTCGATCTGCTCGGCTGCGACATCGGCGGCAACCTTGGCGCGCTCCTCCGGCTTGTCGTCATATCCGGCAAAACGTTGATCGAGGAAATCAGGGATGACCGTCCCGCAGGCGCCGGCAAAGCGCTTCAGCTGCGTCAGGTTCTGGATCGGCATGATGCCCGGCACGACAGGGATCTTGACGCCGGCCGCACGCACCTTTTCGAGGTAACGCTCGAAGTTGTCATTGTCGAAGAAGAACTGTGTCAGAGCGCGGTCGGCGCCATTGTCGGCCTTGCGCTTCAACATCTCGATATCGGCCGCCTGGTCGCGGCTTTCCGGATGCTTTTCCGGATAGGCCGAGACGGAGATTTCGAAATTGCCGATCTGCTTGAGGCCTGCCACCAGTTCGGCTGCATTGGCATAGCCGCCCGGATGCGGCTGGTAAGGCGCACCAACGCCGCCAGGCGCATCACCGCGCAGCGCCACGAAATGCGTGACGCCAGCCTTGCGGAAGCTGTCGACCACCTGATGCGTCTCTTCCTTCGTGGCGCTGACGCAGGTCAGGTGTGACGCGGTCGCAAGCGGCGTATCGGTCAGGAAGCGCGTGACCGTGGAGAGCGTCGGCGCCTTGGTGGTGCCGCCAGCGCCATAGGTCACCGAGACGAATTCCGGGTTCCAGTCCTGCAGGTCGCGGACGGTGTTCCAGAGCTGACCCTCCATCTCCTCGGACTTCGGCGGGAAAAACTCGAAGGAGATCCTGATATCGCGGCGGCGGGCGTCATTTTTCTGGGTCATTTATTCTCTCCCGGCAAATGTAGGTACGGCGCCTTCGGTCTCCAGCGAGGCCATCAGGCGCCTCGGGTCGCGTGCGAGCCAGACCGTGACCGTGAGGCCCTGCTCGCCCTGCTGACCCGGATGAAGGTCGACGACCTGCTCTATATCGAGCCCAGCCTTGCGCACCCAGTCCGACATGGCCTGATGCGAAAAGCCGAGACGCACATGGGCATGTTCGTCGCGAAGATATTCGAGATTGTGCGGCGCCAGATCGATAATGACGAGACGTCCGCCCGGCCGCAGCATGCGCGCGGCTTCCGTGATCGCGATGTCAGGCTGATCGAAGAAGTGCAGCACCTGATGGATGGTGACCAGATCGAAATCCTGCCCCTCGAAAGGCAGGTTCAGGATATCGGCGTGGCGTACCGAAGCCGTGGTGATGCGGGACTTGTCGAGATTGGCGCGCGCCACGCTCAGCATGTCGCGGCTGGCATCGACGCCGATCGCCCGGCGATAACGGCCGGCGAGAAGCTCCAGCATGCGGCCGGTGCCGGTGCCGAGGTCGAGCAGGGAATCGATCGGATTGGCCCCGAGCAGCTTGATGACGGCCGCATCCACCTCCTCGTCAGCAGCATGCAGACGGCGAAGCTCGTCCCATTCGGCGGCGTTGCGGCTGAAATAGGCCTGCGCCCGCTCGGCACGCTGGCGCTTGACGGACGCCAGACGCTCGCCGTCACGCTGGACGACAGGATCGTTTTCGGAGACATGCTTCAGCAAGGCCCGTACCAGGGCAGCGGCCTTGCCCTCCTGCGCCAGCCGGAAATAGGCCCAGGCGCCTTCCTGATAGCGGTCTATCAATTCCGCTTCGCCAAGCAGCTTCAGGTGCCGGGAGATACGGGGCTGGGATTGGCCGAGAATTTCCGTAAGATCTGTCACGGTGAGATCGCCCGCCGCCAGCAGCGCCAGCAGCCGCAGGCGCGTCGGTTCGCCGGACGCCTTCAAGACGTCCACCAGCGCATCCAGTCCAAGCCTTAGGGGTTCGCTCATATTCTACCCAATCAAGATATAAAGATATCTTTATGTGATTTGGATAGCCGAGGCAAGCGGCATTTTACCGATTTGCGAACTTGCCTGTGGTGATAACGACAGCAGACATCAAAAAAGCCCCGGACCAGCCGGGGCTTTCGAAAAGCGCAAAGAGCCGATCAGCGCGTCAGGCGCTTGTGGGCCTGGCTGCCCGGGTTCAAGGCGTCGGGGCCGAGGCGGCGGACCTTGTCCTGCTCATAGTCCTCGAAGTTGCCTTCGAACCATTCGACATGGCCCTCGCCTTCGAAAGCGAGGATGTGCGTGGCCAGACGGTCGAGGAACATGCGATCGTGGCTGATGATGATGGCGCAGCCGGCAAATGCTTCCAGCGCGCTTTCCAGAGCACCCAGCGTTTCCGTATCGAGGTCGTTGGTCGGTTCGTCGAGCAGCAGAACGTTGCCGCCGGCCTTCAGCATCTTGGCAAGGTGAACGCGGTTGCGCTGACCACCCGAGAGATTGCCGACCTTCTGCTGCTGGTCGCCGCCCTTGAAGTTGAAGGCGCCGCAATAGGCGCGCGAGTTCATGTCGAACTTGCCGAGCTTGATGATTTCCGCGCCGCCCGAGATTTCTTCCCAGACGGTCTTGTTGCCGTCGAGCGCGTCACGGCTCTGGTCGACATAACCGAGATGCACAGTCTCGCCGATGCGGACCGATCCAGCATCCGGCTTTTCCTGGCCGGTGATCATCTTGAACAGCGTCGTCTTGCCAGCGCCGTTCGGGCCGATGATGCCGACGATGCCGCCTGGCGGCAGCTTGATCGACAGGTCGTTGATCAGCGTGCGGCCTTCAAAGCCCTTGGTGATGCCTTCCATTTCGATGACAACCTGGCCGAGACGCTCGCTGACCGGGATGATGATCTGCGCGTCGCCGGGACGCTGCTTCTCGGCGGCCTCCACCAGTTGCTCGTAAGACTTGATACGCGCCTTGGACTTGGCCTGGCGGGCCTTCGGGCTGGACGCGATCCATTCCTGTTCGCGGCTGATCGCCTTCTGGCGGCCTGCCTCTTCGCGGTTTTCCTGCAGCATGCGCTTGGCCTTGGCGAGCAGGTAAGCCGAGTAGTTGCCTTCGTAGGGGATGCCACGGCCGCGATCGAGTTCCAGGATCCAGCCGGTGACGTTGTCCAGGAAGTAGCGATCGTGGGTGATCATCATCACGGCGCCCGGATAATCGCGCAGATGCTTTTCGAGCCAGGCGATGGTTTCGGCGTCCAGATGGTTGGTCGGTTCGTCGAGCAGAAGCAGATCCGGCTGCGACAGCAGCAGGCGGCAAAGTGCGATACGGCGACGCTCACCACCCGAAAGGCTGGTGACTTCGGCGTCGCGCGGTGGGCAGCGCAGGGCTTCCATTGCCATCTCGACCTGGCTTTCCAGATCCCAGAGGTTCTGGCTGTCGATGATGTCCTGGAGCTTTGCACCCTCGTCCGCCGTCTCGTCGGAATAGTTCATCATCAATTCGTTGTAGCGCTCGAGCACAGCCGTCTTGGAGGCAACGCCTTCCATGACATTCTCAAACACTGTCTTGTTCGGATCGAGTTTCGGTTCCTGTTCCAGGTATCCGACCGTCGCGCCTTCGGCGAGCCAGGCTTCACCAGTATATTCCTTGTCCTGACCGGCGATGATGCGCAGCACGGTGGACTTACCGGCGCCGTTCGGACCCAGGATACCAATCTTGGCATCGGGATAGAAGGAAAGATGGATATTCTCGAGGATCTTCTTGTTGCCATAGGCCTTGTTGAGGCCGGACATATGATAGATGAACTGGCGTGCCATGCTGGGATGCTCCGGGCGGAAACTTGAAATCGTGGCCGCTATGTAGGCGAAACCACGCCGTCGGGCAACGCCGAAACCCCGTTTCGTCGGGATTTCGGCATGTTTCCGTCAGAAGCCGGCTGCATCCACAATGCCTTCGTCACAGCCGAAGGAAGTCTGCCCTGCCCCCTGGATGAGGCCACCGAGGCCCTTCTCCTTCGCTTGAGCCGAAACGGCATCCTGCGAAAGCCCGATCGTCAGTTCGCTGATCACGCGCTTGTTGCCGACGCGCCGGCAGCTCATCTTCACC
>UCCS01000161.1 GCA_900470965.1 Hyphomicrobiales bacterium
CCTTTCCGGTGGCGAAGACATCGTCTTCGCCACCGGAAAGGTGCATCAGCTAATTGATGCTTTGCCAGGTGACGCCCGGGAAAAGCGGTAGCCAGGTCGATCAGTGGCAAATCGGAACCGTACTGCGCATGTACCGGCCGCGTTGTAGGGGCTGCCAGGGGCACAAGCCCAATGATCCCATCTCCTCACTGCGAGGCGTTTTCATTGATTAATTTCGCTCACAATGATAATAAATCCCATCGACAGAGCGTATCGGGCGATATTTTCACAATGGGCAATTTTGATCATTTAACCGGCCGACAGTTGGCGGCCGCCCGTGTTTTACTGGGGATTGGTCAGGTTGAGCTGGCCAGCAGGTCAAATGTATCAGCACCGACCCTGCGACGCATGGAAGCCAGCGAGGGCGCTGTCGAGGGCATGCGCAATAACGTCGCTTCAGTCGTTGCGGTATTGCAAGCCGCCGGCGTCACCTTTCTTGATGGGAACTATTCCGGTTCAGGCGGCCCAGGTGTGCGCCTGACGCAGCCTGCCGGTGCGTCGATCGACGTCAAAGAACGCGAGACTATTCAGTATCGCGAGTTTTATGAGAATGATGCACCTCCTGGTGCTGGAGGTTAAAATGGCGAAAACACCCAAAGAACCAAAGCTCGAGCATTCCGATTTCTCCGGCGAGTTCGAAGATGACGGCGTAACCGTGCTCATCGATATACATCGGCCGGCGGGCACCAATGGCGATTGGACTCTCGAGGTCATTTCGCAAACCGAGGTCGTGACGACCTGGGAAGATGCATTCGCGACGGATCTGGAAGCTTGGGAAGAGTTCTTGGCCACCGCAGAACGAGATGGCGTGCGAAGCTTTCTCGATGAGGATGAGCCGCTGGTGCATTGATGGGATCGACCCGTTCCCTGGCCTCTCCTCGCGGCCTACC
This sequence comes from Hyphomicrobiales bacterium, assembly GCA_900470965.1. Lineage (GTDB taxonomy): Bacteria > Pseudomonadota > Alphaproteobacteria > Rhizobiales > Rhizobiaceae > Rhizobium. Next base: position 930 of record UCCS01000161.1, read on the forward strand.
AATCCGTGCACTGCCACATTGAGGAGACCTTTAAGCTTCCGGCACTGGTGCCGGTAGCGAGTTTCTCAACGCGAATTCGCGATGCTCACCGTCAGTAGCTGCAGGAGCGACCATCCCTGGGCCTGAAGCCATCTGCACAGGCGCGATTCATCGAATCTCCCGGCACGTAGCCTGAAGCGGAGCCGTATGAATTCGGGGGAGTTGCGCACGCGGTGAGCAGCGAGATGCCGATCAGCGCTCCGGCTGCTACCAATGCCCGAAATCTGCTCATCAATATTTCTCCTCGGTGGATGTTCCGGCGTCAATCTCTCACGCTAGAGCGCCGTGCGTCTATTCGGACGCACAAAGGACGCTCTAACACTTTGAATCTACGCATCAGGCTTTCCGAAAATCGATTCCGATTTTCGGGCCGGATGCTGTAGCGCATACCAGCACCAAGCAGTCATCGCAACTAAACGACATCACAAGCTTGCTCTCGGCCGCCGTAGCCAACAGGCCGGATAAAGTAGCGAGAGATCCGGCGTCGGCCTCGTATGTCCGCCGGCCGGACCTCCCGGCATTCGCAGTGGGGTGCCTGCAAATGCCGGGCAATACCACCGGTCATGCCCGAGTCGATCCATTCACAGAGCCAAAGATGGTTTGCGCGCGGTTAATATCCACATGCCCTGTCCCGTGTTGGGATGGACGGAGCTGCGTCAAGGCCTGCGGCAATTTGGAGATCCGGCCGGCTGCGCTCAGCGCAAAAAGGTGATTGGCAATCACCCCCTTGCGGCGCTAGGAACATCGCTCAGACTGCTGCCGGAGAGAATGCGTGTCGATTGCCGATATTTCCCTTTGGAGCGCGCTGCTTGCCGGAGCGCTTTCCTTCCTGTCGCCTTGCGTGCTTCCACTCGTTCCGCCTTATCTCTGCTATATGGCGGGCATTTCGGTCGAGCAGTTCCGCGGCGGCGGCACGGTTGCCGCGGCACCGGATGTGCGGCGCGGCGTGCTCTTTTCGGCGCTTTTCTTCACGCTCGGCTTTGCGACCGTCTTCGTGGCGCTCGGCGCCGGCGCCTCGACCATCGGCATGGTGCTGCGCCAGCACCTCGATCTGCTTTCCAAGATCGGCGGCCTGATCATTATCGTCATGGGGCTGAATTTTCTCGGGCTTTTCCGAATCGGCCTCTTGGCGCGGGAAGCCCGTTTCCAGGGCAATGGTAAGCCGGCGACGCTGACAGGCGCCTATATCATGGGACTTGCCTTCGCGTTCGGCTGGACGCCCTGCATCGGGCCCGTGCTCGGGGCAATCCTCGGCGTTGCCGCATCGCGTGAGACGGTCGGCTCAGGTGCGGGTTTGCTTGCCGTCTATTCGCTCGGCCTTGCCGTGCCCTTCTGGATCGCTTCCGGTTTTTCGGGGGCCTTCATGCGCTTCCTGTCGCGCTTCCGCCGGCATCTTGGCACGGTGGAGAAGGTCATGGGCATCTTCCTTGTGCTGACGGGGCTTGCCTTCCTGCTTGGCTGGGTCAGCAATGTCGCGATCTGGTTCCAGCAGACCTTTCCGATCTTGATGCAAATCGGCTGAGCGCCAGGCTCAGCCGGTATATTGCGATAAATCAGGCTTTCTTCCGCTTCAGCTGTTCCTTGATCGCATCCGGAATATCGCGGAGGCCGCGCCCCGGTTCGATGCCTTCGCGCATGACGATATTGCGCAGCGGCGGAATGGCTGAGAGGACATGCAGGCCTGCGGCGCGCAGAACCTGCACCGGCAAGAAATCGGAGAGCAGCGAACGATTCAGAAGATCGACGCTTGCGGTGCGCGTCATGATATCGGCGCGGCGCTTGCGGTCGAAGCTTGTGCCGGCATCGGTGGCGACAGGCAATTCCGCGCGCGCGCAGAGAAGATCGGCCAGCGCCATGATATCGCGAAGGCTGAGATTCAGGCCCTGGGCGCCGATCGGCGGGAAGACGTGTGCGGCCTCGCCGATCAGTGCGATCCGGCCTTTGCCAAAGCGATGCGCCATCATGCCCGACAGCGGCCAGATCTGCACGCCCTCCTCGACAGTGACTTTGCCGAGCAGGGATTGCATGCGCTCTTCCACGACATTGCCGAGTTCGGCGAGCGACAGCTCGACGCGGGCGGCGGCATCCGAGGGATTCTGTACCCAGACGAGGCTGGAGCGGTTGCCCGGCAGCGGTACCTGGGTGAAGGGGCCGTGCTCCGTGTGGAACTCTGTGGAGATGTTCTGGTGCGGCAGCGTGTGGGCAAAATTCAGCACCATGGCCGATTGTGGGTAAGACCAAGTGCGCACATCGATGCCGGCCGTCTCCCGCAGCTTCGATTTGCGGCCATCAGCACCGATAGCAAAATCGGCACTGATCTCTTCTCCGCCTGCGAGCGTGATCGTTACAAATTCCGGAGCGATCCCGATCGTCTCGGCCATGTCGCTGAAACGGCTGATATTGCCCTCAGCGGCCACCGCAGCTTCGAGCACATCCATCAATGCCTTGTTCGGGAAATTATAGCCGAAGGCATCCAGCCCGACTTCGGCGGAGCGGAAGGTCGTCGTCGGCGCACGCAGCAGACGGTTGGTGCCGTCGATGATGCGCATGCTGGTGAGTGGTGCGGCTGCCGGGCGAAGCTTTTCCCAGAGTGTCAGGCGATCCAGAAAGCGAATCGACTGGTCCATCAACGCCGTGGTGCGGCGATCTTCCTTGGGGGATGGAGGGGCGACCAGCGCCACGTTGCGACCGCCGCGCGCCAGGGCGACTGCGGCGATCATGCCGGCGAGACCGCCGCCGATCACCGCCACTTCGAATTTGCTCATGCTATCGTTCCGTCATCAAGAAGACGGCAGAACCGGCAGCCTCAGGCGGCCGGCTTTGCCTGACGGCGCCAACTATAGCCCTTGCCGGCTTCGGCGTCACGCACCGCCGGCTGATAATGATGCGGAATGGACGGCAGGCGCTTTTCCGACAGGCGGCGGATCGCCGTCTCGTTGGTAACGGCGAAACTATCGATGCCGACGCGCAGCATCAGCGGCACCTGGTCGATCAGCACGTCGCCGACGGCGCGCAGCTCGTTGGTGTAACCGAGGCGCTGGCGCAGCAGCGAAGCATGGCTAAAGGCTCGGCCATCGTTGAAGGCCGGGAATGCGACAGCCACGATCTCCACGCGATAGAGATAGGGCTCGAGCTTCAAGACATCGTCCGCCGGCCTGATGACCACGCCCAAGCCGACATCATTGCTCTCGTCAGCCTTGGCGATCAGCTCGTCGAGCGTCAGCAGCGGCTTCTGATCGCCCGTCGCCTTCACCTCGTCGGTCTCGATCACCCAGGGATCGTTCTCGATAAAACCGGTTTCTCTCCAGATCTTCGTCATCATCCCCTCCTTATGCCGCTTCCGCTGCCGAGCCGTAGAGCGCTTCCTTGAAAGGCTGCGGGCCGACGCGGCGGTAGGCGGTGAGGAAGATTTCCGAGGGATCGAGACGCAGGCGGAGATAGGTATCGACGATCGTTTCGATCGCATCCGTCACCTTGTCCGGCTCGAAGCCGCGGCCGATGATCTCGCCGATCGAGGTGTGCTCGTCGCCGGAACCGCCCAGCGTGATCTGGTAGAGTTCGGCACCCTTCTTTTCCACGCCCAGAAGGCCGATATGGCCGACATGGTGGTGGCCGCAGGCATTGATGCAGCCGGAGATCTTGATCTTCAGCTCGCCGATCTCAGCCTGACGCGCCGCATCGCCGAAGCGGCGGGAGATTTCCTGGGCGAGCGGAATGGAGCGCGCGTTGGCGAGCGCGCAATAGTCGAGCCCCGGACAGGCAATGATATCGGTGATCAGGCCGGCATTGGCTTCAGCGAGATTGATCGCGACGAGGCCGCGATAGACGGCTTCGAGATCGGCGAGAGCGACATGCGGCAGGATGAGGTTCTGCTCGTGGCTGACGCGGATCTCGTCGAAGGCATATTCTTCGGCAACATCGGCGATCGCATCCATCTGCGAGTCCGACGCATCACCCGGAATGCCACCGATCGGCTTCAGCGAGATCGTCACCATGCCGTAATCGGGGTTCTTGTGCGGCTGGACATTCTGCTGAACCCAGCGGGCAAAAGCCGGATCGGCCTTCTTCCAGCGGGCAAGGTTTTCCCAGCCCTCGGCACGTTGCGGCAAAGCCGGCGGCGCGAAATAAGCTGTGATGGCCTGAACGTCCTGTTCCGGCAGCTTCAGTTCGCTGTCCTTCAGCTGAGCGAATTCCACCTCGACCTGACGGGCGAGTTCTTCGGCACCGGTCTCGTGAACGAGGATCTTGATGCGGGCCTTGTACTTGTTGTCGCGGCGGCCATGCAGGTTATAAACGCGCATGACTGCGGTCGTGTAGGACAAGAGATCCTCTTCCGGCAGGAAGTCGCGGATCAGCTTGGCAACCATCGGCGTGCGGCCCTGACCGCCACCGACATAGACGGCAAAGCCGATTTCGCCCTTGTCGTTCTTCTTCAGATGCAGACCGATGTCGTGGACCTGGATGGCAGCGCGGTCGCGCTCGGCACCGGTGACGGCGATCTTGAACTTGCGCGGCAGGAAGGAGAATTCCGGATGAACGGAAGACCACTGGCGCAGGATTTCGGCATAGGGACGCGGATCGGCGACTTCATCGGCGGCGGCACCGGCAAAATGGTCGGCCGTCACGTTGCGGATGCAGTTGCCCGAGGTCTGCATGGCGTGCATTTCGACCGTCGCGAGCTCGGCCAGCACATCAGGCATATCCGACAGCTTCGGCCAGTTGAACTGCAAGTTCTGGCGCGTGGTGAAGTGGCCATAACCGCGGTCATAGGTGCGCGCGATATGGGCGAGCATACGCAGCTGGCGCGAGCTCAGCGTGCCATAGGGAATGGCGATGCGAAGCATATAGGCATGAAGCTGCAGATAAACACCATTCATCAGGCGCAGCGGCTTGAATGCGTCCTCGGCCAGTTCGCCGGAAAGGCGGCGCTGAACCTGATCGCGAAACTGCTCGACGCGCTCGGCGACAAAGGCGTGGTCAAATTCGTCGTAACGGTACATCGTCTTCCTCAGACTGCAATGAATTCTGGATCGGCCGGCTTGTAGCCAGGCGCATATTCCATGGTCGGGCCTTGGGCGCGGATACGCTCGCGCAGACGTAGCGGCCAGAGTTGGCCGTTGGTTTCCTGAACTTCGACGACAGCAACGTCAACGACCTTGTTGTCGGCATAAGATTTCTTGCCGATCTCCTCAAGGGCAGCGACGGCTTCGGCATGGCGGGCGACGAGCGCCTCCTGCAACGAGGTCACCCATTCGCCATTGGCGTTCAGCCAGACGGCAACGCCGTCCGTCAGGCGGTTGGCGGTCAGAACCTTGTCTACCATGTCAGCTCCTTGCAAGTTCATCGAACCGGATGCGTTCACGCACCAGCGGTTCGGACAGTTCGAAATTGGCGCCTGCGACCGCATCGCCGATAATGACCATGACCGGTCCCGTCAACTCGTCACGGTGCTGCAGGTCGGGAAGATCGCGCAGGATTCCGTGCAACAGGCGGCGATCCGGACGGCTGGCATTTTCGATGACAGCGACTGTGGTTTCCGAGGGAATGCCGGCCTGCATAAGACGTTCGGCAACAGAGGCCGCGACGGTGCGGCCCATATAGACAGCGATCGTGGCGCCCGACACGGCAAGGCTCGCCCAATCCGGCAAAACGTCGCCGGTCAGATCATGTCCGGTCGTAAAGACCAGCGAAGAGGCAACGCCGCGCAGTGTCAGCGGCAGCTCGAAATCGGCGGCAGCGGCAAAGGCAGAGGTGATGCCGGGCACGATCTCATAGCAGATGCCGGCCGCGCGTAGCGCTGCCATCTCTTCCCCTGCCCGGCCATAGACCAGTGGATCGCCGCTCTTCAGGCGCACAACGCGTTTTCCCTGGCGACCGAGATCGACCAAGAGATCGTTGATCTCCTCCTGAGACTTCGAATGGCAGCCCTTGCGCTTGCCGACCGAAAGACGCTCGGCATCGCGGCGGCCCATATCGACGATCGCCTGCGGCACGAGCGCGTCATAGACGATAACATCGGCCTCCATCATCACGCGCTGGGCGCGCAAGGTCAGGAGATCTTCGGCACCGGGACCGGCGCCGACCAGCCAAACATGGCCTTCAACGCGATCCAGCGAGCGCAGCAGACCATTGGCGGCGCGGCGGGCCTGCGGCAGGTTGCCGTTAGCGACAGCATCGGCGACCGGGCCTGCAAAGAAACGACGCCAGAAGATGCGGCGGGAAACGCCACGGGGAACGAGGTGTTCGACGGCCTTGCGATAGCTGGTCGCAAGAGCGGCGAGACGGCCGAGCGAGGGCGATAGGAGCTGATCGATCTGGGCTCGGATCATCTGCGCCAGCACCGGCCCTGCCCCTTCGGTACCGATCGCAACGGCAACAGGCGCACGATTAACGAGAGCGGGCGTGTAGAAATCGCAATAATCGGGCTGGTCGACGGCATTGGCCGGTATCTTCGCGGCGCGTGCGGCATCGACGATACGGCGATCCTGATCCGCGTCACCGGTTGCCGCAAACACCAATACGGCACCCTCGACCTGTTCGGGCGCAAAAGCTTCGCGGACAGTCTCGATGCGGTTGGCAATCAGAAAAGCGTGGTAGTCGGCTTCAGGGCGATCCGCATGCGCGACAATGCGCGCCTGCGTGTTCAAGAGCAGGCGGACCTTGGCGAAAGCTTCGTCGCCATTGCCGAAAACGGCCGCAGTCCGACCTTCCACGCGAAAGAAGGCGGGAAATACCGAAAGCTGTTCAGTCCTGGGAGGCATTCTCAATCCACTTCGAAGTTCTCCGAATATGCATTCTCCGGACAGGCGAATGAAGAAACAGAATTCCAAAGGCCGGCCAGTCGCGTATTCTTTTACCCGCTTGATCAATGATTTGAGAAAACTGACCCGTGCGGCGCAAAAACCACATATCTTGAGCGGTTCGCGCAGCTTTTCGCCCAAAGGATGAAGCGATAAAGCCTGTGGCAAAGTCCCCGGCGCTGGACTTATGCATTCCGCTTCATTCCGCGGGGCGATAGGATGAGCCAAACAGGAGATTTTCATGCCGGAAAAGACAATCGCCTCCCGCCTTCTGCAGGTCATGGAGGATAACATCCTGCCGATGACGGAACTTGGGGTCGCTTCCGGCAACAAGGTGTTCGGGGCAGCGATCCTGCGCAAATCCGATCTTGCGCTCGTCGTCACTGAGACCAATAACGAGCTCGAAAATCCGCTCTGGCACGGCGAAGTGCATACGCTAAAGCGCTTTTACGAGCTCAACGACAAGCCGGCGACGAAAGACCTGATCTTTCTCTCCACGCACGAACCCTGCACCATGTGCATGTCGGCGATCACCTGGGCCGGCTTCGATAATTTCTATTATTTCTTCAGCCACGAGGATTCGCGCGACAGCTTTGCCATCCCGCACGATCTCAAGATCCTGAAGGAAGTCTTCGGGCTCGAGCCGGGCGGCTACAGGCGGCAAAACGCTTTCTGGAAGAGCTTTGCGATCGCCGATCTCGTCGAGACCGAGGATGCTGCGCTGAAGGCCGAACTCAAGGCGCAGACAGAGCGGATCAAATCGCGCTACGCCGCGCTCTCCGACACCTATCAGGCCACCAAGAGCGCCAACGACATTCCGCTGAGCTGAGAGACCATGGAACCTTCGAAAGACATTTCGCGCCTGATCGAGATCATGGCCGCGCTTCGCGATCCCGAGACCGGCTGCCCGTGGGACATTGTGCAGAATTTCGAGACCATTAAGCCCTATACGATCGAGGAAGCCTACGAGGTTGCCGACGCGATCGAGCGCAAGGATATGGACGATCTCTGCGACGAACTCGGCGACCTGCTGCTGCAGGTGGTCTTTCATGCGCGCATGGCCGAAGAAGCCGGCGAGTTTTCCTTCGGCGATGTGGTGGAAGCCATTACCCGCAAGATGATCCGTCGCCACCCACATGTTTTTGCCCGTTCGGATGCGGATACGCCCGACGCCGTGAAGAAGCAGTGGGACGAGATCAAGCAGGCAGAGAAGCGCGAGCGCACGGAGCGCCGAGCGCTACGTGGCATCACGGAAGATTTCAAGACGGGCTTCCTCGGCTCGGTGCAACGCAGCTTTCCGGCGCTGACGGAAGCGTTGAAGCTTCAGGAACGTGCCGCCAAGGTTGGTTTCGACTGGTCGGCACCTGAGCCCATCCTCGACAAGATCGAGGAGGAGGTCGATGAGCTGCGCGTTGCGCTGCGTGAGGGCGATAAGTCAAAGGTCAGCGACGAACTCGGCGACCTCATCTTCGCCGTCGTCAATATCGGCAGGCATGTAAAGGCCGATCCGGAACAGGCGCTTCGTGGTACAAATACGAAATTCCGGCGCCGATTCAATCACATCGAGACGGTTCTTGATGCAGAAGGTGAGAGCCTGGAGGCGGCTAGTCTGGAACGGATGGAAGAGATCTGGCAGGCGGCCAAGGCGATCGAGCGGGCTGTCGTAGCCGGGGCGGAGTGAAACTCCGCTCGAACGGGATTACCGCTCCCAGTCTTCCTTTGCAGGCTTCGGACCATTGCCGATCCGGCGCTCGAGCTCGGTAGCCTCCGTCTCAGATAGACGCAGGTCCAATGTCACGGAGCCATCCTCATTGTCCTCGCGGCTATCGACGATAGCGTGGTCGTAAAGCCAGGGCAGCAGCGCGAGCTTGTCGACCGGCAACGTGACAGTCGTTTCCGTCATGACACCGGACAAACGACGGCTGATTTCATCCATCAGCCTGTCCACGCCCTCACCGCTGATAGCGGAAACGGCAATGACATTCTTCATGCCGGAGGACTTCTGCACCATGGCGTCATGGGCTTCGGGTTCCAGCCGGTCGATCTTATTCCAGACTTCGAGAATGCGGCGCTCGCCTTCGGCCTCGTCGATGCCGAGGTCATTCAGGATGCGCAGAACATCAGCGCTCTGGGCCTGATTGTCCACATCAGACATGTCGCGGACATGCAGGACAAGATCGGCTTCCAGCACCTCTTCCAAGGTCGCGCGGAAAGCGGCGACCAGATGGGTCGGCAGGTCGGAGATGAAACCGACGGTATCGGACAGGATGACGGTGCGGCCATGCGGCAGCTTCATACGGCGCAATGTCGGATCGAGGGTGGCGAAGAGCATGTCTTCGGCGAGAACCCCTGCCCCGGTAATGCGATTGAACAGCGTCGATTTGCCGGCGTTGGTATAGCCGACGAGCGCCACGATCGGATGCGGCACCTTCCTGCGCTTGGCGCGGTGCAGTTGGCGTGTGCGCACCACCTGCTCAAGCTCGCGTTCGAGCTTGATGATGCGGTCCTGCAGCAGGCGTCGGTCGGCTTCGATCTGGGTTTCACCCGGACCGCCCATGAAGCCGCCACCGCCGCGCTGGCGTTCAAGGTGGGTCCAGCTTCGGACCAGCCGGCCCTTCTGATAGTTCAGATGCGCAAGATCGACCTGCAGCGTGCCTTCCTTGGTGGAAGCGCGGCGGCCGAAGATTTCGAGGATCAGGCCCGTCCGGTCGATGACCTTGGCGTTCCATTCCTTTTCCAGATTGCGCTGCTGTACCGGCGTCAGCGGATGGTCGACGATGACGAGGCCGGAATCACGCTCATCGAGTTGGTTCTTGATCTCTTCGATCTTGCCGGTGCCGAGCAAGGTTGCCGGGCGCGGATCGTTGACCGACACGATGGAAGCGTTGACGACGTCGAGGTCGATCGCCTGAGCCAGGCCCGTCGCTTCGTCGAGACGGCTTTCGGGAGTGCGGGTCGATGCCGATTCGGTCTGCCCACCGCGCGAGCGCGACTTCAGCACGGGGACGACGACGGTCGCGCGCATATCATCCCTGTGCTTGGCTGCCTCAGGGATGATGGAATCGTTCTTTGTATCGCGTGTCGAAATGACGGCTGGCCTTGGTTAGGAAGCTGCTTCTTCGCTCTCGAACATCTGCATTGGCTGACCAGGCATGATAGTCGAGATCGCGTGCTTATACACGAGCTGCGAATGGCCGTCACGGCGAAGCAGAACACAGAAATTGTCAAAAGAAGTGACAACGCCCGTGAGTTTCACGCCGTTAATGAGAAAGATTGTCAGGGAAATCTTTTGCTTGCGTACAGTATTGAGAAATAAGTCCTGCAGATTCTGAGAACGTTCCGCCATCGCGCCGCTTCTTTCTTTATTGCCGACCTGATCAAGCCGGTAGAATATCAATCAACCTCACCAGCAAGGCAGGTGGCACCCTCATTCCACCTGTCCAGCAAATCTTGGTATCAAATCGTAATCTTTTCCGCAACGTCGAAAAAGGCTTCCCGAATATTCTGCGAGAGGCTTCCGGGATGACCATTCGCAATCGCCTGTCCATCAATGGAAACCACTGGAAAACAAATGCTTGTGGCTGCGGTAATGAAGACCTCGCGAGCGGCCATCATCTCCGAAACGGAGAACTTTCGCTCGACGATTTTAACCCCCAATTTGGCCGCGACATCGATCAGAGTCGTGCGGGTGATGCCGCGCAGGATGCCATGTTCGGCGGGCCGCGTTACCAGTGTACCGTCGGCATCGACGATCCAGACATTGGTCGCAGCCCCTTCCTTCACCATGCCATCGGCATCGACGTAAATCGCTTCCTGGGCACCGGCTTCCTTCGCCTGCTGGCGCGCAAGCGCATTCGACAGCAGCCCGACCGACTTGATGTCGACGCGATCCCAGCGATTGTCGGGAACGGTGATCGCCTTGATGCCAGCGGCATTCTTCTTGGTAATGACAGATGGATCCGTGCTTTTGGCAGTGACGACGATCGCTGGCGGCGTGCCTTCGGCGGGGAATACATGATCTCGGCGGGCAACGCCGCGCGTCACCTGCAGGTAGAAAAGGCCGTTGCGGACGTGGTTGCGGCGCAGCGTCTCGCGAATCACCTGCGTCAGCGCCGCACGGCTCATCGGCCAGGCGATGCGCAGCTCAGTGAGCGAACGGTCGAGACGGTTCAGATGCCGGGTCAGGTCAACGATCAGGCCGTGACGGACCTCACAAACCTCATAGACGCCATCCGCGAACTGATAGCCACGATCCTCTACATGCACCATGGCGTTGGAATGCGGCACGTAGCGTCCATTCACATAGGCAATTCTTGGCATTGAAAACCTGTTTGGGGCAAAAAGAAGGGAGCCGGCGCGACTTCAGCCCGCGCCGAAGAAAAATCAGACGCCGAGCGACTTCAACTTGCGATGCAACGCCGAGCGCTCCATGCCGACGAATTCGGCCGTGCGTGAAATATTGCCGCCGAAGCGGTTGATCTGGGCGATCAGGTAGTCCTTCTCGAACATCTCGCGGGCTTCGCGCAGCGGCAGTGTCATGATGTGGTAGTCGTTCTTGGCTGAGACCTTGGGCAGCATGTCACCGAGATCGGTCGGCAACATATCTGCGGTGATCGGCGCATCCGGACCGTCGGTGCGGGCAAGGATCATCAGCCGCTCGATATTGTTGCGGAGTTGGCGGATGTTGCCCGGCCAGTCATGGGCCTGCAGCACGGCCATGGCGTCATCACCGATGCGGCGCGGCCGGATACCCGCCTGTTCGGAAATCTGACGCATGAGCTGGTCGACGAGGAATGGAATGTCCTCACGGCGCTCGGCAAGCTGCGGCACGCGCACCGGCACCACCGCCAGGCGATGATAGAGATCCTCGCGGAACCAGCCCTCGGCGATGCGGCTTTCCAGATTGTAGGCGGTCGAGGAAATGATGCGGACATCGACCTTCACCCGCTTGGATCCGCCGACGCGCTCGAACTGCTGATCGACCAGCACGCGCAGGATCTTGTTCTGAGTTTCGCGCGGCATTTCGCCGACTTCATCGAGATAGAGGATGCCGCGATGGGCCTCTTCCAGCGCGCCGATCTTGCGCGCCTGCCCCGGCGCCCCCTCGGTGCCGAACAGCGCCACTTCCATGCGGTCGGGGGTGATGTTGGCGGCATTGAGCGCCACAAAGGGGCCGTTGGCGCGCGTCGACTTCTTGTGGATCATGCGCGCCACCAGTTCCTTGCCGGAGCCGGATGCGCCGAAGATCATGATGCGGCTATTGGTTGGCGCGACCTTTTCGATCGTCTGGCGCAATTGCGAAACAGCGACCGAAGTGCCGATCAGCTCCAGCGCATCGCCGGCGCGGCGCTTCAATTCGACGTTTTCGCGCTTCAGCTTGGAATTTTCCAGCGCGCGCTCGGCGATCAGGATCAGGCGGTCGGCCTTGAAAGGCTTTTCGATGAAGTCGAAGGCGCCGCGCTTGATGGCGGAAACAGCCGTCTCGATATTGCCGTGGCCGGAAATCATCACCACGGGAAGCTCGGGATGGCGCGTCCTGATCTCGTCGAGAAGCGAAAGACCGTCGAGCTTGCTGCCCTGCATCCAGATATCGAGGAAGACAAGACGCGGCACGCGATCGGAAATTGCCGCCAGCGCGCTGTCGCTGTCATGCGCCATGCGGGTTTCGTGGCCTTCATCCGACAGGATACCGGCAACGATCTCGCGAATGTCATGCTCATCGTCGACGACGAGAATATCAGAGGCCATAAACGCTTTCCTTGTCACTGGCTGACGGGGTAGCGGCCACATCCCGGCGTGGCAGATGCACGCGGATCATGGCCCCTCTTCCCTGGTCAAAATCTGCGGGTGCATCGTGCAGTTCGAGCTGCCCGCCATGTTCTTCGATGATCTTCTTGACAATGGCGAGGCCGAGGCCGGTGCCCTTCTCGCGCATCGTCATATAGGGTTCCAGAATGCTGTGGCGGTTCTCGACAGGCAGGCCGCGGCCATTGTCGACGATATCGACGGTAAAGCGGTCGCGCGCCTCATCCAGAGAGGCGCGGACGAGGATCTTGCGCGCTTCGCGTTCCTCGCTCGGCACGGCCTCGATTGCTTCCACAGCGTTCTTGATGAGATTACCGAAGGCCTGACCCAGCATGCGGCTGTCGAACATGCCTTCCAGCCGCTCCTCACCGAGTTCCTGCTGGAAGGCGATATGGTTGTTGCCCATCTCGCGCAGGAAGATTGCGTCGTGAAGGATAGCGCGCAGATCGCTCGGTTCCTTCGTCGGCTTCGGCATGCGGGCAAAGGCGGAGAATTCATCGACCATGCGACCGATATCGCCGACCTGGCGGATGATCGTGTCCGTGCACTGGTCGAAAACGGCGCGATCGTTCTCGTCGATCTGCTTGCCGTAACGACGTTGGATACGCTCGGCCGACAGCTGGATCGGCGTCAGCGGATTTTTGATTTCGTGAGCGATGCGGCGGGCGACATCGCCCCAGGCGGTGGAGCGTTGCGCAATGACGAGATCGGTGATGTCATCGAGCGTGATGACGTAGGATTCACTCAGATCGCGCACTTCTTCGCGCGTCACCTGGACGCTCAGCGTGCGCACCGTGCCACCACGCACCAGCGCGATCTGCTTGCGGAAATCGCCGCGGTAGCGAGAGGCGGCTTCCGTCAGTACCTGTTCCACTTCGGGGGCGATTTCCGACAGCTGCTTTCCGAGCATTTCGTCGGCATGCAGCGCCATCAGCGCCTCGGCTGAACTGTTGACGATGGTGATGCGCCGGTCCTGCTCAACGCCGATGACGGCGGCGGTGACACCCGAGAGCACGGCTTCGATGAAGCGGCGGCGATCGTCCACCTCGTCCTTCGCCTCGAGGATCTCGTCGCGCTGCGTGCGGATTTCCGAGATCATCTTGTTGAAGGTGCGCGACAGGCTGGCAACGTCGCCGTCGACAGCGTGAACGGGCACGACGATATCCATGTTGCCGGATGCGACGCTATCGGCAGCAGTAATCAGCAGGCGGATCGGCCGCACGATACGGTCGGCCACCGCAATCGCGGTCCAGATCGCCGCGAGCAGCACGATCAGAGCAAAGCCGATGTAGAGCACTGCAAAGGCGATCTGCAGCGAGACGCGGCCGGCTTCCATCGAACGGTATTCGGTGGCGTTCTCCTCCATCATGCGCATGGCATTCATGACTTTGGGGTCGACTGCGCGCACCGTGTAGAGGAAGGTTCCGGGGATCGACTCGAGCCTGATGATGGCGCCGACAAGGTTGGTCACACCGGGCGGGATCAGCGTCGGCTGGCCGGCGGCCGCCTTTTCCAGCGCATCCTGTGGGATGGCGGGCAGCGGTTTTTCCGTGGCGATGTCTGCCTGGACGATGACCGAGCCATCGCGCTCGACAAGGAAGGCGCCGAGCAGCCCGCGGCCCCTTGCCTGACGGGTCATCAGCTCGCCGAAGCCGGTCTTGTCCAGGCTGTAGAGAGCGCGGTTACGCTCGAGATCGTTTGCCATCGAAACCGTCTGGCCCTGCAGATAGCTGGCGTTTTCCAGCATGTAGGCCTGGCCGATATTGCGGGACGAACTGACGATCGCCTGGGTTCGGAGCGCAAACCAGCGGTCGAGGCCTGCGTTCAGCGTAATACTGGCAAAGATCGCAACAAGGATCGCCGGCGTGATCGCGACGATCGAGAAGAGCACGACGATCCGGATGTGCAGGCGTGCAGCGGCGCGGCCGCGCGTGCGGGCCTTGAAAAGCCGCGCAACTTCGCGACCGATCAGTGCGATCAGGCCGAGGACGAAAAAGGAATTGATGACGACGGAGCCGATGACGACGTGAGAGGTCGGGGCAATCGGCGTCACGCCGAGCAGCACGAAGAGCGTGACGGTTGCGCAGACCAACGCGCCCCCGGCAAGCACCAGACCGGGTACGGCAAACAGGGCACGACGATCGGTCACCGTTGTCACCGCCTCGTTCGCCGTTTCCGACGATGCCCCTTCTTCGTCCATTCAGCCTCTCTTCGAACGGCAGTGCCGTCGCGCCCAACGAGAAGCCCAACCAACGCCGGCTTGCGAAAAACCGGCGTTCAAACGACTCGATCGTGGGCGAATGTCCAAACCCTATGCGTGACCTTTAAGCAACGCATTGTGGCGAAAATGCAACGCACCTTGCCACAATGTCAAGGTCGAAGGTCAGGCCGTACGCGAGCTTCTGTAGACGGAAACGCCGAGTTCGCGGATCTTTTTGCGCAGCGTATTGCGGTTCAGACCCAGCAAATCGGCAGCCTTGATCTGGTTGCCACGGGTAGCCGTCAATGCCGCAAGTATTAACGGATATTCCATTTCCGTCAGCACGCGGTCGTACAGGCCGGGCGGTGGCAGGTTTTCGCCGAAACTGGCGAAATAGCTACGCATATTCTCTTCGACCGCCTGGGCAATCGTCATCGAACCGCTGCGGATCGGACCCTTGTCGATCGGGCTATCGGGAACATCGGATCGAAGCTCGGCGTCGATGATTTCGCGGGTGATGACATCCTGTGGATAAAGCGCCATCAGGCGGCGGATGAGGTTTTCCAGCTCGCGCACGTTGCCCGGCCAGGCATAGGCCTTCATCAGTTCCAGCGCTTCCTGATCGAAACGCTTGGAGCCGAGGCCTTCCTTTTCGGCCTGCTGGACGAAATGGCGGACGAGATCGGGAATATCCTCCGCACGGTCGCGCAGCGGCGGCAGGCGCAGCGGCACGACATTGAGGCGATAGTAGAGGTCTTCGCGGAAGAGGCCCTGATTGATCGCCTGCTTCAGATCCTTGTTGGTCGCGGCAACGATTCGCACATCGGTGCGGATCGGCGTGCGGCCGCCGACGGTCGTATATTCGCCCTGCTGCAGAACGCGCAGAAGACGCGTCTGGGCATCCATCGGCATGTCGCCGATTTCATCGAGGAAAAGCGTGCCGCCTTCGGCCTGTTCGAAACGGCCGGTAGAGCGGGTCTGTGCGCCGGTAAAGGCGCCCTTCTCGTGGCCGAAGAGCTCGGACTCGATAAGGTCACGCGGGATGGCCGCCATGTTGATGGCGACGAAGGGGCCGTTGCGGCGCTTGCCGTAATCATGCAGCGCGCGGGCGACGAGTTCCTTGCCGGTGCCGGATTCGCCGGTGATCATCAGCGTCAGGTCGGTCAGCATGAGACGAGCGAGAACGCGGTAGATTTCCTGCATCGCCGCCGAGCGGCCGACGAGCGGCATGCCGTCCTGCGTGTCGTCGTCGAGCTTGGCCGGCTTTCTCTTCGGTTCGGCGAGCGCCCGGCTGATGATACCGATCAGCTCTGTCAGGTCGAAGGGCTTGGGCAGGTAGTCATAGGCGCCCTTTTCCGACGCCTTGATCGCCGTCATGAAGGTGTTCTGCGCGCTCATGACGAGAACGGGCAGGTCCGGCCGCGCCTTCTTGATGCGCGGCAGAAGGTCGAAGGCATTCTCATCCGGCATGACGACGTCGGTCACGACGAGGTCGCCCTCGCCGGCCGAAACCCAACGCCACAGCGTCGCGGCATTGGAAGTAATGCGCACATCATAACCGGCGCGGCTCAAGGCCTGATTGAGCACCGTGCGGATGGCCGCATCATCATCGGCAACGAGGATCGTGGCTGTCATCGATTGGGTCCTGTCGAGCTTGCAATAGCGGCGTCATCAAGCGAGGCATCCTTTGAGGCCGGCATGAGGACGCGGAAAATCGTGCGGTTGTTCTGGGTGTCGCATTCGATGATGCCGCCATGATCGCCGATGATCTTGGCAACCAGGGCGAGGCCGAGACCGCTGCCATTCGGCTTGGTGGTGATGAAGGGATCGAAGAGATGCGGCAAGAGGTCCGTCGGCACGCCGGGACCATTGTCGATGACGCAGAATTCCAGCGGCAGCGAGATTTTCTCGCGCGTGCCGGCGACCGAAAGACGGATGCCCGGACGATAGGCCGTCGTCAGGATGATCTCGCCATCCGGCCGGTCACCGACGGCTTCGGCAGCGTTCTTCACCAGATTGAGGAAAACCTGCACGAGCTGGTCGCGATTGGCGTAGACGGCCGGCAGCGACGGGTCGTAATTCTCGGTCACGCGGATATTGCGGGCGAAACCCGCCTTGGCAACGGCCTTCACATGATCGAGCACGGAATGGATATTGACCGGCACGCGGTCGACCGGGCGCTCGTCGGAAAAGACTTCCATGCGATCGACCAGCGAGACGATGCGATCCGTCTCGTCGCAGATCAGGCGCGTCAAGGCGCGGTCGTCATCGATTACGGACTGTTCGAGAAGCTGGGCAGCGCCGCGGATACCGGAGAGCGGATTCTTGATCTCATGTGCGAGCATGGAGGCAAGACCCGTGACCGAGCGGGCAGCCGCGCGATGTGTCAGCTGCCGGTCGATCTTGTCTGCCATCGACCGTTCCTGGAAGACGACAACGACCGAGCCCGGCTCCGCAATGACCGGCGCAACATAGAGATCGACGAGCTTGTCCTGGCCGAGGCGCGGCGAGCTCAAATCGACGCGGTATTCGTTGACCGGCGCCTTGCGTTCGCGCACCTGATCGATCAGCGCCAGAAGCGGGCTGCCGAAGGGAATAAAGGTCGAGATGCGGTAGCGGGAGAGATGCGCAGCGCTGGCACCAAAGAAGGCCTCGGCTTCCCAGTTCGCAAAAACGATGAAGCCGCCCTCATCCACCATGACGACGGGGTTCTGGATGGCGTTCAGCACCGCCATTGCCATAGCGTTGACCGGATTCTCGGAAGAAGCTGTGCCGTCCGTGCTCATGCCGCCTCCCGCCGCTCTACCGCAGCTGCCGCTATCGCGTCGCCGAAGCGGGCAATCACATCATCAGGATCACGCGACGTCATGATCGCAGCCTTTTGCTCGCCCGGAAGATCGGGCGCGAAGCGCTCCAGATACCATCCGAGATGTTTGCGGGCGTGCCTGACGGCAACGGTCTCGCCATAAAATTCCAGCATCATGCGATAGTGCTCGACGGCAATGGCCGCGATCTCCTCACGCGCGGGTTCACGGGCACCTGCCAGAACACCGGCATGCCACGGCCTGCCCTGGCTGCCGCGGCCGATCATGACAGCATCGGCACCCGAGCGGCGCAGGATCTCCTGCGCATCCTCAGCTGTTTCAACATCGCCATTGGCGATCAGCGGCACGGAAATGACATCGCGCACGGAACGGATGGCATCCCAGTCCGCCCTGCCTTCATAGAACTGCATGCGTGTGCGGCCGTGGATGGTGATGAGCTGGACGCCAGTCTCTTCGGCGCGCTTGGCAATATGTGGTGCGTTGATGGAATTCTGGTCCCAGCCGAGGCGCATCTTCAGCGTGACGGGGATATCGACTGCCTTGACGGTCGCCTCGATGAGCTCCAGCGCATGATCCGGATCGCGCATCAGCGCCGAACCGGAATAACCACCGATGACCTTCTTGGCCGGGCAGCCCATGTTGATGTCGATGATATCGGCGCCATGATCGGCCGCGATCTTGGCGGCTTCGGCCATCCAGCGCGCTTCACGGCCGGCGAGCTGCACCATATGCGGACGGAAACCGGCAGCCCGCAGGCGCACCCAGGATTCGGCAGTATCATTCACCAGTTCCCGGCTTGCTACCATTTCGGTGACAACGAGGCCCGCCCCATGGCGCCAGGCAAGTTCGCGGAACGGCATATCCGTGACACCCGACATCGGCGCAAGCACAACGCGGTTCCGCACGGACACTGGTCCGATTCGGAAAGGCGCTGCGAGGTCCTTGGAAATCAAATGATTATCTTTCAGGCACACCATGTAACTGCATTATTTTTAGCCATAGTTCTGCGGCTTGCCAAGAGGGTCGAGACCGAATTGATATTTTTTGGGCAAATGCTGGAAAAGGTCCGAGCAAGACGATAGAGCAACTGACATCCATTCCGCATATTTCAGGGATTTATGCTGCAAATGCATACTAAGCAACCGATATCGGCTGGAATTGTCGTCGTTGCGGCGGGCCGCGGTGAACGCGCCGGATCACACGAGGAAGGCCCCAAGCAGTATCGGATGGTCGGCGGCAAGCCGGTTATCGTTCACACGCTTGAAAATTTCATGACATGGGAAGCGGCAACGCACATCGTCGTTGTCATCCACCCCGATGACGAAGCGCTTTTTGCCAGAGCGTCCCGGCACGTCATCTCCGCAACGCCGATCGAGACGGTTCATGGCGGCGCGACCCGACAGCAGTCGGTGCTGGCCGGCCTGCGACACCTTAGGGATAAGGGCATCAGCCACGTGCTGATCCACGACGCGGTGCGCCCCTTCGTCGATCACCAGCTTCTCGACCGGATCGCCGATACGCTTTCGGCCGGCGCGCCCGCGGTTCTTCCGGCAACGCCGGTCGCTGATACGCTGAAGCAGGCCGGCAGCGACGGGATCGTAGTCAAGACCATTCCGCGCGACCAGCTCTATGCGGCCCAGACGCCGCAATCCTTCGATTTCGCCACCATTCTCGAGGCGCATGAGAAGGCAGCCGCCAGTGGCAGGACGGATTTCACCGACGATGCATCAATCGCCGAGTGGCTCGGTATTCCTGTAACCATCGTCGAAGGCGCACCGACCAACGTCAAGCTGACAGTCAGAAGCGATATAGCCATGGCCGACGATAAGCTCTCAAACGCCCGTATCCCGGATGTGCGCACCGGCAACGGTTATGACGTGCATCAGCTCGAGCCCGGCGACGGTGTTACACTCTGCGGCGTCCTCATTCCGCATGATCAGAAGCTCAAGGGCCATTCGGATGCCGATGTGGCGTTGCATGCCTTGACGGATGCGCTGCTTGCCACCTGCGGCGCCGGAGATATCGGCGATCATTTCCCGCCATCCGACCAGCAATGGAAGGGTGCCCCTTCCCGCATCTTCATCGAACATGCAGCAAAGATCGTGCGCGATCATGGCGGCACCATCACCAATGCGGACGTCTCGCTGATTGCAGAGGCGCCGAAGGTCGGGCCGCATCGCAAAGCCATGCGCGCCAATCTTTCGGAATTCCTCGGCATCGACATCGAGCGCTGCTCGGTGAAAGCCACCACCAACGAGACGATCGGTTTCGTCGGCCGCCGCGAGGGGAT
The DNA here is from genome assembly GCA_900470965.1 of Hyphomicrobiales bacterium. GTDB lineage: Bacteria > Pseudomonadota > Alphaproteobacteria > Rhizobiales > Rhizobiaceae > Rhizobium. The sequence continues at coordinate 20,889 of UCCS01000161.1, forward strand.
CGCCGCGATTGCAACGGCAACCGTCGTCTATGGAGGCAGGAAGCGATGAGTCTGTTTCCCGCAGATATCACTTCGATGGCGGAAGACATCATCCGCAATTTCACGGCTGCGGGTCTGATGGTATCGACGGCAGAGTCCTGCACCGGCGGACTGATTGCCGGCGCGCTCACGGAGATCTCGGGATCGTCCGCTGTCGTTGACCGTGGCTTCGTGACCTATACGAACTTGGCCAAGATGCAGATGCTCGGCGTGCTGGAAGAGACGCTCATCCGTTTCGGCGCGGTTTCAGAGGAGACGGCCCGGCAGATGGTGCATGGTGCCCTCTTCCGCTCGCGCGCCGACCTTGCGGTCGCTGTGACGGGCATCGCCGGGCCTGGCGGCGGATCACCGGAAAAGCCAGTCGGGCTGGTGCATCTTGCGGCGAAATCACGTTCGGGTAAGCTTGTCCATCGTAAGATGCTTTACGGCGACATTGGCCGCACGGAAATCCGCCTGGCAACAATCCGGACGGCACTTCAAATGGTTATTGAAATTGCGTGATATTGAGTGAAGGAACAAAACGCAGGAATTTCAGTTTTTGCAGCGTGTAGGCAAGAACTAGTTTTGAAGGAACGGTCAAATGAGATACTTGGCATGCATCGGTGTCGTCTTGAGCCTCGCCTGCGTTTCGGCGGCTGAAGCACCATCCAACTATCAGGTTAATGGTGGCGTGCGGGTGGATTCCGACCCCGTTCTTCTGCGCAAATACGACCATGCGCTCCGCCGCTGCCAACCAGAAGCGCTGGGCTATCGCGGATCGCCTGATACCACCAGCCTGCTCTACAACGCAGCACTCAGAGGCTGCCTCTATCGCTACAGCTTCATCGACCGTGGCTCCTACGCTTATCCCGCGACGCAGATCTTCGACCATTTCTTCGATCGCTGACTGTCAGCCGTAGATCGTTGCCGCCCGTTTTTCGAAGGCGTCCGTGAACATGCGGAAAGCCCTGTCGAACATTGACCCCATAAGCGCGCCGAGAATGCGGCTCTTGAACTCATAGTCGATGAAAAAATCGACCGTACAGCCGCCGCCTTCCGCCTCGACGAACCGCCAGCGGTTGTCGAGGTAGCGGAACGGGCCGTCGATATATTTGACGTCGATGACGCGCTCGGCCCTGTTGAGCAGGACCTGGGTCGTGAAGGTTTCGCGGATCGCTTTGTAGCCGACCGTCATGTCGGCGATCAGCAGTTCCTTGCCGTCACGCTCCTTGCGGTTCTTCACCGACAGAGCTTCGCAGAGCGGCAGAAATTCCGGATAACGTTCGACATCAGACACCAGGTTGAACATCTGGTCGGGCGTGTGCGTGACAGGGCGATGCGTTTCGAATTGCGGCATGAAGCGCAGTTAAGCCGGGACATCGAGAAGATCAAGAAGCGCTCGCATCTGGCGGCGGGATTTCACCTGCAAAACGGGCACATGCGGTCCGTGGGTAGCAATGGCTGATGTCACGCGCGGCGAGAATTTCTTCTCGAAGGTCCAGATGAATTCCAGAAACTGCCAATCGACCTTCTCGATGCAGCAGGGTGCCATTTCCGGGCGTGTGCGGCCAATGTGCTTCAGCCAGCGGGTCACAACTCCCCAGACGCAAAGCAGGCGCGGCATCCGCACCCAGATGACGATATCGGTGCGCGGCAGGCGGATATCGAAAGTGGACGGATTGGTGCCATCCATGACCCAGCGCTCGCCGGCAATCCTTTCGACGATCCGCTGGCGCTGTTCCTGCCTGCTGCGTTCCACCCAGCCCGGCAGCCAGAGGATATCGCGGTCGATCGAGAGATAGGTCAGGTCGAAATGGTTCGCCAGTTTCTGAGCAAGCGTCGACTTGCCGCCGCCCGAGCAGCCGATGACCAAGATGCGTCTCGCGTCGCGAATCTGCCCGGCGGCAAAGGCGTCGTCGACATAGTTAATTGCCTCGTCCGATTGCCGTTCCATTGCGAGTTCCTTCTTACTCGTTCACAGCCGGCAGTCTGGAGAGCAATTCGTCGCTCTCTTGGAAGGACTTGAGCGTCAGAACCGGGATGTCGCGGCCATGGCTTGCCAGCATCGCCGCGAATTTCGGCGCTTCCCGCTTTTCGAACGTCCAGATGTATTTCAGGAATTGCAAGTCGATCCGCTCAGGGCATCCCGGTGCCATGTCCGGCCGGGTCCGACCGCGATATTTCCACCAACGCCCGAGCACGCTGCGCACGGAAACGCTGCGCGCCGGGCGGCGCCAGAGCACCATATCGGCGCGCGCCAGACGGATCGGCAATGTGCTTGGGTTGTTGCCGTCCATGATCCAGCGTTCGCCCGCAACGGCATCGCGGATACGCTGAACGGATTCCTCCCGCGGACGCAGCTTCCAGCCGGGCAGCCAGAAGATGTCGCGGTCCATAGAGACGTAAGTCAGTCCGAATCGCCGTGCGAGCGCCTGGGCAAGCGTCGACTTGCCGGTGCCGGAGCAGCCGAAGACCAGGATGCGCTCGGCACGGGGAATAATGGTGGCAGCTTCGGCAATGGAGACTGCACGCACGGATTCAGGCGACGTCGTCACTTGATGCACGGCAAACTCGCTTTCGACAGGATCGCCTTCGCGGACCGATCTGTTGCGAAGAGCGGCGTGCTGGCTAGCTGCTTCGCGTGACCTGATGATGACAATGAAGCGAACAAAGAAAAACCGCGGCGAAAATCACCGCGGTCCTATTAAACACATGTGGCAAGCTCTTACTCGGCAGCCATCAGCAGCTTCTTCTCACGCGCAGCCTTCAGGCGGGCGAAGTCGTCGCCAGCGTGATGCGAGGAGCGCGTCAGCGGGCTGGAAGCGACCATCAGGAAGCCCTTAGTGTAAGCGACCGTCTCGTAGGACTTGAACTCTTCCGGAGTGACGAAGCTCTCGACCTTGTGGTGCTTGCGGGTCGGCTGCAGGTACTGGCCGATCGTCAGGAAGTCGACATCGGCGGTGCGCAGATCGTCCATGAGCTGGAGAACCTCGTTCCGCTCCTCACCGAGGCCGACCATGATACCGGATTTGGTGAACATGGTGGGATCGAGCTCCTTCACGCGCTGCAGCAGGCGGATGGAATGGAAGTAGCGGGCGCCCGGGCGAACCGTCAGATAGTTGCCGGCAACCGTTTCCATATTGTGGTTGAAGACGTCGGGCTTGGCAGCGACGACGCGTTCCAGCGCGCCAGGCTTCTTCAGGAAGTCGGGCGTCAGGATTTCGATCGTCGTCATCGGCGAAGCGGCGCGGATTGCCCAGATGACCTTTTCGAAATGCTCGGCGCCGCCATCTTCCAGATCGTCGCGGTCGACGGAGGTGATGACAACGTGGCTCAGGCCCATCTGCTTGACGGCCTTGGCGACGTTTTCCGGCTCGGCCATGTCGAGCGCATTCGGCTTGCCGGTCGCGACGTTGCAGAAGGCGCAGGCGCGCGTACAGATCTCGCCCATGATCATGAAGGTGGCGTGCTTCTTGTCCCAGCACTCGCCGATATTCGGGCAGCCCGCCTCTTCGCAGACGGTGACGAGCTTGTGCTCCTTCACGATCGAGCGGGTTTCGGCGTAGCCTTTCGAGGTCGGCGCCTTCACACGAATCCAGTCCGGCTTGCGCAGGACTTCCGTATCCGGGCGATGCGCCTTTTCCGGATGCCGCACACGCTTTGCGTCTGGATTGATCGTGTCGAGAATGGTGACCATGTCAGTTCAACTTTCCGCCGCCCCATGCGGCCCGGATTGTCATATTGCGCATCGTTCGTTTATTCAAATCTTTCGATCTGAAGAAATGCGCCCTGTCTTCGCACTTTATCTTCGAACCAGTCGCGCGAAGAATATCAGCAGGCAGGCGCCAATGAAGCCCGTCACGAAGTAGCCGAACCGTCCGCCGGCAACCTCGATATGGAACTGTGCCAGGATGGCGGTGGCGACGACCGAGCCGACAATGCCGAGCACGATGTTCAGCAATATGCCGTAACGCGCTTCCATCAACTTGCCCGCGAGCCAGCCCGCAAGTCCACCGATAATGATTGCCGAAATCCAGCCGACGCCTTCCATCCCGTGTTTCTGCCCTACGCTATCGCCCTTGCGATCAGCACCACGACAATGGCGCCGACAGTGGCGTGGATGATCTGAACCACCAGTGCATTTTCAATGCCCAGAGAAATCCCCAATGCATTGAACAAAAACCCGCCCACGAACGCGCCGATGATGCCGCTGAGCAGGCACCGTATCAACCCACCACCACCGACGACCAGGCTCGCAAGGAAGCCCGCGACCAGACCGATCAGCAGAAAGACGAGAAGCGACTGCGTGCTCATAGACATGATGATTTCCTTTCGTTTTTTCCACCCCGGGGAGCGAATGGATTTTCCATCCCGGGCAATGGCGTTCCGCCACGGGATAGAGGGCGCACAAGAAAATTATCAAGCGTTCAGAACGCGGCCGTAAGCATCGAGCACGCTTTCCTTCATCGTCTCCGAAATGGTCGGATGCGGGAAGATCGTGTGTATCAGTTCTTCTTCCGTCGTCTCCAGGTTCATGGCGACCACGAAGCCCTGGATGAGCTCGGTGACTTCGGCGCCGACCATGTGGGCGCCGAGCAGTTCGCCGGTCTTCTTGTCGAAGATCGTCTTGACCAGACCCTGGTCTTCGCCGAGCGCGACGGCCTTGCCATTGGCGCTGAAAGGGAAGCGGCCAACGCGGATATCGCGGCCCAACTCCTTGGCCTTTGCTTCGGTGAGACCGACAGATGCGACCTGCGGGTTGCAGTAGGTGCAGCCCGGGATCTTGAGCTTGTCCATCGGATGAGCGTTCGGCAGGCCGGCAATCTTCTCGACACAGACGACGCCTTCATGCTCGGCCTTGTGGGCCAGCAGCGGCGGGCCGGCAACGTCGCCGATCGCGTAGATGCCAGGCACATTGGTCCTGCCATAGCCGTCGATGACGATGAAGCCACGATCGGTCTTCACGCCGACAGCCTCGAGGCCGATGCCTTCGACATTGGCCTGCACGCCGACGGCTGAAATCATGCGGTCTGCAGTGATCGTTTCCGTCGTTCCGTCTTTCTTCACGATGGTGGCAGTGATCGAATTTGCGCCCTTCTCAACCTTGGCGACCTTGGCCTCCAGATGGATCTTCATGCCCTGACGCTCGAACTGCTTCTTGGCAAGGGCGGAGATTTCCACATCCTCGACCGGCATCACCTGGCTCATGATCTCGACGACGGTGACGTCGACGCCCATCGTGCGGTAGAAGCTTGCGAATTCGATACCGATCGCGCCCGATCCCATGACAAGCAGGGACTTCGGCAGTTCGTCCGCCTTCATTGCTTCAAAATAGGTCCAGATCAGCTTACCATCCGGCTCGATGCCCGGCAGTGCGCGCGGACGCGCGCCGGTCGCAACGATGATGTGCTTGGCCGTATAGGTGCCTTCGCCGAGCGCGTTCTTCGGCACCGGACCCATCGGCTCCATCGGCTTCTTCGTCGTCTTGGAAACGACAATCTCGCCGGGCTTGGTGATCTTTGCCTCACCCCAGATGACATCGACCTTGTTCTTCTTGAACAGGAAGCCGACGCCGTTATTCATGCGATGCGCAATACCGCGCGAACGGGTGACGATCGCCTTGATATCGGGCTTGATCGTGCCTTCCAGCACCAGGCCGTAATCCTTGCCGTGCTGGGCGGTATGCAGGACGTCAGCCGAGCGCAGCAGCGCCTTGGTCGGAATGCAGCCCCAGTTGGAGCAAATGCCGGCGAGATGTTCGCGCTCGACGCAGGCGACCTTGAGGCCGAGCTGCGCGGCGCGGATGGCGGCGATATAGCCGCCGGGACCGGAACCGATGACGATGACGTCGTAGGATTGAGCCATTGCTTTCCTGCCTTTGTTACGCTCGCGCGCGGGTCATGAGAACCCATGCGTGCTTTTTGCTGTTATCGAAGAGCGGCACGGCATTCATGCGCGCCGCTTCCGAAAATCCGTTTCTTCCGTAAAGCGACAGAGCCGCTTCGTTACTATCCGACGTGATCAGGCTGACCGGCAGCACGTCTGCCCTTGCGAGCTGATCTTCCAGCAGCCTCTTGCCGATGCCGATACCGCGCATATGGCGATAGACCGCGAGACTGCCAATGAACCAGTGTCCGATCACCGATCTCTGCATCGCCAGCATCGGCTCTATGGCCGGATGCCGCGCTTCGAGATCACGTATGCCTTCATCCACTTCGTAACCGATCGCCATTCCGGCGATCTCATCATAGGCCTCGCCGATGACGGCGTTCTTCCAGCCGCCGAGCGCCTCGTCGCTCATCTTCAGCCGGCCCCGCTCCAGCGGTGTATCGCTCATGCCGCTTGCGACATCGGCAAACCAGAGCCATGAGGCAAAGCCGTGAGAAGCAATATCCGCCAGTATCGCCAGTTCCGAAGCATCCCGGCGGGAGGCCTGTCGGAGAGCGAGAAAGGCAGTCATCATCAGAGGCCCAGCATCATCCGCACGATGGGCTCAAGGCCGCGACCGAGCGCACGCGTATTCTCCGCATCGAGGTGAATACCGTCGATCGGCGTCGTCTTGGCGACGGAATTGCCGTCGAAGAAGCCGCAGCCGAGTTCATCAGCGAGATCACGGTAAAGCGTCGGAAGCTTTGCCGATTCCTCGATGCCACCGGGGAAGGATGCCGCGAAGGGCACATTGCCCGTCGCGCAGATTGCCGGCGGCGCCACGATCAGGATCTCCGGCCCATCGAATTCGAAGGGCCAGGCATGATTGCGGATCAGCCGCACCAGACGGCCGATGCCCTGGCACGCAGCAAACGCCGAGCCGGCAACGACCGGCTTCATGTCGTTGGTGCCGAGCAGCAGGATAACGAGATCGAGCGGAGCATGCGTCTGCAGTACGGTCGGCAGAATGCGTGCGCCGTTGCGATCGCAATCGGCAAGATGGTCGTCAAAGGCGGTGGTGCGGCCGTTCAGGCCTTCCGCGATGACGCGAGCTCCGCTTCCGAGCGTTGCCTGAAGCACGCTCGGCCAACGGTTCTCATAGGCATGACGGCCGATCGTGTCGGCGTCATAGCCCCAGGTCAGCGAGTCACCATAGCAAAGAACAGTCTTCGTCATGTCCGCCCTCCCGCGTCCTGCTTAGACCAGCATGCCCATCGGATTTTCGATGTAGCCCTTGAAGGCCTGCAGCAACTCAGCACCGAGAGCACCGTCAACGCAACGATGGTCAGTCGAGAGCGTCACGGTCATGACCGTAGCAATCGCCATTTCGCCGTTCTTGACGATGACGCGCTGCTCACCCGCGCCGACTGCGAGGATGGTCGCATGCGGCGGGTTTATGACGGCTGCGAAGTTCTTCACGCCCATCATTCCCATGTTGGAGACCGAGGTCGTGCCGCCCTGATATTCCTCAGGCTTCAGCTTGCGATCTTTCGCGCGCTTGCCGAGATCGCGCATCTCGTTGGAGATGGTCGACAGCGTCTTCTCCTCAGCCTTGCGGACGATCGGGGTGATCAGGCCGCCAGGGATCGAGACAGCCACGCCGACATCGGCATGCTTGTGCTTGACCATGGCATTTTCGGTCCAGGAGACGTTGGCATCCGGAATGTCGCGCAGTGCCAAAGCCATGGCCTTGATGACCATGTCGTTGACCGAAAGCTTGTAGGCCGGAGCACCGTCCTTGCGGGGAGCGGCGTCGTTCAGCTGGGCACGCAGCGCCATCAGCGCGTCGAGTTCGCAATCGACCGAAACGTAGAAGTGCGGAACGGTCTGCTTGGATTCGACGAGGCGACGGGCAATCGTCTTGCGCATGCCGTCATGCGGCACGAGCTCGTAGGAGCCCGGCTCGAAGAGCTTGAGCACGGCATCATCCGAAGCGCCCTTCGGAGCGGCAGCGGCCGGAGCCGGTGCAGCAGCCTGCGGGGCAGCAACAGCAGCCGGAGCAGCCTTGGCGCCACCACCGGCAGCAGCAGCTTCGACATCACTCTTGACGACACGGCCATGCGGACCGGTGCCGGCAACGGCGGAAATATCGATACCGGCTTCCTTGGCGAGACGGCGAGCAAGCGGCGAAGAGAAGGTGCGAGCGCCAGCCGAGGAGGCGGCAGCCGGGGCAGCGGCCG
>UCCS01000097.1 GCA_900470965.1 Hyphomicrobiales bacterium
CGACGCTTTCGGCAACAACAATTATCTGACCTTCACGCTGCCGATCACCTATGATCGCGACGCCCGCGACGACAAATTCAATCCGACCGGGGGCTACCACGCCACGCTGTCGGCAAAGCCGGGCTATGAGTTCTTGAACGGAACGGTCTATTCGGCCTTCGAGGGCTCGATATCAGGCTATCTCGGTCTCGGCGCCGAAGACGGCATCGTGCTGGCCGCCAAGCTCGCGGCCGGCACGCTGATCGGCGGCGACGGCGTTCAGGATATTCCCGCCACCCAGCGTTTCTTCGCCGGCGGCGGCGGTTCCGTGCGTGGTTACGGCTATCAGGAAATCTCGCCCTATAACGAAAACGACGAGGCCACCGGCGGTCGCTCCTATGTGACCGGCTCCTTTGAGGTGCGTATCAGGATCACCGATACGATCGGCATTGTGCCCTTCCTCGATGTCGGCACGGTTTCGGACAGCATTGCGCCTGATTTTTCCGATATCAGGGCCGGCGCAGGCGCCGGTATCCGCTATGCAACGCCTTTCGGCCCCCTTCGGCTTGATTTTGCCGTACCGCTGAACAAGTACGACGGTGGGACGGATTATGGAATTTATGCCGGCATAGGCCAGTCGTTCTAGGCCAGTTATCAGGAATGCCGATTTCGCAGTGTTTTCCGACCTGTGAGCTGTCATGAAAACGGGATAGTGTCCGCTCTTATGCAAATGTTGGCGAAAATCATGAACTGGATAATGCGGCTCGTCGGCTACGGCCTCGGCGCGGCGATTATCCTTGCCGTCATTGCTTTGGCGATCTTCGGCTTCACCTCCTTCGGTGCCCGCATCATCACCGAAAATGTCGCTTCCGCGCTCTCCAACCGCGATATGACGATATCCGTGCGCGAACCCGAGGGCCTGCTGACCGGCGGCTTGCGCGCAGCCGAGATCACCCTGTCGGACACGCGTGGCACATTTGCAGAAATCCGCGGCATCGCCGTCGACTGGAATCCACTGGCGCTGCTGACTGGTACCTTCCACGCGAGACAGGTCTCAGTGGCCTCCATCGACGTGCGGCGCCAACCGGTACGCACCCTCCCTTCTAGGCCGGCGACTCCGGAGGAAGGAAGCAGCGGAGGCTTCCGGCTGCCGTTGAAGATCGATATCGAACATATCGCCTTGCCCGATATTTCCCTTGGCGCACCGCTGACCGGCCGCGCCTTCTCGCTTGCCGCCACCGGCAACCTCAGAGCCGATGGCGATGGCGGCGAAGCGCTTGTTAACGTCAACCGCCACCAGGTTCCCGACGCAAAGCTCTCCGCCGATGTCGCCTTCACCCCGGCAAACGGCCATCTGCGGCTGAACGCCCAGCTTGCCGAACCGCAGGGCGGCCTGCTCGCCGGCTTTCTCGGTCTGCCCGGCAGCCCGGCGGTCAATATCGCGCTCAACGGCGAAGGTCCGATCTCGGACTGGAACGGCAAGCTGCAGGCTGCCCTCGATGGCCAGCAACGCGCCTCGCTGGAAGGCAAGCACGCAATCACGCCCGACGGCTTGCATCATCTCGACCTCAAGGGCGGCGGCGATGTAAGCTCGTTGCTCCCCATGGCATTCCGGCCGCTTTTTGCAGGCCAGACGAATATCGATGTATCCGCGACCTTCGACAATCATGGCAAGATCGATATTCAGACCGGCAATCTCGCGACCGGCAGCGTCGTCATCGCCGCTTCCGGCACGCTCGATCCTGCCGGCAATAACAGCCTGAATGCCAATGTGCTCGGCACCTCGGGTCCGGTCGATTTCCGCTGGCCGCTCGCCGATGGCGAAGCGCGCTTCATGATTTCGGGCCTCAATCTGGCGATGACCGGACAGGCACAGGCCGTGCGCATCAATGCCAGCGGATCGCTGGATTCCGCCACGATGCCGCAGGCCGATATCGGCAACGTCAAGCTGACGGCCAAGAGCGATGCCTTCAATCTCGCCAATGGTGCCGGCGATATCCAGTTGCGCCTCGTCGCGGGTGACGCCACCTTCACCGAGCCCAACCTCAACCGCGCCGTTCGGGGTCCGATCACACTCGTCGCGCCGCTTCAGATTTCGCGCAACGGCATCGGCTTCAACGGCACGACCGTCGAAAGCGCCAATATCGGCGCCGATCTCAACGGCTCCTATCGCCTGGCCGACAATACGCTGACCGGCAATGCGAAATTTACCGTCCAGCCCGCCGCCTTGCCGCCGGCCGTCGCCGAAAAGTTCGATGCACCAATCAACCTCGAAACCCAGGTTGCCGGCACCATCCCCTCCAAGGTGACGTTGTCGAACATCACGATCAAATCCCCGACCATCGAGGCAGGCGGCAACGTCACGCTCGACGAGGACGCGCTGACGGCCGATATCGCCGGCAAGCTTCCCGATATCGGCAAGCTGCTGTCGGGCACGAGCGGGGAAGCGGATTACAGCATCAAGGCAAGCGGCACGCTTCCAGCACTTGCGCTCACCGCCAATGTGAAAGCCGCGAGCCTGCAGATGGCCGATCGCAAGGTCGGCGATCTCAACATCGACCTGACGGGCTCTGCCGATCCTGCTGCTCCGCAGGGCCGGATCGCCGCCACCGGCACGATCGACGGTCAGCCGATCGGCATCAATGGGGACGTCAAATCCGAGAAGGGGATCATTTCTATCCCCGCGCTGACGGCCGATGTCGGCAGCAATCGCCTGGCGGGCAACCTCACGCTTTCGTCAGGCATGACGCCGGCTGGTGCGCTCACCTTTGACTTCCCTGATATCAGCCTGCTTGCCGCTCTCGGTGGCCAGAAGGCGGAAGGCGACCTCAAGGGCTCCGTCGATATCACCGGCAATGACGGCAAGATCGCGCTCAAGGTTGCCGCCAACGGCAGTGGCATTCGCCGCGATACGCTGACGATCGCCAAACCGACGATCGACGTGACCGTCAGCGATATCATGGCTTTTGCGGCGAGCGGCACGATACGGGCCGACGAGTTCGGCGTCGGGACCAACAAGCTCACCGGCATTGCGCTTGATTTCGTCCAGCAGCAGACCCGCACCGACTTCAATCTGGATGCAGGCTATGACGGCAATCCGCTGCAGGCCGCCGGTAGCGTGCAGTCTGCAGGCGGCATGATCGATCTCAGTCTCGATCGCTTCGCCGCCAAGCCGCACAACATTCCGGTCGAACTGGCGTCACCTGCACAGGTCAACGTCACGAAGGGAGTTGCCAGCCTGAACGGTCTGACCGTCAAGACCGGCAGCGGCTCGGTATCGGTCACCGGTTCGGCTGGTGAGACCCTGAAGCTCGATGCCGTCATCACCGACCTGCCGGCAAGCCTTGCCAACAGCTTCGTTCCCAATCTTGCCGCCGACGGCACGATTTCCGGGACGGTGAACGTAACCGGGACACCGGCCGCTCCCACAGTCAATTTCAAGCTCGATTGGAAGGATGCGGCCACCAGCCATACAAAAGGCGCCAGCATCGCCCCTCTCGGCATCTCGACATCGGGCACCTTCGCCGACAACAAGCTGAACTTCGATGGCGGCATTAGCGGCGCTGACGGCCTTTCCTTGAAGGCGGCGGGCGACGTCGGCCTTGCGGATCCGAATGGCCCGACCCTCAATATCAACGCCGACATCGTCAGCCTGCCGGCAAAGCTCGCCAACGGCTTTGTTCCCGATCTTGCTGCAGAAGGTACGGTTTCGGGAACGGTCACGGCAACAGGCACGCCCGCGGCACCAGCGGCCGATTTCAAGCTGAACTGGAAAAACGCCGCGACGAGCCAGACAAAGAGCGCCAAGCTTGCCGGTCTGTCGCTCAACGCATCCGGCAGGTTTGCGGATAACAAGCTCGATTTCGATACGGCGCTCACCGGCAAGGGCGGACTATCGCTGAAAGCGCTCGGTAATGTCGCTATTAGCGGAACCACGATCGGCAACATCAAGGTCGATGCCGAACTTGCGAATGTTCCGGCCAATATCGCCAACGGTTTTGTGAAGGATCTCGATGCCGGCGGAACGATTTCCGGCACAGCCTCGGCGTCAGGCACGCCTGCCGCACCGGCTGCCAATTTCAAGCTCAGCTGGCAGGATGCCACGACACGGCACACCAAGACCGCCGGCCTGACCGGACTGGACCTTGCGGCAGCCGGCCATTTTGCCGACCAGAAACTCGATTTCGATGCCAAACTCGCCGGACCGAAAGCTCTGTCGCTGAAGGCGACGGGCAATGTCGAGCTTGCTGGGACGGCGGTGCGCAATCTAAAGGTCGATGCAGATCTCGCAAACCTTCCAGCCGGCCTTGCGAACGGCTTCGTTCCCGATCTGGGCGCCGAAGGCACGATTTCCGGCAAGGCGTCGGCCTCCGGCTCGCTGCCAACACCGGCAGTCACCTTCGATCTGGCCTGGGCAAATGCGGCAACGCGCCAGACAAAGAGCAACGGCTTCACCGATCTCTCTGCCAAGGCCACCGGCAAATATGAAAACAACAGGGTCGATTTCGACGCCAATCTCGGCAGCGGCAACGGGGCGCTGCTGAAAGCGAACGGCGGCGTGACGATCGACGGCAGCGCCATTCGCGACCTCGCCGTCAACGCTGACATTGCCGGCCTGCCCGCAAACCTCGCAAACGGCTTCGTGCCCGGCCTTGGTGCTGAGGGCATAATCTCCGGCACTGCCGTCACCTCAGGCACGCCGACAGAGCCGGTGATCGATTTCAAGCTCGACTGGACGAACGCAGCAACGCGCCAAACCAAGACCGCCGGTCTTTCTGGCCTGGCGCTTGCCGCTTCGGGAAAATACGTCAGCAACCGTCTGGATTTCGACGCCAGTTTGAATGGCAAAGGTGGCGTCTCGCTGAAAGCGGCCGGCAATCTCGCATTGACGGGCACCACAATCCAGGGCATCGATGCAAAGGCCGATATCACCAATCTGCCGGCTGCTGTCGCCAACGGGTTCGTCCCTGATATTGGAGCCGAAGGCATCATCACAGCGACGGCGACGGCCTCCGGATCGCTCACCGCCCCCTCCGCCGATTTCAAGATCGAATGGAAAAACGCGGGAACGAAACAGACCAGGACTGCCGGCCTCTCCGGCCTGACGCTCGCCGCTTCGGGCAAACTCAGCAAAGACCGGCTGGATTTCGACGCCAATCTCAACGGCAATGGCGGTGTCTCGCTGAAGGCAGCGGGCAATCTCGATATAGCCGGAACGACCGTCAAGGGCGTCAACGCCAAGGCCGATGTCACCAATCTGCCGGCGGCCGTCGCCAATGGGTTCGTTCCAAACCTTGGTGCCGAAGGCGCCATCACGGCGACAGCGACTGCCTCGGGATCGCTTCCCCTTCCCTCGGTCGATTTCAAGGTCGACTGGAAGAATGCCGAAACGAGCCAGACCAAGGGCGCCGGCCTTGCGCCGCTTACAATCGGCGCTAGCGGCAAGCTGGCAGACAACCGCCTGACGGTCGACACCAGTCTCGTCGGCGACGGTGGACTTTCTCTGAAAGGCGGCGGCACTCTCGCAATGACAGGCAACCGCGCGATGTCGATGCGCTTCAACGGCAGCCTTCCCTTCGCCGTTCTCGGCGCACAGCTCGCCCAGCAGGGTCTGGTTGCCGAAGGCGTCGCCAATGTGAACCTGGAAGTCAGTGGCACGACGGCGGCACCCGTCATAAACGGAACGGTCACCACGGATGGCGCAAAGCTGATCGACGTGCGCCGCAACCTCGCCCTCGAAGGCCTTGGCGCGACCATCACGTTCAACGGTCAGCAGGCCGTCATTTCGCGGCTGAACGGCAGGCTCGCAAGCGGCGGCTCGATCTCGGCGAGCGGTTCGGTTGGCATCAGCGGCAGTTTCCCCGCCGATCTTTCCATCCGCCTGGACCACGCGGTCTATGTCGACGGCACGCTGGTTGTCGCAACAGTCGACGGCACGCTCGGCCTTAGGGGACCGCTGCTTTCCAATCCCACGCTTGATGGTAAGCTTCACATCGACAAGGCTTCGATCACCGTACCGGAGAGGCTGCCGACATCGCTGCGTGAAATCGATATCCGCCATATCCACGCGCCGCCCGCAGTGCTTGCCCAACTCCGGGACAATGCTCAGCAGCAGCCCCGGGAAAAATCTTCGACCATCATGCTGGATATCCAGCTCGATGCACCCTCGCAGATCTTCGTGCGCGGCCGCGGTATCGATGCGGAAGTCGGCGGGAACATCACGATCCGCGGCTCGGCTGCCGCGCCCGAAGTTGCCGGTGCCTTCACCATGCGCCGCGGCCGTCTGACGATCCTCAACCGCCGTCTCGATTTCTCCGACCGCAGCCGCATCACATTTGCCGGCGACCTGACGCCCGCCCTCGACATGGAGGCCACTTCCACGTCAGGCACGACGACACTCACGGTGGATGTCGCGGGCCTCGCAACCGACCCCGCCATCACTTTCTCCTCGTCACCTGCCCTGCCGCAGGACGAAGTGCTGGCCCAGCTCATCTTCGGCCAATCCATGTCCCGCCTGTCGCCAGTACAGATCGCCCAGCTTGCCGATGCCGTCAGCCAGCTCGCCGGCAATCGTTCGACATCGCTCTTCGAAGGGCTCCGCAACCAGCTTGGCGTCGACGACCTCGACATCAGCACGGACGCGAAGGGCCGGACCAGCGTCAGTGTCGGCCGCTACCTCAACGAACGGACCTATTTCGAGCTGCAGCAGGGCGGAGAAGCCGGCGCCAAGGCAATCATCAATCTGGATGTCGGCCGCGGCGTGAAGCTGCGGGGTGCCGCCGGCGGAAATGGTGCAGGCGAAGCGGGCATCGTCTACGAGCATGAATATTGAGGCCAGCCTGGAAAATTGAAGCCTAAAAGCTCGCCTTGCTGGTCTTCAGCAGAATGTTGGTTTCGGTGGTATTGATACCGTCGAAGAGGCGTATCCGGCGCAGCGTCTCGTCGAAGGAGACGAGGTCACGATCCTCGAGCTCGGCGACGAAATCCCATTTGCCGTTGGTGCTGTGCAGCGCGCGCACCTGCGGCAAGCCGCGAAGCTGGGTTGCCACCTTGTCGGCAAGTTTACCATGCACTTCGATCATGACGATGGCCCGAACGCCGGCGGAACGCGTCTCGTGACCGGTGCGGATGGTGAAGCCGGCAATCGTGCCATTTTCGACCAGCCGGTCGATGCGCGTGGCAACCGTCGCCCGCGAAGCCCCCGTCAGCGCCGCAAGCGAGGAGACGGAGATTCGCGCATTGTGCCGAAGCGCACTCAGAAGCTCGTTGTCGAGATCGTCCACGGTTTCACTTTGTCAAATTAGCTTTATCAATCTGCGTAATCATAATCCATTTCTGACACTTTTCCATCTATTTGCCGCCGCCACTTTATCCCACTATCGGCCAAAACAGGCCTCAGAACGGAGCCCTCGGAATGGAAGTACAATCTCGATCTGTCGCTCTTATCGGTGTTCCCCTTGAAGAAGGTTCCGGCCGCAGAGGCGCGGGCATGGGACCGACAGCATTGCGTATTGCGGGCGTCGACAAGGCGCTGAGCGATCTCGGCCACACTGTTGTCGACACGGGCGATCTCAGCATCGTCCCGGCCAGGGACCTTCCCAATCATTCGAAGGCACATAATCTTCGCATCGTCGGCGCCTACACGCGTGCGCTCGAAGCAGCCACCTATGATGCGGCGAAAGCCGGCCACTTCCCGCTGATCCTCGGTGGCGACCACAGCCTTTCCATGGGCAGCGTCTCAGGCATGGCGCGTTATGCCGCCGAAAATGACCGCCCGCTCTTCGTGTTGTGGCTCGACGCCCATTCGGATTTCAATACGCCTGAGACCTCGCCGTCAGGCAATATTCACGGCATGCCGGTCGCCTTCTTCTGCGGTCTGGCGGATTTTGCTGAGATCCTGCCGAAGGACCGTGCACTCGTCGATCCGAAGAAGATCTTCCAGGTGGGCATCCGCTCGGTCGATGCCTCCGAGCGCGTCGAAATCCGCAAGCACGGCGTAAATGTCTTCGACATGCGCTCGCTCGATGAACAGGGCGTAGCTGTGATCCTACGCCAGATCCTGGAAACGATCGAGAAGGCGAACGGCCTGTTGCATGTCAGCTTCGACGTCGATTTCCTCGATCCGGATTTTGCGCCCGGCGTCGGCACCACCGTTCCCGGCGGCGCCACCTTCCGCGAAGCGCACCTCATTATGGAGATGCTGTCCGACAGCGGCCTCGTCTCCTCGCTCGACCTCGTCGAACTCAATCCTTTCCTTGATGACCGCGGCAAGAGCGCCCGCATCATGGTGGAGATGACGGCAAGCCTCTTCGGCCGCCGTATCTTCGATCGTCCTACACGCGCCGCATAAGGGAGCACCGGCCATGAACATCTCGTCGAACCTCATCGCCACCGAACAGCGTCTTGGAGCCAATAACTACAAGCCGCTTGATGTCGTGCTGACGCGGGGGGAAGGTGTTCATGTCTGGGATACGGATGGCAAGCGCTACCTCGACTGCCTCTCGGCCTATTCTGCCGTCAACCAGGGCCATTGCCATCCGAAGATCCTTGCCGCCATGGTCGAGCAGGCCGGTCGCCTGACACTCACCTCGCGCGCCTTCCGCAACGACCAGCTCGCCTATCTCTATGAAGAGCTGGCCGCACTGACTGGCTCCCACAAGATCCTGCCGATGAACTCCGGCGCGGAAGCCGTCGAGACCGCCATCAAGGCGGTTCGCAAATGGGGCTACGAGGTGAAGGGCGTCCCGGAGGGCAAGGCGGAGATCATCGTCTGCGCCAACAATTTCCACGGCCGCACACTGAGCATCATCAGCTTCTCGACTGATCCCGACGCCCGTACCGGCTTCGGGCCTTATACGCCGGGCTTCCGCATCGTTCCCTTCGGTGATGCAGAGGCTTTCGCGGCGGCCATCAATGCCAATACCGTCGCAGCACTGATCGAGCCGATCCAGGGCGAGGCCGGCGTCATCATTCCGCCGGCCGGTTATTTCACCCGCGTGCGCGAACTCTGCACGGCAAACAACGTCACGCTCATCCTCGACGAAATCCAGACCGGCCTTGGGCGCACCGGCAAGCTGCTCGCCGAAGAACATGAAGGTATCGAAGCCGACGTGACGCTCATCGGCAAGGCGCTTTCCGGCGGCTTTTATCCTGTTTCAGCCGTGCTTTCGAATTCTGAAGTCCTCGGCGTGCTCAAGCCCGGCCAGCATGGCTCGACCTTCGGCGGCAACCCGTTGGCCTGTGCGGTCGCCCGCGCGGCCCTGAAGGTGCTGACCGAAGAAGGAATGATCGAGAACGCCGAGACGATGGGCGACTATTTCCTCGAAGGTCTGCGCTCCATTCGCTCCAACATCGTCAAGGATGTGCGCGGCCGTGGCCTGATGCTCGCGGTCGAATTGGAGCCGGAGGCCGGCGGTGCCCGGCAATATTGCTACGCCCTGAAGGATCGCGGTCTCCTCGCCAAGGACACGCACGACCACACGATTCGCTTCGCGCCGCCGTTGATCATCACCAAGGAACAGGTCGATTGGGCGATCTCGCAAATTGAAAAGACAATAACCTAAAGTAAAGTTGCGGATTGTCTTTACAACCACCACCGGATATTCTCGGATGAAACTAGCTTTCATCTGTTAGAATTCATGAGAAATTGTCAAAATCCGATCGAAAGTAGATTCGGTTACTAATTCTTAATCAAGAAACGATATTTAATTGATGCGACTAGAATCAGCTCCGCATCTTGGGCCGTAGGTTTCACGAATGAATTGGGCCGATCCGCCGCGTTTGCGAGGCGGGACGGACTTTCAAGTATTGCCGGATAACTGCAGCTTTACTGCGTCCCGTCATGCGCGAAATCCGAACCATTCTCCGAGACATCGGCTGGTTGCCATCACACGTCGGGGGATTGAAATGGCATTGTTTTCGTTGGGTGCGACGCCGGATTCGCGTGCGATCGTCACAGCTCTCATGAAATCGCAGGCGACGATCGAATTCGACCTGCAGGGAAAGATCCTGAACGCAAACGAGAATTTCTGCCGAGTGCTGGGCTACAAGCTCAGCGACATTGTCGGCAAGCATCACAGTATTTTCTGCGAGCCGGATTATGTCGCCTCCGCAGCCTACCGGGAATTCTGGCGGAAGCTCGGTCGGGGCGAATTCGATGCCGGTGAATACAAGCGTATCGGCAAGGATGGCCGCGAGGTCTGGATCCAGGCTAGCTACAACCCGCTGATGTCGGGCGGCAAACCCTACAAGATCGTCAAGCTGGCAAGCGACGTGACCGCCATCAAGCTGAGAGCTGCCGATGCCGAAGGCAAGATCGCTGCCCTCTCGCGGGCTCAAGCCGTCATCGAGTTCACCCCGGACGGCGAAATCCTGCTGGCGAACGACAATTTCCTCTCGGTCATGGGTTACCGGCTGGAGGAGATCCGCGGCAAGCACCACAGCATGTTCTGCGAGCCGGACTATGTGCGCTCCGAAGCCTATAAGGAATTCTGGAGGAAACTTGCCGCCGGCCAGTTCGTCGCAGAGGAATTTCTGCGCATCGGCAAGGGCGGCAAAGTCGTCTGGATCCAGGCATCCTATAATCCTATCTTTGACATGAGCGGACGCATCTTCAAGGTCGTCAAATTCGCGACCGACGTCACCGAACGCGTCCGTGCTGTCGATGATCTGGCAACCGGCCTGACCGCGCTTGCCGAGGGCGATCTGACGAAGCGTGTCGAAAATCCTTTCCCGCCCGCGCTGGAAAAGGTCCGGACCGATTTCAATGCCGCGATTGACAGGCTCGGCAGCGCCATGCGCACGGTTCTCAACAATGCCGAGGCGATCGCCAGCGGTGCGCGTGAAACGAAGGAAGCCGCAGACGTGCTGTCCAAACGCACCGAACAGCAGGCCGCGACCGTCGAGGAAACCGCCGCCGCACTCGATGAAATCACCCAGACCGTTGCCGACAGCGCCGGCCGCGCCGCCGAAGCAGGCGGGCTTGTCGCGGAAACGAAGCGCGGCGCAGAACATTCCGGCAGTATCGTCCGCAAGGCCGTCGACGCCATGGGTCAGATCGAGAAATCCTCGCGCGAGATCAGCAATATCATCGGAGTGATCGACGAGATCGCTTTCCAGACCAACCTGCTGGCGCTGAACGCCGGCGTCGAGGCGGCGCGTGCCGGCGAAGCCGGCAAGGGTTTTGCCGTCGTCGCCCAGGAGGTGCGTGAACTCGCACAGCGCTCGGCCAGCGCCGCCAAGGAGATCAAGGCGCTCATTACCACCTCCTCAGAGCACGTGAAAAGCGGTGTCGACCTTGTCGGCCAGACCGGCCAGGCACTGGAACGGATCGTCGCCCAGGTCGGCAATATCGACGTCAACGTCACGGCGATCGTCGAGTCCTCGCGCGAACAATCGACCGGGCTTGTGGAAATCAACAAGGCCGTCAACATCATGGATCAGGGCACACAGCAGAATGCTGCCATGGTGGAAGAGACGACGGCGGCAAGCGCCCGACTTTCGTCCGAGACTGAAAACCTTCGCAATCTCGTCTCACAGTTTAGATTTGGGCAACACTCTTCCGTTAATGTCATCGATAACCGTAACGATGCTTCGCCGGGTGCAAAGCCATCGCGTGGTATGAAGGCAAAGCTCGTCCGCGCCAATGGTGGCGCTGTCGCTTCTGCCCTGGCTTACGATAGTTGGGAAGAATTCTAATGGCCACGATCAACTCCACTAGCTTCAGCGGCGACACGCTCGAAATCATTGCCTTCCGCCTGCACGATCAGGAGTTTTGCGTGAAGACCACGACCATCCGCGAAATCCGCGGCTGGGCGCCGTCGACGCCGATCCCGCACTCTCCGGAAGATGTCATCGGTGTCATGAACCTGCGCGGTTCGGTCATCCCGATCATCGACCTCGCCTACAAGCTCGGCATGAAGAGCACTGTCGCCAATGAGCGCAGCGCCATTGTCGTCGCAGAAGTGCACAATATGGTCATCGGCATGCTGGTTGATCGTGTTTCCGACATCCTGACGATTTCTTCTAGCCATGTTCAACCCGTTCCTGAAGTGACTGCTTCCTTCGACCGCGCGTTCTGCGAAGGTATCATCGCTTCCGAAAACGGCATGATCTGCTTCCTGAACCTCGCAAAAATGTTCAAGGAAAACGAGACGGACGAACTGGCCGCCTGATCGCTTCGCGATATGACATGAACGAGGAACCGCTCCACAAGGGCGGTTTTTGTTGTTCAAGCTTTCGTTGTGTGCCGGAGGTTCGCTGCCGCGACGTCGTTGGAGACAAGTGGTTCCGACGCCAGCCTCGTCAAGCTTTGCAAGATTGTTCTTGCAATGAACTGATCCTCTTGAAAACCGGGCGGGAAGCACGCTTCCCGCCCGGTCTCCTCCAACTCCGGTTTCTCTACAGCTCCCGCAGGGGAGTTTTTAGCCGAACAATGCCAACGTCGCCTTCAGCGTTACCCAAACGCCCCAGAGCAGCGGAATGCCGACCACGGCCCAGGCAAGCGCCGCCTTGGCATCGAGACCGCCCGTGCCAATGCCGAAAGAGCCCGTGGGGCCAGCGTTGACCGCAGCGCTCCTCGCCTGAAGCGCAGCGACTTCATCATCCGACATGAACCATTTGTCGGAGAGCGGCCGCACGAAAGCATTGGCGACCAGGCCGAGCGCCAGCATGCAGGCAAGGATATACATCGTGCCCGTATAGAGCGCCGGCCCGGGCGCTACGCCGGCGGCGATCTGTGCTTCGCGGATATAGTTGACGACGACAGGGCCGACGATGCCGGCGGTTGCCCAGGCCGTCAGCAGACGGCCATGAATGGCGCCGACGAACTGCGTACCGAAAATATCAGCGAGATAGGCCGGGATAGTCGCGAAGCCACCGCCATACATCGACAGGATGATGCCGAAGGCAAGCACGAAGAGGGCCTTGTTGCCCATATCCGCCAGCGTCGGAGCTGCGGCATAGAGCACGATGCCGAGGATGAAGAAAGTATAATAGGTATTCTTGCGGCCGATCTTGTCGGACAGCGAAGCCCAGAAGAACCGCCCGCCGATGTTGAAGAGCGACAGCAGACCGGCAAAGCCGGCAGCAATCGTCGCAATCGACGCCTTCTGACCGGCATCAAGCTGCGCAAAGCCGACATCCGGCAGCCCAATCAGCGAACCGGCGAAGATTTCCTGCAGCATCGGCGAAGCCATGCCGATAACGCCGATACCAGCCGACACGTTGAGGCAGAGCACCGCCCAGATCAGCCAGAACTGCTTCGTCCTGTGGGCATCGCGCAGATGCACGTGTTTGGTGGTGATCATCGTGCTCTTGGTGGCGGGCGGGGTCCAGCCTTCCGGACGCCAGCCGGTCGGCGGAATACGGTACCCGAAGGCACCGCCGATCATGAAGACGAAATAGATGGCCGCCATGACGATGAAGGTCTGCCAGACGCCGACGGACGTATCCGTCTTGAAGGTGTTCATCAGGAGGTTGGCCAGCGGAGCGCCGATCATTGCACCGCCACCGAAGCCCATGATCGCCATGCCGGTCGCCATGCCGCGTCGGTCCGGAAACCATTTGATAAGTGTGGAAACCGGTGAAATGTAGCCGAGACCGAGGCCGATGCCGCCGATCACGCCAGCGCCGATCCACATGATCCAGAGCTGGTGAGAAATGACCCCGAAAGCCGCGATGATGATGCCGCCGCACCAGCAGCAGGCCGAGACGGCGCCCGCCTTGCGCGGACCGACCCGCTCCAGCCAGCCACCCCAGATGGCAGCGGACGAACCGAGCAGCACGAAGAAGAGCGTATAGATCCAGCCAAGATCGGCGACGCGCCAGTCGCAGGTCGTGGTGAAGAGCGCCGATACGAGCGTCAAATCCGGGCAGGCCGTCGAAGCGGTAATGCCGAGGGATTTCGACAGCGGCAGCCAGAACACGCTGAAGCCATAGGCCATGCCGATGCAAAGATGGATGGCGAGCGCGGCCGGCGGCACGAGCCACCGATTGAAGCCGGGCCTTGCGATGATCCTTTCGCGATCCAGCAAACCCACACCTGTCAATACGCCGCCCGAACTTGTATCCGCTGCAGTCATGAACAACTCCTCCTTGATTCAGACCTTGCTGTCACAAGCGCATGCGCAAGCGGGTCGATCCCGCCTCCCCTCTTTCATGCGCCGATGTTGATTTATCGAAGCGGCTGTTCTGCCGGCTCCGGTTTGCGGATCAGAGGAACGGCCTGCAGCACGAGCGCGTCGAGGCCACTATCTTCCTTTTCCAGGATTTCGAAGAGTTGCCGCCGCATGCGCGGCTCCCAGAATTTGTTGATATGCGTTGCAACCCCTTGCGCAGCCTCGCTTTCGGGCTGTGTCTTGAAGAAGGTTGCGATCTGGTTTGCCATATAGACGAGTTTGGTCTTGGTATCATGCGACATCGGCGATGCTTCCTGGCGACAGGCGATGCGGGTGGGTGAAAATCTCGAAATCCTCACCGCGAACGAGGGCGACAAGCGTCATGCCGGCTTCCTCGGCCGTGCGGATGGCAAGTGCGGTCGGCGCGGAAATGGCGATCAGCACGGGCGCGCCGAGGATCGCCGTCTTCTGAACCATTTCGACGGATAGGCGGCTGGTAACAGCGACAGCGCCGGAAGCGCCGGCCTGCCCCGCCCTGATGACGGCGCCACAGAGCTTATCGAGCGCATTGTGCCGGCCGACATCCTCACGCACGGCGATCAATCCCTTGCCGGGGATGTAGAAGCCGGCGCCATGAACGGCTCGCGTCTCGCGATGCAGCGGCTGGGAATCGTTGAGCAGCGCGATCGCCTGCACGATATCGGCATGCGACAGCGACAGCTCGGTCTTGGAAACATCAGGCACCTTCCTGACCGCCTGCTCGATCGACTCGATGCCGCAGAGGCCGCAGCCGACAGGCCCCGCCATGCTGCGCCGCCGCTTTCTGAGCGCGTCCTCGACATCATCAACAAGCGTCACCTGGACGTCGATACCCTTCTCGTCCTCGATGAGCTCGACACCAGCGACCTGGCTGCGGTCGGTGATAATGCCCTCCGTAAGGCTGAAACCGACCGCGAAATCCTCGAGGTCACCGGGCGTGGCCATCATGACCGCATGCGAACTGCCGCCATAGGAAAAGGCGATCGGCACTTCCTCGGGCACGATACGCTCGCCCCGTGTCATGACGCCGCCCCTCCGGGCGACCTCCGTCACGCTTATGCGGGTCGGCCTTTCCGTCATTATTCCGCCGCCTCCATCTTGCTGGCGATGCGGCGGGACTGACGGGCCTGCTCGTCATACTCGACCTGCCACTCGGACGGGCCGTTGGAAGGCGAAACCTGCACCGCCGTCACCTTGTATTCCGGGCAGTTGGTCGCCCAGTCGGAAAAGTCCGTCGTGATGACATTCGCCTGCGTATCCGGATGGTGGAAGGTCGTATAGACGACGCCGGGCGCCACGCGATCGGTGATCAATGCGCGGAGCGTCGTATCGCCGGAGCGGCTCCCGAGCTTCACCCAATCGCCATCGCGGATGCCGCGCTGTTCGGCATCATGCGGATGAATTTCCAGCCGGTCTTCGGAGTGCCAGATGACATTATCGGTGCGGCGTGTCTGCGCCCCGACATTATACTGGCTAAGAATGCGGCCGGTGGTGAGAAGCAGCGGGAAGCGCGGACCTGTGCGCTCGTCGGTTGCCACATATTCCGTGCGGATGAACTTGCCCTTGCCGCGCACGAACCCATCCACATGCATGATCGGCGAGCCGAGCGGATGCTGCTCGTTGCAGGGCCACTGAACGGAGCCCATCTTGTCGAGATAGTCGTAAGAGACCGAAGCGAAGCTCGGCGTCGTCGCGGCAATCTCATCCATGATCTCGGACGGATGCGTATAGTGCCAGTCGAGGCCCATGGCCTGGGCGAGCTTCTGCGTCACTTCCCAGTCGCCATAGCCGTTGCGTGGCGTCATGACCTTGCGCACGCGGTTGATACGGCGCTCGGCATTGGTAAAGGTGCCGTCCTTTTCCAGGAAGGTAGAGCCCGGTAGGAAGACGTGAGCATAGTTCGCCGTTTCGTTAAGGAAGAGATCCTGTACGACGACGCATTCCATGGCGGCAAGGCCGGCGGCGACATGTTTGGTGTCCGGATCGGACTGCAGAATGTCTTCGCCCTGGATATAGATACCCTTGAAAGAGCCATCGACGGCAGCATCCAGCATGTTCGGAATACGCAGGCCCGGCTCGTTGTTGAGCTTCACGCCCCAGAGCTTTTCGAAAATATCGCGCGTCGCATCGTCGGAGATGTGGCGATAGCCCGGCAGCTCATGCGGGAAGGAGCCCATGTCGCAGGAGCCCTGCACATTGTTCTGACCACGCAGCGGGTTCACACCGACGCCGGGACGGCCGATATTGCCGGTCGCCATGGCAAGGTTGGCGATCGCCATGACCGTCGTCGAGCCCTGGCTGTGTTCGGTGACGCCGAGACCGTAATAGATGGCGCCATTGCCGCCGGTCGCGAAAAGCCGGGCAGCGCCGCGCAGATCTTCCGGCTTCACACCGGTAAACTTCTCGACGGCTTCCGGGCTATGCTGCGGCTCGGCGACAAAAGCCGCCCAATCCTCGAACTCCGACCAGTCGCAACGCTCGCGGATGAATTTCTCGTCGTAGAGGCCTTCGGTCACGATCACATGCGCAAGCGCCGTCATGATTGCGACATTAGTGCCGGGCTTCAGCGGCAGATGGAAAGATGCCTCCACATGCGGCGAGCGGATAATATCGATACGACGCGGATCGATGACAATAAGCTTGGCACCCTGCCGCAGCCGCTTCTTCAGGCGCGAACCGAAGACCGGATGGCCGTCGGTCGGATTGGCACCGATGATGATGACCACATCGGACTGTTCAACGCTGTCGAAATTCTGCGTGCCGGCCGATGTGCCGAAAGCCTGACCCAGCCCATAACCTGTCGGGGAATGGCAGACGCGGGCGCAGGTATCGACATTGTTGTTGCCGAAGCCGGCGCGGATCAGCTTTTGGACAAGGTAAGTCTCTTCATTGGTGCAGCGGGACGATGTGATACCGCCGATCGCTTCGCGGCCATACTGATACTGGATGCGGCGAAACTCGGAAGCGACATGGGCATAGGCCTCGTCCCAGGTCACTTCACGCCAGGGATCCGTCACCTTCTCGCGGATCATCGGGTTGAGGATGCGGTCCTTATGGGTTGAGTAGCCATAGGCAAAGCGCCCCTTGACACAGGAATGGCCGCGGTTTGCCTGCCCATCCTTCCACGGCACCATGCGGACCAGCTCTTCACCACGCATTTCCGCCTTGAAGGAGCAGCCGACGCCGCAATAGGCGCATGTCGTGACGGCCGAATGTTCCGGCTGGCCGATGCGGATGACTGATTTTTCCGTCAGCGTCGCGGTCGGACAGGCCTGCACGCAGGCGCCGCAGGACACGCATTCGGAATCGACGAAATGCTCGTGCATGCTGGGCGAAACACGCGAGCCGAAGCCGCGCCCCTCGATCGTCAGCGCAAAGGTGCCTTGCACCTCCTCGCAGGCGCGCACGCAACGAGAGCAGACAATGCACTTCGACGGATCATAGGTGAAGTACGGATTGGACTCGTCCTTCGGCATCCATTTCAGATTGATCTCGCCGCTGTTGCGCGCCTTGACATGATTGTCGCCCTCATAGCCATAACGCACATCGCGCAGACCGACGGCGCCCGCCATGTCCTGCAGCTCGCAATCACCATTGGCTGCACAGGTCAGACAGTCGAGCGGATGGTCGGAGATATAAAGCTCCATGACGCCGCGGCGGATATTCTTCAGCCGCTCCGTCTGCGTATGGACGACGATGCCGGATGCCACCGGCGTGGTGCAGGAGGCGGGCGTTCCGTTGCGGCCGTCGATTTCGATCAGACAGAGACGGCAGGAACCGAAGGCATCGACCATATCGGTCGCGCAGAGCTTCGGGACCTGAATGCTAGCCTCCATGGAGGCGCGCATAATCGAGGTTCCCTCAGGAACCGTCACCTGCTGGCCGTCGATGGTCAGCGTCACCATCGTTTCGGATTTCGAAGCCGGCGTTCCGTAGTCGATTTCGTGAACAAGAGACATGGTCTATTCCGCTGCTTCAATGAGAGGGACCGGAGCAAAATCGTCCGGGAAATGCGTCATCGCGCTCATGACAGGATAGGGCGTGAAGCCGCCGAGCGCACAGAGCGAGCCGAACTTCATCGTGTTGCAGAGATCTGCGAGCAGTTCGCGGTTCTTTTCGGGCTCGATGCCCTGGGCGATCTTGTCTGCGGTTTCGACCCCGCGGGTCGAGCCGATGCGGCAGGGCGTGCACTTGCCGCAGCTTTCGACCGCGCAGAATTCCATCGCAAAGCGTGCCTGCTTCAGCATGTCCGCCGTATCATCGAAGACGACCAGACCAGCATGACCGATAAGCCCATCCTTGGCGGCAAAGGCCTCATAGTCGAACGGGGTATCGAACAGCGCACGCGGGAAATAGGCGCCAAGCGGCCCTCCCACCTGCACCGCCTTCACCGGCCGGCCGGACACAGTGCCGCCGCCGATCTTGTCGACGATATCGCCGAGCGAAAGACCGAAGGCGGTTTCGTAGAGACCGCCATATTTTACATTGCCGGCGATCTGCAGCGGGATGGTGCCGCGTGACCGGCCCATGCCGAAATCGCGATAGAAGGCGGCCCCCTTGTCCATGATCACAGGCACGGACGCGAGCGAGATGACATTGTTGATGACGGTCGGACAGTTGAACAGGCCCTTATGCGCCGGCAGCGGCGGCTTGGCGCGCACGATACCCCGCTTGCCTTCGAGGCTGTTGAGCAGCGCCGTTTCCTCGCCGCACACATAGGCGCCCGCACCGGTGCGGATCTCCATGTCGAATTCCTTGCCGGAGCCGAGCACCGAAGCGCCCAGAATGCCAGCCTTTCGGGCGATTTCCACCGCCTGCGTCATCGTGGCGATCGCATGCGGATATTCCGAACGCGTATAGACGAAACCTTTCGTGGCGCCAGTCGCAAGCCCGGCAATCGCCATGCCTTCGATGAGCACGAAAGGATCGCCTTCCATGATCATCCGGTCGGCAAAGGTACCGCTGTCGCCCTCATCTGCATTGCAGACGATATATTTGCGCGAACCGGCGGCATCGAGCACCGTCTTCCATTTGATGCCGGTCGGAAAGCCCGCGCCGCCGCGGCCGCGAAGGCCGGAATCGGTGACTTCCCTGACGACATCGGCAGGCTGCATCGACACTGCACGGCGAAGACCGGCAAGCCCACCGTGGGCCTCGTAATCATCAAGCGAAAGCGGATCGGTAATGCCGCAGCGGGCAAAGGTGAGACGGGTCTGCCCTTTCAGGAACGGGAGGTCCTCGACCTCCCCAAGACAGAGCGCATGCGCCCCGCCGTCAATCAGTCCCGCATCGAACAGCCCGACGACATCCTTCGCCTTGACCGGCCCATAGCCGATCCGTTTCCCGGACACCTCAACCTCAACCAGCGGCTCCAGCCAGAACATTCCGCGCGAGCCGTTGCGCACGACGGTCGCATCAAGGCCGCGGGCGGCGATCTCCTGGGTAATCGCCATTGCCACCTTCTCGGCCCCGAGCGAGAGCGCTGCGGCATCGCGCGGAACATAAATCTTCACAGTCATCGGCGCGCCTCCTCGACGAGTTCGGCCGCCAGGTCGTCATCGACGCGGCCATGCACTTCGCCATCGAACATGGCGGCCGGCGCGCAGGCACAGAGACCGAGACAGTAGACAGGCTCCAGCGTGACGCTGCCGTCGTGTGTCGTTTGATGAAAATCGATGCCGAGCAGGGTCTTGATACGCTCGGCCAGCGCATCGCCACCCATCGACTGGCAGGCTTCGGCGCGACAGAGCTTCAGCACGTGCCGACCGGCAGGATGATCACGATAATCATGATAGAAGGTTACGACACCGTGGACCTCGGCGCGAGAAAGATTGAGCTCATCTGCGATGACTGGCAGGGCCTCCTGCGGCACGTAACCGAACTCGTCCTGAACCTCATGCAGAATGGGGAGCAGTGGGCCTTCGAGGGATCGAAGATCAGCAACGATCGAACGGATACGCCCGGCGATATCGCCCTGGGCGATACGTATATTCATCAGCAGCCTCCCTTCGGCTTGCGCATTCCCTGGGAACCGCAAAACTCCCCATGTCATTGCGATTTCTAGGGAACTGTCTCAGGGAAGCAGGTTACAATCAATAAAGCAGTCTTGTTGATTGATAGCTTTTTTCTATCATAGTTCCGCGTCTTCAACGAGTGTTCTTGCTTCATGCAACAAGGCGGAGACAAGCGGCGTGAAAGGTTCCCGATAAGGAGCGACAAGGCCGACGAGATGGTGCGCCTCCGGCTCGACGATCGGGATCATCCGGATCTCCGCAGGAAAGCCGAATGATATCGCAACGTTACGCGGCATGATGCTTGCCCAGCGGCCAGTCCGCACGTGCGAAAAAAGAACGATCATCGAATTCGATTCGAGTGTCGGATGGACTGTTGCGCCTGCTTCGGCCAAATGCCGGTTGATGATACGCCGGTTCTGCATGTCAGCCGTCAATAGGCAAAGCCGAAGATCACCCACTTCACGCCATGTCACACTCTCGCGATCCGAGAGCGGACTGCCGGCGGCGGTGATGAGATTATAGCGCTCCGCATAGAGGGGCACAGAAGTGACGCGCCCGAGCGGCTCGTTTTCCAGATAGGTGACGCCGGCATCGATCTCGAGATTTTCGAGCATGCTCAGCACCTGCAGCGAATTGCGCGAGACGATGGAGAAGGTGACGTCGGGATGCCGTTCCTGGAAGGGCGTTGTGATTCGCGACAGCATCGCGAGCGCGGTCGGAATGGACGCCAGACGCAGATGGCCGGAGAGACCCTTGCGGGCGGCGCGCATTTCCTCGCGCATCGTGCGCGTGTCCCCGACGATGCGGCGCGCCCATTCGAGCACACGCTGTCCTTCCGGCGTCAATCCTTGAAAGCGGGAGCCACGCTGCACCAGCATGACGCCCAGCTGATCTTCCAGCTGGCGAATGGCGGCCGAGAGCGTGGGTTGGGAGACGCCGCATTCCTCTGCCGCACGACCGAAATGTTTCTCATTAGCGAGTGCGATGAAGAATTCCAGCTTGTCGATCATCCGGCCTCCCTGCCGAATTGGGCATGAGGCCTATCTTTGCGGCTTGCCGTCCGGCTTCGCAAGAGCTGGCAGGCTCAGCCCGTCTCGGCAACCGGAAAGAGACTGAAAAGTGATTCGAGGAAAGCCATGACGCTTTCGTTGCCCATGCTGTAATAGACAAGCCGCCCGTCGCGCCGCGTATTGACGAGGCCTTCGAGCCTCAGTCGCGCAAGCTGCTGGGACACCATAGCCTGCTGTATTCCAAGGATATCCTCGATTTCGCCGACCGTCTTTTCCCCTTCCGACAGGATACAGAGGATGAGCAACCGGGTCTGATGGGCTAGCGCCTTCAGGAGATCGCTCGCCTCGTGGGCTTTGTCAGCAAGCTTCTGCAAGTCCTGGCCGGTCATGCCCGGCTTCGGTTTAGGCAATGGCATTTGCTTCTCGGAAGGAGGTAATAGGATAGATCAGTACAATATCATATTCGCAGAAGCGAATTCGTCAAATGTCGCGAAATGCCAAAAAAAGTCCAAACAAATCAGCAAATAAGCTGGCCACCATTGATCTCCAGGACTTGACCCGTGATGTAACCTGAGAGTGATGGAGCCGCCAGGAAGAGATAGGCGGGGGCACAATCCTCTGCTGTTCCGAGCCGCTGTAGTGGGATCGACTTGCGCGTCTGCTCCAGCTTTTCACGCGATGAATAGCGTGCATGGAAATCGGTTTCGATCGTGCCGGGCGAGACGCAGTTGACCCTGATACCATCAGGCGCAAGCTCTCGGGCCAGCGCTTTCGAATAGGTCGCAACAAATGCCTTCGATGCGGAATATATTGCAGAACCGGGGCTTCCGCCCGTCAGCGCCGAAATCGAAACGGTGTTGACGATAGCAGCGCCCCCTGCCGCCCGGAGCGCCGGAAGCAGCGCTCGTGTCAACTCCACCACCGACGTCTGGTTGAGGCGCACGACAGTCTCATAATCGGCATCGGTCAACTCACCTGCGGGAAAACGCCCGTACATCGTGCCGGCATTGTTGACCAGCACATGCACCTTGTCGAAGAATTCGAGCGCCTCTTCCGCAAACTTCGCAGCCCCGCCCGGCTGCAGGAAATCTGCGGGCAACAGCAGGGCCCGACGTTCCGATTCGGCGGTCAGCAGAAAATCCGGCAATTCACGTTCCCCATCGCGCCCGGTATGGACAAGCACGCGCGCACCGCAATCCAGAAACTGCCGGGCAACTTCGAGGCCGATACCGCGGCCTGCACCTGTCACGACGACATTGCGGTTTTCGAACAATTTGGGATGAAACACGAAGCTCTCCTCCTTGCGGGCCGGCCCGCCGCTTGCGCTATCAGGCCTAACATATGCGGCCATCGGCCAAAAGAAAGCCCGAAGGTCTAAGCCCCCGGGTCGAGAAGCCGCGCACCGGCGCCTTGCCTGCCGAGCACGTCAAAGGGATTGCGTAGCGGACAGGCGTCGATCGAGAGACAGCCGCAGCCAATACAGCTCGTCAGATGGTCACGCAGCAGGCTCAGCTGCTTGATGCGCGCATCGAGATCATCCTTCCAGAGCGCAGACAGTTTCTGCCAGTCCCCGACTGTCGGCGTCCGGCTCTGCGGCAGAGTTTCGAAGGCAGTCTGGATTTCGGCAAGCGGAATGCCGACCCGTTGCGCCACCTTGATAATGCCGAGGCGCCGTAGCACATCGCGGCCGTATCGGCGCTGGTTGCCGCGGGTGCGGATGCTGGAGATCAGCCCCTTCGCCTCGTAGAAATGCAGGGCAGAAACCGCAAGTCCACTGCGCTCTGCCACCTCGCCCACCGTCAGGAGCCTGCTCAAGGAGAATGCCGGATTTTGCTGCATCGCCTATTGACCTCAATATTAGTTGAGGTTTTATAGACTCCGCTCCCGAGGCCGTAAAGCCGCAACGAGAAGGAGCAATGCATGCAGAAACCCATGAGGCTTGCCGTCATCTACGGCAGCACGCGTGAGGGGCGCATCTGCGACAGGGTTGTGAAATGGCTCGAAAGAGAGTTGACCCGCTTTCCACAATTCGAGATCGACATCATCGACCCCCTGGCATTCTCGCTGCCGCGAGAGCATCTACCACATCATCCGGAGGCAAGGCGGCTTGCTGACAGGCTCCATCAGGCTGATGGCTTCATCCTCGTCACGCCGGAATATAACCACAGTTTCACCGCTTCCCTGAAATTCCTCATCGATCTCTTCGCCGAGCCGTGGCACGGCAAGCCGATCGCCTTCGTCTGCTATGGCGGCGTCTCCGGCGGATTGCGGGCGGTCGAACAGCTCCGCCTCGTCTTTGCGGAGCTTCACGCCGTCACGATTTGCGATGCCGTCAGCTTCAGTTCCCCCTGGCGCCGTTTCGACAATGAAGGCCGACTGCAGGATACGGAAGATACGTTGCGCCGGCTTTCCCGAATGATGGCCCAGTTGCAATGGTGGACTGAGGCGCTGATCGCCGCCCGCAGCGACACTCCTTATGCCGGCATCGCCGCCTGAGACAACGACATCCGATTCCGTCTCTGGCAGGTACGGAACCGGCTGGGCACCCGGACAGGACCTCCGTCCGGGTGTTCCTCCCAACACTTGACAGCTGCGTCCGAACTGCCCTGGCCCTTTCCGACCGTGTAGCCGGATAGGAATTTTACGGTTGCGGTATCGCAGGCCCGGTGCTAGCTTCCGCCACAATTTCACGGGGGAGCTCCGAATTGCCGGGGCTGAGATGTGAGGCGCATGCCTCCGGACCCTTCAAAGCTGATCTGGGTAATGCCAGCGGAGCGAGGTCCAAATGTTTTCCGGCGCACAAGTGTCTCTATATCCGATGTCCGGCAATTTCGTCGGCATCATCCTTGACGCTATCAAGGCTCTCGATCCCTATCGTGATCATCTTCGCATCGAAACCGACGATATTTCCACGCTGATGGTCGGCCCGCCCGACGTGTTGTTTGCCGCCATGCGCGACCTCTTCGTCTCGGCTGCCGCAAGCGGCGAGCATTGCGTATTGTCCGCAGCGATCTCGCGGGGCTGCCCCGGCGAACCGGATGATGCGATCTGTGGCGCCGGCCTGTCTTCCAGCCGATCCGAGCCGCTCGCCGAGCGAGTGGAAGCCGCGATCGCGGCAGTCAAGGACACCACAGAAACCGGCCAGCCAACGGCCGCCCAATTTTCTCTGTACGTTATGGGAACGGGCACCCATATGGACGAGATCTACGGCTGCATCGATTTCCTGAAGCGCTCGGGCACATTCGACCGCTCCAAGAATTTCTGCACCAAGTTGCGCGGCGATGCCGGCGCGATCTTCGCGACCATCCATGAAGCCTTCTATCGCTTTGGCGATCCCGAAGGCCATGTGACGCTGGATATCACGGTCTCCGCGAACAGCCCGAGCAAAGCCTGAGACGCTTGACGGCAATGACCTTATCGAAACCGGATTCGACATTTGCGCCACTGAGGCGGGCCTTGCCCGCCATTCTTGCCGTGTTTGCCTTCCTGGCCGTCTGGGAGCTCTATGTCGATCTCTCCGGCATCAAGCCCTCCATTCTGCCCTCGCCTTCGCGCATCCTGACACAGGGCTGGCTGAACAGGCAGGCGCTGCTCGACAACACCTGGCCGACGCTTGGCGCGACGCTCGGCGGTTTCGCTTTGTCGCTGGTCTTCGCCTTCGCCTCGTCTGTGCTGATGGATTTCGTGCCCTTCATGCGCCGCGCGCTGCTGCCGCTCTTCATCGTCAGCCAGACATTGCCGCTGGTCGCGATTGCCCCCTTGGTCGTGCTCTGGTTCGGTTTCGGGCTGCTGCCGAAGCTTCTGCTCGTTGCTCTCGTCACTTTCTTTCCGCTGCTGGTAGCCCTGCTTCAGGGCTATGAAGCGACGGACCGAGATATCGCCGAGCTTCTGAGTTCCATGAAGGCAAGCCGCTGGCGCATCTTCTGCCTGGCGAGGCTTCCCTCCGCCATGCCCTTCTTCTTTGCCGGCCTGCGCATTTCGATCACCTATGCCGTGGTCGGCGCTATCTTTGCCGAATATGCAGGTGCCGCACGTGGCCTCGGGATCTATATCCTCAATGCCAAGAACAATTTCCGGCCCGACCTCGTGCTTGCCGCCGTCGTCGTGAGCGCCCTCCTCACCCTCTGCCTCTTCGGTCTCACGCTGGCGGTGCAGCGTTTCGTCATGCCCTGGCAATCTCCTGCGGAGAAACGCCCATGAGCGGGATGCTTGAGCTGAAGAACGTCTCGAAGTCCTTCGACGGCATGGAAGTGCTGAAGGACATTTCTCTTCATATCGCCAGAGGAGAATTCGTCTCGATCGTCGGCCCCTCCGGCTCCGGCAAATCGACGATCCTCCGTTTGCTGACACAGGCGCTGCAGGCCGATAAAGGCCACATTCTCTTTGACGGCATGTCGCTTTCGCAAGCGGCGCACGCATTCGCCTTCATGCCCCAGCGCGATGCGCTGATGCCGTGGCGAAGCGTCATCGACAATGCGATCCTTGGCCTCGAAGTGCACGGTATGCGCCGCAGCCAGGCACGAGCGGTTGCCGCCCCTCTCTTTGAACGCTTCGGCCTTGCCGGTTTCGAAAATCACTATCCCGCGGCCCTTTCAGGCGGCATGCGCCAGCGCGCGGCCCTGCTGCGCACCGTGATCCAGCGGCAGGACATGCTGCTGCTCGACGAGCCCTTCGGGGCACTCGACGCGCTGACCCGCACCCAGATGCAGGAATGGCTGCAGGGCATGTGGACCGATCATCGCTGGACGGCCCTGCTGATCACCCATGATGTGCGGGAAGCCGTTTTCCTGTCTGACCGCATCTATGTGCTTTCTGCCCGCCCGGCGACCGTGATCAGGGAGTTCGAAGTGCCGCTGAAAAGGCCGCGCACGCTTGCCGATCTCGGCTCCCCGGCCGCCCAGGCGATCGAAACCGAAATTCTTCAAACATTGCTGCATCCGCAAAGAACCTGAGGAGGTCCCGATGCTTCTCACCCGCCGACAAACCCTTTTTGCCGCCATGGCCGCAAGCCTCGCCGGCCGTGCTGCCTTCGCCCAATCCGCCGCCAAGGTGCGTATCGCGCTCGACTGGACGCCGAACACCAATCATATCGGCATCTATGTCGCCAAGGCGAAGGGCTTCTATGAGGCCGCCGGCCTCGATGTCGAGATCCTACCCTATGCCGATGCCAGCGCTGGCACGCTGGTCGCGAACGGCGTTGCCGATTTCGGCATTTGCGGAGAGATCGAGACCTTTACCCAGCGCGCCGCCGGCGCTGATGTGAAACTCGTCTATGCCGTCGTGCAGACGGAAACCGGCAGGCTGATCTTCAAGGGCGGCCGCAACGATATCAAAAGCCCCAAGGACCTGGACGGAAAAACCTATGGCGGCTTCGGCGGCGCATGGGAGGAGGCGCTCGTCTCCGCGATGATCCGCAACGACGGCGGCAAGGGCACCTTCCAGAATGTCACGCTCGGCACCTCGGCCTATGAGGCGCTCGATAACGGCGCCGTGGACTTCACGCTGGAAATCTACACCTGGGAGGGCATCGCGGCCCAACTGGAGAACCGGCAGGTCGGCCGCTGGCGCTATAGCGATTACGGCATACCTGACGAACAGACGACCGCGATCGCTTCCAGTGACGCCTATCTCTCGGCCAATCCGCAAAATGCCCGCGCCTTCATCCAGGCAACGCTCAAGGGTTACGCCTATTCGGTCGATAATCCGGACGAGGCCTGTGACCTCCTGATTGCCGGCAGCAACGGCGCGTTGCTGAATACCGAACTGGTCAAGGCATCGCAAAAGGCGCTGGTTGAAGGCCATTTCCTCAAGGGCGACAATGGCACGATCGGCATCATCGATCCTGCCAAGGCCGAAGCGATCGGCGCTTTCCTGTTCGACCATGGCATCCTGCTCGATGCCAATGGTGCGGCGTTGAAGGAAAAACCCGATTTTTCCGGCTATTACACCAACGATCTGCTTGGCTGAGATGACCCTGCCCTTGCCGGCAGCAGCTTTCCGCTGCAAAGTCCGGCAAGGAGCGAGGGAGTGAGATGCAGCAGCAGGACCGGGTGGCCGGAGCGGATTTCTTGCGTGCAGCCGCCTGCCTGCTTGTCCTTATCCACCATCTCATTCTGCGCATCGACCTCAACAAGACCGAGGGATTGCGGCCGACGCTGACCGCCCTGCGCTTCGGCAATTTCGGCGTCGCCATCTTCTTCATCCTCAGCGGTTTCCTGCTGTCCTTGCCGTTCTGGCGTTCCCTTGATGCCGGTTGCGCCATGCCTGACCTGCGCACCTATGTGCTGCGTCGCGCGGCCCGCATCGTGCCCGGTTATTGGGTGGCTCTGACGGCGGGCTTCATCCTCAGCATTACTCTGCTCGGGCACGCACTGACGCCGGAACTTGTTATGCGCTATGTCAGCGGTCTCTTCTTCATGAGCCAATGGCACTGGCGCACCTTTTTTCCTGTCGAAGGCAACGGCCCGCTCTGGTCCATATCTTTCGAAGTAACGAGCTACGTGCTGCTGCCGCTTGGCTTCCTCTGGCTTTTCGCTATCCCGGAAAAACGCCGTTCTCCGCTCGCCACGCGCCTTGCCTGGTTCGGCATCATTGCCATGACGCTGCTTGCCCATGAGACCTTCCGCACGCTTGTTCCCCCCAACGAGATTGATCGTGGCTGGCAATATGGCATGCAGGGCGGCGCGAAGGAGTGGATGCCGAACTATAATCCCGTCGGCTTCTTCGCCGTCTTTGCGCTCGGTACGCTCGCAGCCGGCATTCAGATCATGTTGCCGCGAAAGCATCAGATCTGGTTCGACATCGTTGCGCTTGCCTGCCTGGTCACCGCCGGCTCCCAGCTGCCGCTTTCAACAGGCGGACCTTGGGAAGCCTATGGATGGCTCGGAATCCCCTACGCCTTTCCGCTGTTTCCGGCCATGATCGCTGTTGCGCTTGTGGCCCTCTCACGCTCCGTGCTGCTTGCGGCATTGCTCGACAATACCTTCATGCGCTTCACGGCAACCGTCTCATTCGGCATCTATATCTGGCAGGACATCGTTCTAACCTTGATGCAGACGATCTCTCCGGCCATATTCGGCATCGGCGAAGATCATCCGCTACGGGACTGGTTTATCGGCTGCATCTTTGCGACGGCGATCACTTTTCTTCTCGCAAGCTTCAGCTATTTCGCTGTCGAACGACAGGCAATACGGCGCGCCGCACGCATAACGCGCAAGAATTCAGCCATTACTCAATATAGTTAATTCCTAACCAACCAAAAATATCAGGAACATATTCGAAATACTCCCAAATTTGGCTCTGTTATGATTACGAAAACATTAAGGAGGCGAGTGACAAATCGATCCCGTCCATGTATTTGTGCCAGCGCGACGCAATATGCGAGTATTTCCACGGACGTTGCTTAATGAACGTGTTTACTTCAAATAAGCTCCAAGACACGGCCTTCTCTGCAAGAGCAGTGAAGATGTTGGCTCTCGACGCAGCGAATTCCAACATTCGCCAGCCGGAAAGCTTTGTCTCTTTGGATGGCCGGAACAGGCTTCAGCTCGGCTTGAAGAGAGCTTTCGACATTTTCGGTGCAACAGGCGCGCTGGTCATCCTGTTTCCCGTACTTCTGACGATTGCGCTTCTCATCGTGATCGATGATGGCGGGCCGGTATTTTTCCGGCAGATTCGCTGGGGCCTGAAGGGCAGCAAGATCACCGTCTACAAGTTCCGCTCCATGCGTGCGGATCTCTGCGATCCCACCGGCATCGAACAGACAGTCAAGGATGACCGGCGCGTGACGCGGATCGGCGCATTCCTGCGCAAGACCAACATCGACGAGCTGCCGCAACTCCTCAACGTCATCAAAGGCGATATGTCGCTCGTCGGCCCCCGCTGCCATGCTATCAACATGCGCGCGGCCGGCATGCTCTACGAAGAACTGGTGCCCGAATATCATTATCGCCATCTGATGCGGCCGGGGATTACCGGCCTCGCCCAGACGCGCGGCTGGCGCGGTCCGACAGGGCGCCCGACAGAGGCACGAGCCCGCATCGCCAGCGATATCTATTACATCAGAAATTTCAGCCTCTGGCTGGATATGAAGATCCTGTTCGGCACGCTGCTGTCCGAACTACGCGGTGGCACTGGCTTCTAAGAAGGTCCTGCTAAGGAAATCTCCGGCACAGGCAGTCAAAAGCCGCCTGTTTTCGTTTCCGTGGTCCGGGTGGAAACAGCAGCCTTCGCCGTGATAAGAACTGCCTCCTCGGCATCAGGAAACTTTCCAGGATGTCTCAGCTCGCCTCCATGCGGTTCTCTGCATGGCGAATGGCTGAGCCCCGTTCAGAGCGGCTTAGCAAAAAGAAAAAGCGGCCTTGAAAGCCGCTTTTCTCACTGTGTTTATCTCGGGCCGAGCCGATCAGTCCTGCTGGACGACACCGCGCAGGTGGGTCAGTTCCATGATGAAGTGCTCTAGCCTGGACTTGTGCTCGTGATGCTCGGCATCTTCGAGTTCCTTCTTCGCAGCTTCGATGCGGCGAGTGAGTTCATCCTTGTTGAGCTCTTGGACCGGAACAGCGGATTCGGCAAGCAGCGTGCAGCCAGTCGGTAGGATGTCGGCGAAACCGCCGAACACGACGTAATCCTGCTTCGATCCGGAACCGGAACGCACGCTCACGATACCCGGCTTGATGGTCGTCATCGTCGGAGCATGGTTGGCCATAACAGTCATTTCGCCTTCGGTCGCGGGAATGACGACCTCGGTCACCATCTCCGACAGCAGCAGACGCTCCGGCGAAACGAGCTCAAAGTTGAAATTGTCAGCCATCAGTGACTTACCTTCTCGGCTATGGCTTCTGCATCTTGCAGTTTGGTCCCGCAGAACGGGCAGTGCATTATCGCATGGTCGAGATAACCGAGGCCTTCCTCGCTCTGAGCCAACCCGACGACCATCATCATCACGCCGTTATCGGCACGGTAGATGGTCGGCGCTGCCGGTTCAGGAAGCTCTGCCACGACACTTTTGAGGGTGTCGCAGCAGAATATCTCGTCCTGAGCGTCGCTCATCAAGCTGCTGCGAGCTTCTTGGCTTTCTCGACAGCTTCGTCCATCGAACCAACCATGTAAAAGGCTGCTTCCGGCAGATGGTCGTACTCGCCGTTGACGAGGCCCTTGAAGCCCTTGATCGTGTCTTCGAGAGCAACGAGCTTGCCCGGCGAGCCGGTGAAGACTTCGGCAACAAAGAACGGCTGCGACAGGAAGCGCTCGATCTTGCGGGCGCGGGCAACGGCAATCTTGTCCTCTTCGGACAGTTCGTCCATGCCAAGGATCGCGATGATGTCCTGCAGGGCCTTGTAGCGCTGCAGCGTCGACTGGACCTTGCGGGCCACTTCGTAATGCTCTTCGCCGACAACCATCGGGTCGAGCATGCGCGACGTGGAGTCGAGCGGATCGACGGCCGGGTAGATGCCCTTTTCAGCGATCGAACGCGACAGAACGGTCGTTGCGTCAAGGTGAGCAAACGAGGTTGCCGGTGCCGGGTCGGTCAAGTCGTCGGCCGGAACGTAAATGGCCTGAACCGAGGTGATCGAGCCCGTCGTCGTGGTGGTGATGCGTTCCTGCATCTGACCCATGTCGGTTGCGAGCGTCGGCTGATAACCCACGGCCGAAGGAATACGGCCGAGTAGAGCCGACACTTCCGAGCCAGCCTGCGTGAAGCGGAAGATGTTGTCGACGAAGAACAGAACGTCCTGGCCCTGGTCGCGGAAGTGTTCTGCAACCGTCAGACCGGTCAGAGCGACGCGAGCGCGGGCGCCCGGCGGTTCGTTCATCTGGCCGTAAACGAGCGCAGCCTTGGAGCCTTCGCCACCGCCGTGCTTGTTGACATTCGATTCGATCATTTCGTGGTAGAGGTCGTTGCCTTCGCGGGTGCGTTCACCGACCCCTGCGAAAACCGAGTAACCACCATGCGCCTTGGCAACGTTGTTGATCAGTTCCATGATGAGAACGGTCTTGCCGACGCCTGCACCACCGAAAAGGCCGATCTTGCCGCCGCGTGCGTAAGGCGCGAGAAGGTCGACGACCTTGATGCCGGTGACAAGGATCTGCGCT
Organism: Hyphomicrobiales bacterium; assembly: GCA_900470965.1. GTDB lineage: Bacteria > Pseudomonadota > Alphaproteobacteria > Rhizobiales > Rhizobiaceae > Rhizobium. The sequence continues at coordinate 31,255 of UCCS01000097.1, forward strand.
TCCGTGGACTGATCGACGTAAGCCGGAGCGTCCTGGTGGATCGAACGCTTGTGAGCGGTAACCAACGGACCAGCTTCGTCGACCGGCTCACCGATGACGTTCATGATACGGCCGAGCGTCTCGTTACCGACCGGAACCATGATCGGAGCACCGGTATCAGTGACTTTCTGACCGCGAACAAGACCTTCGGACGAGTCCATCGCAATGGTACGGACTTCGTTTTCGCCGAGGTGCTGAGCAACTTCGAGAACCAGACGGTTGCCGTTGTTGTCGGTTTCCAGCGCGTTCAGGATCTTCGGCAGTTCGCCTTCGAAAGCAACGTCAACGACGGCGCCGATAACCTGTGTGACTCTGCCGACAGAGCCGATCTTGGGGGTAGCTGCCTCAGCCATTTTCTGACCCTCTTTTCCTAACCTCAGAGCGCTTCCGCGCCCGAAATGATTTCAATCAGTTCCTTGGTGATCTGAGCCTGACGCTGACGGTTGTAGCTCAGCGTCAGCTTGTTGATCATCTCACCAGCATTGCGCGTCGCATTGTCCATCGCGCTCATCTTGGCACCCATTTCGCCCGCAACGTTCTCAAGGAGAGCGCGGAAGATCTGGACAGAGATGTTGCGCGGGATCAGCTCGTCGAGGATCGACGCCGGGTCCGGCTCATATTCATAGACGGCACCAGCATGGGCTGCATCTTCGGTGACAGCTTCAGGAGCCTTGGCCGGGATGAGCTGCTGCGCGGTTGGGATCTGGCTGATCACCGACTTGAATTCCGAGTAGAACAGCGTGCAAACGTCGAACTCACCGGCTTCATACATCTCGATGATACGCTTGCCGATCTGATCGGCATTCTCGAAACCGATCTTCTTGACTTCGCGCAGTTCCTTGCGCTCGACGATCAGCGACGCGAATTCGCGACGCAGGATGTCATAGCCCTTCTTTCCGACGGTAAAGATCTTCACCGTCTTGCCTTCGGCGACCAGCTTGCGAACGTGATCGCGAGCAAAGCGAGCAATCTGCGAATTGAAGCCGCCACACAGGCCGCGTTCGGCCGTGCAGACGACGAGCAGGTGTACCTGATCCTTGCCCGTACCGGTCATCAGGACCGGCGCGCCGTCCGCATCGGTAACGGCCTTGGCGATATTCGCCAGGACCGCACCCATACGCTGCGAATAAGGCCGGGCGGCCTCGGCCGCCTCCTGCGCACGCCGAAGCTTCGCCGCGGCGACCATCTTCATCGCCTTGGTGATCTTCTGCGTCGCCTTGACGGAGGCGATCCGGTTTTTCAGATCCTTAAGTGAAGGCATCCGCTATCCGTCCTAACCTAGGGCCTGATTACTGGAAAGACTTGGCGAAGCTGTCGAGAGCAGCAACGAGCTTGCCCTTCGTAGCGTCGCTGATAGCCTTTTCCGTGCGGATCGCATCGAGGATGGCAGAGCCTTCCGAACGCAGATAGGACAACAGGCCCTGTTCGAACTTGCCGACCTGAGTGACCGGCAGCTTGTCGAGGTAACCATTGACGCCTGCGAAGATCACGGCGACCTGCTCTTCCGTCTTCAGCGGCGAGAACTGCGGCTGCTTCAGGAGCTCGGTCAGGCGTGCACCGCGGTTCAGCAGGCGCTGGGTAGCAGCGTCAAGGTCCGAACCGAACTGGGCGAAGGCAGCCATTTCGCGATACTGGGCAAGTTCGCCCTTGATCGAGCCGGCAACCTGCTTCATGGCCTTGATCTGAGCCGAGGAACCGACGCGGGAAACCGACAGACCGACGTTAACGGCCGGACGGATACCCTGATAGAACAGGTCGGTTTCGAGGAAGATCTGGCCGTCGGTGATCGAGATCACGTTGGTCGGAATGAAGGCCGAAACGTCGTTACCCTGGGTTTCGATGACCGGCAGAGCGGTCAGCGAACCGGCGCCCTTGTCGTCGTTCATCTTTGCAGCGCGCTCGAGAAGACGCGAGTGCAGGTAGAAAACGTCACCCGGATAGGCTTCGCGGCCCGGCGGGCGGCGCAGCAGCAGCGACATCTGACGGTAGGAAACGGCCTGTTTGGACAGGTCGTCATAACCGATCAGCGCATGCATGCCGTTATCACGGAAATATTCGCCCATGGCGCAGCCGGCAAACGGAGCCAGGAACTGCATCGGCGCCGGATCGGAAGCGGTCGCAGCGACGATGATCGAATACTTCAGTGCGCCACGTTCTTCGAGCACCTTGACGAACTGCGCGACGGTCGAACGCTTCTGGCCGACAGCGACGTAGACGCAGTAAAGCTTTTCGCCTTCCGGACCGTTGTCATGGATGGCCTTCTGGTTGAGGAACGCGTCGAGAAGGATCGCGGTCTTGCCGGTCTGGCGGTCGCCGATGACGAGCTCGCGCTGGCCGCGACCAACCGGGATGAGCGCGTCGATGGCCTTGAGGCCGGTTGACATCGGCTCATGGACCGACTTGCGCGGAATGATGCCCGGAGCCTTGATGTCGACGCGCGAACGGCGGGTCGCATTGATCGGGCCCTTGCCATCGATCGGGTTGCCGAGAGCGTCGACAACGCGGCCGAGCAGTTCCGGACCGACCGGAACGTCGACGATCGCGCCGGTACGCTTTACAGTGTCGCCTTCCTTGATGTCGCGGTCGGAGCCGAAAATAACGACACCGACATTGTCGGATTCAAGGTTCAGCGCCATGCCGCGGATGCCGCCGGGGAACTCCACCATTTCACCAGCCTGGACGTTGTCCAGGCCGTAAACGCGAGCGATACCGTCACCAACGGAGAGAACCTGGCCGACTTCCGAGACTTCTGCCTCTTTGCCGAAGTTCTTGATCTGGTCTTTAAGAATTGCGGAAATTTCCGCAGCGCGGATATCCATCAGCCGACCTCTTTCAATGCAAGCTTAAGGGTAGAGAGTTTGGTACGAAGAGACGTATCAATCTGACGGGACCCGACCTTGACGATCAGACCACCAAGAATTGACGGATCAACCGTGACAGCAATTGCCACGTCTTTGCCGGTGACGCCCTTCAGCGCCACCTTCAATTCATTTTCCTGCTCTGCGGAGAGAGCATGGGCCGAAGTGACTTCGGCAGAAATTTCGCCGCGATGGTTGGCAGCAATGATGCGGAAGGCCTTGATCATGCCCGGCAGGGCAAACAGGCGGCGGTTACGCGCCACGACCTTCAGGAAATTGACAAAGAAACCAGAGAGACCAGCCTTTTCGCTGAGAGCGATGATGGCCTTGAGTTGATCTTCTGCGGAAAAGACCGGGCTCAGGACAAAGCGCTTCAGGTCTTCGCTTTCGTCCAGCATGGCCTGGAAACGATCGAGATCAGCGGTAACGCTGTCGACGGCGCCTTCTTCGAGCGCGAGCTCGAAAAGCGACGAGGCATAGCGCTCTGCAACACCAGAAGTAAGCTGGGACGTGTCTGCCACGGGCACAAATTTCCCTGATTTCAATTCAAAATCCGACTTTCGGCGGGCGCCGAACCTATGACTTTGAATTCGTTTTGATTTCCCCCAGAAATCGCAAGAGAAGCCTCTTGCTTCTTCCGAAATTCGGGGTCCGTCTAACATAGGATGTCCGGACTCGCAACACGCGTAACGCCCGAATACGCCATTCGCATGATTTTCTATCAGCAAAATTGCCGAAACGCCCGAAAGCGGCCTGCGAAACGCTTTATTTTCAGCTCTGGATCAGCTCTGAAGGAAGCCGAACACATGAAGCAGGGGTAATGCGGCTATGACCGCCTGCACAACCAGAAGTAAATAATTGAGGAGCGTGCTCCCCTTATCAGAAAGGATGGAGATGATACGGGCAAAAGCGGCCATCGCGAAGGAAGCTCCGAGCGCCAGATAGGTCCAGTCCTGCGCCAGCATAATCGCGGCAACCCCCAGACCAAGATAGAGGCCGCCCATCGATCGAACTTCGCTGTAACCCTCACGCCGCTCGCCCCGTGGTGCCAGACCGAAGGCCCGCATGGCAAGACCGGGGGCGAACATGATGATGAAGCCAGCAAGCGCGGTGAAGGCCGCAGCACCAAAGGCAAGCTGCTCGCCAAATTCCGTCGGAAAGTAGAATTCCATGCCTCAACCCCAAATCATCAGCTGATTCTGCGTTTATGCCATGATCAGCGACACGCGGAAACGCTGAGGCTGTAACGATCTACAGGAAGCTCTGCGGATCGATATCGAGCTGCACCTGAACCGATCCGCGCTCCTTCGGCGCTTGTCCGAGCAACGCCCTGAGATAGGCCTGCATGTCGGAATTCCGGCGCCCATGCACGAGGAGGCGGAAACGATGGCGCCCACGCACCAGCGCCAACGGCGCCTCCGCCGGCCCTAGAACGGAAATGCCCGAAATCTGCGGCGCGGCGTTGCGCATGCCGCGCGCATGGTTTTCCGCATCCTGCCGCGTGTCTGCCGATACGATGATCGAGGCGAGCCTGCCGAAGGGCGGCAGGGCAGCGCGTTCCCGCTCGCCGATTTCACGATCATAGAAAGCCCGCGCATCGCCGGAGACGATTGCCTGCATGACAGGATGCTGCGGCTGATAGGTCTGCAGCAGGCCATGGCTCTTCAGGCCCGTTCGACCGGCGCGGCCCGTAACCTGTGACAGAAGCTGAAAGGTCCGCTCCGCTGCGCGAGGGTCGCCATTCGCGAGCCCGAGATCCGCGTCGACAATGCCGACCAGCGTCATCAGCGGAAAGTTGTGCCCCTTGGCGACAAGCTGCGTGCCGATCACGATATCCGCCTCGCCCTTGGCGATGGCGTCGAGCTCCAGCCGCAGCCGCTTCACTCCGCCCATGATGTCGGAGGAGAGCACGATGGTGCGCGCGTCCGGAAAATGCCGCTCCACCTCTTCCGCGATGCGCTCCACACCCGGCCCGCAGGCGACGAGATGGTCGAGCGTTCCGCATTCCGGGCAAGCCTCCGGTGTCGGCTCGGAATGACCACACTGATGGCATTGCAGCTGCCGGCGAAAGCGATGCTCCACCAGCCAGCTCGAACATTGTGGGCACTGGAAACGATGGCCGCACACACGGCAGAGCGTCAGCGGAGCGTAGCCGCGGCGATTGAGGAAGAGCAGCGCCTGCTCGCCCTTTTCAACCGTCTTGCCGATCGCCCGGATCAGTACCGGCGACAGAAAACCGCCGCGTTCCGGCGCATGGCGCCGCATGTCGACCAGATGCAGGTCGGGCAGCGCGGCATCGCCGAAACGCGTCGGCAGATGGATCGTGCTGTAGCGACCGCTCTGGCCGTTGACCTGGCTTTCGACCGAAGGCGTCGCCGAAACGAGTACTACGGGAAAATCGCCGATCCGCGCCCTAACGACCGCCATGTCACGCGCGTTGTAGTAGACGCGGTCTTCCTGCTTATAGGCAGGATCATGCTCTTCATCGACAATGATGAGGCCGAGATCTTCGAAAGGCAGGAACAGCGCCGAACGCGCGCCGGCAACGACCCGCACCTCTCCCGTTACCGCCTGCCGCCAGACCTTTTCGCGAGTGCGCGGGGCAAGGTCGGAATGCCATTCGGCAGGTTTCGCGCCGAACCGATCCTGGAAGCGTTCGAGAAAACTTGCAGTGAGCGCGATCTCCGGCAGCAAGATCAGTACCTGTTTGCCGCGCCTCAGCGTCTCGGCGATCGCCTCGAAATAGACTTCCGTCTTGCCGGAACCGGTCACGCCGTCGATCAGCGAAACCGCGAATTCGCCCTTGCGCACTTCGTCCAGAATTTCTTCGGCCGCCTCCTTCTGCGGACCTTCGAGGCGGGCACCGGTAAAGTCCGGATCAGGCTCGGCGACGACAGGTGGCGGCGGTAGGAAGATCGTCTCGAAAATGCCTTGTGCAATCAGCCCGTCGACAACGCTGGTGGAAACACCGGCAGCATGGGCAAGACCGGTCCGCGTCCAGGACAACCCGTCCGCGGCGGTGTCGAGCACGCGTGCGCGTGCCGGTGTCATCCGCGCCGGCTCACCGCCGATGAAACGCAACCCTTCCACCATCGGCTCCGGCTCGAAGGCATTCGGCGCCCTCAGCGCCATGCGCGCCACCAATCCGGGTGGGGAAAGCGTATAGGCGGCGACCCAGTCGATGAAATCCCGCATCTCCTTGGTCAGTGGCGGGCAATCGAAGACATGGGTGATGGGCCTGAGCTTCTTTGGATCCACACCATCTTCGCCGCCATCCCAGACGACACCGATCACCTGGCGCGGCCCAAGCGGCACCTGCACGACCGAGCCGGGCTCGACTGCCATGCCTTCAGGCACCGAATAGGAATAGGGCCTTGGCGCCGGCATCGGTACCAGCACCGGAACCGTGCGGGTCACGGGCGGGGCTTCGAAAAGCGCGCCAAAGAGATCGGACGAATCTATACTCATCGCGGCAGACCATGCCCGCAACGGCCGTAAAATGGAACCCGCCGACAATGAGGGTTAATCATCATCGTCTTCACCAGCGATCGTTCCCGTCAACCGCATGCCTTCGATCCACGTGGCGCCATTCTCACGAATAACCTTTCGCGGACGAACGCCGCAGCGTTCGCGCACCGCCTCTGCCAGTTGCACCGAATGGGTGACGATCCAGACCTGGCTGCTCTTTGACGCTTCGGCGATCATGTCGGCGAGCGGCACCAGCATATCGGGATGCAGGCTCGCCTCCGGCTCGTTCAGAGCGATGAGCGCCGGCAGCCTGTAGGAGAGCAGTGCAGCCGCAAGGCCGAGAAAGCGGATCTGCCCGTCAGACAGTTCACGCGGATGAAAGACGCGGTGCGGGAAGTCGGGAAGNNGCTCAGGCACGACAAGCCTTGCGCCGCCGAGCGCCGATGCCAGGATGCGATCGAGCTCGGCCGTATCCTGCCGCGTGTGGGCAATCGTCGCAAAGACGGCGGCGAGATTGGCACCATCCTCATCTAGCATGGGACTGGTGACGGCAAGGCAGGGATGGCGAAGCGGAGAAGCCCTGTCAGTGCGGAAACCGTGAAAGAAGCGCCAATTGTTGACGATGCGACGGAAGGCGGCAACCTCGGGGAAATGGCCGGCATCGCCGAGCAGGGCGATCGCCGTTTCGGATGTCAGCGCCTCGTCTGGATAGGTCTGCATGCGCCCAGCACCATCGCGAACGGAGATGCCCGGACCGGACCGCTTCATCATCGCCACCGCGCGGCGGCCGGTTTCGACGGAAAGCTCTTCAGCTTTGATCTGCGGTTCGAGCGCAAAGCCCGCAGCGGCCTTCGGTGGGCGCAACCCCGCTTCGACATAATATCGGAATGTGACGGCACGCTCCTCGTCGAGGATCTCAACTTCCAGGCGGATTCGAGCTGGCCCATCGGATGTGCGGCGTGGCCCGGACCAGAGAGCCGAGAGCATCCCGCCTTCGGCAGCAAGTTCATAAGCCAGCCGCCCGCGAACCGCCGACTGCACTAGCTGCAGCGCACGATAGAGATTGGACTTGCCGGCGCCGTT
>UCCS01000098.1 GCA_900470965.1 Hyphomicrobiales bacterium
GCGGGCGCCGCGGGAATGGCGCTGACCGGCGGCGCGGCCGGCGCGGGTGGCGGCACCGGCTGTGGGGCAATCGTCTGCGGCACGACGGGAACAGGGGCCGGTGCGGGCTGCGCAGGCTGGGCAGGCAGTCTCAGACGCGGAGCAACCGGCGGCGCACCCGCCGGACGCTCGCCGGACATGTCGAAAGGGCTGATCTGCGCATAAGCGAGAACCGACGTGCCGACCAGGAAAAGGGAAGCGGCGAAGAGCTTTCTCATCCGGCGTTCACCTTTGCCGCCTGCTGCTGCCGATGCGCTTCACGCTCCGGCCGCATGCTGCGGAAGAAATACACTAGGCCACGGCTGGTTTGATAGAGCGAGAGGCCGAGGAACCAGACGGTGCCCCTGATGAGGCCGGGATTACGGCGGCGAGAAGCCTGGAACTGCGTCCACTGATCGGAATTGGCGAAGATCAGGTCAGCGATCAGGCGGTGATCCAGCGCGCTCTTCGGCTGATACTGGCAGCCGACATTGGTGATATCGCCCGACGGTTCGATGTTGCGGACAATGAGCGGCAGGGTTTCGAGATCAGCGCCGCTATAGGGGCGGAAGCGGATTTCGCCGAGCGCGCCGACCTGCACTGCATCGAAATGCTTGCTGAAGATGTGCAGGCGCGCGCCGTGGACGGAGACATCCTCGATGGAGGCCGTGTACCACTGGGCGCCGACGCCGAATTCGCAGCGGCGGTTGACGCGCACGCGGCGGGAGGACGCCCTCTCCCCGCGCTCGGAGACGACGCCGAGCGCGCAGCCGGCAAGGATGAGGTTGATGATGTTCCAGCCGCCGACGACGAGGGTGACATCCGCCTTATAGGGTTCGGCATAGATCTTGTAGATCGTGATCGCGACGGCGATGATCTGCACCGCGAAGATGACGAAGAAGGGCCTGCTGATTTCCGACAGGCGGCTGACGGCAATGGATTCGTCCTTGGCTGTGACCTTGAAGGTCGGCTTGCGCGGATTGAGCATGACCGAGACGACAGCGGGCAACAGGTGCACCGTCTGCACATATTCGTAGAGTTCGGAAATCCACGGCCAGCGGAACGATCCGTAGAGATAGTTCTGCATCATCAGGTTCACGATCATGTAGGCGAGCGTATAGGCCAGGAACTCGCCGCCGGAAGCCGTGAAGATTTCCAGATCGAAGAAGAGATAGAAGAGCGGCGCGAAGAGGAAGATCGTGCGCGGGAACGGAAACAGCCAGAACAGCGACGAGGACATGTAGCAGAAGCGCTGCGGCAGCGTGAGGCCACGCTTGAGCAGCGGAAAGCGGAAGCGCAGAATCTGCATCATGCCCTGCGCCCAGCGGCTGCGCTGGCCGATGAAGCTTGCGAAGGTTGCCGGCTGCAGCCCGGCGATCAGCGGCTTGTCGAGATAGATGCTGTTCCAGCCGGCACCGTGAAGGGCAAGCGCGGTCTCGCAATCCTCGGTGATGCTGACGCCGCTGAAACCGTTGGTGGATTGCAGCGCGCGGCGGCTCAGCACTGCTGCCGAACCGCAGAAGAAGGCGGCGTTCCATTTGTCGAGGCCGCGTTGGATTATGCCGTAGAACATTTCGTTCTCACTCGGCATCTTTTCGAAGGTGCGAAGGTTGCGCTCCAGCGGGTCCGGATTGATGAAGAAGTGGGGCGTCTGGACGAGGAAGAGCTTCGGGTCGTCGTCGAAATAGCCGACCGTCTCCAGAAGGAAGTCGCGCGCCGGCGCATGGTCGGCGTCGAAAACGGCAATCAGCTCGCCGCTCGAATGCTGCATGCCGTTATTGAGGTTGCCGGCCTTGGCGTGTTCGTTGCGGTCGCGCGTCAGGTAATTGACATCGAGATCGATGCAGAGCTGCTTGAGCTCGGCGTGGCGGGCCGCGGCGGCCTGCGCTTCGATCAGCTTGCCGGAATTGCGCTTCTGCAACGTGCCGCCATCGTCTAGCAGCCAGACGTGCAGCTTGTCGGCCGGATAATCCATCGCCTTGGCGGCGGCAAGCGTATTGGCAAGCAGACCGGCATCTTCGTTGTAGGACGGCACGAAGACATCGACATGGGGGAAGCGCTCGAGCTTGCCGGCGCGCGAGGGGCGCGGCGGCAGCGGGGTCGCGACAATGAAGAGCGACAGCGCCAGCATCATCACGCTATACATTTCAGCAAGATAGAGCAGCAGGCCGGGAATGAAGTTTGCGAGCTGGTTGACCGGCGGCAGCGTATTGGTCGTGCGCCAATAGACATAGCGCAGGACGATGGCCGTACCGAAGGCGAGCGCCACGAGACGCCATGTGCCCTCACCCTTCAGCACCTTGATCAGCGCCATGACCGTGACGACGGTGATGCTGGCGATGAGTTGGGTCTGCAGATTGACGGGCAGCGTGATCAGGGCGATCACACAAAGCGACACCAAGGCCCATATGACAACACTGCCAGCCTTACGCATGAACGTTCCTTCGAAATGGCTCAACCGCTGCGCGTCGGCGCATTGGGCATGTTTGCTATTTCTGGCAGGCGGCCGTCATGGCCGCATCGCCTATGCAATCAGGCGAAGGCACGGTCACACCGATCGGCCTTGCCGTTTGTTGGATCGTCGCCGGCGCCTCTGCCGGCGGCTCTATCGCATTCGTCTGCATGTCGTCGTTCGGCAGCGGCACACGGGGGCCGACAGGCGGCTGCAGGACCGGCGCGGCGGGTGCCGGCTGCGCCTGCACCCGGCGTACGGCTATGGCCCGTGACTGGCGGACCGCGGCCGGAGCGGGCTCGTAACCAATCGGCATCGTGGTCGGACGATAGCCGCCTTCATCGGGATAGATCGGCGCGCCGGTCTGGCCGAGCGTCGGATTGGCCGACGGCGGAGCGCCATAGGGATTCCAGATATCGCCGTCGAAAGTGCCGGTGACGGTATAGCCGTAGACGATGCCAAGAAGCTGGCGCTCGGTAGCACGGGCATCGCAAAGGCGCAGGCGGATCTGGATCATGCCGAAGTTGCGCGCCTGCGTCTGTGCGGACCGGCTGGAGCGGATCTGCTGCCAGGCATAAATGCAGCTATCGCCTGCGCGGCTGCTGCCCGAGGCATAACCGAAGGGACCGTAGCTGTTCTGCAGGAAGGTCGCTGATGTCGCCATTGGAACGCCGGGAACCGAGCGCGCCATCTCGCGGGCGATATCCCCTTCCCGGATCATCCTGTAGGAGGCGCTACCGGCCCCGGGATTGGTGCCTGACGCGCCAAGGAATTGAGCTTTCAAGAAATTCTGGCCCTGAACAGATGAGGACGTGAAGAGCGATATCGTCTGCTCCACACCGTTTCCGCGCTTTTGTTCTACGACGCTGACGATCGACGGCCCCCCGGGGGGCGGCAGCACAAGCGCCTTTTCCGGCTCCACTGTCTCAGGCCCGACAGGCTGACGCACTCCACCTGTCGACGTGCAGCCGGCTATCATGGCCGCAACGGCCACCACCGATATCGTCTTAGGAAAATGCATGTCCTGGCCGTTGCTATCGTATTTTTAATCTTTGCCTGACGGGACAAAGCGCGACGAATTTCCGAATCAACAACCCCTATGTCGTTCATTAGGAATAAACGATGCTTATGGTTAACAAATGGTCAACATCTCGACCGCAGTTGCACCGGGTAAAGCCAGCAGACGCTCCACCTTTGCGGGCACAGCCACACGAGAGGAAATGAACGCCATCTGGCAAAGGATGGTCCGGAAGCTCTCAACCTTGCCGGGTTCTGCACTTCTCGCTGCTTCTCCGGCGGAACCATGAAACATGGCTGGCGTTTTCCCAATGTCTGGGTACGAAAAGGAGAATATCCATGCGCAAGACCATGCTGGCCGCGGCCGCCCTCATGCTGACCGTAAGCTCCACCGCCTTCGCGCAGAGCAGCGTCATCATAACCGATCCGGCGCCGACCGGTTCGACCGTCGTGCTTCCGGGGGAAGTACGCACCTATGTGATGGAACAGAGCGTCCCCTCCGTCGTCTATGACGGCGACATCGCCGTCGGCACGACGCTTCCCGATACTGTGGAAATCCGTACCGTTCCCAATGTGGACGGCTATGGTTATACGGTCATCAACGAACGCCGCGTGATCGTCGAGCCACAGACACACCGCATCATTCAGGTTCTGGAATAGGCTTCCGGCACGGCGATGAGGCTCTTCCCGGGCCTCACGCCTGTTCCGCGGGAGGCTTGCTGTTCAGTACCTCGCGGACCTTGTGGGCCAACTGTTCCAGGCTGAAGGGCTTGGCGAGCAGCGAGACGCCGTGGTCCAGCACACCATTGTGAACAATGGCATTGCGGGTGTAACCGGTCGTGTAGAGTATCCGGATCGCCGGCCACTTCTCCATGACGGCATCAGCAAGCTGGCGACCATTCATGTGCGGCATGACGATATCGGTGAAGATGAGATCGACGCGTTCATTCTGGAGAACCTCCAGCGCCTCGGGACCGCCTGCGGCCTGCAGCACACTATAGCCGAGTTCCCGCAGACTTTCGGCTGTCATTTCCCGCACACTCTCGTCATCCTCGACCACGAGGATGGTATCCTCGACGCTCCCCTGCGGGATCGGTGTCATCGACGGCGCCGAAAAACGTACGTCGCCGGAACCGACATGGCGCGGGAGATAGATCTTTACCGTCGTGCCACGGTCGATCTCGGAATAGATCTTGATGTGTCCCCTGCTCTGCTTGACGTAGCCATAGACCTGGCTGAGGCCGAGACCCGTGCCTTTGCCAGGACCTTTCGTGGTATAGAAAGGATCAAAGGCGCGTTCCAGAACCTCGGGCGACATGCCGATGCCGGTATCGGTGATGCTGATCATCACATATTGGCCGGCCTCCACCTCCTGGTGCATGCGCGCATAACGGTCGTCCAGTTCGGTATTGGCCGTCTCGATGGTCAGATGCCCGCCGTCGGGCATGGCGTCGCGCGCATTGACCGAGAGGTTGAGGATGGCATTTTCAAGCTGGCTCAGATCGGCGAAGGTCGGCCAGAGGCCACCCGCCAAAACCGCTTCGATCCTGATCTGCTCGCCCAGCATCCGGCGCAGCAGTTCCGACATGCCACCGACCAGCTTGTTTGCATCTATGATTTCCGGCGCCAGCNNAGCAGCCGCGCGGTCAGCACCGCCGCTCGCTGCGCACCGTCCCTGGCGCTCTGGATCGAGTTCAGGAGGCGTGGATCCTCCTTACCGTTCAGCCGCCTCTGGGCAAGATCGAGGCTACCGACGATGATCGCCAGCATGTTGTTGAAGTCGTGAGCGACGCCGCCGGTCAGCTGGCCGATGGTTTCCATCTTCTGCAACTGGCGTACCTGCGCCTGGGCGGCGGCATGTTCCGCCATCTCTCGTTTCAGTTCGCCGGTGCGTTGCGCAACCGTCTCTTCCAGTTTCCTGTTAAAATCGTTGAGCTCTCCACGCAGACGCGCCTGCCGGCCGTGCGAGACGACGATCGCCTGCATCAGTCCGACGATGATGAATGCATTGACGACGAAGGTCGACAGGCCGATCCACTGGCCGAAGGTAACGGGCCAAAAGATATCGTGCGGCTCGACGAAGAACTGCTGGACGACGAAACCTGACAGAATGGCGGCGACCGCCCCTGGCCCGGCACCGCCGATGAAGCTTGCGATCAAGACGGCGGGCAAGAAGCTCAGAAAGGGAAAGCCGGAGAGATAATCGCCGGCAGCAACGCGCAGCAGGAAGGTGAATGCAACGGCGGCGACAGCGAGCGGATAGGTCAAACCCGGCCTATGACGCAGCCAGTCCGTGGCGCTCAACAAATCCATTTCCCAGCCTCATCCCTTCCGTTGCGAAAACGGCTCTCCAGCTTTTGCATATCGAATCCGGCCGGGCAATATGTCGTTTCTCGCACTACGACGATCCAGCCTTGACGAGCAGCCGGCTCGGGACAGATAAGCCGTGATACCCAGCAAAGGGCCTGGCATGGTCTACGCAAGGGTAGAGGGTGAAAAAACCATGAAAGACATATTCATCGTCGAAGACGATGCGCTGATCGCCATGCTCCTTGAGGAGATGCTCGAGGATCTCGGCTACCGCGTCAGTGCGAACGTTCCGGATCTGGAGCAGGCGCTCGATGCAGCCCAGAACAAGGAATTCGACGCGGCTATCCTCGATGTATCATTGGCCGGAAAGAGTTCGCTGCCGGTCGCAAAGCTGCTCGAGGCGCTCGGCAAGCCCTATGTCTTTGCAACGGGATATGGCAGCGCGCCCGAAGGCAGCAATTCAAGCCAGCCTATCCTGCGAAAACCGTTCCAGCTCGCCGATCTCGAAAAAGCGCTCAAGGGCATGCACGCCTAAAGCGAATCGCGATCTTTCAGGTTCGCTGCCGCGCTTTAGGTTCTTCTCTCACACAAATCGCTATCGCAAAATCGCCGCGCACTTTTACGCGACGTGCTTTAGCGCACCTGATCGAGCAGGCGCTTGCATTCCAGGAGATCGTAAAGCGCCTCCTGGAGAAGCGCTCGATCCTCCTTGCCGACACTCGACTTGCCGACCGAAATTTCCGGCTGATCATCCTCGCCGCTGACGAAATTGAAGAAGCGGCGCGTGATCGGCGGCTTGGCGCGGCCGACGATCTGGTCCTCTTCCGCCATGGCGACGCGCGGTTCGCCTGCGACGGTATCGTTCAAGTTGCCCGAGAGCGCTTCGACGCTTGCAAGATCGCCGTGACCGACCGCGACGACAAACTTGTTGCCGTTGGTCTTCAGGAGCTTCTGCACGCCCTTGATCGTATAACCGTGATCATAGAGCAGATGGCGGATGCCTTTCAAAAGATCGACATCCTCCGGCCGGTAATAACGCCGGCCACCGCCACGCTTCATCGGCTTTATCTGCGGAAAGCGGGTTTCCCAAAAGCGCAGCACATGCTGCGGCAGGTCGAGATCATCAGCAACTTCGCTGATGGTGCGAAAGGCATCCGGGCTCTTGTCCAACGTCATACTGCTACGCGACCTCGCGGATCGATCCAAACGGCGACTCATCATATTTCAACGGTTTGGAGCCGCGAATTCAAGTCACGTCTTCGCGTTGCGCACAGCCAGAGGAGCTACGCGGCAAAAACTTTTCCGTTCAGCGGAGAAAAAGATGATCAGGCAGCCGGATTTTGCGGCTTGGTTTTGCCCTTGCGGGCAACATGGGATTTGAGAATGCGCGTCTTGAGCACATTCGAGGCCTTGAAGGTCATGACGCGGCGGGGCGAAATCGGAACTTCCTCGCCGGTCTTCGGGTTGCGGCCGATACGCTCGTTCTTGTCGCGCACCTGGAAGGTTGCAAAGGAGGAAAGTTTGACGGTTTCGCCGCGCACGATGGCGTTGCAGATTTCGTCGATCACCGTTTCAACCAGCTCAGCAGATTCCGTCCGGGAGAGACCGACCTTCCGAAAAACGGATTCCGCCAGGTCTGCTCGCGTCACTGTCTTTCCGGTCATGGTTTCCCCGCCCAATAGAAAATATTTTGTGAAAGTGGACGAAGATTATTTGTCTTGTGCCTCACGGTCAAGCTCTTGTTCGCCGCCAGTTTTTTAGGATTTGCGCCTACCAGCGCAGCAAAACCGCACCCCAGGTGAAGCCGCCGCCCATGGCTTCCAGCATCACGAGGTCGCCCTTCTTGATGCGTCCGTCGCCGGCAGCCGTCGCAAGTGCCAGCGGAATGGAGGCAGCAGACGTATTGCCGTGCAAATCGACGGTAATGACAACCTTTTCCGGGGCAATGTTCAGTTTCTTGGCCGAACCGTCGATGATGCGGCGATTGGCCTGGTGGGGGACCAGCCAGTCGAGATCATCAGAAGTCGTTCCGGTTGAATCGAAAGCAGCCTGGATGACGTCGGTAATCATACCCACGGCATATTTGAAGACCTCGCGGCCCTCCATGCGCAGCTTGCCGACCGTACCCGTCGATGACGGACCGCCGTCGACATAGAGTTTTTCCTTGTGCGAGCCGTCGGAGCGCAGATGTGCGGTCAGCACGCCGCGGTCTGCCGTCGTCCCCTCGCCTTCGGCCGCTTCCAGCACAATCGCGCCGGCGCCGTCGCCGAAAAGCACGCAAGTGGTGCGGTCGTTCCAGTCGAGGATGCGGGAGAAGGTCTCAGCGCCGATGACGAGCACGCGCTTGGCAAGACCGCCACGGATATAGGCGTCAGCCGTCGTTACCGCATAGACGAAACCCGTGCAGACGGCCTGAACGTCGAAGGCGAAGCCATGCGCCATACCAAGACGATTCTGGATGTTGACAGATGTCGCCGGGAAGGTGTTGTCGGGCGTCGAGGTGGCACAGATGATCATATCGATATCATCAGGCGTCAGCCCGCCATTTGCGAGCGCTGCACGCGCTGCAGCCTCGCCGAGCGACGCCGTCGTTTCGTCATCGCCGGCAATGTAACGCTGCCGGATGCCGGTACGCTGGACGATCCATTCGTCCGACGTATCGACGACACCTTCCATTTCGCGGTTGGTCATCACGCGTTTCGGAAGTGCAGCTCCGAAGCCACGAACCACTGATCGGATCATATTGCTTGAACCCCGTCGCTCACGCGGCTTCCGGCCCCATCGGGGGCAGCCGCTTGGCATGATATTTTTTGAGATCGTTTTCTATTTTCTGGGTCAGGCCATTCTTGGCCATGTCATAACCGACTTCGATGGCTGCGGCTATGCCTTCGGCATTCGCGCCGCCATGGCTCTTGATGACGATGCCGTTCAAACCAAGAAACACGCCGCCATTGACCTTGCTCGGATCGAGCTTCTCGCGCAGCATGTCGAAGGCGCTCTTGGCGAAGAGATAGCCGATGCGGGCAAGCAGCGTGCGCGACATGGCGGCGCGCAGATAGGCGCCGATCTGCCGGGCCGTGCCTTCGGCCGCCTTCAGCGCGATATTGCCGGAAAAGCCTTCCACCACCACGACGTCGACCGTACCCTTGCCGAGATCGTCGCCCTCGACGAAGCCGGAATATTCGAGCGAATCAAGATTGGCCTCGCGCAGCAGGCGCCCGGCTTCCTTGACCTCTTCCTGGCCCTTGATCTCCTCCACGCCAACATTCAGCAGGCCAACGGTCGGACGCTCCACCTCGAACAGGGCTCGCGCCATGGCGCCACCCATGAGAGCGAAATCCATAAGCTGCTGCGAATCGGCGCCGATCGTGGCGCCGACATCGAGCACGATGCTCTCGCCTTTCATCGTCGGCCAGATGGCGGCAATCGCCGGGCGTTCGATATTGGCCATCGTGCGCAGACAAAACTTGGCCATTGCCATGAGCGCGCCGGTGTTGCCGGCGGAAACGGCGACATCGGCCTCGCCCGACTTCACCGCTTCGATCGTGCGCCACATGGTGGAGACATAGCGGCCGCGGCGCAGCGCCTGGCTCGGCTTCTCTTCCATGCTGACGGCAAGTTCGCAATCGTGAAAGGTCGACTTTTCCCTGAGCTTGGGAAACTTCGCCAAAACCGGGTCGCACTGTTCCTTGATGCCGTAAAAGACGAAGGAAATATCCGGGTGCCTGTCCAGCGCCTTGGCAGCACCGGGGATGACAACCTGGGGACCAAAGTCGCCACCCATGAGGTCGAGAGATATTCTGATCACGCGTCCCTGATCCTTCTCTTTCGCCTCAAGGACGAAATTTCGGCCAAAATACCGGTTTTGGCGTCGCTTACAACTGAATTGTGGCAAATGCCGGAGATGCTTCAGTCCTTTTTCCAGTCTTTGAGTGCGGCGAATGCAGAGGGCTTCCGGTCATTTTCCCCCGTATCCTCGATATGGGCTGCGAACTCCACGCCTTCCTTGCGCGGATAGGGATCGATGGCAAGTGCTGCGAATTCTGCGACGACCTCACCGGCATCGATCGTATCGCCGGTAAAGGCTTCCGGCAGGTCCGGACCATCGGGATCCAGCACCATTTCACCAGTATCATTAGCCGGATGGCGGGCGAGCTTGGAATTTTCAGGCACGAAGATCTGCTCGAAGTTCTCGTCGATCTCGGATTCGACGGGTTCGAGGGTGACGATGCAGGACTGGACGATCTTGGCCTGCACGCGTCCCTTGACGCGGATACCGTCGCGCTTCCACCTGTTGATCTGCAGATCGGCATGGAGATTGTCCACCGACACGACGTTCCAGCTTTCGGCCAGCGCCTTCAGCTCATCCTTGTCGGCGCTCACGCGGACCTCGACCGGATTGGCGGAGATGTGTCCGACCTTGACCGGATAGGAAAAGGGAATCTCGCTCAGATCTTTCTTCATGATTCTGCTCCTCAGGCGACCTCGGGAATCGTCGCCGAACCGGTGGCGATCGCCTCTTCGGGAATGGCCGACAAGTGGGCTTCCGCCGCCATCATCCATTGCGCGAGGCCGCTCATATCAGCGGTCTCGGGTGTTTCAGGATAGATATTGCGCTGAAGCGCTGCGGAAAGACCAGCGGCATCACCGGCATCCATAGCCTTCGAATAGGCTTCCAGCCGGCCATAGAACATGCCCGCGAGCTTCTTCATGCGCTTCGGCACGCTGTTGTCGCCGATGCCGAGTTCGCGAATCGAATAGTCGATATCCTGAAAGAAGGCATCGACGATTTCCTGGGCGATCTCCTGGCCGCTCGTCCCGGAGGTGCGGGTGCGGCGGAAAAACAGGATCATGGCGATCGACAGCATCTCGAAGCGGCCCATGACGGTATCGGGCATGTCAAGGCGCTCATAGAGCTCCGGCATGCGGGCAGCGGCCGTAAGAGCCGCATATTGCCGCTCGACGATGGTCTGGTTGCTGTTTCTCTTACCGAAGAGCCCGAAGATCATTTGTTTTTTCCGGAAATGCCGCATTCTTGGCGCCGAGCGGCACCGGGCCTTGTTGCATGATTTCGAAAGCTGGTTTACCGAAGCAGGCGCGAATTGCAATGCTGTTCGTGGCCGGTTTCGGGACAGGTGCGCTCCGGTGCACAACGAGGCGGATCGGGAGAGTTCGACCCCGGAATGGCCACAATGGTTTTGCAGGAGGAAGCACGCAGTATTTGGAATGGCTGCTATCGATACTCAAGGGAGTAGATGTCGTTGAAGAAACGGTATTTCAAGTCAGACATGAAATTCTTCAGCAATGCGGCCATAGCCATCATAATCGCCTCCACCACCGCCCTTTCAGGCTGCCAGACGAGCACCGTGCTGAACGGCGGCTATATCGTCGACCAGCAGTCGCTGGCGCTGGTGCCTGAGGGTTCCAGCCGCGAGCAGGTGCTGCTGTCGCTCGGCACACCGTCCACGACAGCAACCTTCGACGGCGAAGTCTTCTATTACATTTCGCAGCGCCGTCAGCGCTCGATGGCCTACCAGAAGCTGCGCGTCACCGACCAGAGCATTCTGGCCATCTATTTCGACAAGGACGGCGTCGTGACCCGCCGCGCCAACTACACCCTGCAAGACGGCAAGGTATTCGACACGATTGCCCGCGTTACCCCGACGGGCGGCCGCGAACTCACCTTCCTGCAGCAGATGCTGTCCGGCGGCAGCGCGGCCAATGCAGCCAAGAGCCTCTTCGGTGGCGGTGCCGGCGGTACGCCGCAGAACCCGTCCAGCCTGCGCTAAAACAAGCTGTCTTCCATACGAAAAACCCGCCGGAGCGATCCGGCGGGTTTCTTGTTTTGTTGGCTTACGCGTCTTAATGCGCAAGAATCGCCAGCAGCAGCAACGCCACGATGTTGGTGATCTTGATCGCGGGGTTGACGGCGGGACCGGCCGTATCCTTGTAGGGATCGCCGACGGTATCGCCCGTCACCGATGCCTTGTGAGCATCCGAGCCCTTCATGTGGCGTACGCCGTCCTTGTCGACGAAGCCGTCTTCGAAGCTCTTTTTGGCATTGTCCCATGCGCCGCCACCAGAAGTCATCGAGATCGCGACGAAGAGCCCGTTGATGATGACGCCGAGCAGCGATGCGCCAAGTGCTGCAAAGGCCGACGCCTTGGAGCCGGAGATGATGAGCACGCCGAAATAGACGACGACGGGCGCCAGCACCGGCAGCAGCGACGGGATAATCATTTCTCGGATCGCGGCCTTGGTCAGAAGATCGACGGCCTTGCCGTAATCCGGCTTTTCCGTACCCTGCATGATGCCGGGCTTTTCCTTGAACTGCCGGCGCACTTCTTCGACGATCGCACCAGCCGCACGGCCGACGGCAGTCATTGCGATCCCGCCGAAGAGGTAGGGAATGAGACCTCCGAAGATCAATCCCGCCACTACATAGGGGTTGGAAAGATCGAAGGAAATTTCACCGATGCCGGCAAAATAAGGAAACTTGTCGCCATTCGCCGCAAAATATTTGAGGTCGTAGGAATAGGCCGCGAAGAGAACCAACGCACCGAGACCAGCAGAACCGATGGCGTACCCCTTCGTAACAGCCTTTGTCGTATTGCCGACAGCATCAAGCGCATCAGTGGACTTGCGTACCTCTGGTGGTAGATGAGCCATTTCGGCGATGCCGCCGGCATTGTCCGTTACCGGTCCGAAAGCGTCGAGCGCCACGATCATGCCGGCGATACCAAGCATGGCTGTGACCGCGATACCGGTACCGAACAGACCGCCGAGCTGATAGGTGGCAAGAATGCCGCCGACGATGACAATCGCCGGAAGGGCCGTCGATTCCAAGGATACCGCGAGGCCCTGGATGACGTTGGTGCCATGGCCGGTGACCGATGCCTGGGCGATCGAGACGACCGGACGCTTGCCGGTGCCGGTATAATATTCGGTGATGACGACGATCAGCGCCGTGACGACGAGACCGACGAGACCACAGAAGAAGAGCTTCGTGCCGGTGACGTCGAAACCAGCCACCTGCCCGAGCGAACCCCAACCGACCGTCATCGAGGTCGCGGCGCCGAGGCCAATGATGGAAAGGAGGCCCGTCACGATGAGGCCCTTGTAGAGGGCGCCCATGATCGAGCCATTCGAGCCGAGCTTGACGAAGAAGGTGCCGATGATCGAGGTGATGATGCAGGCGCCGCAGATTGCCAGCGGATAGATCATAGCCGACTGCAGGATAGGTGCGCCAGCAAAGAAGATTGACGCAAGAACCATCGTGGCGACGACGGACACTGCGTAGGTTTCGAAAAGGTCGGCCGCCATGCCGGCGCAATCGCCGACGTTATCACCGACGTTATCGGCAATGGTTGCGGGGTTGCGCGGATCGTCTTCCGGAATACCGGCCTCGACCTTGCCGACGAGGTCGCCGCCGACGTCGGCACCCTTCGTAAAGATGCCGCCGCCGAGACGGGCGAAGATCGAAATCAGCGATGCGCCGAAGCCGAGCGCCACGAGGGCGTCGATGACCTCACGCGAGCCGGCCTCGTGGCCGAGCACGATCGTCAGCACATAATAATAGATGGAGACGCCGAGCAGCGCGAGGCCGGCAACCAGAAGGCCGGTGATCGCACCCGACTTGAAGGCGATGTCCAGACCGGCCGAGAGGCTCGCGGATGCGGCCTGGGCAGTGCGCACGTTGGCGCGGACGGAGACGTGCATGCCGATGAAGCCGGCAGCACCCGAGAGGACGGCGCCGATCAGGAACCCGATCGCGGCCGTGGCGGAAAGGAGCAGCCATGCTGCAATGAAAACGACAATGCCTACGATGGCAATGGTTCTATACTGACGCGTCAGATAGGCCTGGGCGCCCTCGCGGATATAGCCCGCGATCTCCTGCATGCGGCTGTTGCCCTGGTCGGCAGCAAGCACCGACCGGGTTGCCCAGATGGCATAGACCACCGAGAGCAGGCCACATGCGATTACCAATAAAAGAATGGTCATTCGCTCTTTCCTCCCATAAGCCGGAACTCACTCCTTCTCCGGCGACGAATGCTGCTGAATCGACTCCTCTCCATAGAAACGCTCAGCTGGCGAGCGGAGATTGCGTGGTCGATAACGTCGCGTCAAGACTGCAAAACTTCAAAAGCCTTGCAGTTCCGAAGAAAGAAAGGGAGGGATCGTTTGGCGGCTAAGTGCCTATTTCTTCTGGTCGCCGCGCACCTGCTTGGCGATGCGGTCCAGAACGGCGTTGACGAGCTTCGGCTCATCGTCTTCGAAGAAGGCATGAGCGATCTCGACATACTCGGTAACGATGACGGCGACCGGCACGTCCTTGCGGTCGACGAGTTCGAAAACGCCGGCACGCAGGATGGCGCGGACAGTGCTGTCCAGGCGCGACAGCGCCCAGTCGTCCTGTAGGGCAGAGGCAATCAGCGGGTCGAGGCGGAGCTGGTCGCGCACGACGCCTGAGACGATCGAGCGGAACCAGCCGGCATCGGCCTTCAGATAGGTTTCGCCGTCAAGTTCCTGGCCGAGGCGATGCGCCTCGTATTCCGCCACGATTTCCAGAACGCCGGTGCCGCCGATATCCATCTGGTAAAGCGCCTGCACAGCCGCGAGGCGTGCAGCGCCCCGCTGGTTGGCAGCCTTGACCGGTCGTTCGGTATTTTCGTCAGTCATTCTTTATGCACCCAACTTCTTCTTCAGCTCGATCATGGTGAGAGCTGCACGGGCGGCGAAACCGCCCTTGTCCTTTTCCGAGCGGCGCGCGCGCACCCAGGCCTGTTCATCGTTCTCGACGGTCAGGATGCCGTTGCCGATGGCAAGGGACTCGCTGACGGCGAGATCCATAAGCGCACGCGAGGACTCGTTCGACACGATGTCGAAATGATAGGTCTCGCCGCGGATGACCATGCCGAGTGCGACGAAACCGTCATACTGCGTGCCGTCATTATCCGCGCCATCGAGCGCCATGGCAATCGTCGCCGGAATTTCCAGCGCGCCGGGCACAGTGACGACGTCAAAGGTGGCGCCTGCTTCTTCCAGCGCGAAGGTCGCGCCTTCCAGAAGAGCATCGGCCATGTCGTCATAGAAGCGTGCTTCGACGATCAAAATATGGGGAGCGGTCTCTTTCGGCATGGTTCACCTTCGGTTGGAGGGGCATTTTCCACTCGGGCAGGCCGCGGTCAAAACATGCCTTCGAACGAATGGCAAGCAAATTCGGGTGGCGCTCTGAAGGAAAGACAAAATATCTGCAACGGGATAGCTCAGGCGCGCTTCGTCGGGTGCAACGACGCAAAAAACATGCTTAGCCGGATGACGCAATAACGGCAAATCCAAGGCAGGATTCATGAACAATTTGTAATTGATTTTCAGTAGCTTAATCCATTGAAAGAACAATGCTGCAGCGCCAAATCTCAGTCGTAACGCAGACGATCCCCTGTTGACAGCCGACCGCCGCTGCAGACGAAAGGATACCATCATGAACCGCCTTGCTAAAATCACCATTGCCGCCGCTTTCTCCTCCCTCGCATTTGCCGGCGTCAGCCAGGCTGAAAGCCTTGGCATGAATAGCGCAGAGGGCATCGAACAGACGCTCCGCACCTTCCAGGGCAACAACTTCGACATCCAGCCCGTCTATAACTGGCACAACCTCGACGACGAAAGCACCGGCCCGCGCTCCGTCCTCCAGCGCTCCCAAAGCGCTGTCCACGCCATTCAGGCTTCCATTGATGCCAATAGGTCGCTGGCACACCAGCTCAACAATGATGGCGTCAATATCCGCAATGTCGTGAACGCCGAACAGGCAGCCGACGGCGGCATTACGTTCTACGTTCGCTGAGGCTGCCAGCTTGGAAGGCGGCATGGGCGGTTGATCTCCTCACCGTCCGTTCCGCCTTCTATCGAAATCGCTGTTGCATTTTCCGCCGGATTGGATTGTCTTCTCGCCAAAGCGGAGGACCCCATGGCGACGAACGCAACACCGGTCATCAACACGGCCGATCTCTCCCTCGAACACTGGACGAGGGGAAGGCTCTTCGAAAGCCGCGACACGTCTTTCGGAAAAGATCTGGGGCTTGCCAATCTCGGCATCAGCTACAGTGAAGTGCCGCCCGGCAAATCCGGCTGCCCTTTTCACAACCACCATGTCGAGGACGAGCTCTTCTATATCATCGAGGGTACCGGAGAATATCGCTTCGGCGACCAGCGCTATCCGATCAAGAAGGGCGATGTGCTGGGCGCCCCCTCGGGCGGGCCGGAAACGGCCCATCAGATCATCAATACCGGATCAACGCCGCTTATCTATTTGGGCCTGTCGACCAAGGCGAAGACCGAGATCTGCGAATATCCCGATTCCGGCAAATTCCTCGCCAAGACCAATCGCGACGGCAGCTCCTTCGACCATATCGGCCGGGGAGAAAATGCACTTGATTACTGGGATGGCGAGCCGGGCCTTTGATAAAAAGCACCGTCGTCACCCCTCGCTTCAGAGCATCCTATTCATGATCGATATTCCGACACTGGAAACCGGACGGCTCATTCTGCGCGCGCACCGGCTCGATGATTTCGACGCGCATTTCGAACTCTGGCGCGACGAAGACGTCGTGCGCTTCATCGGCGGCGTGCCTTCTACCCGCGAACAAAGCTGGTCGCGCCTGCTGCGCCTTGCCGGCATGTGGCATCACATGGGCTTCGGTTTTTTCGCGATCGAAGAGAAGGATGGAGGCCGCTTCATCGGTGAAGCGGGTTTCCTCGAAGCAAAACGCGAGATGCAGCCTTCAATCGAAGGCACGATGGAGGTGGGCTGGGCGTTGATCCCTTCAGCCCATGGCAGGGGCTATGCCACGGAGGCGCTGAAGGCGATCATCGGCTGGGGCGAGAAGCAGTTTCCGGGACGGGTGATGACCTGCATCATCAGCCCTGATAATGCGCCGTCGCTCAAGGTCGCGGACAAGCTCGGTTTCAGGGAAACGGCGCGGACCGACTATAACGGCCCGATCATTCAGTTTTCGCGGTAGGAAACTCGGCAAGACGAGCGGCATAACGCGCCATCGTATCGACCTCGAAATTGACGAAGTCGCCGGCCTTGCGCTCGCCCCAGGTCGTGACCTCCAGCGTGTGGCGGATCAACAGCACGTCGAAATCCGTGCCATCGACAGCATTGACGGTCAGCGACGTGCCATCGAGCGCGATCGAACCCTTGGGCGCCACGAATTTCGCGAGTTGGGTGGGTGCGCGCAGGCGGAAACGCGTGGCGTCGCCCTCTTCCGTCACAGACAAGATCTCGGCCTTGCCGTCGACATGTCCGGAAACGATGTGGCCACCAAGTTCGTCACCGATCTTCAGCGAGCGCTCGAGATTGATATGGCTGCCCGCCTGCCAGGTGGAAATAGTGGTGAGGCGCAGCGCCTCTTCCCATGCTTCAACCTCAAACCAGCGGCCGTTGCTGCCATCCTGCGGCAGGCCGGTCACGGTAAGGCAGATGCCTGAATGAGAGATGGAAGCGCCCATATCGATGGTCGCCGGGTCGTAATTTGTCGCGACGCGAAGCTTGATGCCTTCCTTCAGCGCCGAAACGGATTCGATCGTGCCGACATCAGTGACAATTCCGGTGAACATCAATTCTCTCTTTCGTATTCGTCCAGGCGATCCGCGCCGAATATGTAAGTGCCCCTGTGGGCGAAACCGGATGGTATGTCGGTTGCCTGCAGCGGGGATTCAATACCGCCATCGCCGATGACGACAGGCGCATGATAAAGCTGGATGCGATCGACGAGTCCGGCTTTGAGGAAAAGCTTCGCAGTCTTCGCGCCGCCTTCGACCAGGAGCGAGGAGATGCCGCGTGTGGCAAGCGCCGGCAGCAGGACTTCGGGGTGATAGGGATTACAGTAGAGGACCTCGACGCCGGCGGCTTCGAGTGCGGCGCGGCGGGAGTCCATCTCGGTGGGGTCGGCGGGTGCGTTACCCCCCTCTGTCCTGCCGGACATCTCCCCCACAAGGGGGGAGATTGGCTGGGGGCTGGCTCCCTGCTCTACATTTTCCGTTGCGGGTGACGAGCTACCATCTTGGGAATTCGGAGCAAGCGCCTTGCCGATCTCCCCCCTTGTGGGGGAGATGTCCGGCAGGACAGAGGGGGGTGTCCCGTCCGCCTCCGATCCCAGCGGTGAAATCTCTTCACTCGCCACCACAATCACCGGCACCTCCCGCGCCGTTTCGACAAGCTTGCTCGTCAGCGGCAGGGCCAGATTGGGGTCGAGCACGATGCGAACGGGTGATTGCGCTTCAAGGCCCGGTGTCCGCACCGTCAGCAGCGGATCGTCAGCAATCGCCGTGCCGATACCGACAAGGATCGCATCGGTTTCGGCCCGCAGCGCCTGCACCTGGGCACGCGCCTCCGGACCTGTGATCGCCACCTGCCCTACCCCCTCGCGGCCGATCATGCCATCGGCGGAAACCGCAAGCTTGAGAGTCACATAGGGGCGGTTTTTCGTTTGGCGGGTGAGATAGCCTGCCAGCGATTGCCTGCCCTCTTCCTCCAATACGCCCGAGGTCACCTCGATGCCGGCATCGCGCAGCATGGTAATGCCGCGGCCGGAAACTCTGACATCGGGATCCGTGACGCTGATGACGACGCGACCGACGCCATAAGCGATCAGGGCCTCGGCGCAGGGTGGCGTCTTGCCATGATGCGAGCAGGGTTCAAGCGTGACATAGGCCGTCGCACCACGGGCAAGTTCACCCGCTTCGGCGAGCGCCTGCGGCTCGGCATGCGGGCGGCCGCCGAGTGCGGTCACGGCACGGCCGACGATCGCGCCATCTCGAACGATGACGCAGCCGACGGATGGGTTCGTGGAAGTCTGGCCCGTATGCCAGCGCGACAGGCGGATCGCGGCTGCCATGAAGCGTTCGTCCTCAGGCCGCGCGATCCCCTCGCTCATGGTCAGACGTCCAGCGGATCGCGGCCGATCTTGGCGTTGATCTCAGCGATCAGTTTTTCGAAATCCTCGGCATGCGAGAAATCGCGATAGACCGAAGCGTAGCGCACGAAGCCGACGTCATCGAGGCTCTTCATGGCTTCCAGAACCTGCAGGCCGATCTGCTCGGAGGAGATTTCCGTTTCGCCAGAGCTTTCCAGCCGGCGCACGATGCCGGAGACGGCGCGCTCGATACGGTCACGATCGACGGGGCGCTTGCGCAGCGCCACATCGAAGGAACGGACAAGCTTGTCGCGATCGAAGGGTACCCTGCGGCCGGTCTTCTTGATGACCATAAGCTCGCGCAACTGCACGCGCTCGAAGGTCGTGAAGCGTCCGCCGCAATCCGGACAGATACGACGCCGGCGGATGGAGGTGTTATCCTCCGCCGGGCGTGAATCCTTGACCTGCGTATCTTCCGAACCGCAATAGGGGCAGCGCATGCCTTCTCCTTCAGCATCGGCCCGAAAATCGTAACCGATTTTCGGAAAGCCTGATGCGTAGATTCAAAGAGTTAGAGCGTCCTTAGTGCGCCCGAACGGGCGCACGGCGCTCTAGCCCATGTAATCATACATGGGGAAGCGATCGGTCAGATTCACCACCTTGCCGCGGACGGCAGCTTCGACGGCGGCGTTGCCTTCGTCGGAATTGGCAACCTTCAAGCCATCGAGAACCTCGACGATGAGGTTACCGATCTCGCGGAATTCCGCTTCCTTGAAGCCGCGCGTCGTGCCGGCCGGGGCGCCGAGGCGCACACCCGAGGTAACGAAGGGCTTTTCAGGGTCGAACGGGATGCCGTTCTTGTTGCAGGTGATGTAGGCGCGGCCGAGTGCGGCTTCTGCGCGCTTGCCGGTGGCATTCTTCTTGCGAAGGTCGACCAGCATCAGGTGGTTGTCGGTGCCGCCCGAGACGACGTCGAGTCCACCGGCGACAAGCGTTTCGGCCAGCGCCTTGGCGTTCTTGACGACCTGGGCGGCATATTCCTTGAATTCCGGCTGCAGCGCCTCGCCGAAGGCAACGGCCTTGGCGGCGATGATGTGCATCAGCGGGCCGCCCTGGAGACCAGGGAAGACAGCCGAGTTGAACTTCTTGGCCAGATCCTCGTCATTCGTCAGGATGACGCCGCCGCGCGGGCCTCGGAGCGACTTGTGGGTCGTGGTGGTCGCAACATGGCAGTGCGGGAACGGCGACGGATGCACGCCACCGGCAACGAGACCGGCAATGTGGGCCATGTCGACCATCAGGTAAGCGCCGACACTGTCGGCGATCTCGCGGAAGCGCTTCCAGTCCCAGATGCGGGAATAGGCCGTGCCGCCGGCGATGATCAGCTTCGGCTTGTGTTCTTTAGCCTTGCGCTCGACATCATCCATGTCGAGCAGGTTGTCGCCTTCGCGCACGCCGTAGGACACGACGTTGAACCACTTGCCGGACATGTTGACAGGCGAACCATGCGTCAGGTGACCACCTGAATTCAGGTCGAGACCCATGAAGGTATCGCCCGGCTGCAGCAGCGCCAGGAATACGGCCTGGTTCATCTGCGAACCGGAGTTCGGCTGAACGTTGACGAAGTTGACGCCGAAGAGCTTCTTGGCGCGCTCGATGGCCAGTTCCTCGGCGATATCGACGAACTGGCAACCACCGTAATAGCGCTTGCCCGGATAACCCTCGGCGTATTTGTTGGTCATGATGGAGCCCTGGGCTTCCAGAACGGCGCGGGAAACGATGTTCTCGGATGCGATCAGTTCGATCTCATGCCGTTGACGACCGAGTTCCTTTTCGATCGCGCCGAAGATTTCCGGATCGACGTCCGCAAGCGAGCGATTGAAGAAGGATTCGGTGGAAGCATTGGTCATGGGCTGGCTCCTTCACTGGAATGCGGCCAAGGTATTAGCCTTCCGCCGATGCGAGGGCAATACGAAGAACGACATTTGCTGGGCTAAGCGCGCGGGCCGAACATTTTGCGTCGAATGCTGCCTCGCCGGAATGAAAAAGCCGCGCACATGGCGCGGCTTTCCGTGAATTCCATAAGCCGGACCCTACTGCACCGGCTGTTCCATGCCCGAGGTGGTGTCGAGCGCCAGTTCGGCATTGCCGTCCATCTCGTAGATGTCGTCGCGGAACTGAACGACGCCGTCGGGCATGCCCCAGGCCGAGATATAGACGAAATAGACAGGAACTTCGGTGGCGAGCTTGATCGGCGTATTGGTGCCGCTTGCGATCACCTGCTCCATCTGCTGACGGTTCCAGCCGGGCGTTTCACGCAGCAGCCAGTTCGACAGGTCGCGCACGTTCTGGACGCGCACGCAGCCCGAGGATTCAAAGCGCATGAGCTTGTTGAACAGGCCCTGCTGCGGCGTGTCGTGCATATACTCGCCGTTCTTGTTGTAGAAGTTGATCTTGGTGGACGCCATGGCGTTGATCTTGCCCGGGTCCTGGCGGAACATCAGGTTCGGTGCCTCGCCGTTCCAGTCGACTGTTTCAGGGGCGACTTCGTTGCCCTTGCCGTCGATCAGGCGGATGGCGTTCTTTTCGAGATAGGTCGGATCCTTGCGCATCAGCGGCACGATGTCCTTCTCGACGATCGAGCGGGGTGCCGTCCAGTACGGGTTGAGGATGACTTCGTAAACCTTCGAGTTGACGAGATGCGTCGGGCGGCTCAAGCGGCCGACAACTGCGGTATGACGCGTTGCAACGCTGCCGTCTTCAACAGCTTCCACATAGGCAGCCGGAATGTTGACCATCAGGTGGCGACGGCCCAGGTCTTCCGGGAAGGTCTGCAGGCGTATGAGGTTTGTGTTCAACTGCTGCAGGCGCACATCGGCGGGAATGTTCATCGCTTTCAGCGTGAATTCGCCGAGCACACCATCGGCCGGCAAGCCGTGACGGGCCTGGAAGCGCTTGACGGCGCCGTCGACATAGGAATCGAAAGCGTTGGAGAGGCCGGCTTCACGCGGCAGATCGCCGGTGATCGCGAGACGCTGGCGCAGCGCCTGGACGGTGGGGGAGCTAACACCGAGTTGCAGGCGCTGATCACCCGGATTGACTTCGGGCCAGCCGCCGGCTGATGCGATCTGCTGATACTGCATGATCGCCTGCTGGGTGCTCGGCACCGATTGCGGGCTGAGTATCGGCGTATTGGAGAGAACGGCAGTCGCCGTGCGCGATGCAGCCTTGGCGTCGAACTGGTCGTCCCAGTTGCCGCGTTTCGGGGCATTCAGGAGACCATCGAGCGCCGATTGCGCGAATACGGGTCCGGCAAGCGCGCCAGCACCAACCGTTGCCGCCGACGCCAGGAAGGCGCGGCGCGAGAGAGCTTCAATTCCGTTCTTCTTAGACATTCGTCCCAACCACTCAATGCCACGGTGGAGGAACCCGCGGCTCTTTGCGATATCACTGCGCTTTAACGCAGATCCCTATCCGTTCGTTCTTCCGGCGCACCTGGAAATTCCGCCAGTCCCATCACAAGATTGCGAGGAGCAACCTGGATGGCGCCAATGGTCCATCGAGGACGCCAGCTATCGAATATTCCGCTGTCACATCAATATGGCCAATTCGTGTTGCCGGGCCGGAAGACAGACTGCCGGTTGCCGGAGACCACATGCAACGAACCATATGACGGGTAAACCGTGCCGGTTAATAACGACTAAAAAACGGCTTGAATACCGGGCTTTGCGCTTGGCTGCCCTGCGTTGCAAAGATGCCACGCAGAGCGTGAGGAAGACGGCACGAGCCACGAAGATGGCTCACGAGTGTTTAAGAGCTATCAGTCTTGGCAGACCTGGACATTTTCTGAATCCGCCACGCTTCGCCAGATCATGGATCATCTATATGAAGCGCCTGGCTCGGTGTTGAGCATCACAATCACCGAAGAGGCACCCGCCAAGCGAATCCGCGAAGAGCGCTCGGCCGAGTATCGCGCCAGAAATCCTACCATTCCCGACTAGTCCAGGACGCCCGCTTCTTCGTCGGCCGCTCCATGCCATGAATGATTGCATTGGATCGCCTAAGCCGGATGAACAGTCTTCAGCGGTACTTGGCGGTTTTCACCCGACCGCCGCGCGAGACGTTCAGGAACAGATTGTTGACCGAGGGAGGGAAAGGCAAGATGGCGGAGAAGGACTTCACCCCCAAATTTGAAAGTTGCTCGGTTTCCCGCCAACATAGTTCCGGCTCACTCGCAACCTGCCGATGTTCCGCAGCAGCGATGGCGGCTCCATCTTGCTCATTCCGCGCCGCACCTCAGCCAGGTGGCTGGCATCGAGAGCATAGACGTATTTCCGAGCCTGCCCGATGACCATTTCGTTGACCTTGCGCACAAGCTTACCCATTGGAATCTTCAGCACGTCTTCTGCAAAGCCTACCGTTGTCGTGGCCAGGAACAGCTTTGTCGGGCTGATAGGCAGCGCCCAATGGCCCTGGTAGTGAACCATCCCCGCTGTGAACGCCACTGGCCGGTCGGAGGTCATCAGCCTCCGGCTCACTGAGCTGATATCAATCACCGTCCAATGCATTGTCCGAAAAAGCTTGATCAGACCGGGATTGGCTATGAGGTTGGTGAGCGTGACGATGGCGGCCCGCTCCGGCTGCGTGGCGTCGTGCTTCACCATCCATTCTTCGAACGTCGGCGGATCGTCCGGTCCTTTGGCCGCTTCGTAGCGCTTCTGGAAATAATCGTTCGGCGCCAGAAGATCCTCTGCGTAGGTCTGCTTGAAGAAGCCAAGCTCTTCGGGGTTGCGGATGATGAGCGATGCTACGAACCGCGCCCATACTGCCCGAATCGATGGGTCTTGTGGGATTGGCCCGTTTAGCAGCTTGTCCCGAGCCACCACGGCTTCATCGTCGACCATTTGCATGAACGAGGTTTCAACCTTGTGCTCTAGATCTGGCGTCAATCCAGGCATCTTATAGAGGTCATTCTCGTAGCCTGTGGCCGTCCGATGAAGCCGCTTGCTGATTATCAGGCCATCGCCGCGCCGGAGGAATACTTCCAGCTTACCGTCGGCACCTTCCCATTGTTTGAGGTAGAACTTTGGAATGTAGTGGGATTTCAAGCGAACTCACTTTTTTGATGTGGCTTGGCCCTTATACCACTTGTTCCAGTTCAGCCCCTTCCCCCTCTCCCGAGGGTCGAACCATTCTCCACCGTATTTTGCATGGAAAGCCTCAGCGCCCGCCTTGGTCGCGAAGCAATGCACCGTATAGTGCCGGCCATCGTGGAAGATCGTATGGCCGACCAATCCGCCTCCGGCTCAACCGAGGGCTTTTTTCTTTGTGGGTTTCCCTGCGGCTATCTCCTCGACCAATCTGGCCGGTGATACAACTTGTCGTGTTTCTTTTGAGGCGACGCATGTTTACGAAGAAAACGGTTTTCGTTGTCGGTGCTGGTGGAAGCTTCGAGGTCGGGTTGCCGGTTGGCAATACTCTTAAGACTCGAATAGCCGAAAAGCTGGACGTGAGGGGTACAGGCTCCTACGAAGGGGACCAAGCCACTGTCAGGGCTATGGCTGCTGCAGCAAAGGAAACTGGCTCGTACGGAAGCGCCATGAACCGACTGGTTGATGCTGCGCAGGCGATCAGAGGTGCGATGCCTCTGGCAATCTCAATCGACAACTACCTCAACACGCACTCGCACGATGCGGACGTGGTTATGATGGGGAAGCTTGGTATCACGGCGTGCATCCTGGACGCAGAGGCACAAAGCACGCTTCGAGAGTACGACAGGGCCTATAACATTGACTTCTCCAAGGTCCCAGATGCCTGGCACAATACCTTTTGTAAGATGGTCACCGAGAACGTCCATCTCGGCGATTTAGAGTCCATATTCGACAACGTTGCGATCATCACTTTCAACTATGACCGCTGTATCGAGCATTACCTGCTGGCGTGGCTTATCAGGTATATGCGGCTCCCATACGGAGATGCTGCCGAGATCTGCAAGAGGCTCCGGATTTTCCATCCCTATGGCCAGGTAGGCCAGCTTCCATGGCAGACCTCCACCGGTTCAGGCGTTCGATTTGGGGAGACGCCGACCGAATATAACATCAGACAGATTTCGTCGCAGATCCGCACCTTCACAGAACGCGTCGAAGATGAAGAGCTGCTCTCTAAAATGCGAGGGCTACTGAGCGAGGCCGAGCAGATTGTTTATCTCGGTTTCTCGTTCGGCAAGATGAACATGGATTTGCTATCCATCAACCAGGAAGGGCCGCGCAAAGACATCCTTGGGACGGTCTTCGGAATATCTCTTCCCAATCGTACGGAGGTTGACCGCCGTATCCGCACTTCTCTGACTGGACCCGACGGATGGTTAGTCACTGGCATGGACCTTACGTCGAGCGGGGCCAACGAACTTATGAACGACTACTGGTATCGCCTGTCAAATTAATTGCACACGGCCTTCGGCCCCACCCGCTACACCCACACGGTGCACACGAGCACAGACCCGGTGCCACGATCACAACGCCAGATTCTACGCTACAGTTGAACTTCAACTTCTACCCGGATTCACACGGATTCCGTGCCGTGCTTTGCTGAAGATTCTTGCAAGCGAGGTGACGATAATGCACATCGAATTCCATAAAGCCGGATACGATCAGCCAGAGAATTACGACGTGCTTTTCTACGTCGATGGGCGGTCAGCGTGGTTTAGCAGATACCCACAGCGGCAGAAGCTGGTGATCGTCGTGGAAGGCCATTCTGTTTCATGATTCCGACGTAGGTGGGATGCTGTCGACACTGGCGATGTAGAGCTTAGTTTTTTAAAAAACCGCCAGTCCGGAGAACTTCGATGTGCTCTTGTTGCAAAGGACGGTGAAGTTTTGCGCGGTGTACGTCAACGAGTAGCGCTCAGGCCCATTCGACAGCATGATTCCCTCCAATTCCATGAGCGCTATGGATAGCGAAAGGCGCCCACGGAGGGAAAGCCGTGATGCGCCCTTTGTCGCCGTTGGAGGTCGGCTTTCGGTGGCACGGAAGTGGCACGGCGCTAGCCGCCATCACGTGCCGTCCAGTACTATTCGATGCGTCTCCGCGCGCTTTAGTGTTTCCTAATAAGGAAGCAGTGACACGGAGCTAAATCATTACAACCGATACAGGATCTGATCGTTCCAGAAACGATCCAGCCGCTGCAAGAGCTTGTTCATCTGCGTGAACTCGTCGGTGCCGATGCCGCCGACCTTGTCGATCGAGGCGATGTGGCGTTCGTAGAGCCGGGCCACCGTTTCGGCGATGTCCTGGCCGGTTTCGGTCAGGCTGATGCGGACCGAGCGGCGATCGATGCGGGAGCGCTGGTGGTTGATGAATCCGAGGTCGACCAGCTTCTTGACGTTGTAGGAGACGTTCGAGCCGAGATAGTAGCCGCGGGAACGCAGCTCGCCGGCAGTCAGTTCGGAGTTGCCGATGTTAAAGAGCAGGAGCGCCTGGATGGCGTTGACATCGCTGCGGCCCTGACGGTCGAACTCGTCCTTGATGACGTCCAGCAGACGACGGTGAAGACGTTCAACAAGATGAAGGGATTCCATGTAAAGATCGCGGATGCCCTGTTCGTGTGCATGGAAAGTCGATGCCGCCTGCGGCTTGATTTTCGTGTTCATTTGACTGCCTCACTGTTTTGTTTGGCGGTGTCGTTTTCTTCCCGCCTTGAGTGAGACCCTATCGAATACATATAAAATTCGACTTAAACCGCAGGCTTAACAGAGGCTTACCGGAAACCCCTTGATGTATCAGGGTAAATCAACGCTTACCTGGCGTCGTTGCCGGCGCCGCTCCAGCCACAGGGAAAGCCTGAAAATCCAGTAGATTACGGCCACGATCACGTGGAACAGGATGATCAGCCGATTGGGTCCGAAGATCTGCGGAAGCAGGCCGTACATGAGGATCTGGCCGCCGGCGGCCAGCACCCAGATAACCGGCCCCCAGGAGACGGTGAGCCAGAGGCCGAGCGAGGCGACAGGGAAAAGAACTGCAAGGGAGGTGCTTGCGACCTTCCACGGCAGGCTCAACAGATCGAAGCGGCCGGCACCGACGAGCGAGTAGCCGACGAGCATCGCCCAATATTGCAGGCCGAACCAGAAGCAGGAAACGGCAACGAGCCGCAGGAAGAAGATAAAGAGGATATCCGTCAGCGTCCGCTTCGGTATCGTCGGAGAATCGGTTTCCATGGCGGGAGATCACACTCGAGTTGCAGCTTCAGTTGTTCGGCTTTCATCCGCCGCGGCCAATCGTCCGGTTTGGATTTTCCGGGGCGCATGATAATGAGCGCTCCGATAAATGGAATGGCCCAGGGACAGATATCATGCAGGACAAGACGCATCTCGTCGATGAAATCACCGGTCACCGCCGTATGCGGCGCAACCGCAAGGCGGACTGGACGCGCCGGCTGGTGCAGGAAAACCGCCTGACGGTTGACGATCTGATCTGGCCGATCTTCATCGTCCCGGGAACAGGCATTGTCGATCCGATCGCGGCGATGCCTGGCGTCAACCGCATGAGCGTCGACAAGGCGGTCGAAGCGGCGAAGGAAGCGGCCGATCTCGGCATCCCGGCGCTTGCCACTTTCCCCGACATCGAGATGGAATTGCGCGACGAAACGGGCTCCAACAGCCTGGTTGCCAATAACCTCATCAATCAGACGACCGCGGCCATCAAAAAGGCGGTACCCAATATCGGCATTATTACCGATGTGGCGCTCGACCCCTTCACCAGCCACGGGCATGACGGCATCCTGCGCGACGGCGAGATCGTCAATGACGAAACGGTCGATCAGGTCGTCCGGGCGGCGATCCTGCAGGCCGATGCCGGCGCCGATATCATCGCCCCCTCCGAGATGATGGACGGGCGCATCGGCGCAATCCGCCGCGGGCTCGATGCCGCCGGGCACCAGAGCGTCGGCATCATGTCCTATGCGACGAAATTCTCTTCCGGCTTCTACGGTCCCTATCGCGAAGCGATCAACACCAAGGGCCTGCTGAAGGGCGACAAGAACAGCTACTATATCAATCCGGCGAACGGCACCGAAGCGATCCGCGATGCCGCCCTCGATGTCGAGGAAGGCGCAGACATGCTGATGGTCAAGCCGGGGCTTGCCTATCTCGATATCTGCTGGCGCGTGAAGGAGGCCTTCGGCCTGCCGACTTTCGCCTATCAGGTCTCGGGCGAATATTCGCAGATCAAGGCTGCGGCGATGAACGGCTGGATCGATGGCGAGCGGATCATGATGGAGACGCTGCTTGCCTTCAAGCGCGCCGGCTGCGACGGCATCCTCACCTATTTTGCGCCGGAAGTAGCGAAAATCCTCGCAAAAAGGTGATTTTCTGGCGAATTATTGTATTTCCCCCTGACGATACCATATCAGCGGCATCGTCTTTTGAAGGGAGATATGGATGAGCTACAACCCCAATCCGCTTTATGCCGCACCGGAGGACTGGCGCGCCTATAGTGGTGTGCTCAGCCGTCGCGTCTTCGCATTCATCCTCGATTACATCATTATCGCCCTGCTCTGCATTCCGGCAGCGATCGTGGTGTTCTTCCTCGGGATCGTCACCTTCGGGCTCGGCTTTATTCTTTTCCCGGCCCTGTACGTCATCGTCGCGGGCATCTACTTCGGCCTGGGTGTCGGCGGTCCGTTACAGGCCTCGCTCGGCATGCGCGCGATGGGTATCGCGATCGTGCGCGTCGACGGACGTCAGATGGACTTCTTCATGGCGATCGCGCATCTGGCGCTGTTCTGGATCCTGAACTCGGTGTTGACGCCGCTGATTCTGCTGGTTGGCCTGTTCACAGAGCGCTCGCGCCTGCTGCACGATTTCCTCGTCGGCACGGCTACGGTCCGCACCAGCTGATTCCTTCCCGGCGGGGGACGAAATAAAGTCTCCGGCCGCCCTTTGCCGGCCACAAAAGGGCGCCATATCCAAGAAATCGAATATTCGATTGCGCGGCACTGAATGCCGCGCTGTTGACGTTTTTTATTCTTGCGTCATGCTGTCTGAAATGACAGGCGCCCCGAAAGGAAATCTCCGCAAGAGATGAATACGCAGACCACGCCATCCCCTCAGTTTTATCTGACGGCTCCGGCTACCTGTCCGTATCTGCCGCATGAGATGGAGCGTAAGGTCTTCACCCATCTCGTCGGCCCCCGAGCGGCGGAGATGAACGATATCCTGACCCAGGGTGGCTTCCGCCGTTCGCAGAACATCGCCTACCGCCCCGCCTGCGAGGCCTGTCGCGCCTGTGTGTCCGTGCGCATCCTGGCGCAGGAGTTCGAACCCACCAAATCGATGAAGCGGGTGCTGGCGAGCAATTCCGATATCATCGCCACGGAATTTCCGGCCCAGCCATCGAGCGAGCAATATTCCCTCTTCCGCCGTTACCTCGACTATCGCCACCAGCAGGGCGGCATGTCCGATATGACCGTGCTCGATTATGCGATCATGGTGGAAGATACGCATGTGAACACCAAGATCATCGAATACCGCCGGCGCGAGGAAGGCTCCGGGCTGGAAACGCGGCCGAAGGGCGAGTTGCTCGCCGCCGCACTGACCGACACGATGAGCGACGGGCTCTCCATGGTCTATTCCTACTTCAATCCCGATCTGGACCGGCGCTCGCTCGGCACCTTCATGATCCTCGATCATGTGCGCCGCACGAGAGCGCTCGGCCTGCCGCATGTCTATCTCGGCTACTGGGTTCAAGGATCGCGGAAGATGGACTACAAGACACGCTTCCAGCCGCAGGAACATCTGACGCCGCGCGGCTGGGAACGCTTCGATCCCTCTTCCCTCCAGGACGATCCGCAGGACTGATGCCCCTTCCCCACCTTTCCGATCATCGGAAAGGCCTGCTGCTGACGGCAGTCGGCGGGCTGGCGCTTTCCATGGACATTCCGCTCGTTCGCCTCGCCGATGGCGAGATTTGGTCGATCCTCACCGCGCGGAGCGTGGCGACGGTTCTTGCCACGTTCGTCATCCTGATTGCGATGCGCCTTTTCTCCGGCAGATGGCCGCTGCTCGTTCCGGGTCGTCCCGGTCTACTGGCCGGGTTCCTATACGGCCTCTCTTCCGTGACTTTCGTATTGGCAGTCTTCAACACGGCTACCGCCAATGTTGTCTTCATCGTCGCCTTCAACCCGATGTTCGGGGCGTTGCTGTCCTGGCTGTTTCTCAAGGAGAAGCCGCAACCGGTAACTTTGATCACCATGCTGTTCATGATTTTCGGCGTCGGGCTGATCGTGCGCGAGGGACTTTCGAGCGGCCATGTCTTCGGCGACGCAATGGCACTTTTGAGCGCGCTGGTGCTTGCCGCCGCCATCACTGTCGGGCGGGCCTCGCGCCGGGAGATGGGTTTCGTTCCGCTGCTTGCCGCACTCTTGCCAGCTGCACTCGGCCTGGCGCAGGTCCTGCCTTCGGGACTCTCAATCACGCATCCCGGCTGGATCGTCTTCAACGGCGCCATCATGATGCCGGTCGCCTTCTGGTGCCTGGCGACGGGACCGCGTTTCCTCTCGGCGCCCGAAGTCGGCATGTTCTACCTGCTGGAAACGGTACTCGCGCCGATCTGGGTCTGGCTAATCTTCGCTGAGACACCCGCCACGATGACGCTCGTCGGTGGTGCGATACTCGTTGCGGCGATTGCTGCCCATTCCGTCTGGATGGCGAGAGGCAAGAGCGTTCAGGCCGCTTGATCGGCGAGTGATTATGACCTATTTTCTGTTATAACCTTGTTGCCACAGGAAGCATCTATGAACGTCACCATCCGCAAAATCGGCAATTCGGAAGGGGTCATCATTCCGAAGGAAGTTCTGGACCGTTTCGGCTTGAAGGCTGGGGATTCCTTTGAGCTTCAGACCGAGGGCGGGACGCTCTACCTCACGCCCGTTGATGAAGATATTTCAGAAGAGCTTAATGCAGCCCGCCTGTTCATGGAAAAATATAAGGTCGCTCTCAAGAAGCTCGCGGAATAATGGCTTTTAAGTTTCTGAGCCGGCGGCTTGTCGAGCAGATGCATGCAATGCAGATCGAACGCTTCGGCGGCCTCGCCGGCCTTCGGGATGAAGGTTCGCTGGAATCCGCACTCGGACGCCCGATCAACAAGGCAAACTACGGGTGCGATGACGTCATCGAACTGGCCGCCGCATATCTCTTCGGACTAGGACGCAATCACGCCTTTCTTGACGGAAACAAACGGATCGCCATTGTCAGCTGCGGTGTTTTTCTGCTTCGGCACGGTCATTCGATAGAAACCTCCGATGCGCTCCTCTACACCTTCGCCATGGGGATCGCGACGGGCGAAATCGACGAGGACGGAGCGACGCGCTTCCTGCGCGATCACACGATCCCGCTCATGCCATAGCGCCGGCGGACTGGCCTGCTTCGGGATTCGATCGTTTCGAACCAGCGGAAAGCTCCAGTTCCCGATCCAGCCCTTGGACGATATGCGTCCAGCCCTGGCGAGTCTTTTCCTCGTATTCCGCCCATTCCGCGCACATTTCATGCGTGACGGTGAGGCGGCTGCCGCTGCCGAGCGGTTCGATATCAATTTCGACGCGATCGCAATTGTGGTCGTGCTCCTCGACCGAAAAGCAGAAGACGATGTGTCTGGGGCGCTTCAACTCCAGGAATACGCCGTGATGAAAGGCGTCGCCGGTCGGGCGGCGGTCGACGATGATGAAACGGCCGCCGACGCGCGGCTCGATATCGGCGCGGATGACATGGCCGTCGTCGGTCGCGAATAAGAAGCGGCGGGCGATTTCGGGATTGAGCCAGGCATCATAAATCGTGGCGGGCGGCGCCCTGTAGCTGTGGGCGACATGCAGTTTGATGGTATTGGCGGGCATCGGCGTTCCTCCGTTGGTGGGCCTCCGTTGTTGGGGCCTCCATTGTTCGTGCGCTCCCAAGCGCACGGCTTATGGCCATCCCGCCCGCCCGCGGAACGACACTGCCCTTCTTGTTGGCCCTTCTTTTTGGTGACAGGACAGAGATAGAGGAATTGCTCCGCCCGCCAAGGGCGGAGTCTCAAAATTCCGGGATCAGCCGGCGAATTTACCGCTGCGCGGGAAGCCCTTCGGCACGGTGCGGCCGGCGGTGGCGCGGTCGGCCAGCCATTCGGCAAGCTCGTCCTTGTTCTTCGTGAAGGTGCGGCCGGCGCTGTCTTCCCAGCTCAGGCCATCGGTAATGGCAAAGCAGCGAACGTCGGAAATGCCGCCATCCTTGTAGCGCTGCAGGCGTACGCCCTTGCCACGCGTCATTTCCGGCACTTGGCTCAGCGGGAAGACCAGCATCTTGCGGTTCTCGCCGACGACGGCGACATGATCGCCGGTCACGGGCACGAGAAGCTTTGTTTCGTGCGGCATGGAGACGTTCATGATCTGCTTGCCCTTGCGGGTATTGGCGACCATTTCCGTTTCCGGAACCACGAAACCATTTCCTTCCGTGGAGACGATCAGCATCTTGCGTGTCGCATCGTGGACGAAAGCGGTCAGCACGTCCTGATCGTTTTCCATGTCGATCATGATGCGCAGCGGTTCGCCGTGGCCGCGGCCGCCGGGCAGCTTGTCGCCGCCAAGCGTGAAGACCTTGCCACCGGTCGTGACGATCAGGATCTTGTCCGTCGTCTGCGCAGGGAAGGCCACCTTCAGGCCGTCGCCTTCCTTGAAGGTCAGCGCCGAAGTATCGGAGATGTGGCCCTTCAGAGCGCGGATCCAGCCCTTATCCGAGACGACGACGGTGATCGGTTCCTTCTCGATCATCGCGTGCTGGATGGCTTCCTCGTCGGCGTCAGGAGCTTCGGCAAATTGCGTGCGGCGACGGCCGACCTCTGTGGCCTTGGCGAATTTCTTCTTCACCTCGCCGATTTCCCAGGCAACCGTCTGCCACTGCTTGTCGTCGGACGCGAGCAGCGCTTCGATCTCGCCCTTTTCTTTGGTGAGCTCGTCGTGTTCCTTGCGGATCTCGAATTCTTCGAGCTTGCGCAGAGCGCGCAGCCGCATGTTGAGGATCGCCTCGACCTGATTGTCCGTCAGGTCCCAGCGCGCCATCATGACGGGCTTCGGCTCATCCTCCTCGCGGATGATGCGGATCACCTCATCGATGTTGAGATAGGCAATCAGCAAGCCGCCGAGGATTTCGAGGCGCCTGTCGATGGCGGCAAGACGGAAGCGCGAGCGGCGCTGAAGAACGTCGCGACGGTGCGCCAGCCACTCCTTCAGCACTTCGTTCAGCGCCATGACGCGCGGGATCACGCCCATCGACAGGACGTTCATGTTCAGCGGGAAGCGGCTTTCCAGTTCCGTCAGCTTGAACATGGATTCCATGAGGATGGTCGGATCGACCGTGCGGCTCTTCGGCACCAGGACGACGCGGATATCCTCGGCCGATTCGTCCCTGATGTCTTCCAGCAGCGGCAGCTTGCGGGCGATCAGGAGCTCGGCGATCTTTTCGATCAGCCGCGATTTCTGCACCTGGAAGGGAATTTCGGTGATGATGATCTGGTAGCCGCCGCGGCCGAGATCTTCCGTTTCCCACTTTGCACGCACGCGAAAACCGCCGCGGCCGGTGCGGTAGCTCTCGATGATGCTCTCTTTATTATCGATGATGATGCCGCCCGTCGGAAAATCCGGGCCGGGAATGAATTCGACGAGCTTCTCGATGGTGGCATCGGGATGCTTGATCAGATGCAGCGCGGCGTCGCAGACCTCGTGTACATTGTGCGAGGGAATGGACGTCGCCATGCCGACTGCGATGCCCGAAGAACCGTTCGCCAGGAGGTTCGGGAAGGCGCCGGGAAGAACGATCGGCTCGGAATTGGATTCGTCGTAGGTGTCGCGGAAATCGACGGCATCCTGATCGATGCCTTCGAGCAGCAGCTCGGAGACCGCGGTCATCTTCGATTCGGTGTATCGCATGGCGGCGGGACTGTCGCCGTCGATATTGCCGAAGTTGCCCTGCCCGTTCACCAGCGTGTAACGCTGCGAAAAGTCCTGCGCCAGACGCGCCAGCGCGTCATAGATCGACTGGTCGCCGTGCGGGTGATAGTTACCCATCACTTCGCCGACGATCTTTGCACATTTCCTGAAAGCCGCAGTCGGCCGCAGGCCCATGTCGTGCATCGCATAGACGATGCGGCGATGAACCGGCTTCAGGCCGTCACGCACATCCGGCAGTGCGCGATGCATGATGGTCGACAGCGCATAGCGAAGGTAGCGCTCTTCGAGCGCCGCCTTCAGGTCGACCGGTTGAATATTGTCGCCGTCTCCGCCAGAAGGCGGTAAAATCTCTTGTCCCATAGAACCCTGACTAACTCAGAAGTACCTGTGGGGCAAGGAATCCAGGCATTC
Source organism: Hyphomicrobiales bacterium (assembly GCA_900470965.1). Classification (GTDB taxonomy): domain Bacteria; phylum Pseudomonadota; class Alphaproteobacteria; order Rhizobiales; family Rhizobiaceae; genus Rhizobium. The sequence continues at coordinate 34,100 of UCCS01000098.1, forward strand.
CGGCTGTGGATGACGTCTTCCAGCTGACATGAAAGACGGGAAAAGTATCGCCCGAATTTGGACTTTGTTTGCCGAGCCCTTCAACAGAAATTTAGGGGTCTGCAAAATATAAAGCCGGACCGTTCCGCAGTCGTTTCATTGCAATATTCAACGGCACACACCACCAGGGGACTTTCTCATGACCTTTTACCGCACAACGCAGCTGATGCTGTCGAGCGCAGCCCTTCTTTCGTTCGCCGGTTCTGCGTTCGCGCTGGACGGCCAGGACCTCCTGAAGAAGATCAATGCCGCCTACAGCCAGCAGGGCGGGATGATCGTCGCCTCGGATGGCATCGATATCGACGGCACGACCGTCACCCTCAAGAACCTCAGCATCAAGCCGGCTGGCGGCGAACCGGTCTCCATCGGCGAGGTCACGCTGTCAGGCGTGGAAGAGCAGGATGATGGCAGCTACTATATCGAAGGGGCCGCTTTCCCCGACATCAACTCGTCCAAGGACGGCGTGACCGTGAGCGCACAGGAGCTGACGCTCGGCGGCATCTCCGTTCCCGCCCAACCCGGCGACACTATTGACTCCATGTTCTTCGCCGAGAGCGCCCATACCGGTGCGATCAAGGTCGTCAAGGATGGTACGGAGGTGTTCTCGGTGCTCCAAAGCGACATGAACGCAACGTTGCGCGAAGATGAATCCGGCTTCGATTTTGACGGCGCGTTCAAGAGCATGAAGGCCGATCTCAGCCAGGCCGGAGACACTCCGGACAGCAAGGAAGCGATCGAGAAGCTGGCGCTTCAGCACCTCCAGGGTGACATCACCATGAAGGGCGCCTGGGATATCGAGCCCGGCACGATCGATCTCTCCGAGATTTCCTTCGACGTCACCAATGTCGGCAAGCTGAACTTCGGCCTCAAAATCTCCGGCTACACGATCGCCTTCATGAAGTCGATGCAGGACGCAATCAAGCAGTCGGAAGCCAATCCGAACAAGGAAGAAGCACAGCAGGCGCTTGGCCTTGCCATGCTCGGCCTTGCCCAGCAGCTGACATTCGATTCCGCTCAGATTCGCTTCGAGGATGCATCGATCACCAAGCGCGCACTGGATTACGCCGGTTCGAAGCAGAACGTTTCGGGCCAGCAGATGGCGGATTCGCTGAAGGCCATGACGCCGATCATGCTCGCTCAGCTCAACATTCCGGAACTGCAGAATGCGATTTCGGCTGCCGTCAGCACCTTCCTCGACAATCCGAAGAGCCTGACCGTCAAGGCCACGCCGGACAAGCCGGTCGCCTTCCCGATGATTGTCGGCGCTGCCATGGGTGCACCGAACACGGTGCCGCAGATGCTCGGCGTGAAGGTTTCAGCGAACGACTAAGTTCGTTTCGATCTAGAAAAAAGCCCGGCGATTATCTTGCCGGGCTTTTTTGTTGAGTGACGTCTGCCTCAGTCTTTCTTTTGCGGCGGAATCGGGCGGATCGCCAGTTCGCGCAGCTGGGTGGGTGTTGCCGGGGTCGGCGCGCCCATCAAGAGGTCCTGAGCCTGCTGGTTCATCGGGAAGAGCGAAATCTCGCGCAGATTCTTGGCGCCGACGAGCAGCATGACGATGCGGTCGATACCGAAGGCAGCGCCACCGTGCGGAGGCGCGCCATACTGGAAGGCACGATAGAGGCCGCCGAAACGATCCTCGACGTCCTGCTGGCTCAAGCCCACCTTTTCGAAGGCGGCTACCATGGTTTCCGGCGACTGGTTACGGATCGAGCCCGAGGCGATTTCGAAGCCGTTGCAGACGGCATCGTATTGGAACGCCTTGATCGTCAACGGATCCTGGTTGGTCAGCGCATCGAGGCCGCCCTGCGGCATCGAGAACGGGTTGTGGGCGAAGTCGACCTTCTTTTCTTCTTCGTTCCATTCGAAGAACGGGAAGTCGACGATCCAGCACAGTTCGAAGCGGTCGCGATCGACAAGGTTCAGTTCCTCACCCGCCTTGGTACGGGCTTCACCGGCGAACTTGTAGAACTTGGCGGGATCGCCGGCAACGAAGAAGCAGGCGTCGCCGTCACCGAGGCCGAGCTGCGTGCGGATCGCGTCGGTGCGCTCCTCGCCAATGTTCTTGGCAAGCGGACCTGCGCCCTCGAGCTTTTCGCCTTCCTTACGCCAGAAGATGTAGCCGAGGCCTGGCTGGCCGGTCGACTGTGCCCAGGCGTTCATGCGGTCGCAGAAGGCTCTCGAGCCGCCGGTCTTGGCTGGGATCGCCCAGACCTGAACCTTCGGGTTGGAGGCGATCATGTTGGCGAAGACCTTGAAGCCGGAGCCGGCGAAATGGTCGGTCACGGCTTCCATGACGATCGGGTTGCGCAGGTCCGGCTTGTCGGAGCCATACTTGCGGATTGCTTCGTCATAGGGGATGCGCGGCCATTCCTTGGTGACCGGCTTGCCTTCGGCAAATTCTTCGAAAATGCCTGATATCAGCGGACCCATCGTGTTCCAGACGTCTTCCTGGGTCACGAAGCTCATTTCGAGGTCGAGCTGGTAGAATTCGCCCGGCAGGCGGTCGGCGCGCGGATCTTCATCGCGGAAGCAGGGCGCGATCTGGAAGTAGCGGTCGAAGCCGGCAACCATCAGCAGCTGTTTGTACTGCTGCGGAGCCTGCGGCAGGGCGTAGAAGGTGCCGGGATGAATGCGGCTCGGCACGAGGAAGTCACGCGCGCCTTCCGGCGAAGAGGCCGTCAGGATCGGCGTCGTATATTCGGTGAAGCCGACATTGCCCATTTCACGGCGCATGGCGGAGATCACCTGCGTGCGCTTGACAATGTTCTTGTGCAGCGTTTCGCGACGCAGGTCGAGGAAGCGATACTTGAGGCGAACGTCTTCCGGATAGTCCGGCTCGCCGAAGACCGGCAGCGGCAGTTCCTTGGCGGCAGAGAGAATTTCGATCTCCTGCGCGTAAAGCTCGATCTCGCCCGTCGGCATGTTCTTGTTGACGGTGTCTTCGGTACGCGCCTTGACGAGACCGTCGATCCGGATGACCCATTCGCCACGAACGGTCTCTGCCTGCTTGAAGGCGGGCGAATCCGGATCGGCAACGATCTGCGTCGTGCCGTAATGGTCGCGAAGGTCGATGAACAGCACGCCGCCATGATCTCGGACACGATGGACCCAGCCGGAAATACGGACGGTCGAGCCGACGTCCGACTTGCGAAGAGCGGCGCATGTGTGGCTGCGGTAGCGGTGCATGATCTCAAATCCTGGCATTTGGCTTAAGACGGCGGCATGGCCGAAGACCTGCAGCGCCGACAAGAAAATCGGGCGGAAAAGCGCATGGACGCTCTGATTTGTCAAGGCTTGGCGCAGCCGACGGGCCGTTTGCCCCCTCGTTTCCGAAGGAGCTGGCGCGCTCTCGCTGCGGCAGTTTGGCCGAAGGCGGCATATTGCTGAAGACGGCAGTCAACTTTAAAAGGAGGCATCATTCAAGATGGAACCTACCGATGCCCCTCCTCACACGCCGCAACCTGCTCAAGGCTTCCGCCGTCGCCGGCGCCTATGGCGCGGGCATGGCGATCGCAGGGCGGTTCGGGTTAGCCGAGGCCGCGCCCGAGCCGCGTGTGCTGACGGCACGCAAGACCGAGGCGCAAATCGTCGATGCCGCGCCGACCCGGGGCATCATGACATGGGGCGACGACGGCCTGCCGCCGGTGCTGCGCATGCCGCGGGGAAAGCCCTATGCGGCGCGGCTCACCAACAGCCTCGACGAACCGACGACGATCCACTGGCATGGGCTGCGCATCGACAACAAGATGGACGGCGTGCCCTTCATGACGCAGCCCTATGTCTATACGGGCGACAATTTCGACTATCTCTTCACGCCGCCGGACGCCGGCACCTTCTGGTATCATCCGCATTGCAACACGCTGACCCAGATGGGCCACGGCATGACGGGCGTGCTTGTCATAGAAGATCCGTCCGATCCCGTCTTCGACGCGGAGGTCGTGCTCAACTTGCGCGACTGGCGGCTTGGCGGCGACGGTCAGTTCATTGCTCCCTTCCGCCCGCGCGATGCCGCCAAGGCCGGCACATATGGCACGGTGCGCACCGCGAACTGGCATCAGGAACCGAAATATGATGCGCCGGCCGGCGGGCTGATCCGCCTGCGCATCGCCGTCACCGATGTGACCCGCGTCTTCCAGATGAAGATGGAAGGCGCCGATGCGACTGTGATCGCCGTCGACGGTAATCCGGTGCCTAAACGCTTCCCGCTGGATCTCCTGCAGATCGGACCGGGACAGAGGCTCGACCTCGCGGTTCGAATGCCTGACAGTGAGGGCGCAGTCGCGGCGCTGGAAGACATTCGCGGCACGACGCCGAAGGTGATCGCGAGCTTGCGGGCCACCGGGCAGTCACTGAAGCGCAATATCGGCGATCTCGGCGCGCTCGCAGAAAACCCGGTGCCGAAGGCTGATCTCTCTTCGGCAGAAACAATCCCGCTCGTGCTTTCCGCCACAGCGGAGAATGCGGCTGTCGACAGCATCTGCGGCACGCTCGGCTACAGCTTCTGGGCTATCAACAAGGTGCCGTGGCCGGGCGATACGCCCGATCCGACCGCACCGCTCGCTGAACTGAAACTCGGCAAGAGCTACGTCTTCAATTTGGAGAACGTCACGCCGCATGCGCACCCGATCCATCTGCACGGCATGAGCTTCACCGTCATCTCGTCATCAACGCGCGAGGTGATGCCGCTCGTTTCCGACACCTATCTCATCCAGCCGGATGAAAAGGTGCAGCTCGCCTTCGTTGCCGACAATCCCGGCGACTGGATGCTGCATTGCCATATCATCGAGCACCAGAAGACGGGCATGACGAGCTATCTTCGCGTGGTTTGATATTGCTTGGCTCTCGGTCGTCGTGCGGTGATACAGCGTGAAGGTCTGCTCCTATGAGCGGCATTAAAATCTTCGACTTTATTATCCTGCCGGCGATGGTCGCCATCGATGGATGGGTTGCCGTGCTTGCAAACGAATGCAGCACTCGCAGAAAGCATCGGCTGCACCCCGGCGAATAAGGCTTCACGAAGGCGAAGGCCCCGCTCACCGTATTGACATATCTCTTCGAAAGGGGAAGGAAGGTTTAACTGACCTCTTCCTTGCGAATGAATTGATATGATCGAAACCACCGCCGATCTGGCGGCCGCCTGCAAAGAGCTGGCCAAGTCCGATTTCATTACCATCGATACTGAATTCCTGCGTGAGACAACTTTCTGGCCGGAACTGTGCCTGATCCAGATGGCGAGCCCGACGGTGGAAGTGCTGGTCGATCCGCTGGCAAAAGACATCGATCTTGCGCCCTTCTTCGAGCTGATGGCCAATCCCGATGTGCTGAAGGTGTTTCATGCCGCGCGGCAGGATATCGAAATCATCTTCAATCGCGGCAACCTGATCCCTCACCCGATCTTCGATACGCAGGTCGCCGCGATGGTCTGCGGTTTCGGCGACAGCGTTTCCTACGACCAGCTCATCAGCCGCACCAAGAACGTCCATATCGACAAGTCTTCGCGCTTCACGGACTGGAGCCGCCGGCCGCTTTCCGACAAGCAGCTCGAATATGCGCTGGCCGACGTTACCCATCTGCGCGACGCCTATCTCTACCTCAAGGCGGAACTGGAGCGCGAAGGCCGTGCCTCCTGGCTGCGCGAGGAAATGGACATCCTGGAATCGCGTGAGACTTACGATATCCATCCTGAGGATGCCTGGCAGCGGCTGAAGCTGCGCCTGCGCAAGCCGCAGGAGCTGGCGATCCTGAAATATGTCGCCGCCTGGCGGGAGCGCGAGGCGCGTTCGCGCAATGTGCCGCGCTCGCGCGTGCTGAAGGACGACGCGATCTATGAGATCGCCCAGCAGCAGCCGAAGGACGCCGAGGCGCTCGGCCGCCTGCGCACGATTCCGAAGGGCTGGGAGCGCTCGGCCACGGGTGCCGCGGTGCTCGAGGCGGTCAACACTGCGCTGGCGCTACCACGCTCCGAAATGCCGCATGTGCCGCGCCAGGCACAGCCGCCGGAAGGTGCGGCAGCGGCCGTCGAGCTTCTCAAGGTGCTGCTCAAGCTGATTTCCGAAAAGCACGGCGTGGCGCCGAAGGTAATCGCCAATAGCGACGACCTGGACAGAATTGCAGCTGAGGGCGAAACGGCCGAGGTCGCGGCCATGCATGGCTGGCGGCGCGATCTTTTCGGCGAACCGGCGCTGCAGCTCATCCGCGGCGAAATTGCCCTGCGCTTTGCAGGCCGCAAGGTCGAGACCGTCGCTCTGCAGGAGTGAATCTGAAAACTCTTGACCACCGCCCCGCGCCGGAAACAATAGCCGAATGAAGTGCTTCGGCGAAAGGTCGGCATGAGAGAGATATCCCCGGCACAGAATTGGATCCTGATTGCGCTCGTCCTGGCGCTCAGCGGCGTGGTCTATGATCTGTACTTCTTTACCGGCCAGACGCCCGTCATCGGAGCGATCTTCGCGCTTTTCATCGGCATGCCCATCCTGGCCTTCGAGCGCAAGGTGTTTCTACGCCGTCTCTACCGGCGTATTCAGAGGCTGCCGACCCTTCTCTTCATCATCTCCGAGCTCGTGATCTACGAAATCCTGATGAGCATCGGCTTTGCGGCGGCCGGTTTCCTCCTCGCCGTGCTTGGGGCGCTGAAGCCGCCCAAGATGATCGACGTGCTTATCATGCCGTTCGATGTTTTCCTCTACGCACTTGCCGTCTGCGCCACGCTGATCTTCCTGCTCAGGGTGCGCGAATTGCTGGGGCGCGAAGTCTTCATCAGCATGCTGATCAGCCGCTATCGCAGACCGGTAAAGGAAGAACGCGTCTTCCTGTTCATCGATCTCGCAGAGTCCACCGCCTTTGCGGAAAAGCATGGTGACCTACGCGCACAGCAGCTTCTGAGTTCGCTGTTTGCCGCCTTTGCGGAACCGGTGCGGCGTCACAAGGGCCTGATCAACGACTATGTCGGCGATGCGGCGATCATCACCTGGCCCTTAGCGCGCGGCGTCAAAGATGCGCGCTGCGTGCGCTGCCTTTTCGATATCCTCGCCGACATCGAAGCCAATGCCGCAAGCTGGAAGAAGAGTTATGGCCAGGTACCGAAACTGAGGGCCGCCCTTCATGGCGGCAGCGTCATTACGGCCGAAGTCGGAGTCGATCATCACAAGATCAGCTTCTTCGGCGATACGGTGAACACCACCTCGCGGCTGGAGTCGCTCTGCCGGACACTGAACCGGCCGGTGCTGATATCCGCCGAGCTTGCCCAGCGTATGACGCTGCCTGAGGAAATTATCGGCGAAAACCTCGGCAATCACGCCGTGCGCGGCCGCGGCCAGGGGCTCGATGTCGTCGCACTTTCCTCGCGCGCGGTGACCGTCCTCAATCAGCCAGCGACCCTAAGGCGCGGTTAGACGGGGCTTTATCCGGCCGTCACCAAAGCTTCACCCAATCGTCAATGTGCCGACATGAATGCCCTGCTAAGCGGATGGCGCTTTTGCACTCCTTTCTATGGGGACATCATGAAGAACGTTCTTTTCGCTTCCGTATCACTTTTCATGCTCGTCGCAGGCTCCGCCTCCGCCGACCAGCAGCTTTTCCCGGCGAAGCTTACCGGCCAGGCCATCCTGCCTGCCAACACGCTGACCCCGGCTCCGGCCGATGCGCCGGCTTTTCTCAAGACCTCCGGCAAATTCACCACCCCGGACCGCAAGCGCACCGAAAAGCTCGGCACGGTTGACGGCAAGGACGGCGCCCGCGTGACCGACGTCAAGCTGCCGCTCGACGGCCAGCCGATCCAGGGCTTCTCGGGCATCAAGACCATGCCCGACGGCACCTTCTGGACGCTCTCCGACAACGGCTTCGGCTCGAAGTTCACCTCGTCCGACTCCATGCTGTTCCTGCATCAGCTGAAGTTCGACTGGAACGCCAACAAGGTAGACGTCGTCAAGAACGTCTTCCTGTCCGACCCGAACAAGATCGCTCCGTTCCCGATCGTCACGGAGGCCTCCGACACCCGTTATCTCACCGGCGCTGACTTCGACATCGAATCCGTACAGCCGGTTGCCGATGGCTTCTGGCTCGGCGACGAATTCGGCCCCTACCTCTTGAAGATCGACACCGAAGGCCGCCTGACGGACGTCATTCCCACCACGCTCGACGGCAAGCCGGTCCTGTCCCCGGACAACCCGCTGATCCAGCTTCCGGGCAACCCGGCCGCCAAGATGCCGGTCTTCAACCTGAAGCGCTCCGGTGGCTTCGAGGGCCTGGCCATGTCGAAGGACGGCTCCAAGCTCTACGGCCTGCTCGAAGGCGCCATCTACAAGGATGACGGCCAGATGGAAACGGTTGACGGCCACACCGCCATCCGCGTCATCGAATTCGACGTCGCCTCCAAGAAGTGGACCGGCCGCAGCTGGCTCTATCCGTTCGAAGACAAGGGTGCTTCGATCGGCGACTTCAACATGCTCGACGACTCCACCGCTCTCGTCATCGAGCGCGACAACGGTGCCGGCACGAAGGACAAGGCTTGCGCCGATCCCAAGCAGCCGAAGCCGGACTGCTTCGAAGCTCCGGCCGAGCTGAAGCGCGTCTACAAGATCGAGTTCAACGACGCCAATGTCGGCAAGGCCGTTCGCAAGATCGGCTACATCGACCTCCTGAACATCCAGGATCCGGACAACAAGAAAAAGGCCGGCGATATCGCTGGCGTCTACAACATGCCGTTCGTGACGATCGAAAATGTCGACCGCGTCGACGCCACGCACATCATCATCGGCAACGACAACAACCTGCCGTTCTCGGCTGGCCGCGCTGTCAACAAGGCCGACAACAACGAGTTCAGCATTCTCGAAGTCGGCGAGTTCCTGAACGCGAAATAATCAGCAGTTTCGTGTGAAATAAGAGGGCGGTGCGCAAGTGCCGCCTTTTTTGTTTCCTGACGGTGCGTCGGGCTACCTTCGCTGGAGAAGGTCTATTCGAACCGGAACGCCAGCCGCTTGTTGGTCAGCTTCGACAATTGCTGCAGGCGGCCATCCAGCCGCTCGCCGGCAAAGTCGTGGTATTCGTGCGGGACCACGAATTCCAGATCGAGATCGGGTGACGACGCCTTGCGGAAGGTCAGGTTGCGCACGATGCCCGGCATGGAGGCCGAGAACAGGTAGACGACGCGCAGTATGCCGCCGAGCAGCTTGGCGCGATCGACGAATTGCGGACCGGCGATCGAAGAGAGCGGCGCGGTAGAACCGTCGTCGTGCAGGCCTTCGAAGCGGTAGTAGTTGGTCAGGGCAATGAAGGCACGGCCGGGGTGGCTGATGCCGACGAAGGACGAGTGGGCAATGACGTTCAGGGCCTGAGCGCCACGATAGTCAGGATGGGCGCGCCAGCTGATATCGGCAAGCAGGCAGGCTGCCTGGCGATAACGGCTTTCCTCGTCGGTTTCCTGAACGCCGAAAAACGGCATCATACGTCCGGTCCAATCGGCCAGCTCACGGGCATGTTCCGGAGAGCGGGCACGCAAGATGGCAAGCTCGCCGGCAGCGGCCAGCAGCGGATCGGTGCGGCGTTCGGATTCGGACAGCAGCGAAAAGAGATAGCCTTCGCGCACACCCTGTGCGGAGAAGGAGATCACCGAAGGCTTCATGGCGTTCAGCACTTCCTTCATGGCGATGGCGCCGAAGGGCAGCAGCGAACGGCGGTGCTTGGAAACGGCCTGCAGAGCCGGCTCCTTGGAATCCTTGGCCGTGACGACCTGATCCAGGAACTGCGTCATGCCTTCGAGGGAGACCTCGTAGCCCTGCATCATGTGCAGTGGATAACGGGTAATCTCCATGTGCAGCTTGGCGATATTTCGCCAGGTGCCGCCGACGGCGTAGAAGGTGCGCCCCTCCCCCTTGGAGAGAAGCTTGGCAGTCTTGACCTGCTTGCGGGCAAAAGCGCGCGCTTTGGACAGCGAGCCGCCGGCATATTCGGACAGGCGCAGACCGCCAAGCGGCAGGGTAATACCGCCGCTGACATCCTTGCCCCTGATATCGATCAATTCCAGAGAACCGCCGCCGAGATCGCCGGCGATGCCATCGGGATTGTAAAAGCCGCTGATGATGCCGAGCGACGCAAAGCGCGCCTCTTCCTCACCGGACAATATGCGGACGTGGCGCTGCAGGATCGTCTCGGCCTGATGGATGAAATCGGGACCGTTGCTCGCCTCGCGCGCGGCAGCCGTCGCCAGCACATACATGGTGGCGGCGCGCGCTTGATCGGAGAGAGCCTTGAAGCGATGAAGGGCCTGAAGCGCCCTTGCGACGCTTTCCTCGTCCATCTTGCCCGTGAGGGCTATGCCCTTGCCGAGGCCGCAGAGGACTTTTTCATTGAAGAGAATGGTCGGCGAACGAGACAGGCCTTCGTAGACGACCAGACGGATGGAATTCGATCCGATATCGACAACGGAGACCGGGGCGATACCCGGAAGTCGCCCCTGGGCTTCAGATTCAACCATTAGGTCCAGTTTACTTGTTGTTTCGGCCTTCAAGCAGACCGGCGATCAGCTTCGGCGCACTCGATTTCAGAGCTTCACCGCGGCCGGACAGGCTGGGATTGGTCATGAAATATTGCTGCGCATTAAACGGTTCTTCGCCCTTGCGCACTTCCATGCGCCGTGACGTACCGTCGGGCAATATCTCGTAGCTTTGTTGATTGTCAATCACATTGCCGAGCATAATCTGTGACAAAACCTGCTCGTGGACGGTCGGATTCGTCAGCGGAACGAGGGTTTCGACGCGGCGATCGAGGTTTCTCGGCATCATGTCCGCCGAGCCGATATAGACGAGAGCCTTGTCGGACGGCAGGCCGTAACCATTGCCGAAGCAGAAGATGCGGCTGTGCTCGAGGAAGCGGCCGACGATCGATTTGACGCGGATCCTGTCGGAGAGGCCCGGCACCAGCGGACGCAGGCAGCAGATGCCGCGCACGACGAGATCGATCTCGACGCCGGCGCGGCTCGCCGTATAGAGCGCGTCGATGATGTCGGGGTCGACAAGCGAGTTCATCTTCATCCAGATCGCCGCCGGGCGGCCGCTGCGGGCATGCTCGATCTCTTCGTTGATGTGGCGAAGGATGCGCGAGCGCAGCGTGTAAGGCGAAACGGCAAGCTGCATCCCCTCTTCCGGCTCACCGTAACCGGTGATGAAGTTGAAGATGTTCGCCATGTCGTGGGCGATCACGGGATTGCAGGTGAAGAAGGAAAGGTCGGTGTAGATCTTCGCCGTGATCGGATGATAGTTGCCGGTGCCGAGGTGGCAGTAGGTGCGCAGCTTGCCTTCTTCACGGCGCACGACCAGCGACATCTTGGCGTGAGTCTTGAGCTCGATGAAGCCGAAGACGACCTGCACGCCGGCACGTTCCAGGTCGCGCGCCCAACGGATATTTGCCTCTTCGTCGAAGCGAGCCTTGAGCTCGACCAGCGCCGTCACCGACTTGCCCGCTTCGGCGGCGTCGACCAGAGCGCGCACGATCGGGCTGTCGTTGGAGGTGCGGTAGAGCGTCTGCTTTATCGCCAGAACATCAGGATCGTGCGCAGCCTGGAGAAGGAACTGGACCACCACATCGAAGGACTCGTAGGGATGGTGGACCACCATGTCCTTTTCTCTGATGGCGGCGAAGCAATCACCGGCGTGTTCACGGACACGTTCTGGAAATCGCGCATTGTAGGGCGGAAAACGCAGGTCGTCGCGCGGCGCCTTAGTAATTTCGGAGAGTGTGTTGAGCGCCAGCAGGCCGGGCAGAACGGCAACGCGGTTATCCGGAATGCTGAGCGCCTGCACCACGAACTGGCGCAGCGAAGCCGGCATTTCGGAATCCGTCTCGATGCGGATGACCTTGCCGCGGCGGCGGCGCTTCAGCGCGGTTTCGAAGAAGCGGACGAGATCTTCGGCTTCTTCCTCGACTTCGATATCGCTGTCTCTGATGACGCGGAACGTACCCGAACCCTGCACCTCATAACCCGGATAGAGCCGGTGGATGAAGATGTTGGCAACATCTTCCAGCGTGATGTAGCGGATCGTGTTGCGGTCGTCAGGCAGGCGGACGAACCGATCGAGCGCCGGGGGCAGGCGCAGCAGCGCCGTCATTGGATCGCGGCCGCTGCGGCTGACGAGCTGCAGGCCGATCGAGAAGCCGAGGTTCGGAATGAACGGGAACGGATGGGCAGGATCGATGGACAGCGGCGTCAGGACCGGGAAGATCGATTGCTCGAACTCGTTTGCCAGCCACTGACGGTCGGCATCGCTGAGCGCACCTGGACGCACGATCAGGATGTCTTCCTTGGCGAGATACTGCTGCAGGACGGCGAGCGAGGCCTGCTGCTCCATCTGCAGATGATCGATCTCGCTCAGGATCGAATCGAGCTGTTCGGCGGGAGTGCGGCCATCAGGGCTCTTGACGACGATGCTCTGGCGCACCTGGCCTTCGAGGCCGGCGACGCGCACCATGAAGAATTCGTCGAGGTTGGCGGCCGAGATCGACAGGAAGCGCACGCGCTCCAAGAGCGGATGCTCGGTGTTCAGCGTCTCCTCAAGGACACGGCGGTTGAACTGCAGCCAGGAGAATTCGCGGTTGATAAAGCGCTCGGGGCTGGAGAGAAGCTGCTCCAGCGGCGGTTGGTCCGCGCTGTTGTCCGGGGTGGGTTCCTGATGTTCCTGGTATGCGCTGTCCATGGTCCACTCACCCTGCTTTCAATCGCTTTCGGCGAATATATCAGTTTCACGACGGAACTGTGACAGTCAATCGCCCGAGCCGGAATTTCCCAATTCATTCAATACTTCAGCAGCGAGCGAACGGGTAATCCCCGTGCCTCTGGAAAGCGCCAGCCGATCGAGCCTTTCGACAATCGTCTGGGCGGCGTTGAGCGACCGCTCCATACGATTGACGATATAAAGGACGAGTTTGTCATCTATATAAAGCTGCCGGTCGGCGAAGAGCTTGACGATGACCTGCGACAGCAATTCCTCGTCCGGCTCGCCGATCTCGACGACCGTCGCAGCCTTCAGGCGCGAACGCAGATCGGGCAGCGTGACCGGCCAGGACATGGGCCAGAGGCGGCTTGTCATCAAGAGGCTGGTGCCGTTTTCCCGCACGCTGTTGATGACATGGAAGAGCGAGGCGTCATCGAAGCCTGTCCGGTCGACATCCTCGAACAACACAGGGCCGTTGGCGGCCGCGACTGCCGCATCGGAACCGGCCACGGGATGGATGATTTCCGCCCCGCTCAGTTCCTTCCAGATGCCGGCGAGATGCGATTTTCCGGAGCCG
>UCCS01000064.1 GCA_900470965.1 Hyphomicrobiales bacterium
GGCCATGTGCCTCGGCCGCTTTCTGCACCTCGGCCAGGATCGCGCCGCCATCGGCGACCAGCACGTTTGCGACCGGATCGACATCGCGGATCTTGTTCATGCGTTCGAGCGACAGGATCACGTCCGCCTTGCCCTCGCGCGGCGTCTGCCCGCCGACGAGGCCGGTATTGCCGGTTTGCGGCACAATGGCCGTACCGGTTTCGGTGGCAAGCTTCATGAGCGCGGAGACTTCCTCGACCGTACCGGGTTTCAGCAGGAGAGGGGAGGTGCCGTGATAGAGGCCGCGGTTTTCAATGAGGTGCGGCGCGAGATCAGCTTCGCTGCGCAGCGCATATTTCTCGCCGACGATGGCGGTGAAACGTTCGATGATCTCTGGAGAAATGCTTGTGCTGCTCATGGAGCCCGGTCCCTCTTCCTCACTCACGCGGTGCTGCCGCTCGCCGCAGCCGGTCATTGATTGCCTCTCCAAGTCCTTCGTCGGGAATCGGCGAAAAGGCGATCACGGCCGCGCCGCTGGCGTCAGCCTTCTTCATGTAGTCGAAAAGATTGGCGGCCGCTTCCGAGAGATCACCGCGCGGGCTGAGGTTCAGCACGATCGCCGCTTGCTCGGCCCCTGCCACCCTGTCTGGACCGAAGGCAATCAACGCTTCACCGGGTTCCAGTGCCGTGGCTTCGAGCCTTACGGCTGCGCCCGGCGCGTAATGCGAGGCGAGCATACCTGGCGCTTCGATCGCCGCCGCTGCCTTCTTCGAGCGCAGCAAACGCTTGCCTGCCACCCGCTCGATCTCCCTGGCCGGCAGTCCGCCGGGCCGCAGGAGGCGCAGCTCGCCGTTCTCGGCTTTCACGATCGTCGATTCCACGCCGACGGCACTCGCGCCCGCATCGAGGATGAGAGGTATCTTTGCCCCGAGATCGGCCTCGACATGGGCAGCGCTTGTGGCGCTCACTTTGCCGGATGTATTGGCGCTCGGAGCCGCAAGCGGCCGCCCGAAGGCCCGGATCAGATCGCCGGTAAAACCTTTCGGTATGCGGATGCCGACGCTGTCGAGGCCCGCGGTCGCCAGCGCATGGATCGCGGCGCCGGTCCTCAGCGGCAGTACCAGCGTCAGCGGGCCAGGCCAGAAGGCTTCTGCCAAAGCGCGGGAGATCGGATCGAATTCGGCATAGGTCTCTGCCATCGCAAGATCCGCCATGTGGCAGATCAGCGGATTGAAGCGTGGCCGCCCCTTGGTCTCATAGATGCGGGTGATCGCCGCCGGATTGGTGGCGTCGGCGGCAAGGCCGTAGACGGTCTCGGTCGGAATGGCGATCGCAAAGCCTTCGCCGAGCGCCGCGCAGCCGGCTTCGAGTGCCGTCTGCCTGTCCGCCTTGATGTCGATTATTCTTGCCATGTCCTGCCCGGTTTTACTGCGGCAGTCATTAGGCTTTCCTTGCGGCGCGATCAATCCCGCCCGAAGCTTGTAGATCAACTGTCGGCGAACCTACAGTTGGCGGATGATCTGGCGAAGCTGCTCGTTGCGGGCGCCGAGCAGGAGGATGTTGCGGATGGCGATCTGCGGATCGTTGGTGCGGAAGAGCAGGCCGTTGCCCCGCACCGAGCGGTCGACCACCATCCTCTCCGGCGTGCTTTCACCCGGCTTGATCGCCACGGCGAAATACATCCGGGAATTCTGCACCGCGATATTGTCGAAGAAATTGTCGTTGTCGCCGATGTCGGAATAGAAGTTGGCGATGTAGAAGGCCCATGCCACTTCGTCGTAGCGAGCGAATTTGGTGCGTGCGGCCGTGACGTGGCAGTAGCCGAGATGCGGGCTATCGGCCAGCGTCCGGTGGAAGATCATCTTCGGAAACTGGATCGCGCGGTGGAAGCCGTTGATGTTCTGGTGGGTCTTTTCGCCGGCGGCCTGCAGCTTGCGTGCGGTCTTTTCAGCCACTTCCTCATGGGTGAGATAGCGGCGTTCGTCCGGGAGCCAGTCTTCGCGACGGCGGCTGATGCGGCCGGTGCGCAGGAATTCAGAGTGCTTGGCGAAAAGCCGCGGTTCTGTAGGCTTGATTTCTTCCCGCGTGTCGAAATATCGAAGTTTGGCCATGGCTTCCGCAGTCTTCGCTGTGTGGGTCGTCGGCAAGGATAGGATTTCGTGCTTAACACGCTGTTAAAATAGCGCGAAGAAGGCGCGAGAGCTGGGTTTGCGAGCGGCATGTCGCAAATGCGACAGCGCCTCGCCAGCCGCATTGGATTTACTTATGTCTGATGGGTCACGAAATGTCGCAATTGACGATGATCAAAGGCGAGTGAAGGTTTCCGAGGGCCAACCGGCTCCCTGTCGTCAATTTCGAAGCGGATGTCGCTTTACAACCAAGCGACCGGCATGCTCGGTGCTTAAATAACGCCATGACCAGTTCTCCGGAGGGAGAAGGAAGCGGGCGCGCTTCCGCTGCCGTGCTCGAAAAGAGTAGCAGCCACATGCACGAGGATAGGCAGATGGATATTCGCAGCAACGTTTTGCGCCAGCTCAAGAGCCGCCGCGAGGGTTTCAGTCTCGAACAGCCCTTCTACATTGACGAGGATTATTTCCGTCTGGATATGGAGATGATCTACTATCGCGACTGGCTGTTCATCGGCCATGATTGCGAACTGCCGAAGCCAGGCGCCTACTTTACCGTCCAGATCGGCGAATATCCCGTCGTCATCGTGCGCGGACGCGACAATGTCATTCGCGCCTTCCACAATAGCTGTCGCCACCGCGGCTCGCGCGTCTGCACCAAGGAGCACGGCTCGTCGGTACGGCTCGTCTGCCCCTATCATCAGTGGACCTACGATCTCGACGGCAAGCTCGCCTTCGCGCGCCACATGGGCGATGATTTCGACAAGAGCGGCTACGGACTGAAACCGGTCCATTGCGAAATCGTCGCCGGTTACGTCTTCATCTGCCTCGCCAATGTCGCGCCGGACTTCCAGACCGTGCGCGACAAGGTCGAACCCTATATGGCGCCCCACGACATCAGCGAGGCCAAGATCGCCTTCCAGAGCACCATCATCGAGAAGGGCAACTGGAAGCTTGTCTGGGAAAACAATCGCGAGTGCTATCACTGCGCCGCAAACCATCCCGAGCTCTGCCGCACCTATCCGGAAGCGCCGAGCGTGACAGGCACTGATGGCGGCGCCGACGATCCGGAGATTGCCGGCCACTGGGCGCGCTGCGAGGCCGCCGGTCTGCCGAGCAAGTTCCAGATCTCGCCGGACGGGCAGTTCCGCACTGCCCGCATGCCGCTGATCGAGGATGCCGAAAGCTACACCATGTCCGGCAGGCCCGCCGTCAAGCGCCCGCTTTCCGACGACGTGAAGATCAGCCACATCGGCACCATGCTGCTCTTCCACTATCCGACGACCTGGAACCATCTGCTCGGCGACCACGCCATCTCCTTCCGTGTGCTGCCGCTCAGCGCCAACGAGACGGCGGTGACCACCAAATGGATCGTTCACAAGGATGCTGTCGAAGGTGTCGATTATAACCTCGAGGAACTGACCCACGTCTGGACGGAAACCAACGATCAGGATCGCCGCATCGTCGAAGAAAATGCTTTCGGCATCCGTTCGCCGGCCTATGAGCCTGGTCCTTATTCGCAGGTGCACGAGGGCGGTGTCATGCAGTTCCTCGAATGGTATTCGAACTTCATGATCAACCGTTTGCAGGGCGATCAGGCCAAGCTCTCGGTCGTTGCCTGAAGGCGATCGTCACCGGTTAATGTCCAGTTCATTTCGTCTCCGGTAGAGATCGAGTGTGGGTGCCGTTTTCGGGTCTTTCGGGAACAATTCTCCGTTTTGTCCGTTTTCCGGCAGGCTTTTTTCGCTCTTAATCGGAGACATGCAATGTTTGGGCTGAGTAAGAGGGTCGCGACTGCGGTTATGGCCGCCGCTGTCGTTGCGACGAGCTTCGTGCCGTCGCAGGCAATCCAGATGCCGACCGCCCCGCAGGTGGAAAAATCTTCGCCTGTCGAAAACGTCCAATATCGCCGTTACTATCGTCCTGGCTACCGCCACGGCTACTATCCGGGCTACCGCCCCGCATATCGTTCTGGCTGGTACGGCGGCTATCGCGGTTATTCCTATTATCGTCCGGGCTACCGTCACTATAACGGCTACTGGTATCCGCTGGCAGCCTTTGGCGCCGGTGCCGTCATCGGCGGCGCTATCGCGGCGCAGCCGCGCTACTATGCGCCCGCGCCGGCTCCCTCGGGCATCAATCCGAGCCATGTCGCCTGGTGCGAAAACCGCTACCGTTCCTACAGGGCCTACGACAATACGTTCCAGCCCTATAACGGTCCGCGCCAGCAGTGCTACTCGCCCTACTACTGAGGCGAAACCAGAGATCGAGATTGAACGCCCGGCCATCGAGCCGGGCGTTTTCGTTCAGAGAATATCCACCCGCTTCAAGAGCCACCAGGCCAAGGCGATGGAGGCGAGGATGAGCCCCACGGCATATTCCGTACCGTAGTCTCCGACGGCAAAGGGTAGGTTGGCCGTGTTCATGCCGAAGAAGCCGGTCACCAGTGTCGGCGGCAACAGGAAGGCCGTCATGATCGACAGGATGTAGAGGTGGCGGTTCGTCTCCGATGAAAGCTTGGAGTCGATTTCTTCGTGCAGCAGCCTTGCCCGGTCCTGCAGCGCGTAGACATCGTGGTCGACTGTCTCCAACCGGCTCGTCAGTCGCCCGGCAATATCGTCGAAACCGAAGGGCATTTCGTCTTCGTCGGAGGCTGCCGCTCGCCGCATCAGCGCAAGGACCGTGCGCAGGTGGCGATGCAGGCGCACGATCGTGCGGCGGACGGGAGCAAGCCTGCGGCGTTCGTCACGCGGCGCGTTGTCGTAGACGAAGTCCTCGATCAGGTTGAGCTCCTCGGTGAGCTCCATGACGACGGAGATCAGCGTGCGCTGGAACTCGGTCACAAGCAGTTCGAAGAGGTCGACGGGACGGGCGAACTTGCCGGGATTCTTCTCGATCATCACACGTGTCCGCTCCACGCTTCTCAACGGCTGCAGGCGCGTGGTGATGATGAAACGGTCGGAGATGGCGAAATGCAGCCAGCCGAGATCGGCCGTGTCCTGATCGAATTCGCGCTGGCAGTCCACCAGCGTGCCGTAGAGCATCTGTTCGTCGACAGTCAGGACCGCGTGCGTGTCGCGCGTGGTCAGCGCCGACTTGGCGTCATCCATCACGCCGAGCGTGTCGAGCAGAGCGGGCACGCGGGCATCGGCGAGGTTGAGATGCAGCCAATAAAAACCGTCGTCTACGGTCAGCTCTGCGGCCGTCGCGCTGTTTTGCAGCCGCGCCGCCTTCTTGTTTTCCGGCGAGAAACGGTAGGCCCATACGAGGCCGGGTATGTTGACGGGCAAGGTATCCATTATTGCCGATCCTCTCGCAAAAGCGATCAATCCTACTAAAAGCATGTCGTGCAAAACTGTGTAGCGGTTTTGCGATAACGACATGCGTCAAAACAAAGGCCTGAAGCGTGGCAGCGGATCTGAAAGATCGCGACACGCTTAGAGATTCTCCATGACGTCTGTTTGTGCAAGTGCACAAGCGAAAAGGCGCTCTCGATCAAGGTTATCGACGGAAACCAAATTGACGTTTACGTAAAAATCAATTAGCTCTTCGAATGGAGGCGCTTGTGCACCGGCTCTGCCGTGCGTGAGCTGAATGCTGAATGCGGAGGAAAATAAGATGTATAAGGCGCCTGTCGAGGAAATCGCGTTCACGCTGAAGCATGTCGCCGGCATGGCTGAGGCGATCGACGACGGTCTTCTCGGCGATCTTGGCGAGGATCTCGTCGATGCCATTCTTGCAGAGGCGGGACGATTTGCCACGGAGGAAATCGCCCCTCTCGCCGATATCGGAGACCGCCAGGGCACCCGGCTTGCCGACGGTGAGGTGAAGACGCCGGACGGCTGGCGCGACCTCTACCGCAATTGGGCCGCAGGCGGCTGGAACGGCCTGACCGCGCCGGAGGACTTCGGTGGCCAGGCTTTGCCGCACATGCTGAATGTCGCGGCCCTCGAAATGTGGAACTCCGGCTCAATGGCTTTCGCACTCTGCCCGACGCTCACCATGGGTGCCGCCGAGGCGCTGAACGTACATGGTAGTGCCGCTCTCAAGGAAAAATATCTGGCGCGCATGGTGTCCGGTGAATGGACCGGCACGATGAACCTCACGGAACCCCATGCCGGCTCCGATCTCGGCGTACTGAAGGCGCGCGCCGAGCGCCGTGAGGATGGTAGCTACCGCATCTTCGGCCAGAAGATCTTCATCACCTGGGGCGAGCATGACGCGGCCGACAACATCATCCATCTCGTGTTGGCGCGCCTGCCGGATGCGCCGGCCGGCACGCGCGGCATCTCGCTTTTCCTCGTGCCGAAATTCCTTGTCAATGATGACGGCTCGCTCGGCGCCCGCAACGATCTTCACTGCCATTCGCTCGAACATAAGCTCGGCATTCACGGCTCGCCCACCTGCACCATGATCTATGGCGACGGCAGGTTCGGCGAAGAGAAGGGTGCGATCGGCTGGTTGATCGGCGAGGAGAACAAGGGCCTCGCCTGCATGTTCACGATGATGAACAATGCCCGACTTGCCGTCGGCATGCAGGGTGTGGCGATCTGTGAAGCGGCGACGCAGAAGGCGATCGCCTATGCTAAGGAGCGCACGCAGGGCAGAGCCCCCGGCTGGAGCGGCTCCGGCATGAGCCCGATCATCGACCATCCCGATGTCGCCCGCATGCTGCTCACCATGAAGGCCTTGACGCAGGGCTCACGCGCCATCGCCTATGCTTGCGCCCATGCGATCGATATGGCGCATCGCGCCAATGAGCGACGCCAACACTGGCAGGAGCGCGCTGCGCTGCTTACGCCGATTGCCAAATCCTTCGCGACGGATGCCGGCGTCGATGTCGCCTCCCTCGGCATCCAGGTGCACGGTGGCATGGGCTTCATCGAGGAGACAGGTGCCGCTCGCTATTTGCGTGATGCCCGCATCGCCCCGATCTACGAGGGCACGAACGGTATTCAGGCAATCGACCTCGTCACCCGTAAGCTGCCTTTGTCTGATGGCAGGCAGGTCAGGGGCTTCATTGCCGAGCTGAAGGCGATCGCTGAGGCTGTCCGCAGTTCAAACCTCGACGATTTCGGCGCGACGGCCGACAGGGTGGATTCCGCCCTTGCAGATCTGGAGGAGGCGACAAGCTGGTTTCTCTCGCGCCTCGCCGAGGGCAAGTCCGCCGAGGCCCTGTCAGGCGCAACGCCCTATCAGCGTCTTTTCGGCCTTGCGCTCACCGGCTGCTATCTCGCCAAGGGCGGGCTTGCCCGCACCTCGGATGGGGCAGGCGAGGGCCGCATTGCGCTTTGCCGCTTCGCCGCCGAAAACCTTCTGTCCGAAACGGCGGCGCTGAAGGACCGCGTCGTCAACGGCGCCGACAGCCTTGCTGCCGCCCGCACCATCCTTGCCTAGGGAGACTGGAAAATGAGCGATCCCATCATCATCGAACGGTCCGCAGATCATCCGGCTGTCCAGCTCATCCGTTTCAACCGGCCGGAAAAGAAGAATGCCTTCACTCGCGCCATGTACCGGACCATGACCGACGCGCTGAATGCGGCCAATGCCGATACCGATATCCGGGTGACGGTCTTTCTCGGCACCGAAGGCTGCTTCTCGGCCGGCAATGATATCAGCGATTTTCTCGCCGTGGCCATGGGCGGCAGCATGGGCCAGGAAATGATTGATTTTCTCTATGCACTCGTCAATGCCGAAAAACCGCTCGTCTCGGGCGTCGATGGTCTGGCGATCGGCATCGGCACGACGCTCAACCTGCATTGCGACCTGACTGTTGCTTCCGACCGCAGCCATTTCCGCACGCCTTTCGTCGATCTGGCGCTGGTGCCGGAGGCGGGCTCGAGCCTGATCGTCCCGCGCATTGCGGGCCATCAGCGCGCCTTCGCCATGCTCGTTGCCGGAGAGGCCTTTACGGCTGAGGATGCGAAGCAAGCCGGCTTGATCTGGAAGGTGACGACGCCGGAAGATGTGGAAAGCCAGACGATCGCTGCGGCCGCAAAGCTTGCAGCCAAACCGCCGGAAGCGTTGAAGATCGCTCGCGATCTCGTTCGCGGCCCGCGGGAGGAGATCATCGCGCGTATCGATGAAGAGGCCCGTCACTTCGCCGTCCGCATGAGAAGTGATGAGGCGCGCGCTGCCTTCGAGGCTTTCATGCGCCGCTGAGCCCTAGAAATCAGTGGTTATTGTCAGACGCGAATTTAAAGCCTCTCTTAAGCATAGTCTAACTAATGAATGGAGGATGGTTCCCCCGAACTGTCCGGGCGCGTGATGTGTTTCGTACGACCCCCCTTGTCCGAATTCATCCAACGTCTATCGCCGTTCGCAGCGCGCTTAACCCCCGCGCTGCGAAACTTTGGGCGACGTGCATCCCAGCCGCGCACCCCCCGTGGAATAGTTAGGTATTTGCCGAACTATTTATTGACTCTCGCCATCTCATATCTATAGTTAGGTACATGCCTAACCAATCACATGCGCTCGATTTGATGTTTCAGGCGCTGGCAGACCCCGCCCGGCGCAGCATGGTGGATCGGCTCTGCAAGGGCCCCGCCTCGGTGAAGGAGCTTGCGGAGCCGCTGTCCATGGCGCTGCCTTCTGTTCTCCAGCATCTGCAGATGCTGGAATCGAGCGGCCTTGTGCGATCGGAAAAGAACGGCCGCGTGCGCACCTGCCGGATCGAGCCGCGGGCGCTGCGCTCCGCCGAAGCCTGGATCAATGAGCGTCGCACCCTCTGGGAGCACCGCCTCGACAAACTGGGCGCATATCTCGAAGCCAATCCGGAAATGCCGGACAAACCTGAGAAGCAGAACGAAAAGGAGTAAGACCATGCAGGAAGAGTACAGCACCTTTCATTCCACCTTCTCCATCGAGCGCACCTATGACGTGCCGGCTCCACGCGTCTTTGCCGCCTGGTCCGATCCGAAGGCGCGCCTACAGTGGGAGGCGATCGGCGAGGATTTCACCACCACCTATACCGAAAATGATTTCCGCGTCGGCGGCCGCGATATCAGCCGGTTCAACTTCGGCAAGAGTGACGAATATGTCGCCGATGCGCGTTACGAAGACATCGTCAGGGATCGCCGCATCGTCTACGCCTATACGATGTCGCACAATGAGCGGCGCATCTCCTCGTCACTGACGACCATCAGCCTGACGCCGGTTGCCGAAGGCACGCATGTCGTCGTCACCGAGCAGATCACCATTCTCGACGGCGGCGATAAGGTGGAATATCGCCAGGCCGGCATCGCCGGACAACTCGACCAGTTGGGCCGTTATCTCGCCGGCGAAAAGGTCGGCTGACGGCTGCTTATTTCTCCAACGTCGCGACGATCTCAACATGCGAGGTCCAGAGGAATTGGTCGATGGGCGTGACCGATGTAATTCGGTAGCCGCCCTCGACGAGGATGGCGAGGTCGCGGGCAAGCGTCAGCGGATTGCAGCTCACCGCCACGACCTTCTTGACGATCGAGCGCGCCAGTTCCTTGCACTGGAACTCCGCGCCCGCACGTGGTGGATCGAAGACGACGGCGTCGAAGACTTTGAGCTCCGAGGTCATCAGCGGGCGGCGGAAGAGATCGCGCTTTTCGACGGTCACCGGCTTCAGGCCCTGCGTATTGCGCGCCGCGTAGTCGAGTGCCGCAATCGCCTTGCCGTCGCCTTCAACGGCATGCACGCGGCCGAGACGGGCAAGCTGCAGCGAAAAGGTGCCGGCGCCGGCAAAGAGATCTGCGATCCGCTTGGCCTTGCCGACATGCGCAAGCACCAGCTTTGCCATTGCTTCTTCTGCAGGCTTCGTCGCCTGTGTGAAGCCGCCGGCAGGCGGATAGACCTGGATACCGCCGAACTCGACGGCAGGCTTGGCCGGCTCGATCAGGATTTCACCATCAAGCGAAACGCGGGCAATGCCGCGAAGGCCGAGTATGACCTCGACCGCCTTGCGACGCTGCTGGTCGGACAGCTTCTTTATGCCTTCGACCGCAAGGTCGAGGCCGGAGAGCGTTTCGAGAACCGCGATGCGGAAGGCATCCGCATTGGTCGCGACTGCCGCCCCGACAGCCTTGATTGCCGGCAGCCGGGAAATGATCCCCGCCGACGAGATGGGACATTCCTCGATGGCGACGATGTGATGGCTTTCTGCCTGGTTGAAACCAACAAGCATATCCTTTTCGGTCTTGCGTGCAGCAAAGACCACCCGCCGCCGCTCGCCCGGATGGGCGGCGACGATCTCGCCGACCTCAGGCGTCAGCCCTTTGGACTTCAGCGCATCGATGACGAGCTGCCGCTTGAAGGCGCGGTAGGGCACTTCTGCCATATGCTGCAGCGTGCAGCCGCCGCAGGTGCCGTTGACGCCGTCTGGTCCGAAATGCCGGCAGGGCGGCTCCTGCCGGTCGGCGGAGGCCGAGGCGATCGACATGACCGTGCCCTGGCTCTTGACGCGGGCGATCGCTACCGTCTCTCCCGGCAGCGTGAAGGGCACATAGACAGGTCCGTCCTTGCCGTTGGCGATACCGTCGCCCTGTGCGCCGAGCCTGTCGATGGTGATTGTTTCCGTGCTCACGCTTTTGTCCCTGCCAATAGAAATTCCTGATTGCCGTCTCCGCCCGAAATAGGTGAGGGGATGAGCCCGAAACTCTTCCAGCCCATGTCTTCAGTGAACCATCGCTCGAGTTCTGCCGCCACGGCAGGCCCGGAAGTCGGATCCTTGAGCAGCCCGCCCTTGCCTATCGCCTCGCGCCCCGCCTCGAATTGCGGCTTGACGAGGATCGCGGCAAGCGCTCCCGGCTCCGCAATATCGAGCGCCGGAGCAAGCGCCAGCTTGAGCGAGATGAACGAGACGTCGGAGACGATGAACTCCACGGGCTGGCGGATATCCTCAGCCGTCAGATTGCGGGCATTGAGCCCCTCGACATTTGTCACGCGCGGATTGCCCGATATGCGCGGATGCATTTGCCCGTGGCCGACATCAACAGCCGTTACATGCGCAGCACCCCGCTCCAGCAGCACTTCCGTGAAGCCGCCGGTCGAAGCGCCGACATCGAGACAGTGCCGTCCTGCCGGGTCGAGCCCGAAGTGGTCGAGTGCGGCCACCAGCTTCAATGCCGCGCGCGAAACATAATCCTGCGCCGGGTCGTCGATCTCGATTGTCGCATCGGCGCCGAAGACGGCGCCGGCCTTCGTCACCACCTTGCCGGCGACCTTCACCGTGCCGCGTGCCACGGCGTCTCGCGCCCGCGAGCGGCTCGCAAAGAGGCCGAGGGTGACGAGAAGCTGGTCGAGGCGCTGGCTGTTTTGATCTGACATCGGCTGTGAATGACCGTCAAAGCCGCCGGTTGCAAGCGTTTTGTTGGCATCGCGGGCACGCCAGTGCAGGCTCACATCGCCGGAACTGCAATAAACTAAATCGACCTGTGCTGCGACGCACCAAATTTAAACAATTTTAAATCCTGCCCGCATAGGTTCGTTTTGATTGCAGCGGCTCGCTTTTGAATCGCTTCGTGCCATGAAGGCTCCCGCGTCCTCCCCGCCGATCATGTCCCTCATCAAGAAGTCTTGTGGCTGCGCATTTGCGTGGTCGCCCCTTGTCGCGCCTGATGTCGCCAGGAGAAATTGACCGATGTTCGCTCGAAACATATCCTTGAATGGTAAGCTTGCGGCCACTTTCGCAGCACTCATCCTTATTTTCGTATCCGTTTCCGCTTTCGTTTATTCCAAGGCAACGACATCGGCGAGCGCTTCCGCCGAACAGGAAAAATCCGAGCTTCTCGTCAACCAGATCGATGACGCGCTGCAGGCCATGCTTGAGCAGGCCGTCAACCTGCGCGGCTTCATTCTCTTCCGCAGCGACAGTACCTATGGCGATATTTTTGCCAACCGCGAGCGCATGCTGAAGGCGATTGCCGCTGCAAAGCAGACCGCCGCTTCCCAGCCTGAGCTCGTCTCGATGATCGACGACATGCAGAAGGCTGCAGACCTTTATTTCCACGAGCTCGCCGAGCCGCAAGCCAAGGCCCGCAAGGAAACAGAAACGCCGATCGCAGAGGTCGTCAAGATCGGTGTCAACGCCACCAAGGGCCAGCTCGACGGCTTTCGCGCCGCTTCCGCCAAGATCAAGTCTCTCGCCCGCGACAAGTCCATTGCACTCGCCGCGGCCCAGGCGGACGCCAATAGCGATCTCAAGACGACGCTTCTGGCCGGTGGCATTGCCGCAGCTCTTGCCGCCGCCGCACTCGCCTGGGCTCTGTCGCGCACCATCGTTCGCCCGATCGTCGGCATGACGGCCGCCATGGACCGTCTGGCCGGCGGCGACCACAATATCGAAGTCCCGGCAACCGGCCGTCACGACGAAGTCGGCCGCATGGCCCAGTCCGTTCTGGTCTTCAAGGATGCTGCCATCGAAAAGCAGCAGCTTGCTGGCGAAACCGACCGCATGCGCGGCGAAGCCGAGCGCCAACGACAGATGAGCGACGAGCAGAAGGCCCACGAAGAAGGCGAAATCCGCTTCGCCGTCGATGCTCTGGCCGGCGGCCTTGCCGGCCTTGCCATTGGCGACGTCGCATCCCGCATCCATACGCCGTTTGCGCCGCAGTACGACAGCCTGCGCAACGACTTCAACAATGCCGTCGAAAAGCTGCAGGCTGCCCTGCAGTCCGTTGGCCGCAACGCTTCGGCCATCAATGCCGGCGCCGGTGAAATTCGCTCTGCCGCGGACGATCTCGCCCACCGCACCGAACAGCAGGCCGCTGCCGTCGAAGAGACCGCAGCTGCTCTCGAAGAAGTCACGACCACGGTGCGCGACTCCGCCAAGCGCGCCGAAGACGTCGGCAACCTCGTCGAGCGCACCCGCCTCGGCGCTGAAAAGTCCGGCGAAGTCGTCCGCAGGGCGGTTTCGGCCATGCAGCAGATCGAAAAGTCTTCGGGCGAGATCTCCAACATCATCGGCGTCATCGACGACATCGCCTTTCAGACCAACCTTCTGGCGCTGAACGCCGGCGTCGAAGCAGCACGTGCCGGTGAAGCCGGCAAGGGTTTTGCCGTCGTCGCACAGGAAGTGCGTGAACTCGCCCAGCGTTCCGCAAATGCCGCCAAGGAAATCAAGGCGCTGATCAACACGTCGAGTGAACAGGTCAACTCCGGCGTCGGCCTTGTCGGCGAAACCGGCAAGGCGCTGGAAGCGATCGTCGCCGAGGTTCAGGAAATCAATCGTCATGTCGGCGCAATCGTCACCGCGACCCGCGAACAGTCGATCGGCCTGCAGGAGATCAACACCGCTGTCAACAACATGGACCAGGGCACTCAGCAGAACGCCGCCATGGTTGAAGAGCAGACTGCTGCGAGCCACGCGCTTGCCCAGGAAGCATCCGCTCTTGACGACCTGCTGCGCCAGTTCAAGCTCGGCGCTCAGGCTGCCGCTCCGGTCCAGAGAACCACTGCAGCAACCACCGCGTCCCGACCGGTCGCCTCTCCGGCCCGCGCGCTCGCTAGCAAGGTCACTAGGGCCTTCGGCGGCAAGCAGGCAACCGCGGCTGTTGCCGTCGTCCAGGAAGACTGGACCGAGTTCTGAGAGCGATCTCTTCGGAAATGAAAAAGAAAGAGCGGCATTCAGTGCCGCCCTTTCTTTTTGGGTTTACCCGGCGGAGGCGCGCAGCCGCTCGATATCCCGCCGCGGCGGGATGCTATGCATGCGGACATAATCGCGGCTGAACTGCGAAGGGCTGTCGTAACCGACACGGAAACCAGCCTCGGCAGCGCTCAGCCCCTCGGTCACCATCAGCCGCCGTGCCTCCTGCAGACGAAGCTGGGTCCGGAACTGCAGCGGGCTCATCGCCATCACGGTCTTGAAATGCTCGTAGAAGGATGAAGCGCTCATGCCAGCCACCGAAGCCAGATGCTCGATGGCGAAGGGCTCGCTGAAATTCTTCCGCACGAAATCGATCGCCCGGCCGATCTGGTTGAGCCTGCTTTCGCCATTGGCGATCTGCCGCAACAGCGCGCTCTGCGGCCCGCGGATCAGCCTGTAGAGGATTTCCCGCTCGATCAGCGGCGCCAGAACCTCCGCATCCTCGGGTGTGTCGAGCAGGCGCAACAGGCGCACGACCGCGTCGATGAGTTCAGGCGTCGTGGCACTGACACCGGCCGCAGGGCTTTCCGGCAGACGCCCCTCTACGGCAGGCATCATTTCGGCAAGCGTGCTGCGGTCGAGCTGTAGCCGAAGGCACAGGTATGGCCGGTTGGCGCTCGCCTCGACAACGGCGCCGATCACCGGCAGGTCGACACCGACCACGAGATAATGCGCGGCATCATAGACATGCGCGATCTCGCCGATCACGGCGCGCTTGCGCCCCTGCGCCACGATGCAGAGCGAAGGCTCGTAGAGCGTATGGATCGGCTCGGTGCGGGCGGAGGATCGTATGATGCCGACCCGCGGCAGCGCCGTGTCGAAATTACCATCCGTCTCGGTATGACGATCGATCAAGTCTGCAAGTTCGGCAATCTTTTCCATGGAAGCAGCATGAACCCTACTGCTGCAAATGCCAAGCGCCTGAAGCGGCTTTCGGAAGATCGTGCAAGAAATCCGGAAAAGCTTGCTATCGGTCGCTGCCTGGCCAAGCCAATCTTATGCGCATGGATCGGCAGCATCCGGCTGCGGTCTTGATTGAAGCATGAGGAAAAGAACATGACTGGTATCAAAGGCAAGACAGTTCTCATTACCGGTGCCAGCAGCGGCATCGGCGCCGGCACCGCACGCGAACTGGGCGCTGCCGGCGCCAAGCTGATGATCGGCGCGCGCCGCACCGATCGGCTGGAAGAGCTGGCAAAGGAAATCCGCGCTGGTGGCGGCACGGTCGAGTTCCGCGCGCTCGACGTCACCAACCGGGCCGATACCGAGGTTTTCGCCAGGGCAGCGGTCGAGGCTTTCGGCGGCATCGATGTTCTCGTCAACAATGCCGGCATCATGCCGCTGTCGCTGATGTCCTCGCTCAAGGTCGAGGAATGGGACCGGATGATCGACGTCAATATCAAGGGCGTGCTCTACGGCGTTGCCGCCGTACTGCCGATCATGAATGCGCAGGAGCGCGGCCAGATCATCAACGTCTCCTCGGTCGGCGGCTTGGCGGTTGTGCCGACGGCTGCCGTTTACTGCGCCACGAAATACGCAGTGCGGGCGATTTCCGATGGTCTGCGCCAGGAAAACAAGAAGCTGCGTGTGACCTGCATCTATCCAGGCGTTGTCGAATCCGAACTCGCCGAGACGATCACCGAACCTTTTTCGGCCGAAGCCATGGTCGCCTTCCGCGAGATTGCCCTGAAGCCCGATGCCATTGCCCGGGCGATCCGTTTCGCCATCGAGCAGCCCGAGGATGTCGATGTCAACGACATCACCGTCCGCCCGACGGCGAGCGTGGGACTGTGACCATGCGGATCCGCGGGGCTCTCGCCGGGGCGGTGCTTTCGCTTTCCGCCTCATCCGCTCTTTCAGAGGAAACGAAAATGCAGAACCGTCCCTATCTCGGCCCCTATCTCGAATGTGGATTACCGGTGACGGCCACATCCAGCAGGAACTGCTGTCCAACGGCCGTTATGACGAGGCGAGGGGTACGCGAAAGAGTGCCTACCAGGGCCGCTATGAAGTGACCGGCGATCATATCGAATATTGGGACGATACCGGTTTTACCGCCGATGGTGATTTCATCGACGGCGTGCTGCATCACGGCGGAATGATCTTCTACCGTAATGGAAAAAAGCCTGAGTGAGAAAAGCCCGTCGGCGTGCCGCCTTAACCGGCCACGCCGACGGCAACACCACGTCCGAGCGCGTTGAACACAGTCGAGACGATGCCGGCACGGTCGAGACCGGCATGGGCGATCATCGCTTCCGGCTTAGCCTGTTCCATCCAGATATCGGGCATAACCAGCGAGCGCACCTTCAGACCACGGTCGAGAAGGCCATCCATCGCCATGAACTGCATGACCTGGCTGCCGAAGCCGCCGACGGAGCCTTCTTCCACCGTGATGAGGATTTCGTGGTGGCGCGCAAGCTGGCGGATCAGCGCGTGGTCGAGCGGCTTTGCAAAGCGCGCATCGGCAACCGTCGTCGAAAGGCCAGCGGCATCTAGGTCTTCGGCCGCCAGCAGACAGTCGGCAAGCCGCGTCCCGAAGGAAAGAAGCGCAACCTTCGTGCCTTCCTTGACGATGCGGCCCTTGCCGATCTCAAGGATCTGGCCGCGCTCCGGCATGTCGACGCCGACACCTTCGCCACGCGGATAGCGGAACGAGATCGGGCCAGCATCATATGCGACGGCCGTGCGCACCATATGCTTGAGCTCCGCCTCGTCCGCGGCCGCCATGACGACGAAGCCGGGCAGGGTGGCAAGGAAGGCCGTATCGAAGGAACCGGCATGTGTCGGACCATCGGCACCGACGAAACCGGCGCGGTCGATGGGGAAGCGCACGGGGAGGCCCTGGATCGCCACGTCATGCACGACCTGGTCGTAGGCGCGCTGCAGGAAAGTGGAATAGAGCGCCGCGAAAGGCTTGAAACCTTCGGCGGCAAGGCCGGCGGCGAAGGTCACGGCATGCTGTTCGGCAATGCCGACATCGAAACAGCGTGACGGGAAAATCTCGGCGAACTTGTCGAGGCCGGTGCCGGTCGGCATGGCGGCAGTGATGCCGACGACACGATCGTCGAGTGTTGCTTCCTGGACCAGCGTCTCAGCGAAGACATTGGTATAGCTCGGTGCATTCGGCTTCACCTTCGCCTGCGTGCCGGTGATGACATCGAACTTGTTGACGCCATGATACTTGTCGGCTGCAGCTTCCGCCGGCGCATAGCCCTTGCCCTTCTGGGTCACGACATGGATCAGCACCGGGCCGTTGGCATTGTCGCGCACATTGCGCAGCACGGGCAGAAGGTGATCGAACGAATGACCGTCGATCGGCCCGATATGATAAAAGCCCATCTCCTCGAACATCGTCCCGCCGGTCACGTAGCCGCGGGCATGCTCGACAGCGCGGGTGATCGCCCGGTCGATGTTCTTGCCGAGATAGGCCGTCAGTTTCTTGCCGAAGTCGCGGAAGCCCATATAGGTGCGGCCGGAGGCAAGGCGGGCGAGATAGGCGCTCATCGCCCCGGTCGGCGGGGCGATCGACATGTCGTTGTCGTTGAGAATGACGATCAGGCGGGCATCGAGCGCGCCGGCATTGTTCAGCGCCTCATAGGCCATGCCGGCTGACAGTGCCCCATCGCCGATGACGGCGATGACGCGGCGGTCCGTCCTGTCGATATCGGCAGCAACAGCCATGCCGAGGCCGGCGGAAATCGAGGTTGAAGAGTGCGCAGCACCAAAGGGGTCGTATTCGCTTTCGGCCCGGCGCGTAAAGCCCGAGAGACCGTTTTCCTGGCGCAACGTACGAATGCGGTCGCGGCGCCCGGTCAGGATCTTGTGCGGATAACATTGATGGCCGACATCGAAAATCAGCCGGTCGTCAGGCGTGTTGAAGACGTTGTGGATGGCGATCGTCAGCTCCACCACGCCGAGACCTGCGCCGAGATGCCCGCCGGTGCGGGAGACGGCGTCGATCATTTCGTCCCTGACTTCGCGTGCAAGCTGCGGCAGATCGCGATCCTCGAGCTTGCGCAGGTCGGCAGGATAGGTGACCTGATCGAGCAGCGGGGTCTTCGGGGATTGTGTCACGGGCGGGCGCTCTTCTTTGACTGATCGGCTTTGCTTTATTCGATTGAATTGCGGCAAAACAACTACATTTGCATAGCCGCAAGTTTTTCACCTTAGAGCACTTCAGCCCTCCGGCAAAGGCACGAATTCTTCTTCATCGCCGGGAACGATATCGAAGCGGCCGGTGCGCCATTCCTCCTTGGCCTTCTCGATCCGCTCCTTCGAGGAGGACACGAAATTCCACCATATGTAGCGTTTGGAATTCAGCGCGGCACCGCCGAACAGCATCAGATGACAGCCCTCAGTGCCGGCTTCGAGCGTGATCGCATCGCCGGGCCGGAAGACGAGAAGCTGGTCTGCCGCAAACCTGTCGCCGGAAATGACGACCTCGCCTGACAGCACATACACGGCGCGTTCCTCGTGAGCCGCGCCGAAGGGAAATTTCGCGCCCGGCTGTAAGTCGAGATCGACATAAAGCGTATCGGTGAACACCTTCACCGGCGAGGCGAGACCCTCGAACGAGCCGATGACGACGCGTCCACGCACGCCGTTGGTCTCGATCAGAGGCATCTCTCCCTTTTCGGTATGGGCGAAGGAGGGGTCGATTTCCTCCTTGTCGTCAGGCAATGCCAGCCACGTTTGCAGTCCGGACATCAGAAGCGGATGGCCGCGCAGATTGTCCGGCGTGCGCTCCGAATGCACGATGCCGCGTCCAGCCGTCATCAGGTTGATATCGCCGGGGCGGATGACCTTTTCCGTTCCGAGACTATCGAGATGACGGATCTCGCCATCGAAGAGATAGGTGACCGTCGAAAGCCCGATATGCGGATGCGGCTTCACATCCAGCGCCTCGTCCGGCTTCAGGATCGCCGGTCCCATGCGGTCGAAGAAGATGAACGGCCCGACAAGCCGGCGCTGGCGCGTTGGCAGGGCGCGGCGCACCTGGAAGCCGCCGATATCGCTGGTGCGCGGAATGATCAGATTCTCGATCGCATCACAGGCGAAAGCATCACCGGGCAGGGGATCTTTACCGGGGAAGAAGGACATGGCGCACTCCAATCACAAAGGCTTCCGCCACAGATAGCGCCTGCGGGTCCGGCGCGAAAGGGCCAGTTTGCGAGATCGTCGGGAAGCCGTCAGATTGCCGTAAAACCATTGTCGACGAAAAGATGGGCGCCATTGACGAACACCGATTCATCGCTCGCGAGATAGAGTGCGGCGCGAGCGACATCCTCGGGCTCGCCGATCCGGCCCTGCTGCGCGGCAATCGCCGCGTCCGAAACATCGACGCCATGGGCCTGCAGTTCCTTCACTTCGCGCAGGCCATGCGGCGTGCGGATGAAGCCGGGGCAGACGGCATTGCAGCGGATGTTGCGGTCACGGAATTCGACGGCGATGGCGCGCGCAAACATATGCACCGCGCCCTTGGTCGTGTCGTAGAGCACTTCCATCGGCGTCGCCGCGACCGCCGAGATTGACGAGGTGCAGACGATCGATCCGCCGCCGACTTCGATCATCTTGGGCAGCACCGCCTTCGTCATCAGAAACATGGAGCGGACATTGACCGCATGCAGCCAATCCCATTCCTGCAGCGTGGTCTCCAGGAACGGCTTGATGACGATCGTACCCGCGTGATTGAAAAGGACAGTGACCGGTCCGTAGCGCTCCTCGACGCCGGCCACCGCGGCATTGACGGCTGCTTCCTCCGAAACATCGGCCGTCCAGTAATCGGCCTCGCCGCCGGCGGCGCGGATCTCATTGACGGTTTCCGCCGCCGCCTCGCCATTGCGGTCGATGATGGCGACACGCGCGCCCTCGGCCGCAAAGAGCTTCGAGGCAGCGCCGCCCATGCCGGTCGCGCCGCCCGATATGATAGCGACCTTGCCCTTCAATCTGTCCGTCATCAGTCAGTCCCCTTCTTGCTTTGAAAGGGGATCATAGATCGGTCGGAAGCTGGTCGCCAAGCGTCTTGAAAGGGAGTTTCCGTACGCCTTTAAGCGCCGTCGAGCGGCTCGACGGCCTGCGGCTTGCCGGCGCGGTCAAGACGGATCTTCTCGATCCGGTTTTCGGCGGCCGAAAGCAGCGTTTCGCAATGCTTCTTCAGCGCTTCGCCGCGCTCGTAAATCTCGATGGATTCATCCAGCGCCACATCACCGCGTTCCAGCCGGGCAACGATGCTTTCGAGTTCGGCAACCGCCTTTTCGAAGGAAAGACCGGAAACCTCCGGCTTGGCGCTGTCAGTCATTCTCAACCCTTCATCATTCTGAGGATATGCATGCCCGCCGACTCGGCGAGTCCCTCCAGATCATACCCGCCTTCCAGCAGGCTGACGACCCGGTTATTGGCGCTACGATCGGCAACCTCAAGAAGACGTCCCGTCGCCCAGTCGAAATCCTCGCCGGTCAGGTTGATCTGCGCCAGCGGATCGCGGTGATGGGCGTCAAATCCGGCAGAGATAATGATGATATCAGGCCGGAAATCGTTGAGTGCCGGCAGCACGCGCGATTTGAACGCCTCGCGGAAATGATCGCTGCCGACATTGGGCGAAAGCGGCGCATTGACGATCGTGCCGTGCGCGCCGTTTTCATCCTTGGCCCCAGTGCCGGGATAAAGCGGCATCTGATGGGTGGAACAGAAAAGCACGGAGGGATCGTCCCAGAAAATATCCTGCGTGCCATTGCCGTGGTGGACGTCCCAATCGACGATGGCGACGCGTTCGGCGCCGTGAGCCTTCTGCGCATGGCGGGCAGCGATAGCCGCATTGTTGAAAAAGCAGAAGCCCATCGCCGTCATCTTTTCGGCATGGTGACCCGGCGGGCGCGCCGCGACGAACACATTGTCGGCCTTGCCGCGGAACACGTCGTCGACGGCGGCCATCGCCCCGCCGATGCCGGTCAGTGCCGCCTGCAGGCTCTTCTGGCTGGCATAGGTATCGGCTTCGAGCTGGTTGATTTTGTCTTCCTCTTCCGGGATCTGCCGCATGACGGCGATCAGATGTTCCTCCGGATGGGCAAGCAGGACGGCGTCTTCATTCGCCTGCGGCGCTTCCTTTCGGTCCAGCCGCTCGAAATTCGGATGCTCCAGCGCGACATTGAGCGCGCGGATGCGGTCGGAGCGCTCGGGATGGCCTGACGGCGTCACGTGCTCGAGAAAGATGGGATGTTCGTAAAGACGGGTGCTCATGCCGGCACTCTATCGATCGCAAATGTCATGATCCACAGCAGATGGAGCGCAGCGTGTCGATTTCAACACGCTGCATCGTCGCGGTTAACGCTCCGCATCCTCCGTTTACGCTATTTTAATTGTTTCGTTTACATCGACGGACCCCATGCTAGGGTCCTAGTGATAACCTGCAAGGCAGACCTGTAAATGAGTAAGACGAACCGCCCGGACGTGGTGGAATTGCGCATACCGTTTCGTGATGTGGATATGAACGGCCAGATGTTTCTGGCCTCCTATATTTCCTATGCCGAATCCGTACTTGCGGGTTTCTGGTCATTGAGACCTGATGTGGAGGACGAGCCTGTCTATACTCCCGCCAAGGTGTCCTGCATCCTTCACCGGCCATTGCACTATCACGAAGCAGTGACCTTCACCGCCGGCGTCGACAAGATCGGTGTGCGCTCCATCGGCTTTCTCATCGCCGCCGAGATTGACGACGAGCGTGCTGCCGAGGTCGAAATCACCTGGCAGGCGCGCAGCCGCGACGACGGCTCGCCAGTCTCGCTTCCCGAAGAGACGCGCGACTGGCTCTATGGCTTCCTGGATTAAGCGCGAATCCGCAAGAGTGGATAACCGGCCATGACGGCCCGGCCGACGAGCGCTGCGACGAAGGCCTTTATGACGTCACCTGGGATGAATGCCATGCTGCCCACAAAGGCCTGCTTCAGGCCGATATTTGCTGCAAGAGCCAGATAGGCGATCCCGAAGGCGTAAAGCACGACGATGCCGCCGATCATGGCGGCAAGGAAGAAGCTTACCGTCTGGACGAGGCCGGACTGATCGCCGTGAACCAGCCGTTCACTGAGGAGGCCCGTCACAAAAGCGGCAAAGACCCAACCGAACAGGAAGCCGGAGGTTGGGGCCACGAAAGCGGCAAATCCACCGCGGCCACCCGAAAGCACCGGCAGCCCGATGGCTACGAGCACCAGGACGATCAGCACGGCAATCGTGGCGCGTCTTGCGCCAAGCACGACGCCTGCCATCATGACGCCGAGCGATTGCGCGGTGATCGGCACCGGGATGAAGCCGAGATAGATGGGCGGCAGCAGGCCGAGAGCCACGATAATCGCGGCGAAAAGAGCGGCAAGAACGAGGTCGCGCGTGCTCATCGTGATCTCCAATTCATAAATCGTTAACTGACATGCCGCCGAATGCCGCGCGCGTCAATCGCCGCGGCAATGTTATCCGCATCCCTGAGCGTTAAAATGATGAGCGGGGCAAGGATCGTCGCCGGTCGCACCTTCAGTCCACGCGCGGCATGCGCTTCGCTGATCGCATGGTAGCGGGCGATGATTTCTGGCACGAAGCGCAGCACGAGACCGACCGCCAGCCCAATGTCGTCGGCCTTCACCCAGCCTGTCCGTTCCAGCGGTCGTGCAAGCGCCGTTATCTCATCCATGAATTGCGTGATTGTCGTCGTTGCGGTCACGGCGGCAGCAAACAGCATCAGCGCCGTCAGCCGGAGCAGCGTCGCAAGCGCCACGTGCCACGGACTGACGATGAGGGTGAAGAGTGCCACGATCACGATCGTCAGCAAGATTGGCCGCAGCCGGACGGCCGATTCCTTCAGCGGCAAGCCGATGCTGCGATAGGTCAGCGCCGTCAGCAGCGTGACGACGGCAAGCAGCGGAAGACTGTCGCCGAGGAACAACACGACGCCGAGCAGGAAGAGCGTAAAGATCTTTGCCCGCGGCGAAAGCCGGTGCAGCGCGCTGTTGCCTTCGACATAAAGCGACTGCATCAGATGGCGAGCTCCCTGTAGCGGGCAATCGCTTCGGCTGCCGGCGCATCGGCCTCCAGCCTGCCCTCATGAAACAGTAACACCCGCTCGAAGCCTGATATCAGCTCGAGATCATGGGTGATGACGACGACATTTTCTTCGAGCCCATCGATGGTCTTCTGCACGAGCGCGCGGTTGCGCAGGTCAAGCTGATTGGTCGGCTCGTCGAGGATCAGGATATTGGGACCGGTTGCCAGCACCGAGCAGAGCGCCGCGATCTGCAACTCGCCGCCGGAAAGCTCATGGGCACGGCGCCTGGCGAGTTCCTCGGCGTTGAAGCGTGCCAGCACCAGCTCGACCTTTCGATCGATCTCCGCCTTGCTAAAGCCGCGGCCCTTCAGTCCGAAAGCGATGTCGTCCTTGACGATCGGCAGGATGATCTGGTTCTGCGGCGACTGGAAGATGAAGCCGACATCGGCAAGCGCCGTCTTCTCCTCAAGTGTGTCGCGCCCGTTAACGGTGACTTTGCCCGTGGTGGGTTTCATGAGCCCGTTGATCATCCGCGCGAAGGTCGTCTTGCCCGAACCATTGAGCCCGATGACGCCGAGACGGTTTTCGGTGAGAGACAGCGTCAGCGGCTCGACCGCGACCCTTGCTCCGAAACTGGCGCCCGCGCTCTCGAAACGAATATCCAACTATGGTCCCCTTGTTTGAATTCCTGCTTC
The DNA here is from genome assembly GCA_900470965.1 of Hyphomicrobiales bacterium. Lineage (GTDB taxonomy): Bacteria > Pseudomonadota > Alphaproteobacteria > Rhizobiales > Rhizobiaceae > Rhizobium. Next base: position 23,440 of record UCCS01000064.1, read on the forward strand.
TATAAGGCGGTGACGACGCGATAAAGGATCAAAATCGAATCGGCTCGAATATCGTATCGGGTAGCTAGGAAGATTTTCCGCGCTATGATGGCGGTATGACGAATCTGCTCTCCAATTCCGATGCCCGCCGTGTCTTTCTCGCCAAGCAGGGGCTGAGCGCGCCTCCGAACCGTGCATTGACCAAGGCCGGCCTTCTGGACCTCATTCACGACCTCGGCTTCGTGCAGGTGGACAGCATCCAGACGGTGGAACGCGCCCATCATCAGATCCTCTTTTCCCGCAATCAGACATATCGGCGCGAACACCTGACCGCACTCCTGGAGAAGGATGGTGCGCTCTTCGAGCACTGGACGCACGATGCCTCCATCCTGCCGAGCGCCTTCTTCAAATACTGGAAGCACAAGTTCCTCGACGAGGAGAAGGCAATCGTCGAGCGCTGGCGCAAATGGCGCGGCGAGGGCTTCGAAGCTTCTTTCGAGGAGACCTATGACCGGGTGGTCAAGGATGGGGCGATCCTGGCGCGCGACATGAAGGCGGATGGTCATGTTTCCGGCGGCTGGTGGAACTGGCACCCGAACAAGACGGCGCTCGAATATTTCTGGCGCACCGGCAAATTCGCCATCGCCGGCCGCTCGAACTTCCAGAAGATCTACGACCTCTCCGAGCGTGTCATTCCTGTCGAGTTCCATCAGCCGGAAGTCAGCCGTGAGGAATTCGTCGACTGGGCCAGCCGCAGCGCGCTCACCCGTTTGGGCTTTGCCACCCACGGTGAAATCGCCGCCTTCTGGGATCTGCTCTCGCCGGATGAGGCGAAGGCGTGGGTGACGGAGCACCGGGATGAGCTGATTGAAGTACTGATCGAGCCGGCGCTTGGCGGCAAGCCACGCTCCTCATGGGCCTTCGCGGATTTCCTTGACACACTCTATAGCTATCCGGAAGCGCCGCAACGAATCCGGTTGCTTAGCCCGTTTGATCCGATGATCCGAGACAGAAACCGGACAGAGCGTCTTTTCGGCTTCTTCTACCGTATCGAAATCTTCGTGCCGGAGCCGAAGCGCGAATATGGCTATTACGTTTTCCCGCTCCTGGAGGGCGACAGGCTCATCGGCCGCATCGATATGAAGGCGGACAGGAAGAAGGGTACGCTGGATGTCAAGCGCCTATGGCTTGAGCCGCGCGTGAAGGCATCCGCAGGGCGGCTCGAAAAGCTGGAAGCCGAGTTGGATCGCTTAGCGCGCTTCGCCGGCGTGGAGAACGTCGTCTATCTGGACGGCTGGAAAGGGTAATCCCTTCTCCCTAACCGGAGAAGGGATAGCTAGTCAGCAGATTTCCGTCTTGGAAATCTTGATCCCAAATCCTTCCAGGCCGACATAATGCCGCTCGCGGCTGGTCATCAGCTTGATCGAGCTGACGCCGAGATCCCTGAGGATCTGTGCGCCGAGGCCGATTTCCAGCCATTCGCTGTCGCGCGTCTGTGCTTCGGTATGCGCCTCACGGCCTTGATTGCGTGCCTTGCGGCCATTGTCGTAATGGCCGACTCCGACGGAGCCTTCACGCAGGTAGACGATGATGCCGCGGCCCTCTTCGGCGATCTTCTGCATATAGAAGTCGACCGGTTTGCGCTTGCCGAAGAGGTCGTCGGCTACGTTTTCCGGATGCAGGCGCACCGGAATATCGACACCGTCCCTGATATCGCCGAAGACGACGGCGAGATGCTGCATCGGATCCCAGGGCAGGGCGTAGGTATGCGCCTTGGCCTTGCCGAACGGTGTCTCGATATCGAAGCTCGAGCCGAGCTCGATCAGCGTTTCCTTGCGCTGGCGATAGGCGATGAGGTCGGCAACCGACAGAAGCTTCAGTCCGTGCTGTTCGGCGAAATCCACGACCTGCGGGCCGCGCGTCACCGTGCCGTCGTCATTGACGAGTTCGGAGATGACCCCGATCGGCGGCAGGCCGGCAAGCTTGCAGAGATCCACAGCCGCTTCCGTATGGCCGGAACGCATCAGCACGCCGCCTTCGCGGGAGACCAGCGGAAAGATGTGGCCGGGACGGACGAAATCTGACGCACCCACATTCGGGTTTGCAAGGTTGCGTACCGTCAGCGTGCGGTCGTCGGCGGAAATGCCCGTGGTCGTACCGTGCTTGAAGTCGACGGAAACGGTGAAGGCGGTCGTGTGGGCGGAATCGTTTTCCGCCACCATGGCGTTGAGGTTCAGCCGCTTGGCCTCTTCCTTCGGCATGGGCGCGCAGACGATGCCTGACGTGTGGCGCACGATGAAGGCCATTTTTTCGGGCGTCGCATGCACGGCGGCAACGATCAGGTCACCCTCGTTTTCACGATCATTGTCGTCCATGACGACGACGATCTCGCCGGCTTCGAAAGCCCTGATGGCATCAACAACGCGCTTCTGATCATAAGGCATGTGACAAATTCCTATTTCAGCCGGCCGGTCTGGCCGCGGTCGCGAAGATAATGGTCGGCAATGGCGCAGGCGATCATCGCCTCGCCGATCGGCACGGCGCGGATGCCGACGCAGGGGTCATGACGGCCCTTGGTGCGGATATCGACATTCTTGCCGTCGGCATCGATCGACTGCCGTTCGGTGAGAATGGAAGAGGTCGGCTTGACGGCAAAGCGGGCGACGACCGGCTGGCCGGTCGAAATGCCCCCGAGGATGCCGCCGGCATTGTTGGACAGGAAGATCGGCTTGCCGTCATTGCCCATGCGCATCTCGTCGGCATTGTCCTCGCCGCTCGTCTCTGCGGCGGCAAAGCCGTTGCCGATCTCGACGCCCTTGACGGCGTTGATCGACATCAGCAGCGAGGCGATATCCTGGTCGAGCTTGCCGTAGATCGGGGCGCCGAGACCGGCGGGTACACCTTCGGCGATTACCTCGATGACGGCGCCGATAGAGGAGCCGGCCTTGCGGATGCCGTCGAGATACTCTTCCCAGACCGGCACGATCTCGGCGTCCGGCGAGAAGAACGGGTTCTGCCCGACCTGATCCCAGTCCCAGTTGGCACGGTTGATCTTGTGCTTGCCGATCTGCACCAGCGCGCCGCGGATGGTGACACCAGGCACGACGAGCCGGGCGATGCCGCCGGCTGCCACGCGGGCAGCGGTCTCGCGGGCAGACGAACGGCCACCGCCGCGATAGTCGCGGATGCCGTATTTGGTATCATAGGTATAGTCGGCATGGCCGGGGCGATATTGCCGGGCGATCTCGCCGTAGTCCTTGGAACGCTGGTCGGTATTCTCGATCAGCATGGAAATCGGTGTGCCAGTCGAAATCATCGTCTCGCCGTCGGCGTCCATCATCACGCCCGAGAGAACTTTCACCAGGTCGTCTTCGCGCCGCTGGGTGACGAAACGGCTCTGGCCGGGCTTACGCTTGTCGAGCCAGACCTGCAGGTCCTCGAGCTTGAAGCGCAGCCCCGGAGGGCAGCCGTCGACGACGGCGCCGAGCGCCGGCCCATGGCTTTCGCCCCAGGTAGTTACACGGAAGAGATGACCGAATGTATTGTGCGACATGTGTTCCCGCCGGATGCGCGGAACCAGTCGTCACCGGCCGCGCCATTACTCGAAAAGGCGCGACACTCATAGGCCAAAAAACCGTTCAGGCAAAAGCCTTTCTTTGCGCCTGATGGTGCGATCAGGGAAATGGTATTTCCCGTATTTGCGACCGATAGCAGCCGCGGCTTCAGCGCTAGGATGCCAGCAGCCAGGCCGTGCCGCGCGCCTCAATGGCGAAGTCATCGAAGGAAAGGGGACGTGCGAAGGCGTAACCCTGCAGCAGATCGCAGCCGAGATCGCGCAGCAGTTCGGCATGTGCCAGCGTCTCGACACCCTCCGCCACGGTCTCCACACCGAGCGAACGGGCGATTTCGATGATGGAACTGACGAGCGCGCGCTCCTGTGAGGATGCGACGATCGGCTGGACAAGCTGCCGGTCGATCTTCAGCCGTTTCGGCTTGAGCTTCAGCAGCGACACGATCGAGGTGTGGCCGGTGCCGAAATCGTCGATCTCGATATCGATGCCGAGCGCCTTGATCCGTTCGAGGTTTTGCGAAACCACGTCCTCGCTTTCGTCGAGAAAGATGGATTCCACCAGTTCGAAGGAAATCTCGCCGGGGCGGATCTGCAGGTCACCAAGCGATTCCAGGAGGCTGCCGTCATGCAGGCGCCGCGCCGAAACGTTGACGGAGACTTTCGGTATATAGATGCCCTGTGCCGCCCAGCGCATCTTGTCGCGCAGCGCGGTTTCCAGGACGATGCGGTCGAGCGTCTGCACGACGTTGATCTCATCGGCAATGCGCAGGAATTTGTCCGGGGTGAGCAAGCCCTTGGAGGGATGGCGCCAGCGCACCAGCGCCTCGACGCCCGTCAGCTTCATCGTCCGCGCGCAGAATTGCGGTTGGTACCAGGCCGTGAACTCGCCATTGTCGATGCCGGCAAGGATTTCATCGGCCGTGCGTTTATTGTTGATGATGTCGGCCTGCAGATTGTGGTTGAAGAATTCGAAGCGGTTGCGGCCGAGGCTCTTGGCGCGATAGAGCGCGATGTCGGCATTGATCAACACTTTGCGGGCATCGACATGAATGCCGTTCGCCAGTGCAATGCCGATCGACACGCCGCAACGGCAGGGAAACCCCTGGAAATCGACGGGCTGGCGCATTTCCTCGATGACGCGGCCTGCAAGCTTCGCCATCTCCTTGTCGCCCACGTCGAAGGAGAGGATGACGAACTCGTCGCCGCCGATACGCGCAACGACATCGCTGTCACGCAGATTTCTGGAAAGCACGCGTGAAGCATGGACCAGCATCGCATCGCCGGCTGCATGTCCCAGCGTGTCGTTGATTTCCTTGAAGCGGTCGAGGTCGATATGCAGGATCGCAAATTTCTGCCGGTCGTTATGGCCGGCATCCGTCAGGTTTTCCAGCGCGATATCGAGCTTGCGACGGTTGGCAAGCGAGGTCAGCGGGTCGTGCAGGGAATTGTGCTCGATCCTGTTCTTTGCGAGTTCCAGCTCGATGTTCTTGGTGATCGCCTCATCCTTCGCGGCCTTGAGGCGCAGCGTCATCAATGCATCCTCGGTCGAATCGAAGGCGATGCCGATGATCTTCATCTCGCCGATCGGTGTGCGGTGCACCTTTCCGACGGAACGCACGTAGCGCACGCCGCCATTTTCGTCCGGCACGCGGCAGACCAGCGTATGCGTGTCTCCGAGCTGCCTGAAATGCCGGGCGCTTTCGAGCGCCAGCCCGCGGTCATCGGGGTGAATGCAGGAGAGCCATGCGTCCTCGGTCACGAAGGCATTGCTCTGCTTCAACCCGTAGAGCTCGTGCATGCGCTCGTCCCAGATCGAGCCGCTCTTGCCGAGAATTGCCTCCCAGATGCCGCATTGATAGGAATCGAGGGCCAGATCGAGCTTGCCGGAGAGTTCGGAAAGCTCCGCCTCGCGGCTTGAAAGTTCTTCCAGCGCGAGTTCCAGCTCGGCATTCTTGAGCTCGCTCGTTTCCTTGGCAAGGCGAAGCGTGTTGGTGACTTCCGCATCGGCTGTCACGTCCCAGACGATGCCGATCGTCTTTCCTGTGCCGCCGGCATCCGTATAGAAGGCGCCGATGGAACGCAGATGGCGGATGCGGCCATCGTCCCGCATCACCCTGTATTGCGCGGTGCAGGCTTCTCCAGCGATGCTGCAACCGAAGAAATGAACCTCGGCGATTTCGCGGTCTTCCGGCACGATAGTCGAAAGCCACACTTCCAGTGGCCGGCTGCCTTCGATCGCTTTGAGGCCGTGAAGGGTGGATGCGCGTGCATCCCAGGCAAGGTTGGTGGCGTTTTCCTGCAGCTCCCATATGCCGATCCGGGAAGATTCCAGCGCCAGGTTGAGGCGCTGCGACAGTTCCATAAGTTTGGCTTCCCGGGCCTCGAGCTGCGTGATGTTGCGGTTGCGTTCGCCAAGCAGCAATGTGGCGAAAAAGATCGGGATGATGATCACGCAGCCTGCGGCGACGATGATCAATCGCAGTTCACGCTGATTATTGGGAACCGCATGCCAGCCGGAGTTCGGCACTGCCGCCAGTTCCCATCGCCCGCCCGCGAAGTTGATTTTGCGGCGAAGCGGATCCTTCTCGTAGATATTGGAAGGGCCGAAGAAGGGCGCGGCCGTTTCGTCCGGAATGCCGATGTCACGCACCGCGATCGACAAATGGTCGAGATGCGGATAGCGCTCCTGGTTTTCGCTGTTGCGCGCGGGCTTCAGGCCGGTCGCCTCGTAGAACATGTTCTGGTCGATGACCACCTCGACCGCGCCCCAGATGCGACGCTGGCCGTTCTGCTTGACGAAAACCGGGAAGAAGATCGCGAAGGCGTTTTCTGCATCCGCCGTCTTGAAGGGACCGTAGAAGCGCGCCGACTGGTCGCCGGTATTGCGGCTGATCGACATGCGCTCCATCAGCCGCTCGCGCACATCCTTGCCGATCCTGTCTCGACCGGATTGCGCCGGATAGACCGACTTGACGATGAAATCAGGCGCGACCGCAATATGGATGAAATGTGGGTTCTGGATCAGCAGCCAGTTGATCTGCCGTTCCATCTCCACTTCGTTCGTCTGCGTGCCGAGTGAGATCAGGTTGGAAAGGTCGCGGACGGCGGTAATGTCCATATTGATCTGCGCCATCATGCGGGCACGGATCAGGTTCGTCTCGTTTTCGGTACGGATTTGCAGCTCGCGCAGATGGGCGGCAGTATTTGCTCTGTCGAGTGCAAAGCCGACGGCAATTACGACAATGGCCACGAGGGCTGAAACCAGCAGCGAGACACGCGTATTCTTCAGAACACGCCGCAGCTGGTTGCCGTTGCTCAGCCGGAATTGCAAATCACATACCCCTACATTCGGGCCGACTTTAGGGGGCAGGAGTTAATTTACGATTGCGCGCATTCGCGGCCGCTAAATCGCGTAAACAGAGAGAAAATGACGGTTAATCGAGCCTCTTGATTATCCGTAAAATCCTATTCATCAATTGGGCGCCGAAAGCCATTCTTCCGGGCAATTTTCGCCATATTCAGGAGTTTATCTGTGGCCACTCGATATCAATGGCAGCGTTTCAAAGGGATTGCCGACATGCGTTTCGTTATTGCTACGCTTCTGGCCACGGCAAATTTTCTTTCGCCCATGAGCAGTTTTGCCGAGAGCGCTGATGTCGAGGCGACGATCAAGAAGGTCGATACGGCCAATCTCGTCCTGACGCTCGATGATGGCAAGACCTATCAGGCGCCCGAGGAATTCGATTTCGAAGGCCTGAAGGCCGGCGTCAAGGTGGTGATTTTCTATACGGAAGTCGACGGCAAGCGCGTCATCAACGATCTCGACATCGTCAAGTAAGCAAGCCGCATTTGGGCTAGATCCAGCCGATCAGGCTCTGCGACGTCTCGATTTTCAAAATCCGGTCCTGCGGGATTTCGCCCTCAGAGGCGACGTCCTTCGGCAGGTTGGAGATTATCTTGAACAAGCTTCTGATGACGCCGCCATGGGTGACGCAGACGGTCGGCCGGTCGACTGAATTCAGCCATGCGCCGGTCCGCCACGACATGATCTCGTAGCTTTCCGCATCTTCGCCCGGCGGAATGAAATCCCATTTGTTGATGTTGCGTTCCGTCACTCTCTCGGCCTGCGAGCCCCTGAGCTGCTTTAGCGTATAGCCTTCCCAGTCGCCAAAGGAGACTTCGACCAGACGTTCGTCGGTTCGGTAATCCTTGGGCGGGAGCCCCATGGCCGATCGCATGATCTCCATGGTCTCGCGCGTACGCCCGAGCGGGCTTGCGACGAAATCGAATTCCGTATCTTCGCCCTTCAGGACCGCCGCAAGGGCGATCCCGTTCTGTTTTGCCTGTTCGCGGCCGATCGCATTGATCGGAATATCCTTCTGCCCCTGCAGACGGCGTTCCGCATTCCAGTCGGTCTGGCCGTGTCTGATCACATAGATGAGCACGGGGATCGGCTCCGCTTAGGGGGGAGGACGCCTCAGTCCTTGATGACAGAAATATCAGGCGCGTCCACAGCCTTCATGCCGATGACATGATAGCCGCTGTCGGCATGATGCACTTCACCCGTCACCGAACGGGACAGGTCCGAGAGAAGGTAGAGGCCGACATCGCCCACTTCCTCGATGGTCACGGTACGGCGCAACGGCGCATTATACTCGTTCCACTTGAGGATGTAGCGGAAATCGCCGATGCCGGAGGCAGCAAGCGTCTTGATCGGGCCTGCCGAAACAGCGTTGACGCGGATGTTCTTCGGTCCGAGGTCGACGGCGAGATACTTCACGCTGGCTTCAAGAGCCGCCTTGGCGACGCCCATGACATTGTAGTTCGGCATCACCTTTTCAGCACCGTAATAGGTGAGGGTGAGCATCGAACCGCCTTCCGTCATCAGCTTCTCGGCGCGGCGAGCGACCGAGGTGAAGGAGTAGACGGAGATCTGCATGGTCTTTGCGAAGTTGTCGGCCGACGTATCGACGTAACGGCCCGTCAGCTCGTCCTTGTCGGAAAAGCCGATCGCGTGCACGATGAAATCGATCTTGCCCCACAGCTTCTCGACGTTTTCGAAAACGGCATCGATCGTGGATTCATCGCTGACATCGCAATGGCCGACCATGACGGCGCCGATTTCGGCAGCCAGCGGCTCCACGCGCTTCTTCAAGGCATCGCCCTGGTAAGTGAAGGCAACTTCTCCGCCCTGCGCATGAATGGCCTTGGCAATACCCCACGCAATCGAACGATTGTTGGCGACACCCATGATGACGCCGCGTTTGCCTGCCATGAGGCCGGATGCTTGAGCCATATTTCGCTTCCCTAGGAATTCTGATGATCCTGCCTATGGCATAGGCCGTTAATCGGTTCAAGCAGGCCCAAGATCATCAACTGTTAGGGATCGTAACAAAGGGTGCGATTGTCACCGAAATTTCATAAAAACAGCCCTTCACGCATGCTCCGCATGAGATCAGTGACTTTAGCGTCGGGTTTTTCCCACAACATAATACGCAATTCGACGACGAGATCGCCTTTTCCGCCGCTGTCGTTAGGCAGACCTTGGTCGGGAATGCGGATAGTCTTGTCGGAGCCGGACCAGGCAGGGACTGTCACATTGAGCGGTCCCTGCGGACCGTCAACGCGCGCCTCGGTGCCAAGCACTGCGTTTTCGATGTTGAGCGGCAGCACGGCATGCACGTCGAAGCCATCGACGGTAAAGCGCGGATCGGGCGCGATGTGGATATTGATGACGGCGTCGCCGCGTTGCATGCCCGGCAGCTTGAATCCTTGCCCTTTGAGCCGGACCTGATGGCCTTCAGTCGTGCCGGCCGGAAGGGCGAAGCCGACTTCGCGGCCCTCCGGAAGGGAAACTGTCGTCCAGCTTCCCTTCATGATGTCTTCGATCGTCACGGTTGCGGTCGCCACTTCATCCGGCGCCTTCTCAAGGCCTGGCTGGCCGGCGCCGGTGAAGCGGCGCACGAGCGAGGTCAGCAGGCTGAGCGGTAGCGACATGTTGGCGCCAGTGCCGGTGGTGGACTCGGTCTGCTCGTCCTCCGCCCTGGCGGTTTCGGATTCCGCTGTTTCCTGTTCCGGCTGCTTGGCCGCCTCGGCTGCATGCGGCCTGGCTTGTGCTTGCTGAGAATGCGCTTGCTGGGCGTGCGATTGCGCCTGGGCGCCAAAAATGCGTTCGACCATCTCTTCTGCGGCTTCGGTTGTGCCTGCCTGCTGCTGTTTGGCACCTGCTGCTGCGGCCTTCTGCGCATTGGCATTGGCGCGCGCAAGCTCTTCCATCACGCGCTCGGCATTGGCCTGCGCGGCCTTGGCGCGGACGGCGGCCTCACGGGCAGCCTGGCGCTGCTGCATGATCGTCTGTTCCTGCTTCTTGGCTTCTGCCATGCGCACGGCGCTGTCGAAGAGATTACGCTTTCTCGGATCTTTCAACGTTTCATAGGCGCGGCCGATCTCGGCGAAACGTGCGGTCGCCGTCGGGTCGCCCTGATTGTGATCAGGATGCACGGCCTTGGCCATGTTGCGCCAGGCAGTCTTGATTTCGTCTGCTCCTGCGTCGCGCTTGACGCCCAGCACCTTGTATGGATCACGCATTGTTCGCACCACCGCTGTCGCAATCCGGGAGGCATGTTCCTCGTGGCCGTTCCCGGAAACCGAATCTCAACTCATGACGCGCCGTCCGGTTCGCTCTCGCGACAGGAAAGCCCGCTCGTTGGGCGATCGTGCGGTAGAGTTGCTAATCACTTCTTATTTCCGAAGTTGGATATGGGGTGTTTCGCCGCGAATGGTTAGCCTTTCACTAAACATTGAGGCGAATCGGCACGGCACATTAACCCTGACGTGTCAGGGGCGCATCGTGCCGGAACAGGTGGACGGTGGGATCAGCTTTCCGGCTGGAAGCTCAGAAGCTGCCAGTTGCCGCCACCGACAAGGCAGGTCTTGCCGTAGAATTTGGCGATGCCGACATAGGAATGCCGCGTCGTGCGGAACTGGCGGCAAACCTGGCCGGCGTCATTATTCTCCACGATCGTGTCGATGATGCCGGCGCTGCCGGTGGACGCATTGGCCCAGGGAAGCGGCTGTCCTTCGAGCTTCTGGATATCGGCAGACGTCACGGCGTTGCGCACCGTCATCTCGTCGGAAAGCGTATCGGTGCTGGGCGCTGGCTGCGGCACCGTGCCGGTCGCAACCGAACGGTCCACCTTTGACGAACTCAGGAAATCGAACCCTCCGGCCACGCAGCCGGAAAGTGACAGAATCGCGATACCGACGATGGAGAGCCTGAAGCTGCGGCGCAGCGAACCCTTTGTATGGCGATGTGTCTTTGCTATGACTTCCACCCTGTATCCTTCCCCAGCTTCGAAAGCTGGGTCAGTTTTCATAAACCGCGGGATTTGAATTAATATGTCGGAAAACGGGTTAACAGGTGGTGACTTTACCGAAAGTGAAGAGCCCTTCAAGCTCTTTGGGGAATGGCTGAAGGAGGCGGAGGCTTCCGAAGTCAACGACCCCAATGCTGTCGCGCTCGCGACGGTCGATGAAGATGGGCTGCCCAATGTCCGCATGGTTCTCCTGAAGGGTTTCGATACCGACGGATTCGTCTTCTACACGAATTTCGAGAGCCGGAAAGGTCGCGAAATCTTGGGGCAGAAGAAAGCCGCCATGTGTTTCCACTGGAAAACGCTGCGCCGCCAGGTGCGCATTCGCGGCCCTGTCGAATTGGTCACCGATGCCGAGGCCGACGCTTATTTTGCGACCCGCGCCCGCGGCAGCCGTATCGGCGCCTGGGCTTCCAAGCAGTCGCGCCCGCTCGAAAGCCGCTTCGCGCTGGAAAAGGCCGTTGCCGAATATACGGCGCGTTACGCCATCGGCGACATCCCGCGCCCGTCTTACTGGTCCGGCTTCCGGATCCGCCCGACCTCGATCGAGTTCTGGAAAGACCAGAAGTTCCGACTACACGACCGCGTCGAGTTTCGCCGACCGACGCCTGAGGGGGCCTGGGACAAGGTGCGAATGTATCCGTGAAGGGCTTATTTCCCGAGCAGTTTCAATGGAATGCCTGATGCCAGCGCCGAAACATAGCGTGGCTTTTGGTAAAAGCCGTTGAGCGAGATGCGCGGCATATAGGTGGGCAAGCTTGCGGTCGGAAAGCCTGGCTGCGTTGTTACCGCGATGGCAAATCCGAGCTTTGCCGCAAGGTCCGCTTCACGACCTATCGCTGCCTCCGGCGTGCCGTAGGGAAAAGCGATCGTCCGGGGGCGAGTGCCGGTGATCGACTCGACATAATCGGCCGAGATTTCCATCTCGATCCGAGCTTCCGCATGCGGCAGGCGGGCAAGCGCCCGATGGCTGATCGTATGGGCGCCGAGACTGGCGAGCGGGCTTGCCGCGAGCTCGCGCAATTCCTGTGGCTCCATGACCAGTTCCCGCGTGATATCGACCGGCTCTATACCGTGGCGCCGCGCCAGTGCATCCACCTCCGAGATGGCGCGGCTTTCGTCCTGCCTGTGGATAAACTCGGCAAGCCGGTCGAAGGCGTCCCATTTCCGGACGGGCGTATCGAGCGCCAGCCTCTCTCTGCCCCGGCCGAAATTGAACTCGATGCTGTTCTCCCTGCCGAGCAGCAGCGCCAGCGTCTCCCACCAGATGCTGTGCGAACCTTCGGCAAAGCCTTGCGCAATGAAAACCGTAAAGGGTGCGCCATGCCGTTCGAAAACGGGCAGGGCATGGACGAGATTGTTGCGATACCCATCATCCAGCGTGAAGGCGGCGAACAGGCGATCGTCCTGCGGGTCCGACAAGAGGGAGGGCACGGCATCGAGCGGCACGAAACGATAGCCGCTCCGCTTCAGCCGCCGAAGCGCCGAATCCAGAAATTCGGGTGTAATTTCAAGATGCTGATTCGGTTCGAACAGTTGGGCGATATGCGGACGCACATGATGGAGCGTGAAGATGACGCCGCGTCCGCGAGCCTCTTTCACGAGCCCGGCGGCACTCGCCAGCCAGGCCGCTTCCAACCCGCCGCCGATCGCGATGCGCTTCAGACGGCGCTTCCACTGCCCCATTTTTTCCGTGACCCCGCTTTGTAATCGTGTCACACAGACTATCAATGCCGCCGTTAAACCTTGCTGAATCCGGTTGGAACGCGGTTTATTTACCGGCCTTTAACCAAGCGAAACAAAAGCTTGGAAAAAACTTGGGCGTTGCCTCAAAGTCGCGCCAGATTGTGGGCATCTGTCACAATACGGGACATAATTCCGGTTGTAGCGACTCGCCGGATATAATGAGGGGAAGTGCATGAGAAGGCTTTTGGCTGCCATTTTGACCGCGACGCTGGCAATTACTGCACCCGTTGCGGCCTTTGCCGGAAGCGCTTCCCTCGTGCTCGATGCCCGCACCGGCAAGGTCCTTGCGTCCGAAAACGGTGATACGCTGAACCATCCGGCCTCGCTCACGAAGATGATGACGCTCTATCTCACCTTCGAGGCGCTCAATCGCGGCAAGATCACCTGGGATACACCGATCACCATGTCGAAATATGCTGCCTCCCGTCCGCCGACGAAGCTCGGGGTGAAAGCGGGCGGTACGATCACTGTGCGCGAGGCGGTCTATGGCATGATCGTCAAGTCGGCCAACGATGCTGCTGCCGCCATCGGTGAAAAGCTCGGCGGTTCGGAAAGCAATTTCGCCCGGCTTATGACCCAGAAGGCCCGCCAGCTCGGCATGAGCCGCACGGTCTTTGTCAATGCATCTGGCCTGCCGGACGCGCGTCAGATCACGACTGCGCGCGACATGTCCACGCTCGCTGTGGCGCTGCTGAAGAATTATCCCAGCGAATATCGTCTCTTCTCCGTTGCAAGCTTCAATTTCCGTGGCCAGACCATCCGTGGCCACAATAATCTCATGTATCGCTACCAGGGCATGGACGGCATCAAAACCGGTTATACCAATGCGTCCGGCTTCAACATCGTCAGCGCCGTGAAGGACGGCAATCGTCGCGTGGTTGGCGTGGTGCTCGGCGGCCGCACGGCCCGCAGCCGCGACGCCAAGATGGCCGGATTGTTCGACCGCTATATGGGACGTGCCTCCTCCGGCAGCGTCAAGCTGACCGCCAGCATCAATGCAAAACAGCAGGTCGAGGTCGCCTCGGCCGCAGATGAGGCCGATGTTCCCGCGCCGGCGATCGCGCCGCGCGTTGCGGGCGAGGCAGCAGCACCCGCACCGAAGGCGCTCGGTTATGCCGATAACGGCGTTATCCCGTTGGAGCGCCCGGCGGCAATGGACGAGATCATGAATGCCGGCAAGGCGCCTAAAGCGCCAGTCGGCAAGGCAGGTGGCTGGCAAATCCAGATCTCGGCTGCTCCGAGCGCCGATGCTGCCCGCGCGCTTCTTGCGCAGGCCCAGTCCGAGGCAGGTGCGCCGCTCGTTTCCGCCTCGCCCTACACCGAAGCTGTGGGGAAGGGGCCTGGCACGATTTACCGCGCCCGTTTCGTCGGCTTCCAAAGCAAGGAAGATGCGACCTCCGCCTGCGATGCCCTGAAGAAGCGCTCATACGACTGCATGCTTCTGCCGAACCAGGGCTGAGCTGGCTACTCTGGACAATTTCCGGGAATCGGCGCTCTCCTCATAAACAAAAGGAGAACGTCATGCTGCAGCGCCTCGCCGACCAGTTCGAAACATCATCCTCCGCTTACGCCGCCGCCAACGACATTGAGCGTGATGCCGACTGGTTTCTGCTGAAACTGCAGGAGGAGATGGGCGAGTTGACCCAGGCTTGGAACCGCCTGACTGGCCGCGGCCGTGCCAAAGGCCGCTCGCCCGAGGAGATGGAACTCGACCTTGCGGACGAGACGGCCGATATCCTCGGCCACCTGCTGCTTTTCGCCCGTCGCCATGACATCGATCTCTCCGCTGCGATCGAGCGGAAATGGAAATTCAAGCCTTCGGCGCAGTAGCGTTTCCTGCTTTCCGTCTTTGCGCGATCCACCATTGGCATTGTTCTTCTGTATAGCCGAGCAGACGCCCCAGGCGATACTCGCTTTCGTCCGTCCAACGCCTTTCGCTCATCAGCTCGGTATAGGCGTCAAACCGCCATTCTTCTTTCGGCAGCGCGTAGAGAATGCGAACTAGGCGAAACTTGCCCTCAAGGAATGGCTCGACCCGTTCGATGATTGCACCTCTGTCGACGTAGGGCTGAAAGTAGGCTCGGATCTTCTTCAAAACCCCCGAGCTTTCTTCGTCCGAAAACATAGCGAATGGCTTGCGGCCATCCAGCATCAGGGCGAGCTCGAAGTTGGTATGGACCAGATAGGGCACGTTATCGATCCATTGCGGCCGCGTGAGCACAACCTCGCCATCCGGTTCGGGAAAGGGGAGGGCCAGCATCGAGGACAGCCCGTCCAGTTCGCTTTTCTCAAGGTAGAAGAGATGCTTTGCCAGTTCGGACGTTTCTACGTCGAGAATGGCCGCAACTGCCTCCATCGGGGCCTCGAAGCGCATCTCTTGCGCCGAACAACCCGTCTCGGGTGACAGGAATTTCAGCAGAAATGTCTCCGTCGCCAAGCAACGCCCCATCGGCTCGATGTTCTATTGCTTGAGGCTAGCCTAAATTGTCCGCCGATAGAACTTGCTGTCGACGGCCATCAGCGGGAATGCCCGCGGCAGGTCCTTGCTGGCAATCTCGGAAAAACCGTTCTTTTCATAGAATCGGTGCGCGGCAAGAAACTTCTCGGTCGTGCCGAGGAAGATGTCGGTTACGCCGACTTCACCGGCATGAGCAAAGAGCGCCGCGAGCAGCCGGGTGGCCACACCATGTTCGCGGCCTCGCACCTCGGCGGCCACGAACATCTTCCGAAGAGCCGCCTGGTTGTTGCCGATATCCTTGAGGCCGACCGTGCCGACAATGGCGCCATCCTTCACTGCGACCCAAAATTGACCCTTGCCTGACTGGTAGAAGTCGGGAATGACGCGCAGGTCCGGCTGCGCGTCGGCGGTGATGTCGATGTCGAATTCCTCGCGCTGGATCGGCAGGATGACCGAGATCACGCCGTCGGCGTCGTCAGGAGCGAAGGTTCTGATCTCGATTTCGACCATGAAAGTACCGCCTCAGGCCTGAGTGCCGCCGACGGTCACCTGATCCATGCGCAGATGCGGCTGGCCGACGCCGACAGGCACCCACTGGCTTGCCTTGCCGCAATTGCCGATGCCGGTATCGAGCTTCATGTCGTTGCCGATCATCGACACACGCTTCATCGCATCCGGGCCGTTGCCGATCAGCATGGCGCCCTTGATCGGTGCGCCAATCTTGCCGTTCTCGATAAGATAGGCCTCGGTGCAGCCGAAGACGAATTTGCCCGATGTGATATCCACCTGGCCGCCACCGAAGGAGACGGCATAGACGCCCTTCTTGACCGAAGAGATGATTTCTTCCGGCGTCTTGTCGCCGCCGAGCATATAGGTGTTGGTCATGCGCGGCATCGGCACATGCGCATAGCCTTGGCGACGGCCGTTGCCGGTCGGCGTCATGCCCATCAGCCGGGCGTTCTGCCGGTCCTGCATGTAGCCGACGAGCTTGCCGTTTTCGATCAGCACGTTGTAGGCCGAAGGTGTGCCTTCGTCGTCGATGGTGATGGAGCCGCGGCGGCTGTCGATCGTGCCGTCGTCGACGACGGTCACGCCCGGTGCCGCCACCATCTGGCCGAGGAGGCCCGCAAAGGCAGATGTCTTCTTGCGGTTGAAGTCACCTTCGAGGCCATGGCCTACGGCCTCGTGCAGCATGACGCCCGGCCAGCCGGAGCCGAGCACGACATCCATCGTGCCAGCCGGCGCATCGATCGCTTCGAGATTGACGAGCGCCTGCCGCAGCGCCTCATCTGCGCCGTGCTGCCAGCTTCCGGTCGCGATGAAATCGCCGAAACCGATGCGGCCGCCCTGGCCATAGGAGCCGCTCTCCTGCCGGTCGCCGTCGCCGACCATGACGGAGATGTTGATACGCGTCATCGGCCGGATGTCGTGTACGCGATGGCCATCGGCGCGCAGGATATCGACCACCTGCCAGCTTGCCGCAACCGAAGCCGTGACCTGCCGCACCTTGTCGTTCTTGCCGCGCAGATAGGCATCGATATCGGTCAGCACCTTCACCTTCTCCTCGAAAGTCGGTGAACCGATCGGGTTCTCGTCTGTATAGAGCTTGCGGTTCGTGCCCTGGGGCGCGGCAGCATAGCTGCCGGAATAGCCGCGCGTGACGGCGCCGACCGCGTCGGCTGCCCGCTTCAGCGCTGAGACGGAGAGATCGCCCGCATGCGCGTAGCCGACAGCTTCACCTGCCACTGCGCGCAGGCCAAAACCCTGTTCAGTGTTGAAGCTGCCGCCCTTGAGGCGACCGTTATCGAAGGTCAGCGATTCCGCCTGCGCGTGCTCGATGAAGAGCTCGCCGTCATCGGCGCCGGAAAGCGCCTCGGCGACATGCTTGCGCATTGTCGCTTCGTCGGCATCAAAAAGCGTCAGGAGGTCGGTGGTCATGGTCTTTTGCTCCGCAAGAAGAGCGGGAATGCTCAATAGCCGATGTAGGTCTGTTGTGCTGCGCGAGCAAGCCCCGCCAAATCAGGGCAGGGCGTCGTAGCCTTCCGCGAACCCCTTGAGGTCTACGGGGATGCCGATGCCTTCTTCCGGCGTCTGGAAGACAATGAAGGTCGCCTGCGCACCGCTGCGGAAGGTCTTGAGCAGTTCGTCCTCGAGAACGACTTCGGCATAGCAGCCGTCGGCGAAGCAGCGCACGAAATAGGCGCGGCCGATATCCTTGCCGTCGACATTGAGGCCGAGGCCGTTCGGCAGCAGCACGCCGAGCGGTGCGAGCACGCGCAGGATCTTCGACTTGCGGTCAGCCGTCTTCAGGACGACAACGGACAGGCCAACTTCCGGACGGTCTTCGGCAATGACATTCTGCATCAGCGCGCACTGCTCGGTCGAAGCGCCCGCCGGCTTGTCGCAGACGACGGACCATGCGCCATGGTTGGACCGAACCGTGCCGGGTGCCGGTGGCTGCGCCTGGCTAGGCGTCACCTGCTCGACGTTTGGCGTCGTGGACGGCGCGGGCTGCTGTGTCGGGGCGGGCTTCGGAGCAGGCGCGGCAGGACGCGACTGCGCGGGCGTCGGCGTCTGCTGAGCGAAAACGGGGCTCGTCGCGGCGGTCGCGATGCCCGCGGTCAGTACAAAAGACCGCGCGAGGGAACGGAAACCCATGAAAACCTCTGGATATCGAATCATTGCCGCTATTTGTGAAGCTGCCCACAGAAAATGAAAAGCCCCACCCCGTGAAAACCGGGGGACTGCGGCAGAAATAGGACCTCGCCAAAAGAATGTGCAGCCCGCGGATTGGCCCTGAAGCGCGTTTTTCGTATGCTGATGAAAAGCTTGCAATGTTTTGCCGTGGCTGAGGAGGCAGTCTTTGAGCAAATATGCCGCATAGACAATTGCTTCTGCCTGTTGCGGCGGATGCCAAACTGTGGTTTGAAGCGCAGAAGATGGCAAGGATTCTGCGTCCGATTTGATGCAGATCAGCGCTCGAGGGAGATTACAAGGTGATTAAGAAGGCTTTTGCAGCTCTGACCGCGCTGGTCTGTCTGCTTTTTGCTTCCGGCACATATGCCGATCAGCCGATGCCGTGGCAGGCTACCCTGCAGCCGGCAGCGACGCCGATCA
Source organism: Hyphomicrobiales bacterium (assembly GCA_900470965.1). Lineage (GTDB taxonomy): Bacteria > Pseudomonadota > Alphaproteobacteria > Rhizobiales > Rhizobiaceae > Rhizobium. The sequence continues at coordinate 41,684 of UCCS01000064.1, forward strand.
TGCGGGAGATCCACTGGTTCGAACAATACACGCTGTGGTTCATCGTTCCGATCACGCTGTTTGTTCTCGTTCTCCTTCTGGTCGTCTGTTTCAAGTTCCGTGCTTCGGCAAACCCGGTTCCCTCCAAGACGAGCCACAATACGGTGATCGAAGTCATCTGGACCGTGGGGCCGGTCTTGGTACTTCTCTTCCTTGCCATTCCCTCCTTTACCCTGTTGACCGCGCAGCTCACCCTGCCGGAAAACCCTGATGTGACCATCAAGGCGACCGCGACCCAGTGGCAGTGGAACTATGAATATGAAGGTTCGGGCGAAACGCCTGTCGCCTTCGACTCCTATCTTCTGAAGGAGCCGGATCGTGCCGCTGCGGGCAAGACCGATCTTTCCGTCTATCCGCGCCTGCTCGCCGTCGACAACGAACTCGTGCTGCCAGTCAACAAGACCGTTCGCGTTCTCGTTACCGCCGCGCCGACCGACGTCATCCACGCTTTCGCCATGCCGTCCTTCGGTGTCAAGATCGACGCCGTTCCGGGCCGCCTGAACGAAACCTGGTTCCGCGCCGAGCGCGAAGGCCTCTTCTACGGCCAGTGTTCCGAGCTTTGCGGCAAGGACCATGCGTTCATGCCGATCGCCATCCGCGTCGTCTCCGAGGACAAGTACAAGCAGTGGCTGGCTTCGGCCGCCAGTGACTTGCCCGGCGCCTACAAGACACTGATCGCCGCCGCCGATGGTCCTGCAAAGACCGTTGATGTCGCTGAAAACGTCGCAAAGTAAGATAGGGATCGGGACAATGGCTGGACCTTCCGCTCACGACGATCATTCTCATGATCACCACGCTCATGACGCTCACGCGCATGACGACCATCACGATCACTCTCATACGCCGAGCTTTGCCGATCGCTGGTTCTTCTCCACGAACCACAAGGATATCGGCACGCTCTACCTGATCTTCGCGATCTTCGCCGGTATCGTCGGCGGCCTTCTCTCCGTTGCCATGCGCATGGAGCTGCAGGAGCCGGGCATCCAGATCTTCCACGGCCTGGCCTCCATGGTCTACGGCTTCGAAGGCGATGCTGCCATTGATGGCGCCAAGCACATGTTCAACGTCTTCACCACCGCTCACGCGCTGATCATGATCTTCTTCATGGTCATGCCGGCGATGATCGGCGGTTTTGCCAACTGGATGGTGCCGATCATGATTGGCGCGCCTGATATGGCCTTCCCGCGTCTGAACAACATCTCCTTCTGGCTGATCGTTCCGGCCTTCCTGCTGCTGGTCATTTCGATGTTCGTCGAAGGCCCGGCCGGCGCATACGGTGCAGGCGGTGGCTGGACCATGTATCCGCCGCTCGCAGTCGGCGGTCAGCCGGGTCCGGCAGTCGACCTTGCGATCTTCTCGCTGCACATTGCCGGTGCCTCGTCGATCCTCGGTGCGATCAACTTCATCACCACTATCCTCAACATGCGCGCTCCCGGCATGACGCTGCACAAGATGCCGCTCTTTGCCTGGGCCGTGCTGATCACCGCCTTCCTTCTGCTGCTCTCGCTGCCGGTTCTGGCTGGCGCCATCACCATGGTGCTCACCGACCGCAACTTCGGCACAGCCTTCTTCGCGCCGGAAGGCGGCGGTGACCCGATCCTCTACCAGCACCTGTTCTGGTTCTTCGGTCATCCGGAAGTCTACATCCTGATCCTGCCGGGCTTCGGCATCGTCAGCCACATCGTATCGACCTTCTCGAAGAAGCCGGTCTTTGGTTACCTCGGCATGGCCTACGCCATGGTCGCCATCGGTGCTGTCGGCTTCGTCGTCTGGGCTCACCACATGTACACGGTCGGCCTGTCGCTCGACGCGCAGCGCTACTTCGTCTTCGCGACGATGGTCATCGCCGTTCCGACGGGTGTGAAGATCTTCTCCTGGATCGCGACGATGTGGGGTGGCTCTATCAGCTTCCGCACGCCGATGATCTGGGCGATCGGCTTCATCTTCCTCTTCACCGTCGGTGGTGTCACGGGTGTCCAGCTCGCAAACGCCGGCCTGGACCGCTCGCTGCATGACACCTATTACGTCGTGGCTCACTTCCACTACGTTCTGTCGCTCGGCGCCGTCTTCGCCATCTTCGCTGCCTGGTATTATTGGTTCCCGAAGATGACCGGCTACATGTACAGCGAGTTCCTCGGCAAGCTGCACTTCTGGGTCATGTTCATCGGCGTGAACCTGGTGTTCTTCCCGCAGCACTTCCTCGGCCTCGCCGGCATGCCGCGCCGCTACATCGACTATCCGGACGCTTTCGCCGGCTGGAATTATGTCTCGTCGATCGGCTCCTACATCTCCTTCGTCGGCGTGATCATCTTCCTTGTCGGTGTCTGGGAAGCGTTCGCCAAGAAGCGCATTGCCGGTGACAATCCGTGGGGTGAGGGCGCAACGACCCTCGAGTGGCAGCTGCCTTCGCCGCCGCCCTACCATCAGTGGGAACAGCTTCCGCGCATCAAGTAAGATGCCGGATCCAGACGCCGCAGGCCTCTGCGGCGTCTGGCGATTGAGGAATTCAGGACGGAATGATGACGGTAATCGACAATCACGAGGCTCTTGCTGAAGACGGCGACTTTCGCCTGTCGGAAGCCAGTGCGCGCGATTATTTCGAGCTTCTGAAGCCGCGGGTCATGTCGCTCGTGGTCTTCACGGCCTTTGCCGGCCTGGTGCTGGCGCCGGACCACATCAACCCCGTTCTCGGCCTGATCGCCATTCTCTGCATTGCCGTCGGTGCAGGCGCATCGGGTGCACTGAACATGTGGTATGACGCCGACATCGACGCCGTCATGAGCCGCACCGCCAAGCGCCCGATCCCGGCCGGCCGCATCAAGCCCAAGGAAGCCCTGGCCTTCGGCCTCGTGCTCTCCTGCTTCTCGGTGACGATCCTGGGCCTCGCGGTCAATTGGCTGTCGGCCTCGATCCTTGCCTTCACCATCTTCTTCTATGCCGTCATCTACACGATGTGGCTGAAGCGCTCGACGCCGCAGAACATCGTCATCGGTGGCGCGGCCGGCGCCTTTCCGCCGATGATCGGCTGGGCCTGCGTGACGAATTCCGTCACCATCGAAAGCACCGTCCTCTTCCTCATCATCTTCCTGTGGACGCCGGCGCATTTCTGGGCGCTTGCCCTCTTCAAGATGCGAGATTACGAAGCGGTTGGCGTGCCGATGCTGCCGAACGTGTCCGGTGAGCGCACCACCAAGCACCAGATCGTTGCCTATGCCGTGCTGACGGCCATATGCGCGGTGCTGCCGACCTTCCTCGGCTTTGCCAGTGTCGGTTATGGCGTGGTGGCCGCGGCACTCGGTGCGGTCTTCATATACTGTTCCATCGCCGTCTGGCGCATGCCCGACGGCGATCTCAACATGATCCCGGCGAAGAAGCTGTTCGGCTTCTCGATCTTCTATCTCTTCGCCGTGTTCTCCGCGCTGATGCTCGACCGGCTGGTCGCCATGCTGGCCTCGTATGCAGGAGGCTCGTTCTGATGGAATTGGTCAAGCTTACTGAAGCGCAACGCAAGTCGCGCCGCAATCGCAACATTGCGCTCGGCGTCGTGCTCGCCGGTCTGGTAATCCTTTTTTACGTCATCACCATCGTCAAGTTCCTCGGACATGGAGGCTGATGAGATGAGCGACGCCGTCAACACACCGAAGAAGCCGCGCAACAACGCTGCCGTCGTCTTCATGTGCCTGAGCTTTGTCGTCGGTATGGGCGCGGCAAGCTATGCCGCCGTGCCGCTCTATCGGCTCTTCTGCCAGGTGACCGGCTATAACGGCACGACACAGCGTGTTGATCAGGTTTCCAGCGTCATTCTCGACCGTACGATGCGTGTCACCTTCGACGCCAACGTCGCTCCCGGCCTGCAGTGGGAATTCAAGCCGGTCGAGCGCGAGGTCAATCCGAAGATCGGCGAGACCATCCAGGTCAATTTCATCGCCGAAAACCGTTCCAACGAAACCCAGCGCGGCCAGGCGATCTTCAACGTGACGCCGGGCGAGGCGGGCGCCTATTTCAACAAGGTGCAATGTTTCTGCTTTAATGAAACGGACCTGAAGCCGGGCGAGAAGCTTGAAATGCCGGTCGTGTTCTACATCGATCCGGAGATTACCAAGGCCGCTGAATCGAAAAGCATTCACACGGTCACGCTGTCATACACGTTCTATCCTAAAGAGGGTCCGAAGCCGGTGGCTTCGAATGAGGATGGAACGGGACAGGCTGAAAAGAAACTTTGATTGAGGAGTGTTTCCGGCCGTGCCGGAAGCGGAGAAGGAAGACACCGGGGATCTGACATGGCCGATGCTCATCAGAAGAATCACGACTATCACATCATAGCTCCGAGCCCGTGGCCGATACTGGCCTCGCTCGGCGCATTCCTGATGGCCTTTGGCGGCGTCGGCTACATGCGCTACCTGAACGGCGGCTCGCTGCATGTTTTCGGTATCGAATGGGCGCATCCGTGGCTCTTCTTCATCGGGCTGGCTGTCGTTTTCTACGTCATGTACGGCTGGTGGTCTGACACCGTGAAGGAAGCCCATGAGGGCGCCCATACACGCGTCGTGTCGCTGCACCTGCGCTACGGCATGATCATGTTCATCGCTTCGGAAGTGATGTTCTTCGTCGCCTGGTTCTGGGCCTATTTCGACGCCAGCCTCTTTCCGCACGAGGCCATCCAGGCTTCGCGCCTTGCCTATACCGGCGGTGTCTGGCCGCCGAAGGGCATCGAGGTTCTCGATCCCTGGCACCTGCCGATCTACAACACCGTCATCCTGCTGCTCTCGGGCACGACGGTCACCTGGGCTCACCACGCTCTGCTGCACAACGACCGCAAGGGCCTTATCCAGGGCCTGACGCTGACGGTCCTGCTCGGCGTGCTCTTCTCCTCCGTCCAGGCCTATGAATATGCCCATGCTCCGTTCGAGTTCCGCAACTCGATCTACGGCGCGACCTTCTTCATGGCCACCGGTTTCCACGGCTTCCACGTTCTGGTCGGCACCATCTTCCTGCTGGTCTGCCTCCTTCGTGCGTTGCGCGGTGACTTTACGCCGAAGCAGCACTTCGGCTTCGAGGCGGCCGCCTGGTACTGGCACTTCGTCGACGTCGTCTGGCTGTTCCTGTTCTTCTGCATCTACGTCTGGGGCGGCTGGGGCGCACCGGTTGCGGCAGGCTGATCGAGACCGGATAGAAATCAAAAAAGGCGGGTGCTCACTGACCCGCCTAACCGAAATGTGGAATACTCCTTGTCGCAAGTATCGGCGCGAAACTCCGACTTTTGCGGTTTTTGCGACAGGAGTTTAATCTAGCGAACTTCGGAGCATTCACGCGCGGAAAGTTTGAGCCGCATCAACGGTCGTCGCGGAGATCGGCGCGCGATCTCCGAGAATCCAAGCTTCGTAAATACCGAGGCGATACCGACAAAACCCTCCCCCCACGTCAGAGGTTTTTCGGGATCGATGGCGCAGGCGTCAACTGCAACCGCATTATTGGCTATCGCGAATTCAACGGCGGCACTGGCAAGATGCCGCATAAGGCCTTGCCGGCGGTAGCCTGTGCGAATGAAAAAGCACGTGATGGCATAGACACTCGAAGCATCAGGCTCACTCACATCTTCCAGCGGCCGTGAAGTTTTTGCCTCTTGAAAGCGTGAGAAGCCAGGCCGAGGGCCGATCGCACACCAACCGACCGCTGTCCCGCGATGATATGCAATCAGCCCCGGTGGCGGCCCAGCCTCCACTATCGCCCGGAAAGCATCTTTCCGGCCAGTTCTCTCCATTGCCTTGTAGTCAGCGCCCTTGATGCGAGGCCACATGCACCAGCATCCCGAATTGGCTCCGCGCAATGGACCAAAAAGGTCTTCAAGATCGGCCCAACGATCGGCCGTCAGTGGGTGGATATCAAACGTATCAGGCATTCCGCCTCTCAAAGGTATCTCAGTCGGTCGCGTAGCAGACAGCCTGAAGTTTATTGCTGTCGGGATCGATGTAATATCGCGGATCCCGACATCTTCATCCCGTCATGAATTCAGCAAAGCTATACCCTTGCTGACGACAGTCTGTCGTAGGGGCAGGCTGTCATTTAATCCCAGGCCTCTTTGTCTTAACTGCTGCTCTTCGTCTTACCGTTGGCCAGCCAGCCTCTCGAAGGCCGAAGGCTCGGGAATGCCGAGGTCCAGCTGATGGCGGATCGCCTCGGCGCATTCGAGCGCCGTCAGCACGGATGTATCAACCTCCATATCGTAGAGGCCGGGGCGATGCACCTCGTCCTGCCAGCGCTGTACTGGTTCCGGCACGGGTGCCTCCCCGGTGGCGCGCAGGTAGAGGGTCTCACGCCCTTCCTCCGCGATTTCCCGCCGCTGCATAATCGTCTCGATCGGACATCTGACGCCGATGAACAGCACGGGAAAACCGTCCAGTCGTCTGGCGCAGTCGCCGAGGATGCCGAGTGGCTGCGAGTAGCTGTCGTGGTGGCCGAGGTCGGCGACGACGTTGAGCCCCAATCCGGCATGGATGGCGATCGATTCATAAAGCGCTGCATAGAGGAACGGCACGAGTTCTTCGAGATCCGGCCGCTCGCCGCCGGGCCTCAATCCGATACCGGGCAGGTAGCGCTTTGGCGTCATGGAATTATAGGTATCGACGCCGAGGTTGATCCACGGCCCCTCGAATTCTTCCTGGATTGCGCGTGCAATGCTGGATTTGCCGCTTCGCGGTGCGCCGTTCAGGATAATGATCTGTCCGGCATGGCTGTCGTTGGTCATCAGTCTTCTTCTTCTGTTTGGCGCGAATCGCTGAGGCGAAATCGCGCAGGTATTTCCATTCGGGATGCGAATACTTTATGGGAGAGTTAAGGCAGACGACGAAAAGCCGCCTGCATGGAGATCGGCATGAACGAAGATAGCGCACAATTTCCACCGGTCGATCCGGTCAAGACCGGCATCAAGGGATGCTGCCCGCGCTGCGGTCATGGGCAGCTCTTCGATGGCGTGCTCGGCCTGAAACCGAACTGCGCCGCCTGCGGGCTGGATTATTCCTTCGCCGATGCAGGCGATGGTCCCGCCGTCTTCGTTATCCTCATCGTCGGCTTCATCATCATCGGTTCGGTGCTCTGGCTGCAGGTCAATTATGCGCCACCGATCTGGGTTCACATTCTGCTCTTTGCTCCGCTCACAATCATACTCTCCCTGCTGGCGTTGCGCTGGTGCAAGGGCATCCTCATCGCCATGCAATATCGCCATAATGCCCGCGAGGGACGCCTGAGTGACTGACATCGAGAGTCCGGCCCCGCGCCGCAAGCTGCCGGTGTTTACCGGCATAACCGTTCTCATTGCGCTCGCCATCCTGATCTCGCTCGGCACCTGGCAGGTGGAGCGTCTTCACTGGAAGGAAGGCCTGCTCGCCGATATAGCCGAGCGCCGAGCCGCAGCCCCGGTTCCGCTTGCCGATATCGAGGCCATGGCCGCTCAGGGCGGCGACATCGAGTATCGCACGGTCACGGCCACCGGCCGCTACATCAACAACAAGGAGCGCCATTTCTTCGCCACCTGGCGTGGCCAGACCGGCTATTACATCTATACGCCGCTGCAGCTCGCGGATGGGCGCTACCTCTTCGTCAACAGAGGCTTCGTTCCCTATGAGAACAAGGAGCCGGAAATGCGGATGCAGGGCCAGTTGACGGACCAGCAGACGGTAACCGGCCTCGCGCGTGCCAAACTCCCCGGCAAACCCTCCTCGCTCGTGCCTGACAACGACGTGGCGAAGAATATCTTCTACTGGAAAGATCTTGATGTGATGGCGTCGAGCGTCGACCTCGACAAGGCTGATGTCTTACCCTTCTTCCTCGATGCCGATTCCACGCCCAACCCGGCGGGCTTTCCGATCGGCGGCGTCACGCAGGTCGATCTGCCGAACGACCATCTGCAATATGCTTTCACCTGGTACGGGCTGGCTGCGGTGCTGCTCGTTGTCGTCGCCATCTCCTGGTTCCGTCCCCGCAAGGGTGCAGCGCAATAGTATCGCTTCAATTCCGACCCATATTGGGTTAGAGGTCCCTGAAGCTTAACCTGGGTATGTTATGAACATTGCGGCAAAACCTCCGTTGACGATCAGGCTCTGCGGTCCGCGCGGCTTCTGCGCCGGCGTCGATCGGGCGATCCAGATCGTCGTGCTGGCGCTGAAGGCTTACGGCGCGCCTGTATATGTCCGCCACGAGATCGTCCATAACCGCTATGTCGTGGAAGGGTTGGAAGCCAAGGGAGCGGTCTTCGTCGAGGAGCTTGACGAGATCCCGGCGGAACATCGTGCCCAGCCGGTCGTCTTTTCCGCCCATGGCGTGCCGAAATCCGTGCCCGAGGATGCGAATGCCCGCAACCTGTTCTATCTCGACGCAACCTGTCCGCTGGTCTCCAAGGTCCACAAGCAGGCGATGCGCCATAATCGCCTCGGCCGCCATGTCGTCCTGATCGGCCACGCCGGCCATCCCGAAGTGATCGGCACCATGGGTCAGTTGCCCGAAGGCACTGTTTCGCTCATCGAAACTGTCGAGGATGCGGACGTTTATCAGCCGGTCGATCCCGATAATCTCGGCTATGTCACGCAGACGACGCTTTCGGTCGACGACACCGCCGGCGTCATCAAACGGCTGGAAGAGCGCTTCCCCAAGCTACAGGCTCCGGCCGCTGATTCCATCTGCTATGCCACGACCAACCGCCAGGAAGTGGTGAAGGAAGCAGCCCCCGGCTGCGATCTGTTCATCATTGTCGGCGCGCCGAATTCGTCCAATTCCAAGCGGCTCGTCGAAGTGGCACTCCGGGCAGGCGCGAAGAAGTCGATCCTCGTGCAGCGTGCTTCAGAGCTCGACTGGGATGAGATCGGCCCGATTGCCACGCTCGGCCTGTCCGCCGGTGCTTCCGCCCCGGAAGTGATCGTCAACGAGATCATCGAGGCCTTCCGCACACGCTTCGATGCCCGCGTCGAGCTTGCCGAAACCGTGCAGGAAAACGAGCACTTCCTCGTCAATCGCGAACTGCGCAGCCTTGAATTGACGACGGCTGACATGGCATTCGTGAACGGGGAATGAGGTGAGGGGCCCACCCTCCGTCCTGCCTACCTGATGACACCGCTTCTACAGTGAGATACCCACCTTGGCAGTTTATACCGATATCGCCGAAGACGATCTGAAATGGTTTCTCACCGAATATGATGCCGGTACGCTGCTCTCTTACAAGGGCATCGCGGAAGGCGTGGAGAATTCCAATTTCCTGCTGCACACATCCAAGGCGCCGCTCATCCTGACGCTTTACGAGAAGCGGGTGGAAAAGAGCGATCTGCCCTTCTTCCTCGGCCTGATGCAGCATCTGTCTGCCGGCGGCCTGTCCTGCCCACTGCCGCTGCCGCGCAAGGACGGCGCGCTGCTCGGCACTCTGTCGGGCCGTCCCGCCGCACTCATCTCCTTCCTTGAAGGCATGTGGCTCAGAAAGCCGGAAGCCAAACACTGCCGCGAAGTCGGCAAGGCGCTGGCGCAGATGCATGTTGCTGGTGAAGGTTTTGCACTGACGCGGCCGAATGCCTTGTCGCTGGAAGGCTGGCAGACGCTATGGGACAAATCCGAGGCACGCGCCGACGAGGTCGAGCCGGGACTGCAGAACGAGATCCGCAGCGATCTCAATTTCTTGCGGGCCTATTGGCCAAAGGATTTGCCGGCTGGCGTCATCCACGCCGATCTTTTCCCTGACAACGTCTTCTTCCTCGGCGACGAGCTCTCGGGCCTCATCGATTTCTATTTCGCCTGCAACGATCTGCTCGCCTATGACGTCTCGATCTGCCTCAATGCCTGGTGCTTCGAGAAGGATGGCGCCTACAACATCACCAAGGGCATGCAGATGCTGGAAGGGTACCAGAGCGTACGGCCGCTGAGCGAGGCGGAGATTAAAGCTCTGCCAGTTCTCTCCCGTGGCTCGGCGCTGCGCTTCTTCCTGACCCGTCTCTACGACTGGCTGACGACGCCCGAGGGCGCGATGGTCACCAAGAAGGATCCGCTGGAATATCTGCGCAAGCTGCGCTTCCACCGCCAGATTTCCTCGCCCGCCGAATATGGACTGAGCCTATGAAGCACATCGATATCTTCACCGACGGGGCATGCTCCGGCAACCCCGGCCCCGGTGGGTGGGGCGCTGTGCTGCGCTACGGCGAGGTCGAGAGGGAACTCTCCGGTGGCGAGGCTGAAACCACCAACAATCGCATGGAGCTCCTGGCTGCCATTTCCGCACTGACTGCCCTGAAGGAGCCCTGCGAGGTCGATCTCTATACCGACAGCGCCTATGTGAAAGACGGCATTTCCAAATGGATCTTCGGCTGGAAAAAGAACGGCTGGAGGACATCGGACAATAAGCCGGTGAAGAATGCCGAACTCTGGCAGGCGCTGGAAGAGGCCCGCAACCGGCACAAGGTGACCCTCCATTGGGTCAAGGGCCACGCCGGCCACCCCGAAAACGAGCGTGCTGATGAGCTCGCCCGCAAGGGTATGGAGCCTTTCAAGAAGAGCAAGAAGGCAGGCTGATCAGGCCGCCTGCCGCTGCTCTGCCGTGGCATTCCGTATCAGCCGGTGCATATATTCGAGCTTTGTCACGACAGGCGGTGACAGCACGAAGGGATAGGAATCCGGCTGTCCCATGCTGCGCTGGATCGCGTTGATCGCAAGGCTGAGTGGCACCCAGGCGCCGACGAGCTGTTCGACGCTCTGTGCCCGATAGGGATTGAAATCCACTTCACCGGCGATTTCTTCATGCCCGCGCGGATCGATCGCGATGCCGAAGCCACGCGCCGTTTCCAGTGTATCGACAATGTGCAGGTAGTGCGCGAAGCATTCTGCGAAATCTTCCCAAGGGTGAACGGAAGCATAGGCGCTGATGAAGTTCTCTTGCCAGCCTGCAACTGGCCCATTGGCATAGCGATCCTGTAATGCGGCGCCATAGTCCTGCCGCTCATCGCCGAAGACTGCGCGGAACTCGTCGAATCCATTGCGATCGCGGACCAGCTTGTTCCAGACGAAGTGCCCGGTCTCGTGGCGGAAATGGCCGAGCAGCGTGCGATAGGGTTCATCCATCGCCATGCGCGCCTGCTCGCGGGTCACATCGTCTGCTTCCGCTGCGCGGATCGCGATCAGCCCGTCCTCATGGCCGGTGATGGCCGGTACGACATTGCCGTCATTCTGCACGGTGTCTTCGAGAAAATCGAAAACGAGGCCGCCTTGCGGGTCTTCCCGCCGGTTGGGATGCGGCAAGTTCCAGCGTAGTAGCGAATAGAAGAGGTGGCGCTGCGCCTGGCTGATGCGGCGCCAGCGGTCGATCCCATCTTGCGTGTCGGTATTCGGCACCAGCCGGTTATGCCGGCAGGCGATGCAAAAATCATTGTTGTCATCGACCAGCCAGTTGCAGATGTCGAGGCCCGCATTGGCACAGAACTGCACAAGCCGGTTCGGATCGGAGACAACCTGCCAGTTCGTCTCGTCGCGCGATTCCAGCGCATGCATGGAAAGATCGCGCGCGAAGAAGCCGAGGCGATGGTTGCAGCGCACACACTGCCTGTTGTCGAAATGGATGACCTGATCGCAATTGTCGCAGGCAAACAGCCTCATGGCAGCCCCCTACAGGCAGGATATGATGGAAAATGCCCGCCGCACACGGATGCGACAGGCATTGCACCTATGAATAAGATAGGGCGTCAGAGCCGGTCGACAGCGCCTTTCAGCTTGTCCTTGACCTTGCCGCTCGCGACCTGGGCCTTGCCCTTGGCTTCCTGCATGGCGCCTTTGGCCTGCATTTCGGGGTTGCCGGTGGCCTTGCCGGCCGTCTTCTTCGCCTTGCCGGCCATCTCGTTGACCTTGCCGGAAATCTTGTCGCCAGTGCTACCCATTTGTATGTCTCCTCTCGGATCACGGACGGAGTATCCGTGTTTGCCGACAGGAAACGCCAGTGAACGAGTTTCGTTCCGGAATGATGCAGTCAGGCGTGGCCAGCTTCTGCCGAAAGCATGGCAGGCGTGATACCCATGCTGGCAAGCGCCCGCTCATACTTGTCATCGAGGCAGCGATCGAAGATCAACTCCTCATTGGCCGCGCAATTGAGCCAGCCATTGGAGGCCACCTCGTTTTCGAGCTGGCCCGCACCCCAGGAGGAATAGCCGAGCAGCATGGTGGCCCGCTTGGGACCGCCGCCCTTGGAGATGGCGCGCACGATATCGAGCGTTGCCGTCAGGCAGATATCGTCGCTGACGGGGATGGAGGAATCGCTGACATAATCGTCGGAATGCAACACGAAACCACGACCGCTCTCGACCGGCCCACCAGTCTGGATCGGAAACTCCCGCGCATCTTTCGGCAGCACGATGGAATCTTCCTGCTTGATCATGTCGAGATGCAGCAGGACATCGGTGAAGGTCAGGCTCTGCGGGCGATTGATGACAAAGCCCATGGCGCCTGCATCCGAATGGGCGCAGATATAAATCACTGTGCGTGCGAAGTTGCGATCCTCCATGCCGGGCATGGCGATCAGGAACTGACCGTCGAAAAATCCGCGTTCCCGTCTGTTCTTCAGCGTTGCTAGGGACATGGTTCCTCCTGCCGCCAGACCGCACAAAGGCTCCGACAAGAGAAACATGGGGCAATGTCACAAATCAATCAACTGAAAATGAAGATTTATATGGGCGGGACTTCTGGCGGCAATTGGCAAGTTTCGGTAAACCCTTGTTCCATGAGAGTTATTTCATTGCTCGCGCGCGCGCCATTAATTGCAGTCATTTCGGCTGCGTCCATGCTTGGATTGCTGCGTCAGGCGCATGCGGAAATGAGCGACTGGGCGGAGAACGAGGGTGGCCGCATGCGTCTCGTGGCGCTGCCGCCGGACGCTGATGGCCATATAAAGGCAGGCCTGCAGATTGAGCCGAAGCCTGGCTGGATCACCTATTGGCGTGAACCGGGCAATAATGGCATCCCGCCGCAGATCACCATCGCACCGCAAAGCGGTGTAACGCTGGACGCCATTTCCTATCCCGTTCCGAAACATATCTCCAGCGGCAAGGTCGAGGATATCGGCTATGAGACGCCGGTGACCCTGCCATTATCGCTAACGGCTTCGAAAGTGGGACCGGTCGTTCTCGACGCCACCGCTTTCATCGGCATCTGCAAGGATATCTGCATTCCGTTCCAGGCGCAGCTTTCACTGAAACTTGGTACTGTCGCCCAGTCGCGCCCGCAGGAGGAAATGATCCTTCAGAGCGCCGCTGGCCGCCTTCCCGAAGCGCCGTCTGCCGATTTCGAGGTCGTGGCACACGGGATGTCACCCGACCTGAAGCAACTCTCGCTGAAGGTTACTCTGCCGGAAGCAGGGAATGGAACGCCCGAAATCATCGTCACCGGCCCGAGCGGTTACGCCTTTACCAAGCAGATGAATGTGGGGCGCAGCGGCAGGGCCTATTCCGCCGATATCGCCATCGGAAAACTACCGAAGAACTACGATATCAAGGGCAAGCAGTGGGGGGTGCTCATCGTTGACGGCGTCCGCGCCATGGAAACCACGCTTGCCTTTGATTGACCGCATCTTATAGTCCCTCTCAATCCCTATGCGGTCTTGCCGCAACCAGCCAGAACCGAGGAGAAAATCCATGACCATCGCGATCGGCGACAAGCTTCCTGCCGCCACCTTCAAGGAAAAGACTACAGACGGCCCGGTCGAAACCACCACCGAGCAGCTCTTTGCCGGCAAGCGCGTCGTGCTCTTCGCCGTACCCGGCGCTTTCACGCCCACCTGTTCGCTGAACCATCTGCCGGGCTATCTGGAAAACCGCGATGCCATCCTCGCCAAGGGCGTTGACGACATCGCCGTTCTCGCCGTCAACGACTGGCATGTCATGGGCGCTTGGGCGCAGTCTTCGGGCGGCCTCGGCAAGATTCATTTCCTCGCCGACTGGGATGCCGGGTTCACCAAGGCAGTCGGTCTCGATGTCGATCTCTCCGGCGGTGGCCTTGGTGTCCGCTCCAAGCGCTATTCCATGCTGGTCGAAGATGGCGTGGTGAAATCGCTCAACGTCGAGGAATCGCCCGGCCAGGCAACGGTTTCCGGTGCTGCCGCGATACTCGAACAGCTCTAAGCCGGAAAATCTCCCGTTGTTACGCAAGGGCGCCTTTTTTTATTTTTGATCGCTGAAGTAAGCGTCAATGTCGCGCTGGGCATCCGCCGTATTGCATCAAGAGCGGCCTCGCCTCATTCTTGCCATAAATGTTACAACATAACAGTAATGTTATTACATATGAGGATTGAGAATGCCGCCCGATCAGGAACGTTCCGCCGTCAGTCTCCTCGGGCAATCGGCACTTCTGCGCGCCTGCGGTGCGGTCGCCATCGTCGCACTTCTCTGGCTCGCGATCCATTGGGCGATCCTCCTGCCATGAGCGTGCCAGTCATTCGCCTCGACAATCTGACGGTCTCTTACGATCGTCATCCCGCTGTCCACCATCTCTCCGGCACGTTCCAGCCCGGCAGCCTGACGGCAATCGCCGGGCCGAATGGGGCGGGGAAATCCACGTTGCTGAAGGCGATCATGGGGGAGCTGCGTCCTGCTGAAGGGCGGGTGGAGCATCTGCTGCAACGCACTGATTTCGGCTATCTTCCGCAGGCGGCAGAGATCAACAGGCGTTTCCCGATCTCAGTGCTGGATACAGTGCTGCTCGGAAGCTGGCGCTCGGCCGGTGCCTTTGGCCGCATCGCAAAACAAGAAGCCGCATGTGCCCGCGACGCACTCGCCACCGTCGGTCTGGAAGGGTTTGAAAAGCGCCATATCGGCTCGCTTTCGGCCGGCCAGTTCCAGCGCGTGCTCTTCGCCCGCCTGCTGCTGCAGAATGCGCGTATCATCCTGCTTGACGAACCCTTTACCGCCATCGATGCCCGCACGACGAGGGATCTGCTCGACATTGTCGTCCGCTGGCACGGCGACGGGCGGACGGTGATTGCGGTGCTTCATGATTTCGAGCAGGTGAGGGCACATTTCCCGGAAACCCTGCTGCTCGCCCGCCGGCTGATCGGCTGGGGGCCGACGCAGGAGGTCATGTCATCTGCCAATCTTCTGCGGGCCCGCGCCATGGCCGAACGCTGGGATGAGGATGCCGAAGCCTGTGAGCCTGCGGCATGACGGCCTACGATATCTTCTTCGCCCCTTTTGCCGATTATGGCTTCATGCGCCGCGCGCTCGTCGCCTGCCTATGCCTGGGTCTCGGCTCCGGCCCCATCGGTGTTTTCCTGATGCTTCGCCGCATGAGCCTCATGGGAGACGCAATGAGCCACGCCGTGCTGCCTGGTGCTGCGGTCGGCTATCTCGTCGCCGGCTCGCTGTCGCTGACGGCAATGGGTATTGGTGGTCTCGTAGCAGGTCTCTCCGTTGCGCTGCTGTCAGGTGTCGTCAGCCGTATGACCGTGCTGCAGGAGGATGCGAGTTTCGCAAGCTTCTATCTGGCGTCACTGGCCCTGGGTGTCCTCATCGTCTCTTTGCGCGGTTCGAACATCGATCTGCTGCATGTGCTTTTCGGCACGATCCTTGCCATCGACGCGCCGGCGCTGACGCAGATCGGCGCCATCACGTCGGTTACATTGCTCGCGCTCGCGATCGTCTACCGCCCGCTGGTCGCGGAATGTTTTGATCCGGGCTTCCTGCGCGCCGTCGGCGGGCGCGGGCCGGTCTATCATTTCCTCTTTCTGTTGCTTGTGGTGCTGAACCTTGTCGCGAGCTTCCAGGCGCTTGGCACGCTGATGGCCGTCGGCCTGATGATGCTGCCGGCGGCGATCGCCCAGCTCTGGTCCCGCAATCTGCCGGCCATGATGATGACAGCGGCGGCAAGTGCTGCGGCATCCGGCTATCTCGGCCTTATCGCCTCCTATCATCTCGAACTTGCCTCTGGCCCTACGATCATCATGACGGCGGCGCTGCTCTACGGCCTCTCCATCTTCTTCGCGCCGTCGGGCCTTGCCCGGCGCTTCTTCCCCCGCCCGCATCTGAAGGGCTGATTACAGGAGACATCGATGTTACCTAGCAGACTGCTTCTCTCCGCCGCCTTGCCCGTGCTGATCACGCTTTCAGCCGTGCCGGCTTCGGCCGAAACGCTGAAGGTCGTTGCGTCCTTCACCGTGCTTGCTGATGTCGTCCGACAGGTCGGCGGCGATCACGTCAAGGTCGCGAGCCTCGTCGGTCCGAACGGCGATCCCCATGAATTCGAGCCGTCGCCGGCCGATGCCAAGGCGCTGAATGCTGCAAAAGTCACCTTCGTCAGCGGTGAGGGGCTGGAAGGCTGGATGGACCGTCTCATCACCGCCTCCGGCTACAAGGGAAATCCGGTCACAGTGTCCGAAGGCATCAACACCCGCACGATGGAAGACGATGGTAAAACCGTCACCGATCCGCATGTCTGGAACAGCCCTGTCAACGTGAAGGTCTGGGTCGCCAATATCGAGAAGGCGCTTTCCGCAGCCGATCCGGCTGATGCCGATGCCTTCAAGGCCAATGCCGAGAAATATACGAAGACGCTTGACGAGCTGGACGCCTATGCGCATTCCAAGTTCGACAAGATTGCCAACGATCGCCGCAAGGTGCTGACCAGCCACGATGCCTTCGGTTATTTCGGCCGCGAATATAATGTCAGCTTCCTGGCGCCCCTCGGCCTCTCCACCGAAAGCGAAGCATCGGCCGCCGACGTTGCCAAGCTGATCGAGCAGATCAAGCAGGAGCACGTGAAAACCTATTTCTTCGAAAACTCCAACGATCCGCGCCTCGTCAAGCAGGTTGCCACTGCGACAGGCGCCGAGCCGGGCGGTGAGCTTTACGTCGAATCTCTCTCGGACTCGAAAGGCCCGGCCCCGACCTACGAGAGGATGTTCCGCTACAATGTCGACCAGCTCTCCGCCGCCATGGCGAAATCGAGCTGAGCTGACGGGATCTTAGAGAACGAAATCGAAGACCAGGAGGCCCGCCAGGCCTCCATCCGTCGACGAGACGATGCGCTCGCCGACGGTCACATGCTCGGGATGCACGAGATAGGTGTCACGAGCCTCGGGGCTTTCGAAGGTCACGGCAAAGCCGTCGACGAAACCGCCATGCAGCCCCTCGGGCGAAACATTCGGCCCGTATTTAATGTCAAGAATTCCCGGGATCACCTGCTTCAGCGCCACGATGGCGTCGAACAGCGCCTGCTTGTCGTCAGGTGTCATGGCGCTCTTCAGCCGCATGAATACGCAGTGCAGGATCATAAGGTACCTCCCGATTATGTTTTCGGGCAGAATAGCGACGAAAACGGCAAGGGCAACGATATTTCGCGCCTGCAGCCGCCAGACCTGTCGAAGGTCAACCAGCCTACATCTGGTCCGCCACCGCCACCGGACGGTTATAGATCTTGCGGACGAGATCATGGGACAAGGCACGTGCAGCCGCCTTCTGCTCTTCCGTCATCGGCCGGCAGGTATCCTTGAGGTTGGAGCCGTCTATGACGGTTGCTGCCCCGGAATTGGCGATAACGATATGCCAGCTGCAAGCGGCGACCTTGTCGATGATCACGGCGCCCCGGCAACCGGTGGAAAGGCAGAAGGCTACAGTCACCTGCGCGCCATGATCGCCCTTGTGGGCAAGCGCATAGGCGGCGGTGAAATCCTCCTTCAATTTTTCGCAGCGCGCCGGCGCTGCTGCCGCCAGGCAGCTCAGCGAGGGCGGGTGAATTTCGGCGGCGTATACCGGAGAGACGCAAAAGGCGCCCATCGAGAGGGCGAGCAGAAGCTTGAGCATCGGATTTTCCTTGTTGCGCTGAGGCAGAGGCGCATATCGGCGGCCAATGGTCAATGGCCGCCGCAGGCAAGGAAAGCCGTATCGATCCAAGAGGTGCCAATCCCTCGGCAAATCCGATGAAACAGGCTCTGGGATCAGGCCCGCTTCGTCAGCGGAAACCGTTCCCTCAGCAGCCGCAGCACCGATTCCGACGGCATCGGCGGGCCGAAGAGATAGCTCTGGCCGTAGCTGCAGCCCATCTTGGCAAGTTCGATCGCATCCTCGTTGGACTCGATGCCTTCGGCCACCACCTTCATGTCCAGCTCGCGCGCCATGGCAATCACCGATTTCAAGATCGTCGCCTTCTTGTCGCTGTTGTCGCGCACCAGCGCCTTGTCGAGCTTGATCGTGTCGAAGGGGAAGCGGGTCAGGTAGGCGAGCGAGGAATAGCCGGTGCCGAAGTCGTCGAGCGCCAGACCGAGGCCGGCCTCTTTCAGCTTTTGCAGCACGAGGCGAGCCTGTTCCGGGTTCTCCATCACCATGGATTCCGTCAGTTCCAGTTTCAGCCGCGAAGGGTCGCAATGGGTCTTCGCCAGTACCGAACGGACATCGTCGTAAAGATCGTTGTTGAGAAGCTGCACGCTCGACAGATTGATGGAGACGAAGATCGGCAGCTCGCCGGTCTGGTTCTGCCACCCCATCAGGTCGTTGGTCGCCTGCTCCAGCGCGAAGATGCCGAGCGCGCCGATAATATCGGAAGATTCGGCGATCGGGATGAATTCGGACGGCGGGATATTGCCGCGCTTGGGATGTTCCCAGCGCATCAGCGCCTCGAAGCCGGCGATCTCGACATCCTCCAGCCGTGCGATCGGCTGGTAAACCATCGAAAGCTCCTTGCGCTCGATGGCCCGGCGCAGATCCGATTCAAGCTGCAGGCGATCGGTGCCGAAATCGCGGAAAGCCGGCTGGAACGGTTCCACACGATTGCCGCCAGCGCGTTTGGCCCGGTACATGGCAAGCTCGGCGTCGCTGAGCAGACCCGACGCGCTCTCCTGCTGGTCCACCCAGGAGGTGAGGCCGATGGAGGCCGTCAGGATGATCTCGCGGTTGGAGAAATTGATCGGCACCATGATCGCCTTGCTCATCGCATCGGCGAAATCGGCAACCTTGGCCGGATCATGCTCGGAAACGAGGATGAGGCCGAATTGATCGCCGGAAAGGCGCGCCAGCGTATCCTGCGGCTTCAGAAGGCGGCGCAGGCGGCGGGTCAGCGCGATCAGGATATTGTCACCGGCCGCGACACCGAGGGAATCATTGACCAGCTTGTAGCGGTCGATATCGATCACCATGACGGTCGGGCGCAGCGTCTCGCCGCCCGGTGCCAGCGTCAGCACCGACTGCAGGCGGTCGATGAACACCTGCCGGTTCGGCAGGCCCGTCAGGTTGTCGTGAAGCGCATCGTGCAGCAGCCGTTCGACGGAATTCTTCTGCTCTGTCACGTCGACGATCGTGCCCACGCAGCGGATGATCTCGCCATTCGAGCCGAGTACCGGCCGGGCGCGGATCAAGAGCCAGTGGAAGTGACCGTCTTCGGCGCGGATGCGGAACTCATGGTTCAGCCGCCCGCGGCGATGTTCCAGCAGCACGTCCAGCGTCGCCCGGAAACGGTCGCGATCGTCAGGATGCAGCCGCGGCAGCCAGTTGCGCGCCGCGCCATGCATCGTGCCCGGTGAAAGCCCGAGCTTGACGGAAACATCGGGAATGGTGACGACACGATCGCGTGCCACATCCCAGTCCCAGACCATATCGCCCGAGCCCGTCAGCGCCAGCGACTGGCGCTCGAGATCGGAGAACAGCCCCTGCTGGAACGCGCCGCCCGCAAAGGCGTGCTGCATGACGGTGAAGCCGATCAGCAGTACGATGAGGACGAGGCCACCGCCAAGTGCCGGCTGGATGATGTCATTGTCGAGCCGGCCGGTGATCGTCATCCATGCGCCAAACAGCCAGACGAGCGTCAGCGCCCAGGCAGGCACGAGCAGGATGGCGCGGTCATAGCGGTTGAAGCCCAGATAGATGATCAGCAGCAGACCGGTCGCCGCCGTCAGAGCGAAGGACAGCCGAGCAATGCCAGCCGCAATCGATGGATCGTAGATTGCGACGCCAAACAGCAGCGCGAGGCCAAGAACCCAGGCAAGCGTGGCATAGCCGAGATGCACATGCCATCGGTTGAGATTGAGATAGGTAAACAGGAAGATCACGAAACTGGAGGCGAGCGCCACCTCCGCACAGGCGCGCCATATTCGTTGATCCGCAGAGGCGACGCTGATCAGTTTTCCGAGAAAGCCGAAGTCGACGCAGATATAGCCGAGCACTGCCCAGGCAAGCGCCGCCGTCGCCGGCAGCATCGAGGTTCCCTTGACGACGAAAAGGATCGTCAGGAAGACCGCGAGCAGGCCGGCAATGCCGAGCACTATGCCGCGATAGAGGGTGAAGGCGTTGATCGTGTCCTTGTAGGCATCCGGCTCCCACAGATAGATCTGCGGCAGGTCGGGTGTGGCAAGCTCGGCGACGAAAGTGATGACGGCGCCAGGGTTCAGCGTGATGCGAAAGACATCGGCCTCGTCGCTCGGCTGGCGGTCGAGCGCAAAACCTTCGCTCGGCGTGATCGCAATAATGCGCTGCGAGCCGAGATCGGGCCAGAACAGCTTGGAATTGACGAGACGGAAGTGCGGCGCGACGATAACGCGCTCGAGCTGTTCTTCCGAAACATTGGCGAGCGCAAAGACCGCCCAGTCACCCTGATGGTTTTCCGAGCTTGCGCGCACTTCGATACGTCGGCGGATACCATCGGCACCGGCGGCGGTGGAAACCTGGAAGGCCTCGCCCTGGTTGGCGTAGATTTCAGTCGTGGCAGTCAGGTCCAGCGCAGTATCGTCGCGGGAAATCTTAACCGGTTCGGCCGCCTGCACGGTTCCCGCCGCAAGGGCGAATACCGACAGGAGAAGGGCTGCGATCACCGCGATCACTCGTCCGGACGGTGACGTCAGCAGCATGCGGTCTTTGTTCATCGGCTGTTGGGTTTCCTGCCTGTATCCGCGTCGGTGGCTAAGCGTGAAAACATCACGTGATCATGCCACTGACCGTTGATCTTCAAATATCCGCGCAGGTAGCCTTCCCGCTGGAACCCGGCTTTCTCAAGCAGGCGAATGCTCCGTGCGTTGTCTGGAATACAGGCTGCTTCGATACGGTGCAACTCAAGCCCTGTGAAGATATAGGGAATAACCAATTGAAGTGCGGCGAACATATGTCCCTGGCCGGCATAACGCTCGCCCATCCAGTAGCCGATCATGCAGCTTTGGGCGGCCCCCCGGCGGATATAGCCGATGGTGATGCCGCCGACGAGCGTCATATCCTTTCTCAGAAAAATAAAGAGCGGGATCGCCTGCCCGGAGGCATATTCCTGCTTGCCGCGGATGACGCGGGCGCGAAACGAGCCTTCGGTCAGCTCGTCGCGCCGCCAGGTCGGCTCCCAGGGTTCCAGAAAGCGGCGGCTGTCGGCGCGAAGCCGGTGCCACTGGTTGAAATCCTGGTAGCGCGGCAGGCGCAGGACATATTTATCGTTCTCGAGTTCGACCGCTTCAGGCTGTCGCGAAAGGAACCGAAAAACCGATTTTGGCATCGATAACCCCCGGCGCAACGTATGTGTCGGTCAGCGGCTTGCCTGCTTCGTCTTCGGTGCCGGAACCGAAAGCGAGGCGGTGATGTCTTCCATCGGGGCAAGCTGCTCGAGCGGACCGATCGCCGAAAGCGTCGGGACGGTATCGTAGAAAAGGCGACCGGCAAGATCGGTCAGGCGCTCGACGGTGATACCCTCTAGCCGCTCCATCATTTCCGGATTGGAGATCGGACGGCCATAAAGCATCATCTGCCGGGCAATCTGGCCGGCGCGGGCAGCGGGGCTTTCCTGTCCCATGAGAAGCTGGGCGCGGATCTGCGCCCGTGCGCGCTCGATTTCCTTCTGGTCGATATTGTCCGCCGACTTGTGCAACTCGTCGATGATGACCGGCACCAGCTCCGGCAGGTTCTCGCCACCGGTTGCGGCATGGATGCCGAAGATGCCGGTGTCGGAAAAGCCCCAGTGGAAAGCGTAGACGGAGTAACAGAGGCCGCGAAACTCGCGTACTTCCTGGAAGAGGCGGGAGGACATGCCGCCGCCGAGGATATTGGCGAGGATCTGTGAGCAGTAGAAATCGCGGGCATGATAGGCCTTGCCCTCGAAGCCGAGCAGTATCTGCGCGTCCATGAGGTCGCGCGGCTCGCGCACATTGCCGCCGATATAGCGTGCAGCCTCCATGACTGGCGGCGCGTTGGGCGTGGTCGGCAGGCTGGCGAAGCGATCCTCGACCATGCGCACGAATTCGTCATGCTCGACGGCGCCGGTTGCGACCACGAACATCCGGTCGGTCGTGTAGTTGCGGCCGAGATAGGTGCGGATCTGCTGCGGCGTGAAGGAAACGACGGTCTCCGGCGTGCCGAGGATCGGCCGGCCGAGCGTCTGGCCACGATAGGCGACCTCGGAGAAGCGGTCGAAGACGACGTCGTCGGGCGTGTCGTTGGCCGCGTTGATCTCCTGCAGGATGACCTGCTTCTCGCGCTCCAGCTCTTCTTCCTCGAAGGCAGATTCCGTCAGAATATCGGCGAGGATATCGACGGCGAGCGGCACGTGATCCTTCAGAACGCGGGCATAATAAGAGGTCGTCTCGGTGGACGTCGCGGCGTTCACTTCGCCGCCGACATCCTCGATTTCCTCGGCGATCTCACGGGCGGTACGTCGTGCCGTTCCCTTGAAGGCCATGTGTTCGAGCAGGTGGGCAATGCCGTGTTCGTCTTCCGTCTCGTTGCGCGAACCTGATTTGATCCAGACTCCGAGCGCAGCGCTTTCAAGGTGCGGCATGGTCTGTGTGACTACTGTCAGCCCGGATTTGAGCCGGGTGCACTCAACTGTCATGTGCTATCTTTCTGCGCCTGCCGTCATCTAGCTGCGGGCATGCTTGCCGATAAAGGTTTCAACCGCTTTGAGCTCGGGCTCGATGATCTGGAAGCGCTCCTCCCTGTGCATCACATCAGCAAGCCACGTCGGAAGCGCCGGGTCAATACCGGAGGCGGATTTTACGGCAGCCGGGAATTTCGCCGGATGAGCAGTGGCAAGCGTCACCATCGGCGTATTCGGCTTTTCTCGCTTGGCGGCCACGAAGACGCCGATCGCCGAATGCGGATCGAGCAGATAGCCGGTTTCCGCATAGGTCTTGCGGATCGTTTCCGCCACCTGGCGCTCGCTTGCGCGGCCGGCACGGAAATCCTTCTTGATGAATTTCAGCGCTTCGGGCGAGATCTCGAAACCATTGGATTGCTTGAGGCTTTCCATGGAGGCACGCACCTTGGAGGCGTCGCGGTCATAGGCCTCGAACAGCAGCCGCTCGAAGTTGGAGGATATCTGGATGTCCATGGAAGGGGAGGTCGTAGCCTTCACCGCTTTCATGTCATAACGGCCGGTCTTCAGCGTCCGCGCCAGGATATCGTTCTCATTGGTGGCGATGACGAGCTTGTCGATCGGCAGGCCCATGCGCTTGGCACAGTAGCCGGCGAAGATATCGCCGAAATTCCCAGTCGGTACCGTGAATGAGATCTTCCGGTCCGGTCCGCCGAGTGCGATCGCCGTCGTGAAATAATAGACGATCTGGGCCATGATGCGCGCCCAGTTGATCGAGTTGACGCCCGAGAGCTTCACCTTGTCGCGGAAGGCCGCGTCATTGAACATGGCTTTGACGAGGTTCTGGCAATCGTCGAAATTGCCTTCGACGGCAAGCGCATGCACATTACCTGATGTCGACGTCGTCATCTGCCGCTGCTGTACCGGCGAGACCTTGCCATGTGGGAAGAGGATGAAGATGTCGGTGCGCTCACGGCCGGCAAAGGCGTCGATCGCAGCGCCACCGGTGTCGCCCGAGGTGGCGCCGACGATGGTCGCCCGCTCGCCGCGCTTTTCCAGGGCGTAATCCATCAGGCGGGCAAGAAGCTGCATCGCCACATCCTTGAAGGCGAGCGTCGTGCCGTGGAAGAGTTCCATCAAGAAACTGTTCGGGCCGGTCTGTACCAGCGGCGCGATTGCCGGATGGCGGAAAGTGCCGTAGGCTTCGTCGATCATCGCCCGGAAGGTTTCATCGGGGATTTCGCCATTGGTGAAGGGCGAAAGGATGGTGAAGGCGATCTCCTGATAGCTCTTGCCACGCAGCGCCCGGATTTCCTTCTTGGAAAAACTCGGCCACTTGCGGGGAACGTAGAGCCCGCCATCGCGCGCCAGCCCTGCCAGAAGGGCGTCACAAAAGCCGAGGGAAGAGGCCTCGCCGCGGGTCGAGATATAGTCCACGTTCGTCATCCTTGATCTATGGCTGGAGAAATTCGGCGCGCAAACGGGACGCTGCCGTTCGGCCGAAAAGAGGGGGCTTAACGGCCTGTCGGGGCAGTGCCGCAGGTATCCTATTGAACTTGCCCGCATCCGGCGCCGAAAAGTGCATCAAAACGGTGCTTACCCAATCGATTTTTCTTTGCGCCGCTGATATAGACCATCGCCAACTGTCATGAAAGGCCTTGCGCGAAAGTCGCAAGCACCTAGAAGAAAAGCGTTTGCAAGGGGTGGAATATCGTGCTCGGCAAGGTCTCTCGTCTCATCGTTTCCGCATCCCTTCTTGCGGCTCTTGCCGGCTGCAATTCGCTCGGCCTCGGCGGCGATAGCAAGCCTGAAGCTGCAAGTGCGAGCAGCGGTCCCGCTTCGCTTCAGCCGAACGGCAATGCCCAGATCATGCCGGTCGCGCCGACCAGTCCTTCGTCGAGCCAGGCTCCGATCGGCACCGGCGTTACCGCGCAAGGAACGGTCGCGCCCGTTGTGCAGGGTGCATGCCCGCAGATCTTCATGCGTGACCAGGACGCGATCTACCGCACCTATGCGAAAGGTGCGAAGACCGGTGATCCGCAGCAGGTCGTCTTCCAGGCATCTTTCGGCGACTATAGCCGCCAGTGCATGCTCAACGACACGGCGCTCTCCATGACCGTCGTGGCGCAGCTTCGTCTTGTTGCCGGCCCAGGCGGCACGCCAGGCCCGGTCACGCTGCCGATCCGCATCTCGGTGCTGGATGGACAGGACGTCCTGTCGTCCGAAGTCGTCAATTTCCCGACGCAGATCCCGGCTGGCGCGCCGGCCACGCAGGTCATCTTCCGCCACGAGGGCATCAAGATGCCGGTCGGCTCCGGCGCGCTGGTCCGAGTCAATGTCGGCTTCGACAATCAGCCCGCCAAGAACGTCAAAAACTCCAAGAAGAAAAGCAGCTGAGGCGCCGGCTGCTGACAATCGCTGAGCCCCAATGGCTTCGCGAAGGCGGGCGCGCCTCTGCAAACAAAAACCCGTTGCGTGAATAAGAGCCGCCGTTTCTTGGAGGCATCAGGGCAGCGAAGCTGCTGCCCTTAAAGCACGCCTTCCCACTCTGCCAATGCGGCGACAACGCCTGGCAGATCGTTCATGCGGGAAATTACCGTCTCCGCGCCCGCATCCGTCAGTTTATCAGCATGCGAGGCATAGGTGTGCGAACCGCCGGTGAAGCCGATCACCCGCATGCCGGCAGCGCGTGCAGCATGAACACCATGCGTGGAATCTTCGACGACAACGGTCCTGGAGGGCGAAACGCCCATCTGGCTTGCGCCGTGAAGGAAGATATCGGGCTTTGGCTTGGCACGGTCGGGACCGAGATCCTTGGCGGAGAAGATATTGGGGGCGAAGAGCTTCTTCAGTCCGACCTTGCCCAGCATCATGTCAAGCCGCTGGCTCGACGAGTTCGAGCAGATACAACGCTTCATCGACAGGCGGCTGACGGCGAATTCGACGCCGGGAATGGCCTGCACTTCCTGTTCGAGCCGGATGTCCAGAAGCTTCTGCGACTGATCGAGCAGCGATGCCGAAATCGGAATGCTGGCTTCCCGTTCGATTTGGAAGAGGATATCGCGCCAGGTGAGACCGGCGAAGCGCTCGTTCATTTCCTCGACGCTGATCGGATAGCCTGCTTCCGTCAGCAGCTTGGATTCAACATCCGCTGCGATGATTTCGGAATCGACCAGAACGCCGTCGCAGTCGAAGATGATGAGGTCGAAGCCGTCCATATACTCATGCCTTGTTTGGGGATGATGGGGCTTTACACGATGGCCGCCGAAAGCTCAACCGATGACCGGGCATGGCTGGATTGCGCCATGCGGGCGGCTTTGCCGTAACGGCTGTCATATGACCTCGACAAGCCCTGCAGGGCTCGCTACTTGATGACAATGAGCAGGGAACCCGAAGACACCATCGCCGCGCGTATTGCCCGCGTGCTTGCAGAGCGCATCGTGCATGGCGAACTCGCGCCCGGCGCCCGTCTTCGGCAGGACCATATCGCCGAAGAATTCGAGACCAGCCATGTACCCGTGCGCGAGGCCTTTCGCCGGCTCGAAGCGCAGGGGCTGGCAATCAGCGAGCCGCGCCGTGGTGTCCGTGTCGCCTCCTTCGATCTTGCCGAAGTGCGCGAAGTGGCGGAAATGCGCGCCGCCCTCGAAGTGCTCGCCCTGAAGCACGCCACCCGCCACCTGACGCCCGCCATCCTCGATGCCGCGGAAGAGGCGACGCGCGAGGGCGATGCCGCTGCCGATGTGCATGCCTGGGAGGAGGCAAACCGCCGCTTCCATCGCCTCATCCTCACCCCTTGCGCCATGCCGCGCCTGCTCGCCTCAATCGACGACCTGCATGCGGCGAGCGCCCGCTTCCTGTTTTCGGCCTGGCGTTCGGGTTGGGAAAAGCGCACGGATCACGACCATCGCGCCATTCTTGCCGCACTTCGCCAAGGCAAGGCGGAAGAGGCTGCCGCCATCCTGCAGAAGCATGTGCAGTGGATCGGACGCGCTCCGCAGCCCGCCCAGAAGGGCGGCGAGCGGGAAGCCTTTGCTATCGTCGGCTAAATTCCAAAATTATAGATAATTTCAGAACGTGCGAAATTTCCTGATTTTCGGGCGTTTTGGCGTGTGCTTGCGCCCGCTTGTGGATCAAGCGCATTCGAATCCCATACGCATGCTCTTGCGCTGCGCAAGAATCTCCGCCATCAAATAGATGGGAATCAAAAATTATCTATAATTTTGAAAAGGAGAATTTCATGTCCCTCTCTGACCAGTCCCGTCATATCGCTTTCGATCCGCTGCGCCTTTCCGCACGGTCGATTGCGGTCAAATATCTCTTCGTTCTCGCCGGTACGCTGGTGCTTGCCCTTGCCTCGCAGATCTCGGTGCCGATGGTGCCGGTGCCGATCACCATGCAGACATTCGCCGTCACCATGATCGGCGCGCTCTATGGCTGGCGCCTCGGCACGCTCACCGTTCTTGCCTGGCTCGGCGAGGCCATGCTCGGCGCACCGGTACTGGCAAACGGTTCAGGCGGTCTTGCGCCCTTTGCCGGGCCGACGGCTGGTTATCTCGTCGCCTTTCCGCTGATGGCGCTGATGGTCGGCTGGCTCGCCGAGCGCGGCTGGACCGGCGATAATATTATCAGAAGCTTCACCGCTCACCTTGCTGCAAACATCTTCTGCCTCGCCCTTGGTGGCATCTATCTCGCCTCGCTGATTGGAGCGGAAAAAGGCTGGCTGCTCGGCGTCGCGCCCTTCATCCTCGGCGGCGTGCTGAAGTCCGCACTCGCTGCGGCCGTGCTCAAGGGCATCCGCATCTATGGCGGCCGGGCAGAGCTGCATTGACCGTCAGGCTGCGCGCCCACCATCTGCTCTGCATGCTGACTTTCGTCGGTGAGGGCTATACGCCGGCCTTCACCGCCAATTACCGCCGCATCGCTGAGCGTCTCTCGGCCGGAGAGGAGATCGAAATCGTCTCCGGCCCCGACGATATCTGCGCTCCCCTGCTGTCCGAGGCTTCAGCGCATTGCCTCCTGCCGAGTCCGAAGGCCAGGGACGAAGCTGCCGCCGAAGCAGTTGGCAGGCTCCTGGGCGTGCGGGTAGAGCAGGGCGCCCGTCTCATTCCTGACAAAGCCCTGCTAAAAAGACTACGCCGGGCCTTCGCTGCCGACCTCATCCGCAATGCCTGCACGGATTGCGAATGGAGTGAACTCTGTAGCACGGTTGCCCATAATCATTTCAGGAATACGCTGGTGGCACGTTGCTAGGCTTCCAGCGGAAAGAGTTTCAGGAATTGCCGCTCGCCTTCGGGTGAAAAGATCACCGAGCGGCTTTCCGGTATTCGCCGCGCCCAACCCTTTTCCATGAAATTTGCAAGCAGCGCCTTGCCAAGGCTTCCGGCGAGATGGGCGCGACGTTCACTCCAGTCGAGACAGGAGCGGCAGAGCGGTCGGCGCGAGGATTTGAGGCTGCTGACATCAATGCCGATGCATTGCAGATCGCTCTCGCCCTTGGCCGTCACTGCGAGCCCGTCGCCGATGGCATCGATCGATCCCGATGCCACCAGACTGTCCAGCATGCGCACGCCAAAATCGCCGGCGAGATGGTCATAGCAGATGCGCGCCTTGCGCAGTGCCGGATCCTTCGGGCCGGGCTGGTGGCGCAGATGCCCGCGGCTTGCCGCAAGACCCATCATGCTTTCGATCAGCCGGGCCACCGCCTCGTCGGCGAGTGTAAAATAGCGATGCCGCCCCTGTTTTCGCTGAGCCAGCAGCCCGCCGGTTTCGAGCTTCGAAAGATGAGTGCTGGCCGTCTGCAGCGTGATGCCGCCGGCCGCCGCAAGCTCGGTTGCCGTCAGCGCACGACCGCCGGTCAGCGCCGCCAGCATGTTGGCGCGCGCCGGATCGCCGATGAGTGCGCCGATCTGCGCAATGTCGGGTCCTTCTTTCATACTTCGATGGTAACCGAAGTATTCTCGTACGGCAATGTGCGAAAACTCCTCTCACACGAAGGGAGAAAACCGATGATCACCTGCTTCATCCGCTACGAGATCGACCCCTTCCGCAAGGATGCCTTTGCCGAATATGCCCGCAACTGGGGACAAGCGATCCCGAGAAACGGCGCGGACCTGATCGGCTATTACGGCCCGCATGAGGGCTCGGCAACGACGGCTTACGGTGTCTACAACATCGAAAGCCTCGCAGCCTACGAGGCCTATCGCGCGCGGCTTACTGCAGATCCGCTCGGCCGGGAAAACTACGAATTGGCGCGTCGCGAACGCTTCATCCTGAAGGAAGACCGCATCTTCTTGAAGAATGTTTCGGCGCCTCATGCGAAGCTGGTGCTGCCATGATCGCCGTCATCTTCGAAGTTATCCCTTATGTCGGCGAGCGCCATCGATATCTGGACCTTGCCGGTGAGCTCAGATCCGAGCTCGAAAAAATCGACGGTTTCATTTCCATCGAGCGTTTCGAGAGCCTGACGATGCGGGGCAAAATCCTCTCGCTGTCCTTCTTCCGGGATGAGGAGGCGGTGCGTGAGTGGCGCAATCTCGAAGTCCATCGGGCTGCGCAAAAGGCCGGCCGCAACGGCATTTTCGCCGATTATCGGCTGCGCATCGGCCACGTCGTCAGGGACTATGGAATGGTCGAGCGCGCCGAGGCGCCTGAGGACAGCAGGCAGGTCCACATGCCCTCGGCAGCGGAGTGAAATCGGGGCGGGCGCAGCCAGGTGTCCGCCTTTTTCTTGTAGGTAAACCGGAATATTTTCCCGAAACGGGTCGGTGCTTCAGGCTTTGGTAACCAACTTGCGTAACCATAACGGACAGTTAAGCGTAAAGCGTATGAGTGAGTATCCACATGGCGTCTGTATTTCCGCTTGCCGACCTCAAGACTTCCGTAAAGCCGGGTTCTTGGGTCGACACGATCATCAAGGGTGATTGCGTTGCAGCCCTTGAGGCTCTTCCGAGCCAGTCCGTTGACGTCATCTTCGCGGATCCGCCCTACAATCTCCAGCTCGGCGGCACGCTGCACCGGCCGGACCAGTCGCTGGTCGACGCCGTCGATGACGAGTGGGACCAGTTCGCCTCCTTCGAGGCCTATGACGCCTTCACCCGTGCCTGGCTGCTTGCCTGCCGCCGCGTGCTGAAACCAACAGGCACGATCTGGGTCATCGGCTCCTATCACAACATCTTCCGCGTCGGCGCCACGCTGCAGGATCTGAACTTCTGGATCCTCAATGACATCGTCTGGCGCAAGACCAACCCGATGCCGAACTTCAAGGGCCGCCGTTTCCAGAACGCCCATGAGACGATGATCTGGGCAAGCCCGAATGCCAAGGCCAAGGGCTATACCTTCAACTATGATGCCATGAAGGCCGCCAATGACGACGTGCAGATGCGCTCCGACTGGCTCTTCCCGATTTGCAGCGGCAACGAGCGCCTGAAGGGCGAGGACGGCAAGAAAGCCCATCCGACGCAGAAGCCCGAAGCGCTGCTCGCCCGCGTCATCATGGCCTCGTCCAAGCCTGGCGATATCATCCTCGATCCTTTCTTCGGCTCGGGAACGACCGGCGCCGTCGCCAAGCGTCTTGGCCGCCACTTCGTCGGCATCGAACGCGAGCAGGACTATATCGATGCGGCCTCTGCCCGCATTGCCGCCGTCGAGCCGCTCGGCAAGGCGGAACTGACTGTGATGACCGGCAAGAAGGCCGAAGTGCGCGTGGCCTTCAATGTGCTGGTCGAAAGCGGCCTTATCAGGCCTGGCCAGGTGCTGACGGATGCCAAGCGGCGCTACAGCGCCGTGGTGCGCGCCGACGGCACGGTCGCCTCGGGCGGCGAGGCCGGCTCCATTCATCGCCTTGGCGCAAAAGTGCAGGGCCTTGATGCATGCAACGGATGGACCTTCTGGCACTTCGACGACGGGCAATCCCTGCGCCCGATCGACGAATTGCGGTCCGTCATCCGCAGTGACCTTGCAAAGGTGGGTTGAGCAACATCCTTGCAAGGACAGGACCAGGCCTCTTCCGGTTTGTACCTCCAGTTACGGAAGACGCATAGAGAAAGCCCGGGACCGAAAGGCCCCGGGCTTCTTACTATTAAAGCTAAGATCTGCGTCAG
This sequence comes from Hyphomicrobiales bacterium, assembly GCA_900470965.1. Taxonomy (GTDB): domain Bacteria; phylum Pseudomonadota; class Alphaproteobacteria; order Rhizobiales; family Rhizobiaceae; genus Rhizobium. The sequence goes on from UCCS01000064.1 coordinate 72,592, forward strand.
AATTCCTGGTAGTCGGTTACATCGACGCGCGTAACCTTGCCGTCCTCGTTGAAAGTGATCGTTTCCTCGCCTTCGCGGATCAGCGGCTTGCCGGTCTTGCTATGGGTCGCGCGAACAGACCACACGGCACGGCCGGAGAGCGGCGTCAGCGTCTCGACCACAGAATTCTCCGCCGTCTGGTCCGGGTAGTCGTCGAAGTAGCGGCGGAATGCGGCCATGATCTCGGCGCGGCCGGCAAGGCTGCCGACGCCGTTGGAGACATAAGTCGCATCCTCGGCAAACCAGTTCTCGATTTCAGGAAAATCGAGATCGTTGATCGCGGTGTGGAAACGGTCGATGGCTGCTGCAGGGTCGAAGCTCATGGCTCAGGCCTTCAGTCCATAGGTGGCGAGTTCGGCGCGCAGCTTGTCGGCGCCGGTAAAGAGCACGGCATTCCAGCCGGCAGCCTTCGCACCCTCGATATTGACAGGCGCGTCGTCGATGAAGATCGTCGCGGCCGGATCGAGGCCGAAGCTCCTGGTATGCGTTTCGTAGATCGCGATATCCGGCTTGATGAGGCCGACATCGCCGGAAACGGTCACGCCGCGCGGCTTCTTGAGAAAGGCGAAGCGTTCCTGTGCCTCGCGGAACGTGTCGGAGGCGAAGTTCGTCAGCATCGTCACATCCCGGCCCTCGTTGATGAAGCCTTCCATGATCGCGACGCTGTCCTCATAGGCATGTGGTATCATCTCCTGCCAATTCTTGCGGAAGGCGCGGATATGCTCTTCGCGGGTCGGATGCTGCTCGATCAGCAACGCCTCGGCATCGGCCCAGGTGCGGCCGCGGTCCTGTTCGATGTTCCAGTCGTGCGTGCAGACGTTGGCGAAAAACCAGTTGCGCTCGGCCTCATCGGGAATGAGGCGGCTGAAAGGAATTTGCGGATCGTAATGAATAAGAACTTTGCCAATATCGAAAACGATATGCTTGATGTCGTTTGCCATAATCATCCCTTGGCTGTTTTGAACGCGAGAGGAATAGCCGCTGCGATCGCCTTTTTCATGATAGTCGGCAGCGCCTGAGCTTCAAGATTTATAACCGGCTCCCACCAGCCGTCATCGATTTGAAGGCGATTGGCAATCGAGACGCGGAAGATCGAAAGCCTGAGCTCGAAATGGGTGAAGACGTGGGTGACGCTGCCGGCGCTCTCCCAGTCAGCCTTGAAGGGTGCCGCTTCGGCTGACGTCTCGCCGTCCTGCCGCGCGGTCCATGCTGTCGTCGGAATTTCCGTCATGCCGCCGAGCAGGCCGCTTTCGATCCGCCGCCGAAGCAGGATATCGCCATCGGCGGTGACCGCCACGAAGGCGGCGCCGCGCCGGATCGGCTTTTCCTTCTTGGCGGCCTTGACTGGAAACTGCTCGGGATCATGCAGCCTGAGCGCCTCGCACGATCCATTGAAGGGACAGAGCGAACAGGCCGGTCGCTTCGGCGTGCAGATGGTGGCGCCGAGATCCATCATCGCCTGGGCGAAATCGCCGGGCCGCTCGGCCGGCGTCAGCAGCGCTACCTTCTGGCGCATCAGCGGCTTGCCGGCTGGAAGCGGCGTGGCGATGGCATAGAGCCGTGAGATCACCCGCTCCACATTGCCGTCCATCACGGCCGCCTGCCGGTTGAAGGCAATTGCCGCAACCGCAGCCGCCGTATAGTCGCCTATCCCGTGCAGGGCTTTCAGGCCCTCTTCGGTGTCGGGAAAGATGCCGCCATGTTCGGTAGCAACGGCTTCGGCACATTTCTTCAGATTACGCGCCCGAGCATAATAACCGAGCCCCGCCCAGGCGGCCATCACCGCTTCAACAGGCGCATCGGCGAGATCCGTCACCGACGGCCATTTCGCCAGGAAATTGGCGAAGTAGGGTTTTACCGCCTGCACCGTCGTCTGCTGCAGCATCACCTCGGACAGCCACACGTGATAGGGATCGGCCTTGACGCCGCGCCTGGCCATCGGCGGCGAAACCCGCCAGGGCAGGTCGCGATGATGACGGTCGTACCATTCGAGGAGAGGGAGGGCGGTCGGCGCGTCCGGTGTGCGTATCGTCATTATTTGCCGCGATCGGGGGAAGTGCTCTATACTTGACGAAGCAATGCGGCGTGATCAAGCCGATGGCCTCGAATGGCTATCGCTTACCAAGGTTTCGATGAGTTATCCACGCAAAGATGGGAAGCAGATTTCCGAGCTGACGAACGGCATCATCGATCCCGTTCTGGCTCGCCGTGCCGGCATCAATAGCGCGCTTCTCGGCTCCTGGGACGAAATCGCCGGCGAGGACTTTGCCGATTGCACCCGGCCGGAAAAGATCGCCTGGGCCCGCGGCGGCGATGACGGCAGTTTCCGCCCCGGCGTGCTGACCGTTGCCTGCGAAGGTGCGCGCGCGCTTTTTCTGACCCACGCGCAAGGCGAACTCATCCAGCGCATCAACAGCTTCTTCGGCTTCGCCGCCGTCCACCAGCTCCGCATCGTCCAGAAACCGGTCTACCAGCCGGTCAAACGCTCTCGCACGCCCCCGCCGCTGAAGGGCGAAGCCGCTCGCAAGCTGGAAGGCATGATGCAGGGCATAGAGGACGACAAATTGCGCCAGGCGATCGCTCGTCTGGGTACGGCAGTATTGGGTAAAAAGCCGAAATAACCTTCGCCATTCTGTTGGCAGCATCCGCGCCGTGTATTACACTGTAATAGATCGAAGCGAGGTCAAGCCATGCGCACCAGCAAGCCCATCACGGTCACACTCGGCAGCCAGCAGAAAAGTCTCGATAGCCGTCTGGAATCGGGGGCTTACAGCTCCGCCAGCGAGGTTCTGCGCGCCGCTCTGCGGGCTCTTGATCGCGAAGATGACGCGATTAACGAGATCATGAGGCAGAAAATTCGCGAAGCGCTCGATGATCCACGTCCGGATATCGACGCAGAAACGGTTTTCGATCGTATAGAACGACTCCATGCCGAACGCGGTGGTGTGGGCGGCAGTGGCGATTAGGGTCTTCTTTCGGCCAAAGGCGGAGGATGATCTTCTTGCCATATACGAATTCATCGCCCGCGACAGCCCGGTCCGGGCTATCGAATTTGTCCGCAGGCTGAGAAGCCTCTGCGTCTCACTGGAAACAATGCCTGAGCGTGGCGCGCTACGCGATGATTTCGCGCCCGGCGTCAGAATTCTGGTCTTTGAACAGCGCGTTACGATCGCCTACCGTTTGCGGAACGGTGAGATACAGATAATCCGTCTCTTTTATGCGGGGCGAAACACTCCTTCTGCATTCCGGGAATGATTGATTTGTTCATTGATCTGCGGTTTCGTCTCGCGCAGGTCACAATTCTTTGAAGAAAGTTGGCGAAGCGTGCCTTGTTCGCGGCTTCTGGCCGTTATATCGCACAATTAGCTGCCACACTTGTTTATGGGGAACCCATGCGCATCTCTCAAATGCAACTGACGAAACGCCAGCTTCTGGGCGGTGTCGCCGCCGCAACCGCATCCATGGCGGTATACGGTACGGCGCAGGCGCAGGCAGCCGTCGAAATCCCGAAGCCGGATGGCGATGTTGACATGGCCAAGGTCATGACCCCTGGCGCGCTGCCGGAAATGGCGCTCGGCAAGACCGATGCCCCGGTCAAGATCGTCGAATATATGTCGATGACCTGCCCGCACTGCGCCCACTTCCACAACACCACCTTCGATACGATCAAGCAGAAATACGTCGACACCGGCAAGGTCGAGTTCGTCCTGCGCGAATTCCCCTTCGATCCGCGGGCTGCCGCCGCCTTCATGCTCGCCCGCTGCAACCCGCAGAAGCCTGAAGAGCTCGCAACGCCCGAGCAGTATTTCCCGATGGTCGCCATGCTCTTCAAGCAGCAGCAGGTCTGGGCTGCCGCCGATGACGGCCGCGCAGCGCTGCTGCAAATGTCGAAGCTTGCCGGATTTACTGAGGATAGCTTCACGAAGTGCTTGACGAACCAGAAACTGCTGGATGAAGTGAATGCCACGCGGGAACGCGGTTCCAAGGACTTCGGCGTCAATGCCACGCCGACGTTCCTCATCAATGGCAAGCGCTACTCTGGAGACATGCCGGTTGACACCATGTCGGCCCTCATCGACAGCCTCCTCTGATCCGTACCGTTTTGCAAAGGCGGGCGACGGCGAAAGCCGTGCGCCCGTTTTTTCATATGTGCAGCGTGAGGCTGGGGCATGAAGTTCAACAAGCTCCGCCTTGTCGGCTTCAAATCCTTCGTCGAACCGACCGAATTCTTCATCGAGCGCGGGCTGACGGGCGTGGTCGGGCCGAACGGTTGCGGCAAGTCCAATCTCGTGGAAGCCCTGCGCTGGGTCATGGGCGAGAATTCCTACAAGAATATGCGCGCGTCCGGCATGGACGACGTGATCTTTTCCGGCTCGGGAAACCGCCCGGCGCGGAACACTGCCGAAGTCGCGCTCTATCTCGACAATGGCGAGCGCACGGCGCCGGCCGCCTTCAACGACAGCGATGAAATCCAGGTCACCCGCCGCATCGAGCGCGAGCAGGGATCGATCTATCGCATCAACGGCAAGGAAAGCCGGGCCAAGGATGTGCAACTGCTCTTTGCCGATGCCTCCACCGGCGCCCGCTCTCCTTCCATGGTCGGGCAGGGCCGCATCGGCGAGCTGATCGCCGCAAAACCGCAGGCCCGCCGCCAGTTGCTGGAAGAAGCCGCCGGCATTTCCGGCCTGCACTCCCGCCGCCACGAGGCCGAGCTTCGCCTGCGTGCCGCCGAAAGCAATCTCGAGCGGCTGGATGACGTCACCTCGCAGCTTGAAAGCCAAATCGAGAGCCTGAAGCGTCAGGCCCGCCAGGCAAACCGCTTCAAGACGCTCTCTGCCGATATCCGCGCCCGCGAGGCGATGCTCTTGCATATCCGCTGGGTGCAGGCGAAAGAGGCCGAAGCCGAGGCCGACAGCGCGCTGAACCAGGCAACCGTCGTCGTCGCCGAGAAGGCGCAGATCCAGATGGATGCGGCAAAGAATCAGGGCATCGCCGCCCTGAAGCTGCCCGAACTGCGCGAAGGCGAGGCGAGGGCGGCTGCCGCCCTCCAGCGCCTGCAGATCGCTCGCAGCCAGCTCGAAGAGGATGCCAACCGCATCCTGCGCCGCCGCGATGAACTCACCCGCCGGCTGGCACAACTTGCCGAAGACATCAGACGCGAGGAGCGGCTCGTCGCCGACAATGCCACAATCCTGGCAGGACTCGACGCTGAAGAGGCCGATATTGCTGAAATTCTGGCCGATTCCGGCCGCTATGCCGAAGAGACGCAGCAGGCTTTCGAAGAGGCCGGCGCCAAACTCGCCGACAGTGAGCGTATCTTCACCACCCTGACTGCAGAGCGCGCTGAAGCTGCTGCCGCACGCAATCAGCTGGAACGCGCCATTCGCGACCTCACTGATCGCAAGCTGCGGCTCGAACGCCAAATGGACGATGCCAATCGCGAACTCGGCGGCATCGAGCAGAAGATTGCAACGCTGCCCGACCCGGACGAGAAGCGGGCCATGGTCGAGGCGGGCGAAGTCGCCCTGGCCGAGGCCGAGACGACAATCCAGTCCGTCGAGCAGGCGCTTGCCAGGGCGCGCGAGACGGAAGCGCTTTCCCGTACCCCCGTCGAGCAGGCACGCAGCAAGCTCAACGCGCTGGAAACCGAAGCCCGTACCATCCAGCGCATGCTGGCAGGTGCTGCGGCAGGCGAATTTCCGCCGGTTGCCGAAGAGCTGAAGGTCGATCGCGGTTTCGAGACGGCGCTCGGTGCCGCACTCGGAGACGATCTCGAATCACCGCTCGATCCGAACGCGCCTGCCCACTGGTCGGAAAACGGCGATGGCTCTGGTGATCCAGCGCTTCCTGCTGGCGCTGAGCCGCTGTTGAACCACGTCCGCGCACCCGCGGCGCTGATCCGTCGCCTGCGCCAGATCGGTCTGGTGGCTGATGCCGACGCGCCACGTCTGGTGAAGGAACTCAAGGCCGGCCAGCGCCTGGTGACCAAGGAAGGCGCCGTCTATCGCTGGGATGGCCACGTCGCCGGCGCGGACGCGCCGAGTGCTGCAGCCTTGCGCCTTGCCCAGAAGAACCGCCTTGCCGAGCTGGAAGGCGAGGCGGAGCTTGCCCGCGACGTTCTGGCCGAGGCTGAGGAGCGTCTTGCCGCCGCAGCCGATACCATTCGCGAGCAGGAGCGCAGGCTCACCGGAGCCCGCGACATGAGCCGCTTGTCCGCCCGCCATCTGGCCGAGGCGCGAGAGGCGCTCGCCGCCGCCGAGCGTGCCTCCGGTGATCTCATTCGCCGCCGCGATGTCATTGCCGAAGCCGTCAGCCAGTTGCAGGCGCAGCTCGAGGATGTTGCCGTTCAGGAAGAAAATGCCCGTATCGAACTTGAGGATGCGCCGGACTTGACCGCGCTCGACGAACGGCTGCGCTTCCAGCAGGCCGAGGTCGCGACGGATCGCGGCGCCCTTGCTGAAGCCCGCGCCCGCCACGAGAGCCTGAACCGTGAGAACGACGCCCGCCAGCGCCGCATCGTCGCCATCGGCCAGGAGCGCGAGACCTGGCGCCAGCGCGCTGCAAGTGCTGAGGATCACATCGCCACGCTGCGTGAGCGCGAGGAGGAGGCCCGCGAGGAGGCCGCCGAGCTTGAAATGGCGCCTGATGAATTCGACGACAAGCGCCGCGCCTTGCTGACGGAGCTGCAGAAGGCCGAGGAAGCCCGCCGCGGCGCTGCCGATCTCTTGGCGCAGGCCGAACTTCTGCAGCGGGACGCGGACCACAAGGCAGCGACGGCGCTCTCCGAACTCGCCGAAAGCCGCGAGCGCCGCGGCCGCGCCGAGGAGCGCCTGGTCTCCGCACGCGAGAAACGGCAGGAGAGCGAACAGCGCATTCGTGAGACACTGAACGTGCAGCCCCATGAGGCGATGCGCCTTGCCGACCGGCCGGGATTGCAGACGCTGCCGGATCCGCGCGAGGTTGAACGCGAGGTGGAGCGGCTGCGGATCGAGCGCGAACGTTTGGGCGCCGTCAACCTGCGCGCCGACGAGGAACAGAAGGAACTCAGCGAGAAGCTGGAAGCGCTTATCAAGGAACGTGACGACGTCATAGATGCCATCCGCAAGCTGCGCGGCGCGATCCAGAGCCTGAACCGCGAAGGCCGTGAGCGCCTGATCGCCGCCTTCGATGTCGTCAACGCCCAATTCCAGCGCCTCTTCACCCACCTCTTCGGCGGTGGCACAGCGGAATTGCAACTGATCGAATCCGACGATCCGCTGGAAGCTGGTCTCGAAATTCTTGCCCGCCCGCCCGGCAAGAAGCCACAGACCATGACGCTGCTCTCGGGCGGCGAGCAGGCACTGACGGCAATGGCTTTGATCTTCGCCGTCTTCCTCACCAATCCCGCACCGATCTGCGTGCTGGATGAGGTGGATGCACCGCTCGACGACCACAATGTCGAGCGCTACTGCAATCTGATGGACGAGATGGCGGCCTCCACCGAGACCCGATTCGTCATCATTACCCACAACCCCATCACCATGGCCCGCATGAATCGCCTCTTTGGTGTCACGATGGCGGAGCAGGGTGTTTCTCAACTTGTCTCGGTCGATCTGCAGACCGCAGAGCGTCTCCGTGAGACGGCTTGAGGCCGCATTTTAATTAAAGACCAAAAAAGGTCACCCTGACATCGGGTACGTACCCCATTTGGGTGATGCTCTTTTGCGCGCATTGCATTAGAAGTTGTTTTATCGCAACCGCGCCGTTACGGATAAGTAGCAATCGGTCGTTGTGATCTGTTGAATTTGCAATGCTGTCTTCGGGTTGGGGATTGGCCCCGAAGATCACAAGGCATAAGTGGACCCCCCGTCCGGTTTTCCTGGCCGGACGGAAACAAGGCTTTGCGGGACCGTTGTTGCAGTCCCGCAAAGCTTTTTTTGTGCGCCTTCGCTGCGCCTCATCAGTTTCAATCGTTTGATCTTGCATCCTGTCAGGGATTTATTGTGCGGCGCAACATTTCGCCGCATTTGTCGATTTTCATTTCAACACCAAGGGATTAAGCTGGTCTCCGAAATGGTGTTGGGGGGAAGATGACCAAGTGGGTCTATACGTTCGGCAACGGGCAGGCTGAAGGCCGGGCGCGAGACAAGGAGATCCTTGGCGGCAAGGGCGCCAATCTTGCCGAAATGTGCAGCCTCGGCCTCCCGGTTCCTCCTGGCCTCACCATCGTCAGCGAAGCCTGCAGCACCTATTACAAGAACGGCCGCAAGATTGATCGGGCACTGAAGGAGCAGGTGCTCGCGGGCATTGCCGGTATCGAGGAGATCACCGGCCGCCGTTTCGGTGCGGGCAACCAGCCTCTTTTGCTCTCCGTTCGCTCAGGCGCCCGTGTTTCCATGCCGGGCATGATGGATACGGTGCTCAACCTCGGCCTGAATGATGAGACGGTGCAGGCGCTCGGCCATGATGCCGGCGATGCGCGCTTCGCCTGGGACAGCTATCGCCGCTTCATCCAGATGTATGCCGATGTCGTCATGGGGCTCGGCAATGACCTTTTCGAGGAAATCCTCGAGGATGAGAAGGGGCGCCTCGGCCACGAGTTCGATACCGAACTCAACGCTTCCGAATGGCAGCATGTCGTTTCGCTCTACAAGGCGCTGATCGAGGAAGAGCTGGATGAGGCTTTCCCGCAGGATCCCGCGATACAACTCTGGGGCGCTGTCGGCGCGGTGTTTTCCAGCTGGATGAGCGCACGCGCCGTTACATACCGCCAGCTTCACAATATTCCGGAAGCCTGGGGCACGGCGGTCAACATCCAGGCGATGGTTTTCGGCAATCTCGGCAATGCGTCTGCCACGGGTGTCGCCTTCACGCGCAATCCCTCGACTGGGCAGAAGCTGCTTTACGGCGAGTTCCTCGTCAATGCACAGGGTGAAGACGTCGTCGCCGGTATCCGCACGCCGCAGAGCATCACCGAGGAGGGGCGTATAGCCTCAGGTTCCGAAAAGCCCTCGATGGAAAAGCTGATGCCGGAAGCCTTTGCCGAGTTCGGCCGCATCTGCAACGAGCTCGAAGCTCATTACCGCGATATGCAGGACATCGAATTCACTATCGAGCGCGGCAAGCTCTGGATGCTGCAGACACGCTCCGGCAAGCGCTCGACACGGGCAGCCATGAAGATCGCCGTCGACATGGTGGACGAAGGTGTCATCACCGAGGACGAAGCCGTCCTGCGCATCGAGCCATCGTCACTCGACCAGCTCCTGCATCCGACCATCGATCCGCGCGTCACCCGCCAGGTGATCGGCTCCGGCCTGCCGGCCTCGCCGGGGGCGGCCACCGGCGAGATTGTCTTCACGTCGGAAGAGGCCGTTGAGGCAGAGTCGGAAGGTCGCAAAGTGATCCTGCTGCGCGTCGAGACGAGCCCGGAAGACATTCACGGCATGCATGCAGCAGAAGGTATTCTCACCACGCGCGGCGGCATGACCAGCCACGCCGCCGTCGTTGCTCGCGGCATGGGCATCCCCTGCGTCGTCGGCGCCGGCACCATGCGTATCGACGCCCGCAATGAACGGTTGATAGGCATTGGTGTGACGCTGAAGAGGGGCGATATCATCACCATCGACGGTTCCGCCGGTCAGGTGCTGAAGGGTGAAGTGCCGATGATCCAGCCGGAACTGTCGGGCGATTTCGGCCGCATCATGGGCTGGGCAGACCGCGCCCGCCGCATGACTGTGCGCACCAATGCCGACACGCCGGCCGATGCCCGTGCCGCCCGCTCCTTCGGTGCCGAAGGCATTGGGCTTTGCCGCACCGAGCATATGTTCTTCGAGGGCGAGCGCATCCATGTCATGCGCGAGATGATCCTGGCGGAAGACGAGAAGGGCAGACGCAGCGCGCTCGACAAGCTCCTTCCCATGCAGCGGGGTGATTTCACCGGCCTCTTTACCGTCATGCACGGCCTGCCGGTAACGATCCGTCTGCTCGATCCGCCGCTGCACGAATTCCTGCCGAAGAGTGATGAGGAGATCGCCGAGGTCGCCTATGCCATGGGCATGGAGCCTTCGGCCCTGCGCCAGCGCGTCGATGCGCTGCACGAATTCAATCCCATGCTTGGCCATCGCGGCTGCCGCCTTGCCATCTCCTATCCTGAAATCGTCGAGATGCAGGCGCGTGCCATCTTCGAGGCTGCGATTGCCGCAGCGCAGGAAACGGGGGCGGCCGTCGTTCCCGAAATCATGGTGCCGCTCGTCGGTCTGCGCTCGGAGCTCGATTACGTGAAGGCGAAGATCGATGCCGTGGCTCTGGATGTCATGTCGGAAGCCAGGATGCGCATCGACTATCTGGTTGGCACGATGATCGAGCTGCCGCGTGCCGCTTTGCGCGCCCATGTCATTGCCGAGGCAGCCGAATTCTTTTCCTTCGGCACTAACGACCTGACGCAGACCACCTTCGGCATTTCGCGCGACGATGCCTCGGCCTTCATTCCGACCTACCAGCGCAAAGGCATCATCGAGCATGATCCCTTCATATCCTTGGATTTCGATGGAGTAGGGGAGCTGATCCGTATCGCTGCCGAGCGCGGCCGGCGCACGCGAAACGACATGAAGCTCGGCATCTGCGGTGAACATGGCGGCGATCCCGCCTCTATCCATTTCTGTGAGACGATCGGCCTCGACTACGTCTCCTGCTCGCCCTTTCGCGTGCCGATTGCGCGGCTTGCAGCCGCGCAGGCGGTGATTTCGGGCGCTCAGTGACGGTAGCGATAGTAGCGCGGATAAACGTAGGGACCGTTCAGATTATAGGCCATGTCGGCCATAACCCAGTCGCTGTCGTAGCGGGCCTGGGCGCGGCGGTCGAGATCGATGCGCTGCAGGCAGTTGGCAAAGCCGTCCGTTCCGCGCTTGAAGCCGTAGCCGAGGCAGGTCTGTTCGTCACGTGCCCGGCGCTCCTCGGGCGTCAGGGTCTGGCAGGCGGCAAGCCCGGCGGCCAGAACGGCAAGAAGCGGCAGAACATATGGGCGCATCGGTCTATTCCTTGAGCATGAATGTCCGACCAAGAAAATCCATCTGCCAGGCGCCGTCAACCTGACTGTGATATCAAGCCGCGCCCGCGGGGTCGCCAATCGGCAGCAGCGCCGGGTCAAGCGGCCGGCCTTCCGGCTTCTTCGTGTCGCTCGGGTCCTGTGTCGGCGCCAGCGGCGGTTTTTCCTGAGTGCGGTCAGGAATATCAGGGGTCGGTTGCGGGCCAAGCGGCGCCTTTGCGCCGGGCGTCTGAATCGGATCTCTTTTCGGCATGATTCGCCTCCTTCACTGAGGAAGGAACGGCAGGATGCATGCTTGGTTCCACTTTCGTTGCCATGCGTTCCTATGTAAGAGCAAAAGACAGCAGCACTGGAAAGAGCACCATGGCGATCCGCGATCGATTCTCGAAGAAACTCACCTGTCCGCAATGTGGCAATAGCGGTTTTGCCGAAGCCTCCGAGATCGACGATGCCAAGCGCAAGAATCCCGACTTTAAGGTGGATCAGCTGCCACGCGGCTTCTTCGTGCAGCGCTCCTCGGTCCATCAGGAAACATTCATGCTGAAATGCGAATGCGGCCGCAAGTTTCCTTTCCGCTCGTTGGCGGAGGCTGCAGCAGGCCGCGATTAAAGCATGTCGCGCAAGAGTGTGCAGCGGTTTTGCGATAACGACATGCGTAAAACAAAGAGCTAAAGCGCAGCGAGAGAATCCTGGAGATCGCGACGCGCTTTAGAATTCAGATCCGCTCGAGAACCTCGATGAAGGCATCGGCGAAACGCACCAGATGTTCGGTATCCTCATCGGGCGCCTGCATGCGGATTTCCGTGCCGTTCTGGTCGAGCAGAGCCAGAACCACCCGCATCTTCTTGTCCGATGTTGGGATGCGCAGAACCGCGATTCGCCGGCAATCCTCAACGAGCCCCGCTGCCGGCAGGTCGAAGAGAAATTCGCCACGGCTTTCGGTAGCCGCCTTGCGCACCACCTCGCAGAAGCCGGCTTCGCCATCGGCATAGCCTTCCAGCGAAAGTTCGAGTTCGAGCAGTTCCAGTGGCAACAGCGGCTCGGCGCGGTCGATGCCGCCAAGCGAGGAAGCTCGCGGCCTTTCCATCGTCTCGGATGAGATCATCTGTCTCTCCTGTTTCGTGGGAAGTGCATGAGACTCCGGTAGAATGGCCTTTTTACGGCATATCAGCAATAGCTTATGGAGATCGTATGCGCTTTGATTTGGCCTTTGAAGTGGATTGCTTCGGCAATGCTCAGACAAGAGTTTCAATTTAAACGAATCTTGCACTAGAAAAGTCGTTGGCAGCGGATGCATTCGATGCATCGCTGCCGACCAACTGGTAAGTTTGATGGCCATCCGTTTCGATCGTCCCGTTTCCAGCGCTGCCCGCTTTTCGCGGCACTTCGGGGCGTTTGCGCTTGTGCTTTCGGTCGCGGTGCTGATCGCCCATCGCTTCGGTGGGCTGGCGACACCCTATCTCATTCTGGTGCTGCTCGTTTCCGTCGGCTGCGCGATTCTCGCGACCCTGTTGGCTGCTATCGGCCTTCGCAGCCTTTGGATGACCGGTGCCGAAGGCGGGTTGAATGCGCTGGCGGCACTCATTTACGCTGCCTTTCCGCTCGGTATCGGTGCCTTTGCAGCGGAGCGCTATTTCACTCTGCCGGCAATCTATGACGTGACCACGGATACGGCCACCGCACCCGACTGGCTGTCGACGCCGCAGGCAGACCAGATCTGGCTGCCGCGTGATCCCGTCGTCACACCCGCCGACCGCGAAAGGCAGCTTGTCGCCTATCCGGAACTCACGGGCCGCCGCTACGACGGCGCACTCGACCGTGTTCTCGAAGCCGTCAAGAAGGTCGCAAAGCAAAACGGCATCACCATCACCAAAAGCGAAGGCGACACGACGCCCGGCCGCGAACTGGAAAACAAGCCCGTGCCGGCGCAGCCCGAAAGCGGTGTCGCCGATTCGCCCGATATCATTCCTGTGCCGACGCCGCGCCCCTATGAGGACGATGTGGCGAAGCTGATCCGCGGCGCCAATGGCGTGATTCTGCAGGGTACGACGCGCACCTTCATCCTCGGTCTGCGTTTCGACTTCATCATCCGTCTGCGCGAAGAGGCCGAAACCACCTTCGTCGACGTGCGCGTTGCCTCCCGCTACGGCCAGCACGACCTCGGCTTCAGCGCCGAAGAGGCCGAGCAATATCTTGGTGCCCTCGATTCAGAACTTCTGGGTATTGCGGGTGGGTGAGGTCTGGTGCTGCGGAGCAGCAGCAATCGATCCAGTGAATCGATTGCAAGACCGAACGCCCGGAGTCATGCGGCGGGCCGGGATACGGTGAGGCACAGTAAAACGCCCCTATCGCAAAACTATCCGATAAAATGCGAAGAGCCGTAACCGCCAAACCTACGACCCCAGAAACCGCTCCCGCACCTCAGCCGTCGGCACCATGCAACTCTCCCGCCGCCCCGCTATCCTCAGCCTGTTCCGCGCAACAACGCCATAGGCGACATCCGCAATTTGACGCGGCACGATCCGCAACATTCCTGCCAGAGCCCACGGCATGCCGAGCCCCTCCAGCATACGGATCGTCGCATCGGATTTATAATAGGCGCGGCCCTTGTCGAGCAGCAGGTTGGTCTCGTAGTCCCGCGTCTCCAGCCCGTAATGCCGATAGAGCGCCTCGCCGAGCGGCGTCTGGGCGACGATGAAGCGGTAGCGTTTCTCCCTATCCCGCTTCAGCAGGAACTGCACCCAGCCGGAGCAGAAGACACATTCGCCGTCGAAGAGGATCAGCGGCCTGTCGTCCGCGAAAGCGGGTACGGAAGGGTCGTCGCGATAGCTGTAATCCGAATGCGCGGCCATCCTCAGCCTCCTGCCAATCGATAATGCGCAACGAGGGAAGGCGGCCTGTCGGCTGTTACCTCGCCGCGCTCCATCAGGTCCTCGATATGTGCCAGCACCGAAAGGGCTGCCGCACCATGCAGCCGCTTATCGGTATCGCGGTATATCACCTCGACCATCCTAGGGATGGTGCTGTCCCCCGCCCGGATGCGCTCGATGATAGAGCGCTCCCGCAGGCGCCGATGCGTCTTCAGCGCGCGCAGGAAAGGCGCAGGCGACGTCACTGGCCCTCCGTGGCCGGGCAGCAACAGGCTGTCCTCACGGGCGATCAGCTTGTCGAGCGAGGCCATATAGTCGGCCATGGAGCCGTCCGGCGGCGCCACGATCGTCGTTGCCCAGGCCATCACATGGTCGGCCGAAAACAGGATGCCGCGGCCCTCAAGTGCGAAGGCCGCATGATTGGCGGTGTGGCCGGGCGTCAGCACCGCCGTCAGCGCCCAGCCGTCACCCGAAATCGTCTCTCCGTCGCCGATGGCGATGTCGGGTACGAAATCCATATCGGAACTTTCCGCAAAGGGATTGATCTCGCCCTCCCGCAGCGACCGCGACGGACGGTGGGGGCCTTCGCCGACCGTCAACGCTCCCGTTTTTTCCTTCAGCCGTTTTGCGAGCGGCGAGTGGTCCCGATGGGTGTGGCTGACGAAAATATGCGTCACCTGCCGGCCGGAAAGCGCTGCCATCAACGCTTCGAAATGCACCTCATCCTCCGGCCCCGGATCGATAACGGTAACTGACGAGCCGCCGACGATATAGCTGTTCGTGCCGCGGAAGGTGAAAGGGCTCGGATTGTTCGCCGTCAGGCGCTGGATGCCGGCTGTAACCGGAACCGCCCGGCCGTAAGCCGGATCGAAGAAAAGATCGAAGTTCGCGCCAGACATGTCTATTTATATTCGATCTCGATGAAGGACATGGGCTGGTCGCCCGCATTGACGACATTGTGCTCGGTGCCGGCCTCGCGGCGATAGGCAGCGCCCTTGGCGATATCCACCCGCCGGCTTCCCTCGGCATCCTCGATCAGGAACTGGCAGTCGGTCATCGGCACGACCACGTAGCCGAACCCATGTGTATGAACGCCGGTATCGGCACCCGGCTCGAAATCCCACTGGGTGATGCGCACGACGGCATCATCGAGGATCAGCGTCGCAAGCGCCGGCGGACGGGCGCGATATTGGCTCAACGGTGTCTCCATTGGCTGTGTCGATGCTTGAAGTCCTACCATGCCGACGTGACAGCGCATACAAATATGACGTCGCAGTGAACTTAGTGATTGTGGCGCAGACAGTCCTTTGCTAATCAGGCCACGTTTTGGCGAAGCGGCATTCGCTTCAGCTCTGGTGGGGCGTAGCCAAGCGGTAAGGCAGCGGTTTTTGGTACCGCCATCCCCTGGTTCGAATCCAGGCGCCCCAGCCACATCTCTCGGACAACCCGTTCACCTGTTCGCTGCCCCTGCGGCAATAGTCAGCACAAGCTCATCTACCTCGCGCGCAAGACGCTCGGGGGGCAGGCCGACGAAGCGGCCTTCGAGACTGATGCTGACGACGCCGTGAACGGCGCCGAACAGGGTGCGGGCGCGGATGGCTCTGTCTTCGGCCGGCATATCGGGTTGCAGTTCGGCAAGCGGGTCGGCGATCACGTCCATCAGGAAGAGATGCTCGTCGAGATGCCATTGCGGCGTCGGGCTGGTTTCAGGCGGAAAGTGGTCGAACAGCGCCTTCCAGAGATTTCGGTTTTCGACCGCAAAACTTAAATATCCCTGCGCCAGCTTACGCAGCCGGTCTGTCGGCGTCCTGTCCCTGGTTTCGGGTAGTGTCAGCCTTGCCTCCAGCGCCTTTAGCGTTGTGGAGTTCACGTGGATGACGAGTTCGGAGAGATCGGCGAAGACCGTATAGAGCCCACCGAGCGCACACCCGGCATCCTGTGTGATGTCGCGCGCCCTGAGATTGGTGAGCCCTTCCTGGGCAATCCGATTTCGCGCCGCATCGATCAGCCGTGCCTTCAGATCCTCGCGTTTTTCTTCTCTTTTGCCGGCCATTAACGATCTCGCTTCGATTTTGTGAACGGTGTTCAAAATTATTCTTGAACACCGTTCACGATTCTGCCATAACTCAACTCGTGAACAACGTTCATAAACCGGAGGAAGGAAATGTTCAAACTGATTTCGACTTTGCTGCGGGGCAGGGCTCACGATGCCGAACAGGCCTTCGCGGACCGCAATGCCGTGCCTCTGCTCGCCCAGCAGATTCGCGATGCCGCACAATCGATCCAGTCGGCCCGTCGCAGTGTGGCGATCGCCATTGCCCAAAACGAGCAGGAGCGGATCCAGCACGCAACGATCATCTCCCGGATCGACGATCTCGAAACCCGCGCCTCCGCTGCACTTGCCAAGGGCAATGAAGGACTGGCCCGGGAGGCCGCCGAAGCGATCGCCTATCTTGAAGCCGAGCGCGATCAATCCGAAAAGGCCCAGGCCCAGTTCACCACTGCAATCGACAAACTGAAGGGAATTGTCCGCGTCTCAGAAACGCGGCTGCAGGAACTCCAGCGTGGCGAGCGCCTGGCCCGCGCCACCGAAGAGGCGCAGAAGCTCGATGTCACCGTGGCCGGTCCAGGTCTTGCGACGCTTGACGATGCGGAGGAGACCCTTGCGCGCCTTCGCATCCGCCAGAACCAGAATGAGATGACGGCCTCGGCCCTGAAGGCGATGGAGACATCAACTGCTCCCGCCGGCATCATCGAGAAGCTTGCCAATGCCGGATGCGGCGCGCCGCTGCGCTCCTCCGCCGATGACGTGCTCGCTCGCCTGCGCAGCCGCATCAACCCCGCCGCTTAAACTTCACATCATCAAACCTGAGGGAATCACGACAATGAACGATAGTTTCCAGAAACATTCCGCCAGCTGGGTCAGCTTCTCCTACATCTCTTTCGGTGCAGCAGCCTTCATGCTGGCTCTCGGCCTCTATATGATGCCGCTCGATCTCTGGGGCAAAGGCTATCTGGCGATGGGCATTCTGATGCTGGTGCAGACGACGGTGAATATCACCAAGACACTGCGCGACAATGCCGAATCCGAAAAGCTGATCCGCAAGGTCGAAGACGCTCGCACGGAGAAGCTGCTCGTCAAGTTCAATCGTAACGGTGAAGATTGATCTTCTTTAACTACACCATAGAGTTGTTATCGCGCTCAACTTTTGCGTAACAACTCTATGGCCTTGTCTGTGGATCGCACAAGGAGCCAGCCCATGCAACGCAGCCTGATGACTTCGAGGAAATTCGCGCCGTTGTTCTGGACGCAATTCCTGACCGCCTTCAATGACAACTTTCTCAAGAACACCCTTGTGTTCCTGATCCTGTTCCAGATGTCGGCCAATGAAGGCGCGGCACTCGTCACGCTCGCCGGCGTCATCCTCATCATACCGTTTCTGCTGCTTTCGGCCATCGGCGGCGAACTCGCCGACAAGCACGACAAGGCACGGATCGCCGAACTTCTGAAACGATGCGAGATCGCGGTCGCCGCTCTTGCCATCGTCGGTCTTGCATTCTCGTCCATCTGGACACTGATGGCGGCGCTGTTTGGCTTTGGCGTCGTCTCTGCGCTTTTCGGACCGATCAAATATGGCATCCTGCCCGACCATCTGGAGCGCCGCGACCTGCCGAAGGCCAATGCCTGGATCGAAGGCGGCACCTTCATTGCTATCCTTGCCGGCACGATCGTTGGCGCGTTCGCCTTTTCCGGCGGCGACAATGTCCTCGTCTTCGGCACGATGATGATAGGGCTTTCGGTGATCTGCTGGCTTGTCAGCCGGATGATCCCGGCAACCGGCTCCAAGGCTCCCGATCTCAAGATCGACACCAACGTCATCCGCTCCAGCTACAATCTCGTCATGGAAATCCGCAGCGACAAGCGCCTCTGGCGTTCGGCGCTGATGAATTGCTGGTTCTGGCTGGTTGGCGCCTTCGTCCTGTCCATCCTGCCGACCATGGTCACCGAGTTGCTTGGTGGTTCGGAAATCGTCGTGCCGGCCTATCTGACGGTCTTTGCCGTCGCCGTCGCTATCGGTTCGGCAATCGCTGCCTGGATGTCGTCGGGTCGCATCGTGTTGTTGCCGGCGCCGATCGGCACGGCCTTGCTCGCCATCTTCAGCCTCGATCTCGCCTGGAACCTCTGGGGTCTGCAATCGACCGGCCATGCGACGACCATTCTCACCTTCTTCACGGGCCAGAACACCATTCGCGTCGCAATCGATCTCGCCGGGATGGCGATCTCCGGCGCCTTCATTGCCGTACCGACATTCGCTGCATTGCAGACCTGGGCGCATGAAGACCACCGCGCCCGCGTTATCGGCGCTGCCAATGTCCTGTCGGCTCTCTTCATCACGGTCGGCCTCGGTGTCGTTGCCGCGGTCCAGGCCCTGGGCGCCTCCATTCCTGAGATCCTCATCGGCCTCGGCATCATCAATTTCGCCGTTGCCTGGCTGATGCTGAAGACGCTGCCGACCAATCCCTTCCGCGATTTCGTCTCGATCCTGTTCCGCGCCTTCATGCGGCTGGAGGTCGAAGGGCTCGAAAATATCAAGAAGGCAGGTCGCGCACCGATCATCGCGCTCAATCACGTCAGCCTGCTCGATGGCGCGCTGGCACTCGCCATCACCGAGGAGGAACCGGTCTTTGCGGTCGACTACAAGATCGCCCAGGCGTGGTGGGTCAGACCTTTCCTGAAGATGTGCAAATTCCTACCGCTCGATCCGACCAAGCCGATGGCGACGCGTTCGCTGATCAAGGTGGTACAGGACGGCAGCCCGATCGGCATCTTTCCCGAGGGACGCCTGACGGTGACCGGCACGCTCATGAAGGTCTATGACGGTGCCGCCATGGTCGCGGACAAGACGGGATCGATGGTCGTGCCTGTGCGGATCGACGGCCTGGAGAAGAGCTATCTCTCCTATCTTGATAACGGCAAGATCCGCCGCCGGCTGTTTCCCAAGGTCAAGGTCACCATTCTCGAACCGGTGAAGCTGGAAGTCCCGCCTGAACTCAAGGGTCGCAGGCGCCGCACGGTGGCGGGCGCTGCCCTCTATCAGGTCATGTCGAACCTGATGTTCAGGACCGCCGATACGTCCTCGACCGTCCTTGATCGCATCATTGAGGCAAGCCACGAATTCGGCATGAGCAAGCTCGCCGTCGAGGATCCGGTCACCGGCAAGCTCACCTACGGCAAGCTGCTGACGGGTGCTGCCGTGCTCGGCGCGAAGTTCCGCACCCTATTCCCGGAACGCAATCTCGGCGTCATGTTGCCGAACGCCAATGGTGCCGCGGCCACCCTTCTCGGTGTAATGACGGCAGGCAAGGTGCCGGCCATGCTGAATTTCACCGCCGGTGCGGCCAATATCCTGTCCGCGTGTAAGGCGGCGGAAGTGAAGCATGTCCTCACATCCCGCGCCTTCGTGGCGCAGGCCAAGCTCGGCCCTGTCATCGAGGAGATGGAAAAGCAGGTGAAGATCGTCTGGCTTGATGATCTGCGTGCCGAAATCGGTCTGGTCAGCAAGATCAGAGGCTATCTGCACAAGGCAAGGCCGCTGGTGAAACGCCAGCCGGATGATCCGGCCGTCATCCTTTTCACCTCTGGTTCGGAGGGCACGCCCAAGGGCGTGGTGCTGACCCATCGCAACATCCTGTCGAACGCCGCCCAGGCCGCCGCTCGCATCGATTTTCATAGTGGCGACAAGGTGTTCAACATCCTGCCCGTCTTCCATTCCTTCGGCCTGACGGCCGGCACTGTTCTGCCGCTGATCTCGGGCGTGCCGGTCTATTTCTATCCTTCGCCGCTGCATTATCGCATCGTGCCGGAACTGATCTATGTCTCGAACGCCACGATCATCTTCGGCACCGACACCTTCCTCAACGGCTACAGCCGGACAGCGCACCCTTATGATTTCCGCTCTATCCGCTATATTTTCTCCGGCGCCGAGCCGGTGAAGGCCTCGACCCGCACCACCTATATGGAGAAATTCGGCCTGCGCATTCTCGAAGGTTACGGCGTCACCGAGACCGCGCCGGTCATTTCGATCAACACGCCGATGTACAACAAGTCGGGCACGGTCGGCAAAATCCTGCCGGGCATGGAATGGAAGCTCGAACCGGTCCCTGGCATCGATGAGGGCGGCCGGCTCGTCGTTCGCGGCGCCAATGTCATGGCTGGTTATCTGCGCGCCGAAAATCCCGGTGTGCTCGAACCGCTCGTCGATGGCTGGCACGATACTGGCGACATCGTCACCATTGATGAGGACGGTTTCGTCAAGATCCGTGGCCGCGCCAAGCGCTTTGCAAAGATCGGCGGCGAGATGATATCGCTTGCTGCCGTCGAGACCCTTGCTGCGGAATTATGGCCGGGCGCACTTTCGGTCGTCTCCTCGATCCCGGACGCAAAGAAGGGCGAGCGGCTCGTTCTTTTGACCGATGCGCCGACTGCCACTCGCGCCGAGTTCCTTGCTTTCGCCAAATCGAAGGGTGCCATGGATATGATGGTGCCGGCCGAGGTCAACATCGGCGCGGTGCCGGTGCTCGGATCGGGCAAGGTGGATTTTGTGACGGCGCGCAAAATGGCCGAAACCGCGGCGCAGCCGGAGCAGGCGGCATAAAGCCAGTCTTCGCCGGTTGAACGGCCCAGCGATGATCTCTGAAAATGATACAGGCGGCTTATGGCCGCCTGTATCTGTATCTCTGACAGACCGCGTTACTTCTGTTCCGGCGCCAGGAATTCTGCGCAATAGGAAGGGCCGTTCACGCCCGGAATATCGTTCACGGTACGGATGTCGCGGATCGTGTAGTCGGAATTGGTGGTGATTTCGGCCTGGCAGCGCAGGTAGAGCGTGCGGGCGCTCGCAACCTGCTTGCCGCGCTTGCCATCGGCGCCTTCGGCATATTTCGCGGGAACGCGCACCGTCTTGTAGCCGCCCTTCCAGCTGTAGATCGTCGACGAGCCTTCGTCGCGGTCGCTAAGCGGCGGGCCGTAGGCGGCAAAGAATTTGCCGGCCGACTGGCCGACCCAGCGTGCTTCGATCGGATCGCCGGGAGTGGGTATGGTGGTGCATCCGGCAAGCGCAATCGCAAGCGCGGCGGCCCCGGTCATGGTGCGGAATTTCATCGTGTCGTCCCTGATATCTAGCCAGTGGCTGCGAAGCCGCCTTCACGGCGGTTTCGCCTGTCCCGCCAAGCCCTTTAGCGCGTAACCCGGCAAAAGAAAATTGCCTGTTCGGCGCTTGTGAACAATTTGCCGGAGGTGTGGCTTTTTGCTGCATGGCCGGCCGGAAGGTGCTGTCATTAGCCTGTCAAAAAATCAGACGACTTTTTGAATTTTGGCGCTTGCGCAACATGATAGGCCGGTCTATAGAGGCGCCGCTGGTCACGGAGTGTAGCGCAGTCTGGTAGCGCACCACGTTCGGGACGTGGGGGTCGAGTGTTCGAATCACTCCACTCCGACCAGCCGAAAAGCCCGCTTCTGCGGGCTTTTTTCTTTTCCGGCTTTGCTGCATGAAAATTCGCGGCAACGATTGCGGCAATGAATGGTCACTTCTTCTTCCTGCGCGGCCAGTGGTGAATGCTGCACCGATATTTGCTTGATGATCGGGATGCTGATGGCCGTAGGTTTTCTCGGGCGTCTAAGGGTCATGTCTAAGTGAGCCCGAAGCTTTCCACTTATCGGCCGCGGCTTGCATTAGCCAGGTGGCGGCCGGGTGCCACAGCGTGTGCCTGACAACGCCTTTCGCATCATCGCCCATCACGACATCCACGAGGTTCCTGAACGCACGTTTCGGATCGGGCGGCTTGCCGTTGTACTCGGCGACATATTTGGCGCCTAGTCGATGCCAGCGGCCAAAGCTGTCGGAGATGAGCGTCAAGAACATCGAGCGGGGCGAGTCCGATCCACGCATCGGCACACTTCAGGCTGTAAAGTACGCCCTCGAAGCTGCCGGCATTATCTTCATCGACTCGAACGGCAACGGCCCCGGCGTTCAACTTCGCCACCCGGCTTGACCGCTTCATCTTCAATAGCTGCAGGACAGCGCGTTGGTCGGCCTGAAGCCCTGGCTACAGGCAGGATTCACGGAAGTCCTGGGCTGATACTGGAAATCGGCACGATTTGAGGTTTGGTGCGTCGTGCACGCTGAGGCTAGAGTGGTCAGCCCGATCAACGTAACGCCTATTATCAGTGTCCGAATTCTGCTCATCATGGTCACCTTCCCGTGGCAAAGCGCCTGGACGCAAAATGTCGCTCCCTCAGACGGATGCGAGAGCCATCACGAACACTTGACCGCTCTATTTCGCTTCAATCACTTCTAACAGCGGGTCACCAACCCGCACATCACCACACTGAGGAGACATGGAAAAATATGCTTTCGGCGTTCGCGCCGGCGGCAAAAGCCTCAACGTGTTTTGATGAGAGATTTTAGATGACTACTGAGCCACGCCTCTTTGGTCGCAAGGAAGCCGCTGAGTATTGCGATATCGCCCAAGGTACTTTTTCGCTCTGGGTTGCCATCCACAGGATGCTCCGGCGGGAATAGGCAACCCGAACGCCACCCCTTTGCCGGCACGGATCTGCCCCGCGTATCAAGAAATGACGATCGGTCGCGCGATAGCCGACGCAACTTTGGTGTGTATTTAGAAAATTCTAACTTGCTAATGCGTGTTGGGTGCGCATAATCCCCTTGGGGAGGAACGGGGATGATCAGCAGCGCTGAAATAATCGAAATGTATTCGGACTATTATACTGACGGCGAAGTCGCTGAGAAACGCGCAATCGCCGCGAAGCAGTCCGTTGGACACATCAAGCAAGTTGCAGCAGATCAGAGCTTCCAATCAATCATCGATATCGGCGCAGGCGAGGGCGCGGTTCTTTCGGAACTTGCCGACAATGGCTTTGCCAATCGTTTCGCGGCAGTGGAGCTATCTCGATCAGGTATAGAGGCCATACGGGCACGCCAGATCGAAGCTCTGGCAGCGGTCGACCAATTCGACGGCTATTCAATCCCACATCCAGACAAGACATTCGACTTGGGTCTGGCAATCCACGTTCTCGAACATGTCGAGCATGAACGGATGTTTCTGCGGGAGGCCAAACGTGTCAGTCGAAACCTCTATGTCGAGGTGCCGCTTGAACTTACCAACGATCTTTCGAAGTCTATCCGAGAATCCGGCCCCTACGGCCATATCAACTTTTATACGCCAGGCTCCTTCGAGAACTTGCTGAAGACGTGTGGCCTTAAGGTCGAGCGTCTAATGGTTTTTGCCCACGACATTCAATACGAACAGTACTTGGCTGGACGGGCAAAGGGATGGCTAAAGTACCAAATTCGCCAAAAACTCCTGAGAATCGCTCCGAAGTTTGCCACGAGGAATATGGTCTATATGGCGGGAGCACTTTGCAAAGCTGATTGATAGAGCGGGTCGAAGCCCGCCGCTTCAATCGTCCTTCCCGCGGCGATCCCAATAGCCGACGGTCTGAACGGCGAAGTTCAGATTGCTGGTGGCCCAGCTAACGACACGGCTGTTCATGTCGGTCACCACCGATCCGCGGTAGCCCCAGCTGGTCGCGGCCGGCTTTACGCCATTGTCCAAAATCGCCCAACCTAAGGGTCACCGGCATCAGGATCAGCAAGGCCGACCTCACTGGCGCCGGTATTCACCGGAGTCCGACAGGCTCTGTTTCCTCCTCCGCCCACCGATTTGAAATAGCCACAACGTTAAATTTTAGATGTTGCTAACGAACAAATTGGCGCTAAGCTGGTTTCCTTCGGAGGAGGAAGCGTCAATGAAGAAGATGAACAATCGACAAGTTCGAATCCCCGGCCCGAAAGATCAGGATATCACCGAGCATTGCCGAAAATTCGGGATAGGCCCGGCCGAGGAGAAGAAGCTGAAGAAGCTCCTGGGCCATCGGGCGCCACTCCACGAGATCCAGGCGAACACTTCCACGCCTCAGCCGAAGTGGCGTTAGAGCGAAAGCTTTTTCACCTGAGCTATGAATGTGATGTTGGCGTCAGCCCGCTCTGACACGGCCAAGAGATTTCCCAGATGCTTGAAATAAAAAGCCCCGCCGGTGGCTTTCGGCGGGGTAGATGGGGAAAGCTCTCCGAAAGGTGGCAGGAGAGCTTGGGCATTTCAGCAAGACTGGAAGAATGAGGCGAGGGCACTTTTGCCGGATTCGGTACAGTTCGCTTAAAAACCCATAATTTTTAGTGGGAAAATTTGCGATTTCGGCCTGGCGCCGTTTTTTGGCAGGGGCAGGCACGCCGTCGTAACGGCGAGCCCGCCTTTCTGATGTCGTCAGCCGGCTGGCTGCAGCTTGTCCTGCGTCTTCGTGTTGAAGTCGCTGGCGTCATGGCGTTCGTGGAGCTGGCTGGAGAGCTCGCCGCTGACGCGGTTGACCATGCGGCCGCGCTTGACGGCCGGGCGTTCGCCGATCAGGTCGGCCCAGCGCTTCATGTTCTTGTATTCCTGCACCTGCAGGAATTCGGCGGAATCACCATACATCCAGCCCTTCACGAGGCCGCCATACCAGGGCCAGATCGCCATGTCGGAGATGGTGAACTCGTCGCCGGCGATATATTCGCTTTCGGCCAGGCGCCGGTCGAGCACGTCGAGCTGGCGCTTGGTCTCCATGGCGAAACGGTTGATCGCATATTCGATCTTCGTCGGCGCATAGGCATAGAAATGGCCGAAGCCGCCGCCGAGATAGGGCGCGCTGCCGACCTGCCAGAACAGCCAGGAGAAGCATTCGGCGCGCTTGGCCGGGTCGGTCGGCAGGAAGGCGCCGAATTTTTCCGCGAGATAGGTGAGGATTGCGCCGGATTCGAAGATGCGCACCGGCTTTTCGCCGCTGCGGTCCATCAGTGCCGGGATCTTGGAGTTTGGGTTGACCTCGACGAACCCGCTGCTGAACTGGTCGCCATCGCCGATCCTGATCAGCCAGGCATCATATTCCGCGCCGCTATGGCCAAGCGCCAGCAACTCCTCCAGCATGATCGTCACTTTCACGCCATTCGGTGTTCCAAGCGAATAAAGCTGCAGCGGGTGACGGCCGACCGGCAACTCTTTTTCACGGGTCGGCCCGGCAATCGGGCGGTTGATGCTGGCGAATTGGCCGCCGCTTTCCTTGTCCCAGGTCCAGATCTTGGGGGGCGTATACTCGGACGAACTGGTCATGTGAGCTCCTGACAGAATAACTTCGTGCTTTGCGTGAAAGGCCCAACCCTTAACCTCAATTGGGACCCATGAACATATTGGTAGCAATGAAGTTATTGTCATCGGGGCGGCGGCTTTTTAATTGCCGCCGCTCAAAGCACGTCGCGCAAAAGTGTGCAGCGGTTTTGCGGTAACGACATGCGAAAACAAAAGTCTAAAGCGTGACAAGCGCATCTGAAAGATCGCGGCACGCTTTAGATCTCGTTAGAAGCTGAGCTTGCTCTTCTGCTGTCCCTCGGCATCGAAGTTTTCGGGCGCCAGCCATGCCTCATAGCCGGCCTTCAGCTTTGGCCAGTCGCCGTCCGTCATGGCAAACCAGGCGGTATCGCGATTACGGCCCTTCTGCACCATGTGCTGGCGGAAGATGCCTTCGAAGGCGAAGCCGAAGCGTTGTGCCGCGCGCTTGGACGGTTCGTTGAGATTGTTGCACTTCCATTCGAAGCGTCGGTAGCCGAGCGTGTCGAAGACATAATCGGCGCAGAGATAGAGCGCTTCGGTCGCCACGCGCTTGCGGGCGATATCAGGTCCCCAGAGGATATTGCCGATCTCGATGACACCATTGGCGGTATCGATGCGCATCAGTCCCTGCCGGCCCTCGGCGCGTCCCGTTGCCTTGTCGATGACGGCAAAGAACAAAGGGTCTTCGCTTGCGACGGACCTTTCCAGCCAGGGCGTGAAGGCTGCCATATCAGCCGGTGCTGCTTCGAAGAGATAGCGGAAGCGGTCCTCCGCGCCCGGTTGCTGCGCCGAGCGGAGCAGATCGGCGCCGTGCTTTGCGGCGTCCAGCGGTTCCAGACGGGTGTAGCGGCCTTCAATCGGGGCGCGGGCGGGGCGGGCAACACCCTTCCAGTCGGCAAGATCTTTTGTCATATCCGTCATTCCATTGAGCTTATGCATTGAACTCCGACTGCTCTTGCCTTGCAAATGGACTGGAGTAAAAGTCCAGTTTTGAACTTTCTGGCAGACCAGTTGACGCATGACATCGGCACCCACATGGCTGAGCCTCGATCGAAACGGCGGTGACCTGACCGGACAGATCTATCGAAGCCTGCGCGATCGTATCCTGCTCGGCCAGCTTCCGGCCGGCCATAAGCTGCCATCGACCCGTGCCTTTGCGGCTTCGCTCGGTGTTGCACGCTCCACGGCGGTAGAGGCCTATGACCGCCTGAGATCCGAAGGTTATATCGAGGCGTCTGCCGGTGCTGCGACCCGGGTTGCCGCGCTTGAACGCATGCGACCCGAGCACCAAAAGGACGACCGCGCTCCTGTTGAGGAAAAAAGATCGGACCAGCCTTCCTATCGTGGCCTGTTCCGGCCCGGTGTGCCCGATGTATCGGATTTCCCGCATGCCGCCTGGAGCCGTCATCTCGCCGCACGCAGCCGCTCGCTGCGCATCCATCATCTCGGCTATGAGAACCCGACTGGTATCCGCGAGCTGCGCGAAGCCATTCTTGGGCATATTTCTGCGACGCGCGGCGTGGTCGCCGAGCCGGAGCAGGTCATGATCATGCCCTCCACACGCGCGGCGATCGACATGCTGGCGAGAACCATGCTGAGAAGGAGCGGGCGCCAGACTGCATGGATGGAGGATCCTGGCTACGCTGCCGCGCG
>UCCS01000100.1 GCA_900470965.1 Hyphomicrobiales bacterium
ACGCCGGCAAAGCGCCGGGCGGAGAAAGTGGCGGGATTGTTTCTGAATTCGCGATCGAGCGCAGCGGCATCCGCCGTGCCTAGCGCTTCGTCGATATGACAGATCGCGCCAAGCGCCTCGTTGGCCCTGGCGGCTGAAATCGCCTGCTTCATCGCCTCGGCACAACCAAGTGCACCGCTCCTGATCCGGGCGGCGAGCGCTATCGCGTCGCCACCCGGTATCGAGCCCTTGCTTGCATCAGACCCGTTCATGCGGCTGCCGGCTTATTTCGGCTCCTCGGGCATGATGGGCACTTCGAAGGCGCCGGACTTGATGGCGGCGCGCTTGGCCTCCATCGCCGCTTCGGCGTCCGCCGGTGCGACGCCCTTGACGTAGACGATATCGCTGCCGCCTTCCTTCATCAGGCCGAAGCGCGTGTAATTGTTGCCGGTCGGCTTGCCGGCCTTCACATCGGCGATCGCGGCATTGAGGATCGGACGGAAGCCCCAGATGGCGTTGGCAAAGACGGTGTCCGGATAACGCGGCGTATAGTCGATCAGCGAGCCGACGGACTTGATGCCGCGCTCCTTGGCGGCGTCCGCCGTGCCGATACGTTCGCCGAACAGGATGTCGGCGCCGGCATCGATCTGGGCGAGGCCCGCTTCGCGCGCCTTCGGCGGATCGAAGAAGGTACCGATGAACGCGACCAGATGCTTTGCGTCCGGGCGGACTTCCTTCACGCCGGCGGCAAAGGCATTCATCAGCATGTTGACCTCGGGGATCGGCAGCGCGCCGACCGAGCCGACGATGCCGGACTTCGTCATTTTACCGGCGAGCATGCCGGCGAGATAGGCGCCGTCATGGTTCCAGGTGCCGAAGACGCCGAAATTGTCGCCCGATGCTTCGCCGCTCGAACCCAGCATGAAGGCGGTTTTCGGATAATCGGCAGCAACCTGGCGGGCTTCCCGCTCTACGGCATAGGCCTCGCCGACGATCAGCGCGTTGCCCTGTTCGGCATATTCGCGCATAGCGCGGGGATAGTCGGTGCCCGAAACGCCTTCCGAGAAGACATACTCGATCACGCCTTCGGAAGCGGCATCCTGCAGCGCCTTGTGCAGACAGGAATTCCAGGCATTTTCCACCGGCGAGGCATGGATGCCGGCAACTTTGAGTTTTTCCTGCGCCCAGAGCCTGGGTGCAAAGGCGGTCGCGCCGAGTGCCATGCCGGAGGCGAGCACCGTGCGGCGGGAGATAGTGATCTGATTTTTCATGAGTTCCCCTCTTTTTTACCAGATGGATAAAACTCTATGGATCGCCCAAAATTGTGTCAAGTAATGCTGCTGCGCAAAAACTAGACAATGGGTGTGAGCGCCCGCGCTCTGAGGCCAGAGAGAGGAGAAAAGGCCCGCTATTATTGGTGCTGCATGACACTCAAGCCGCCGTCGATCGTCAGGCAAGTGGCATTCATGAAGCTGCATTCGTCCGAGATCATGAAGACTGCGGCCATGGCGATTTCCTGCGGCGTGGCGATACGCCCACCAGGATGCAGCTTCATCGTATCGGCCTTGGCCTTTTCCGGATCAGGGAAACTGTTCCAGTAATCGATGACCTTCTGGGTCGAGACGTAGCCGGGAGCAATCGCATTTACCCGCACGTTTTGGGGGGCATATTCGATGCCGAGAGACTTGGTCATGCCGAGCAGCGCATGTTTGGCGAGCGGGTAGGGGAAGGTGTGGGGAATGATGGTGAAGGCGTGCGTCGATGCGATGTTGAGGATCACCCCGCCGCCTTCCGAAATCAGGTACGGCAGAACCGAACGGCAGCAGTGCCAGGCGCCCTTGAGATTGATGTCGAAGCAGCGCTGCCACTCTTCGTCCGTCGTCTGCAAGGGTTCGGCAAAGACGTTGACGCCGGCATTGTTGACGAGGGCATTGATGCTGCCGATCTGCTCTTCCGCCTTGCCAACGGCCGCCTCTATAGCCGAAGCATCGCTGATGTCGGCCGCCTGAAAGCCAAGTACAGTGCCCTTTGATGCGAGTGCTGCGGCTGTCTCTTCGAGCAGCGTTTCATCGCGGTCGACGAGGAAGAGGCGGGCATCCTCGGCGGCATATGCTTCAGCGATCGCCTTTCCGATCCCTTGCGCGGCACCCGTGATGAAGACCCGTTTTCCGGAAAGGCGGTTTGTCATCGTCTGTCTCCTCTTTACGCTCGTTCTCTTGTGATCAGGATATGGCCTGCGGCTGCAGGCGGATCGAGCCTTCCAAGCTTTCGCCCGGCTGCAAGACCTTGAGATCGCCCAATCCGGGAAGATTATGCCCGTTGGCGAGATGGGACATCGGTTCGAAGCAGAAATAATCCTGGCGGAATCCGGGGTCGAAGCGCTCGTCCGACAGGAAGACGACCGCGTGGCGGAAGATCGGGTCTGCCGCCAGGTCAAGCGCGGCACGGCTCTCGGGCCAGGTAATGCGCGCATTACCGCTCCAGCCCTCGAAGCCGTTATTGATCCAGCGCCGCGGCAGGGGCGCGGGCTGCGAGAAATCGAGATCGGCAGGGATCTCGGCCGGTTCGCCTGGCAGCCAGCCCTCCGTCTCGGTCCAGAAGCGCTGTGCCTTGGCAAGAAGCGTCGTCTGTTCCGTTAGCGGAAAGAACGGATGCCAGCCGAGCCCGAAGGGCAGGGCGGCCTCACCGGTATTCTCCACGCTCATATGCAGCTTTAGCCCCTTGCCCGACAATCTGAAGCTCTGCTTCGCCTTATAACTGTAGGGCGAACCGTCCGCCCGGTGGCGGAAACCGAGCTCAGCCTCTGTGGCACTCTCGGAAAGAAGCGCCCAGTCGGCAAGCCAGCCATCTCCGTGGAGGTAGTGTGGGTCCCAGAACGTGTTCGGCTGAAGGCTGTAGTCGCGTCCTTCGAAACTGAAGCGATTGTTCCTCATCCGATTGCCGAAGGGCACGAGCGGATAGCAGGCCGACGACAGTGCATCGACGTCATCGGCTGCCGGCCTCAGAAGCGGAATTTTCCGGCCATCCCGCATCCAGGAGAAATCAAGGAGCACACCGCCGGCCGTCGAGAGACGGGCCGAAAGTGCACCGTCCTGCAAATCGATGATCGCCATGAAACAATGCCTTCCCCACGGATCGAGGCTGATCCGGACTGAGGCGGCACCCTATAATCGGTCGATTGATTGTCAATATAGATAGGATTTATTTTGCATACCCGGTGGCGTTCGAGCCTAAGTTTCTGGTGATTTCGACGAGTTGAGCCGCGCCAATACGAATTTAGTCGGCTTTTCACCCGCTGAATCGCATAAATAATCATACACAAATCTTGACTGGTATGATGTTTCTTTTTATTCAATGGCTGCTGCCGAGTGAGCGGCAGATCGAGATTTTAGGGAGAGAGATTATGCGCTTCTTCAAAGCAGCCATCCTCGCTGGCGCCTTTGCCGTTCTGGCCGCCGGCTCCGTCCTGGCGGAGGATGTCAAGATCGGTTTCATCGTGAAGCAGCCGGAAGAGCCCTGGTTCCAGGACGAATGGAAATTCGCCGACCAGGCCGCCAAGGAAAAGGGTTTCACCGTCGTCAAGATCGGTGCCGAAGATGGTGAGAAGGTCCAGTCGGCGATCGACAATCTCGGTGCGCAGGGCGCTCAGGGCTTCATCATCTGCACGCCTGACGTCAAGCTCGGCCCCGGCATCGTCGCCAAGGCCGCCGCCAACCAGCTTAAGCTGATGACGGTCGACGACCGTCTGGTCGGTGCCGATGGCAAGCCGCTGGAAGACGTGCCGCATATGGGAATTTCCGCTACCAAGATCGGCGAAGGCGTTGGCCAGGCAATCGTCGACGAAATGAAGAAGCGCGGCTGGGACATGAAGAATGTCGGCGCAATCCGCGTCTCCTATGACCAGCTCCCGACCGCCGTCGATCGCGTCGAAGGCGCGATCTCGGTGCTGAAGGCCGCCGGCTTCCCGGCTGAAAATATCTATGACGCGCCGCAGGCAAAGACCGATACGGAAGCAGCGCTCAACGCCGCGACGACCGTTCTCAACAAGCATGCCGACGTGAAATACTGGGTCGCCTTCGGCCTTAACGACGAGGCCGTGCTCGGCGCCGTGCGTGCCTCGGAATCGGTCGGTATCCCCACCGACAACATGATTGGCGTTGGTATCGGCGGTGCGGAATCGGCGATCAACGAGTTCAAGAAGCCCTCGGCCACCGGCTTCTTCGGCACGGTCATTATCTCGCCGAAGCGCCACGGCTATGAGACCGCGCTCGACATGTATGACTGGATCGCCAACGGCAAGGAGCCGGCAAAGGTGACGTTGACCTCGGGTTCCCTGGCGTTGCGCGGCGATTATGAAAAGGTTCGCAAGGACCTCGGCATCGAATAGTCATCCTCCCCTGGCGATTTCATCCCGGCGGCATTTTCGGCCGCCGGGCATATTCTCGACGGAGCGATGATGGCTTTCTTCGAATTCAAGACCATTTCCAAGGGCTATCCGGGCGTCCAGGCGCTCTCCAACGTCTCCTTCGGCGTCGACAAGGGTGCCGTGCACGGGTTGATGGGCGAAAACGGCGCCGGCAAGTCCACCCTGATCCGCGTTCTCTCGGGCGACCAGTCAGCCGACGAAGGCAGCATTCTCATCGATGGCCTCGAGCAGAAATACAGCTCCGTCCGCGATGCCTTCCACGCCGGCGTCATCGTCATCCATCAGGAACTTCAGCTCGTTCCGGAACTGACGGTTGCCGAAAACCTCTGGCTTGGTCGCTTTCCAGGCAAGGCCGGCGTCATCAACGGCAAGACGCTGATCGAGACGGTGAGCGCCAGGCTCGACGAGATCGGCATCGACGTCGATCCCACGGCAAAGGTGTCTTCTCTTTCGATCGGCGCCCGCCAGATGGTGGAGATCGCCAAGGCCGTCATGCTCGATGCGCGCGTCATCGCGCTCGACGAGCCGACCTCGTCGCTATCCTCGCGCGAAAGCGAAATCCTGTTTTCCCTGATCGGCAAGCTGAAAGCCAAGGGCATCGTTATCCTCTATGTCTCTCATCGCCTCGACGAGATCTTCAGGCTCTGCGACAGCCTGACCGTCCTGCGTGACGGCAAGCTTGCCGCCCACCATCCAAAAGTCGCCGAGACGACGCGCGAGCAGATCATCGCCGAAATGGTGGGGCGTGAGATCAACAATATCTGGGGCTGGCGCGAGCGCCCGCTTGGCGAGACGCGTCTTGAGGTCAAGAACCTCGCCGGCTCGAAGCTCCGTAACCCCATCAGCTTTTCCGTCCGCAAGGGCGAAATCCTCGGCTTCTTCGGCCTGATCGGTGCCGGGCGAAGCGAAATGGCGCGCCTGCTCTACGGCGCCGACCGCCGTCATCAGGGCAGTGTTGCGATCGATGGCGTTGCTGTTTCTCCCAACAATCCGAAGGCGGCGATCAATGCCGGCATGGTTCTCTGCCCGGAGGACCGCAAGTTCGACGGCATCATTCAGGGCCGCTCGATCGAGGAAAATATCGCGATCTCCTCGCGCCGGCATTTCTCGCCCTTCGGTGTTCTGAACCCGAAGAAGGAGGCCGCCGTCGCCGACCAGTTCATCGCCAAGCTTCGAGTGCGTACGCCCTCGCGCAAGCAGGACATCATCAATCTCTCCGGCGGCAACCAACAGAAGGTCATTCTCGGCCGCTGGCTCTCGGAACAGGGCGTCAAGGTGCTGGTCATCGACGAGCCGACGCGCGGCATCGATGTCGGCGCCAAGTCGGAAATCTATGAAATCCTCTACGAACTCGCAGCCGGCGGCATGGCGATCGTCGTCATCTCCAGTGAACTGCCCGAAGTCATGGGCATTTCCGATCGCATCATCGTCATGTGCCAGGGCCGCGTTGCCGCCGACGTGGCGCGCGCCGATTTCAACGAACGCAGCATTCTGACCGCGGCCCTCCCCGACAAGAATGCTGCCGGTACCATCTAATTCAGGAACAGCAGTGATGAACGCGTTGAAAAAAGTCCTTCTCGGCGAACAGGGTCTGGTAGTGATCTTCGCGATCGCTTTCGTGATCGTCTCACTGACCGTGCCGAGCTTCCTGACCGAACGCAACATGCTGGGCCTGCTGCAGTCGGTGGTAACGATCGGCATCGTCGCCTGCACCATGATGTTCTGCCTTGCCTCGCGCGACTTCGACCTTTCGGTCGGCTCGACCGTCGCCTTTTCCGGCATGATCGCCGTCATGGTATCGAACGCGACCGGCTCCATTCCGCTTGGCCTGCTGGCAGCGCTTGTTTGCGGCAGCATCGTCGGCGTCGTCAACGGCGTCGTCATCGCCCGTTTCCGCATCAATGCGCTGATCACGACGCTCGCGACCATGCAGATCGTCCGCGGTCTGGCGCTGATCGCCTCTGACGGGCGCGCCGTCGGCATCAACGATCCGGCCTTCTACCAGCTGGCGCTGTCGCGCTTTTTGACGGTGCCGACGCCGATCTGGATCATGGCTCTGCTCTTCATCATCTTCGGCTTCGTCTTGAACCGCACCGTCTTCGGCAAAAACACGCTGGCGATCGGCGGCAATCCGGAGGCTTCGCGCCTCGCCGGCGTCAATGTCGTCACCATGCGCATCTGGATCTTCGCACTGCAGGGCTTCGTCTGCGCCATCGCCGGCATTCTGCTCGCCTCGCGCATCACGTCCGGCCAGCCCAATGCGGCGACCGGCCTGGAACTCTCCGTCATCTCGGCCTGCGTGCTCGGCGGCGTGTCGCTTGCCGGTGGCCGCGCGGCGATGACCGGCGTCATCGTCGGCGTGCTGATCATGGGCATTGCCGAAAACGTCATGAACCTGCTCAACATCCAGGCCTTCTATCAATATGTGGTGCGCGGTCTTATTCTTCTGATCGCCGTCCTGCTCGACAATATGCGCTCGTCGGCTGCCGGGCGCGGCAGTCGCGCGTGATGACCAGATTTCTTGGGAGAAGCCCACTGAGCCTATTGTTGCACATTGATGAGAAAGCATGGCGCTGCTCATGGTGACAACGAGACCAGCGGTACGGGGGACGTTATGAGCACGCGATCAGGACTTCTGCGAACGGGGACTACGTCAGCCAACCTGGAACAGGGGCGGCGCACGGTGCGCGAGGAGCTGTTGAAGAAGCTCATCGGGCAGATCGTATCCGGTGACATTGCCGAAGGCTCGCTGTTGCCGAACGAAGCGGAGCTTTCCGAGGTCTATGGCGTCAGCCGCACCAGCCTTCGGGAGGCGATGCAATATCTGTCGGCTCTCGGCATGATCCGCTCCCGCACGCGTGCCGGCACCAGCGTGCTGCCGCGCGAGAACTGGAACTATCTTGATCCGATGGTCCTCGATGCGACGCTCGAATTCAGCGACGACCGCAGCTTTTACGATTCGCTCCTCGATGCCCGTCAGCTTCTGGAGCCCGCAGCAGCCGCACAGGCGGCTGCGAACGCCACAGCCAAGCAGCTCGCCCAGATCGCCGAAGCCTTCGAGGACATGGTGGCCGCCAACGCCCGTGACAACGAGGCCTGGAGCCAGGCCGACCTCGAATTCCACACTGCCATCATCAATGCCAGCGGCAACTGGGTGTTCCGCCAGTTCGCCACCGCCATCCGCGCTGCCCTGCTCGCAAGCTTTCGCCTGACCAACCGGGCAAGCCAGAGCCATGACTATGCCATCGCCCGGCATCAGGATGTGCTCGACGCCATCCGTATGCGGCGGCCCGATGCGGCGCGTTTTGCCATGGAGCAGCTGATCGGCACGGCGCGGATGGAATTGAGCGACGCCTTGCGCGTCGGCAAGCCGGGCAAACAGGAATAGGCGCCCGTCTCCCGCCGAGGTAAAGGGAACATTCAAAATTCCATCTGCCGACAGAAAGTATATTAAGTTTGAAGTCCTTTTGCGGATTCGCTAGTAACTGGGTGTAAACTCGGCTGCTTGAAAGGACGATGGGCGCGTGGACGAGACCGAAAAACTGCAAACGCACAGGCGCGGCTCCGGCGTATCGACGGTCTATGAGACGCTTCGAAACGAGATCATCGAGCTGAAATTGCCGCCGGGCAGCCCGATCGATGAACAGCAGCTGTCGGATCGTTTTGCGCTGTCGCGCACGCCGATCCGCGAAGCCTTGGTGCGGCTTGCAGCCGAAGGTCTGATCACCACGCTCACCAACCGCGCGACGATCGTCTCGAACATCGATTTCCTCGGCCTGCCGGAATTTTTCGACGCGCTGACTTTGATGTACCGCGTCACGACGCGGCTTGCGGCTGCCAATCACGCCGAAGGCGATATCGCCGCCATCCTTGTGCAGCAGAAGGCTTTCGAGGCTGCGGTCACCAGCCGCGATGTGCTCGGCATGATTTCGACCAATCGCGACTTCCATATCGCGATCGCCCAGGCCGGCCGGAACAGATATTACGTCGAGCTTTTCACCCGGCTGCTGGATGAAGGTCGCCGCATTCTGAGGCTCTACTATTCCTCCTTCAACGATGTGCTGCCGCGCCAATATGTCGGCGAGCACGAGGAGTTGATCCAGGCGATCATCAATCGCGACGTCACGCTGGCCGACAGGTTGGCATCTGCCCACGCTGATCAGATTGTCGGCCAAATCCGCTCCTACATCACCGCCGATTCCCGCCAGAACGCGAAGCTGGCGCTCTAGCCGCCGGCAAAATTCTCGCACCACAAGAGCAGTGCCTCGTTCAGCACTGAAGGAAAATTGCATCCTGTATTTTTCTTGTCGACAAGAAGTCGGCAAGATGCTACATGCCTCGTCAACCCCGCTGTCCGGGGAGTTTTCCAGAGAACGAGAGATTGGCGATGACTGGTTCCGTATTCCAAGGCTGCATCCCGGCGCTCATGACGCCATGCAATGACGACCGCACCCCAAATTTTGACGCGCTTGCCCGCAAGGGCAAGGAACTGATCGACCTCGGCATGTCCGGCGTCGTCTATTGCGGTTCGATGGGCGACTGGCCGCTCTTGACCGACGAGCAGCGTCAGGAAGGTGTCCAGCGCCTCGTCGAGGCAGGTGTTCCCGTTATCGTCGGTACCGGTGCCGTCAACACCAAGTCGGCCGTCGCCCATGCTGCGCATGCTGCGGCTGTGGGCGCCAAGGGATTGATGGTCATCCCCCGCGTGCTGTCGCGCGGTTCGTCCGTTTCGGCCCAGCGGGACCATTTCTCGGCGATCCTTGAAGCGGCCAAGGGCCTGCCGGCAGTCATCTACAACAGCCCCTATTACGGCTTTGCGACGCGCGCCGATCTGTTCTTCGATCTGCGTTCGCGCTTTTCGAACCTCGTCGGCTTCAAGGAGTTCGGCGGCAAGAGCGACATGACCTATGCGGCCGAAAACATCACGTCGGGCGATGATGCGCTGACGCTAATGGTTGGTGTCGATACCGGCGTCTACCACGGCTTTGTCAATTGCGGCGCGGGCGGGGCCATCACCGGCATCGGCAACGCGCTGCCGAAGGAAGTGCTGCATCTCGTTTCGCTCTGCGAACAGGCAGCCAAAGGTGATGCGGCCGCCCGCAGCGCCGCCCGCGAGCTCGAAGAGGCGCTGATGGTTCTGTCGACCTATGACGAAGGTCCAGATCTCGTGCTGCACTACAAGTATCTGATGGTGCTGAACGGCGAGACTGAATACACGCTGCATTTCAACGAGACCGACAAGCTGAGCAACTCGCAGCGCCATCACCTCGAAAACCAGTATCGCCTGTTCAAGACCTGGTACGCTGCGCGTTATCCGAACGCCGCCTGAAGCTGTCAGGAACGCTTCGGCCTCGCAGCTTGCCTGCGAGGCCGCTCAAAGAAGGCGCGCCCCACCAGGTGAGTGCCGCGCGCAGGCAAATGGATTGCTGTTGGTTTTGCCGCTGGAGACGGGGTCAGTTCGCCACATCGGTGGCGGCCAGGGAGTGGATCAGCATCGTCAGATCGCGTCGGATCTTCAGATCCGTGATACGCTCGATTTTCCTGGCAAGATAGGCTGCCTCGTCCTCGACGCCAGCGCTCGCCTCGGTTTCGATGCCGTTGATGAACCAGCCGGCATCCACCTTCATGAAGTCGCATAACCGCAGCATGACCGCGACGGACAAGCGGTTTGTACCATTCTCGTATTTCTGGATCTGCTGAAACGCGACGCCGATATGCGCAGCGAGTTCGCTCTGGGTGAAGCCGCGAGCGGCGCGCACGGAGCGTAATCTCTGGCCGATTGCCAAATTCAGTTCCTGATCTTTCATGCCTATCCTTGAGAATACTTCCGTCGACTGCAGATCTTGCAGGTTCTCTTTACATGATCGGCTTTTGAGATCCACCTCCATCTGTCAAAAGCGTCAGTTGTTCTTTGAGTTGGCGCTGTTCTCTCTCGGACAGATGCGCGATCTCATTTTCGACGAAGCTCGCAATGGCGCGTGGGTCGTCGCCATACCGGCGTGCCCCTTCCGCGCAGAGAGCGATGATGGTTGCCATCGGATTGGCAGGGTCCCTCATTTTTGAAATCCCCCCTGAAATCTTCGTCCTTCGCGCCGCAGTCGTTCTGCGGTTGAAGTGGTTGTGCAGCAAAAGAGGCCGACCGATGGTGAACAAATATCCCAATCTTCGATGCCAAGTCGCAACGACCCCGGACCATGTTCGGGATGCGATGATCTTGAGAAGCATCTGCTTTGTCCATGAGCACGGTATCTCGCCCTCCTTCATCTTCGACGGTAATGATCACCAGGCCACGCATTTCGTCTTTTATGATGGCGAAGAGCCGGTTGGTTCGCTCCGCATCCGCTGGTTCGCCGACTTTGCCAAGTATGAACGAACCTGCTTCCGCGAAAAGTACCGACACCCTTTTACGGTTAAGCGTTGCATTCAGATGACCTTCGATCATGTCGCGCGCAAGGGCTATACGAAGGTTCTGACCCAGGCCGAGCAGCGTCTCGCGCGGCTGTGGACCATTCTATTCGATCTGGAGATCGTCGACAGCCCGCCGGTGGAAATCGCCGGCCATCCGGAGCCCTATCTGACCGTTGTCGGCACGATCCCCGCGTCATCTGATCCGATTACCATGGAAAGCAGCAGCGCCATGCTGTTGCGCATCGAAGGTCAATGGGACGCCCCGAATTCGTTTGAGACAGCATAACAATGGCAGGTTTTGACAACGCGGGCGACATGTCTGCAACGGCTGCGCTGCAGGAGGAAATTCTCACGCGCACGAAACTACACACCGAAATGGTGCGTCGTCTCATCAATGATCCGACAGTGCAGCCGGTCGAGCTCGCCGGCTTCCTGGAAGATGTCGCGAATGCCTATCTTTCGATCTCCGAAGAGCTCAGCCAAATTGTGAAGGCGGCGGAGGAGCGATAGTTTCGAGCATTTTGCGCAAGCTCTCTTCCTGTTCGTGCCGCCCGGACGGGAAGGTCAATCTGCTTTCGAAAGACGGGTTGGTCCTGAAAATATCGACGATCCAGTCATAGACGGCGGCCACCGGTCTCGATTGCCGGCGATTGGCAACCGAAGTCAGGTAGACGGGCAAGGCGACATGAACGCCGAGGTCAAGCGGCACGAGTTCGGGATCTGCGAGCACGTAATTGCCGAGCAGCCCGACGCCTGCGCCGTTGCGAACGAGAGCAAAATAGGCAAGCGAATTCTCGCAGTTGTGGGTCTGGTGGCCGGCTTCGACGAGGCCGCGCCAGCCATCCCAGATCTCGCGTTCGGAAGCATAATAGTTGCACTGCACATAGACATGCTGGGAGATGAACTGGCGCTGCGGAACACCGGATTTCTTCAGATAATCACGGCTCGCGATCGGAATGAGATGAAGAGTGCCGATCTCGACGCAATCGACATCCGCCCTCGAAATCGGAGAGAGCGAGATCATCAGATCGGCCTGGTTCTTCTCGAAATTGACGAGCGACACCTGTTCGCGAATATCGAGATTGAGGCGCGGATAGTTGTCGTTCAGCCGGGGCACAGCTGGAGCGACGATCGCGACGGCAAGGCCGGAGGTCACGCTGACGGCAACCCGTCCGGTGACGGCGTCCATCTCATCCTTCAGGTCGTTGGAAAGGGAAAACAGCTGGAAATCAAGCTCTGCAACCTGGATTGCGAGCTTGCGCCCGGTTTCTGTCAGCGTGACGCCGGAAAAGGTCGAGATGACGAGTTGCGAACCGATCTGGTCCTGAAGGCGCTTCACATCACGGCTGACGGTCGGCGCACTGGTGCCGAGAAGCTCAGCGGCTTGAGCAAAGGAAGGGCTTTTGGCGACCGCCAGAAAGGTCCTGAGTTCGCGCCAGATCGGCCGCGAAAGCAGGCCTCTGATTTCAAGTGGCGATTTATCCAGATCGGCGCGTTCGCTGCCGAATGGAAGAGGAGGGAAGGCTTTGTTCACGACCGCCTCGCGTATAAGTGGAGACGCAACAATATACTTAATCGGGGATTACGGGCAATTGTGGAAGAACGATAGCTTATAGGCCTTGAGAAGTCGCAGTTAACGATCGCGAGCGTCCATTCCGCTCGCTGGTTCCTTCGAAATACTACTCATAAGGTGTTTCTTTCAATTCCAATATTTCAATAAAGTGACGTTCACTTAGTGGTTTAAATCGATCTAATCTGGTCATTTACGCAACTGATGGGGTGTGTTAGCGTTTTTGCGGCGGGCAAGATTCGATTTCAACATTCCGTTTCGGGACTGATGCAAGGCGGACCTGCCCGATTGCGAAACTTTCGCCAAGCTCGGAGGCAAATCAAGGCGATGGCCGATGGAATTTCTGATATGATTGATAGCAATGGGCCGGTGGGATTCCTGCGGCTCTTCCGTCTTGTTTCTGCGGCAAGAGATAGTGCTTCATCACTGGAGCTCATGGATCTCGTGCGTCTGATGGATATGGCGCTCATGCAGACGGCGCTCGACTGGGAAGGGCTTGATGCCGAAAACCTGGATGAGCGCGCCTTCCTGAATCTCATCCGGGAGAAGCAGCAAATCGCTCACCAGACGCATATCCATGCCGTTCAAATTGAAATGGCATGATTACTGAGGGGATTGCAACGCCTATAGCCAAGTCGGAATTCCGTCAGACAAAAGACTAACGAGAGCATTCGTGGCACGGTTGAGCGAACCGAAATGGAAAGTCTGATGGTGCACCGGGTGATCCATTCTCAGGTTATTCCGAGGGCTCGGCGATACCAAACTCGATGAACGAGGCTCGATGATTGAAGAGGTTCGAGCGATTTTGGAGGCTGGCGCGCCAACTGTAGTGCCGCCTGAGGTCGGCGGCTTCAGCTAGGCGATTGGCTTTTTCTTACCCTGTCTCGTAATTCTTTATCCCGGCATGGCGATTGATTGATCGCCGGTCGAAACGCGGACGTAGCTAATCAGTTTTTTGGCGAGGGGAGGGGATAGACCTTCGTTGCTTCGCCATCGATTTTGCGGACCATTTTGGTGGCGTTCACAGATAAGGATGCGTGAAAAGGACCAGTTGCAAGCGTGTTTTATGCTCTGAATAGAAGGCCGCCAGACTCAAATCATCGCCCGAGACGCGCAACGTTGCGTCCATATAGACAAGCGCGTGCCAGCGGGCTTCTGTGGCGGAAATGCCGGAAACGCGGGGGTTTTGGGGACTGCTGGGGAAGCAAGAGCCTGCTGCGAGGCGCGGGAAACTCAATTCCGCAGAAGAGGAGGGCCATGCGCGCGGCCAGCGGCCGTCGAATTCTGCTTGGGGCAGTCCGGTCATCCCGGGTGAAGTCGCCCTAGAAGCCCGGAAAACCGGGCATTTCCGGTGATCCAGGACGACCGACAGCGTGATTTGCGGCGCGAAATCGATCTACCATCGATAACCTATACGGAAATAAGCGGGCCGGCGGTCGAGCTCCTTCAAGAGCAGCGATCTGAATAGCGCCTAATCAGTTGCTGTCGCGGAGAAGCAGACGCTTAATAATGAGTCGACTGAATCGACCCGAGAGAGGTCACCAAGTTGATCAAATCCCGCATGTTTATAGCTCATCTGCCGCCATGACAGGCAGTTGGCGAATTTTATTCGCTTCTGCTCGGAAGTGAGCGGCATCTCCATCGCGCCATTGGCATGCAGCCGTGTCTTCTGAAGCACGTCGCCATTTCTTAACGACAGGGTGACGATGTGTGGAAGACGTTCGTGCCCACGCTCCTCCTCGGCCGTGTAGGCGTGCATGCTGATCCTCTGCATCAGGGCCTGACGGCCGGGATTTTCGAGTGCAGCCGCTGTGAAATCCGCAAGCGAAAGTGAGCCTTTCTCCAGCGCGGTCGCTAGGCAATATTGCATCGAGAAGCGCGCCTGCATCGAATCTGCAGGAGAGGGGTAGGCAAGGTTTTTCACGGCTGAAATGCCGACCTTGGTGTCGATCGCTGCGATGTCCTCAGGGTCAAGCGCGTGCTCCTGGACGAGATCTAGAAGTGCATCGATCGCCCGATGTGTCGAGGCGCAGCACGGATGAAGTTTCGTGACGAGGCCGCGGCTTTCTATGACAGGCGTCTCGTCAGGCTGCCAATCCGACCAGCCCCGTGCCTCGTCACCGCCGAATAGGTCGAGAAAGCCTTGTGGCCGTTCCAGAATGTCGAGACGGCCCGCGACTCCCGATAGCGCCAGCATCGCCGCCTCGACCGCGTTGCGGGCGGCGAGGCCTGCATGGATCGGTTTGGCGCGTGTTCCGAACTGACCTTTCGGCCCTCCCGCCATCGATGTCGCAAGGCTCATCGCCTGCGCCATTTCATCGATGCCAGCCCCGAGAAGATGCGCCACGCCGGCAGCCGCGCCGATCGCGCCGACGGTCGACGTGCCGTGCCAACCCCTGTTGTAATGGGATGGATTGACGCCGTAGCCGACAGCGGCCTGGGCCTCCAGCCCGACCAAATAGGCGTCGAGGAATTGAATGCCGCTGACAGCGCGGTCGGCGGTCGTCACGGCCATGAGCGCGGGAACCAGAACGGCAGATGCATGCGCCCGCGCCGGGTGAAAATTGTCGTCGAAATCAAGTGCATGGGCGGCTGTCCCGTTGACCAATGCGGCGATCGAAGGCGTTGAGTGCCCTCCAGTCACCAGCACGCTACTCCCTCCTGCACCTGCACTTGGAAATGCCTCGGTCACCGCAATAACGCTGTTGTCCTCGGCGCCGGCGATCATGCATCCGAGTGTATCGATAACGGCATCTGCGGCCTTCTTCCGCGCCGAAGTCGAAAATGTTGCCCGCCGGGAAAGCGCGCCTGCGATATTAAGAAGAATGCCGGTCATTGACGAATGTCTCTCGCTGCGATTGCTTGAGCGCAAAATGTTCGAAGCCGGATCGAACCGCAATCTTATGCGGTTTCCGGATAGGTCTAGCAAAGGTGATGCAGTCATGGTGAAAGCGACAAGCGCGGCGATTAGCCTGAAGCATATCGAGGCATATGACGCGATCGCTGCCACTGGCTCCACGGTCGCGGCCGCGCTCGAACTCGGCATTTCCCAGTCGAATGCAAGTCGACTCCTGCAGCAGCTGGAAGATTATCTCGGGGTTCGCCTTTTCGAGCGCGACAAGAACCGTCTTGCCGCCACCCGCGAGGGCCTGCAGCTCGGGCCGGAAATCCGCGCCATATCGGATCGTCTGCGGGCCTTGAAGACGGCGGCGATCGAGCTGGAGAACGGCCGGTCGCGCGACATGCTTCTGAGGATCGCATTTCCAGGCAGCCTGTCATCCACGCGGGCGCCAAAGATGATCTGCGATTTTATGGTCGCGAACGGTCCGGTTCGCGTCGAACTTGCCTCGGGAAGCTATCTTGCGATCGAGCGCATGGTGGCCGATGGCGAGGCCGATATCGGTTTTGCGCGCCTGCCGCTTGCCACGCCTGGCCTGAGGCAGGAGCGGCTCTTGCCGTCACGGATCGTCTGCGCCCTGCATAAAGATCACCCCCTTGCCGGTCGCCCGTCGCTGACGATCGCCGAGCTGAAGGGCCACGATCTCATCGTGCTCAATCGCGAAAGGCCGGTTCGCCACCAGATCGAGGCGCTATTCTATCAGCAAGGAATCCGGCAGCGACCCTTGCTGGAAGCCCATTCGGTGGCGAGCGCCTGCGCCCTGGCCGCGGAAGGACTGGGGATCGCACTGGTCGGCGAGCTGATCGCACGCGAATATGCCCACAAGCCACTGCGCTTCTTGGCGCTTGAGCCAGATCTGCCGGTGACCTATTGCCTGATCAGCGGCGAAAAACACCCGCTTTCGAAGGCCGCGGCCCTGTTTCTCGAAAACATTGCCAGCTGGTCATGAGGCTAGGATCCTACATGAGGACGAGGGGGCGATGAATATCAGGCAGCTGGAAGTCCTGCGCACGCTTCTTGCGACCGGCTCGACGATCGCGACTGCAAAGGCGATGGGGCTCAGCCAGTCCGGTGTCAGCCGCATGCTGCAGCAGCTGGAAAGCGATCTTTCGATCTCGCTTTTCGTGCGCGACCGGGGACGGCTGATCGCGACGCCGGAAGCGGCGGTTCTGGCGCGGGATGCAGAAAACGTACTGCTCGCCGTCGAGCGCATGGCCGGTCGCGCCGAGGATTTGCGCAACGGCGCACTGGGGCCGGAAATCGTCCGGATCGGCCTGCCGAGCAGCATGTGGGAAAATTTCGCGCCCGCCATGCTGATCGATTATATCCGCGATTTTCCCGGCGTCCGCATCGAAACTTTTTTCGAAACGACGACGGCGATCAACCGGCTGGTCGAGGAACGCGTCATCGATATCGGCTTTTTGCGCATGGAGGGCGAGAGCGGGCCGGGCATCGAAATCGACAGGGTGGCGACCGGGGAAAGTGTCTGCGTCGTACCGCAGGATCATCCGCTGGCCGAACTCGAAGAAATCACCGTCAAGGATTTGCGCAACGTGCCGCTGATCCTGATCGGCCGCCAGCGGCCGAACCGCATGGCGCTGGATCAGGCGTTCAAGCGGGCGGGCGTCAAACAGATGGTCAAGATCGAGACCCATACGAACAGCTCTGCCTGTTCCTATGTCGCCCATGGTCTCGGCGTGACGATCATCAGCAGCTTTTATGCCAATCTCTACCGCGACCTGCCGGTCGTGCAGCGGCCCTTCCTGCCCCGTTCGAAACAGGAATTCGGCTTGGCGCGTGCAAGCGGCG
The DNA here is from genome assembly GCA_900470965.1 of Hyphomicrobiales bacterium. Lineage (GTDB taxonomy): Bacteria > Pseudomonadota > Alphaproteobacteria > Rhizobiales > Rhizobiaceae > Rhizobium. The sequence continues at coordinate 17,092 of UCCS01000100.1, forward strand.
TTCCCTTGTCCATTGCCGCGCAGGGGCTCAGCGATGCCTTGAAAAAGCAGATACTGCTTTCGCAAAAAGCCGTTTGATATCGTGGGTATGGTGTTCTGATTCACGGTACGGGCTTTGCCCGTCACGGCTGCGGACTCTGCATAGACATATGACGAAACTGCATAATATTGCGCGCCTTTCTTCAAACCATCATAGTCTCATTCAACGAAACCGATGGTGTCCGAGGGAAAAGCGGGCGCCAATCGTGGGGATAAAATGCTGAGATTCATCCTGAGCCGTCTTCTGATGGCGCTTCCGACGATCGCGCTCGTCTCCGTGACGGTCTTTGCGCTGATCCGCTTCATTCCCGGTGATCCCGCAGCGCTGATGCTTGGCGACATGGCGCAGCCCGACCAGATCGCCGCCATGCGCACCGAGCTCGGCCTGGACCAGTCCCTGCCGCAGCAATTTGTCATCTGGGCTGGCAATGTCCTGCAGGGGGATTTCGGCAAGTCGATCGTGAATGGCGAGGCGGTTTTGCCGCTCGTCGCGTCGCGCTTTCTTGTCAGCGCCGAGATCGTCGTGATTGCGGTTCTGCTGGCGAGCCTGATTGCGGTGCCGGCCGGTGTCGTCGCCGCCTGGAAGCAGAACAGCCTGACCGATCTTGCGCTGGTCGGCACGGCAACGGTGCTTCTGTCGATCCCGACCTTCTGGCTCGGCCTGCTGCTGCTCCTGTTTTTCGGCCTTTCGCTCGGCTGGCTGCCGGTCCTCGGTTATGTCTCGATCGGCGACAATCTTATGGGCGGTCTTCTCTATCTCGTGTTGCCGGTGATGACGCTCGTCATCCACGAAATGGGTGTGCTGATCCGCATGGCGCGGGCCTCGACGCTGGAAGTGCTGCGTCTCGACTATATCACCCATGCCCGTGCCAAGGGGCTTTCCGAAGGCGCTGTCCTCTGGCGTCACACGTTCAAGAATGCCTTTGGCCCGACCTGGACGATGATCGGCCTGATCCTCGGCAACCTGCTCGGCGGCATTGCGGTCATCGAGACGGTGTTCACCATTCCAGGCCTCGGCCGGCTGATGGTCGACAGCATTTTTGCGCGCGATTACCCGGTGATCCAGGGATGCCTGCTGTTCGTGTCGCTGTCCTATGTCTTGGTCAATCTCGTCATCGACCTGCTCTATCCCCTGTTCGATCCGCGCGTGGTGGCCGAATGAAAAAGTTTGCTCTCAACGGGCTGATGGGCGGCATTCTCGTCGCGGTCCTGCTCATCACCGCCGCGATCGGTCTCGTCTGGACGCCCTTCGATCCGATGAAACTCTCCTTCACGGCGCGCCTTGCCGCGCCGAGTGCCCAACACTTGCTCGGCACCGACGAATTCGGCCGTGACGTGCTGAGCCGCCTGATGATCGGCGCCCGCGCCAGCGTCTGGATCGGCGCCCTGACGGTGTTCTTCGCCACGCTCTTCGGCACGCTGATCGGCCTCGTCAGCGGTTATGCCCGCGGCTGGGTGGATGGCGTGATCATGGCGGTCAACAACGCGCTTCTCGCCTTTCCCGGCATCCTTCTGGCGCTCGGACTGCTCGCGGTGTTCGGTGCCAATCAGTACGGCATCATCTTCGCGCTCGGCATTGCCTATACGCCCTCCATGGCGCGTGTCGTGCGTGGAGCGGTCCTGTCCGTGCGCGAGCGGGAATTCATCGAAGCCTCGCGGGTCATGGGCAATGGCGAGCTCTATACGATGTTCCGGCATGTCCTGCCCAACTGCCTTGCGCCGATCACCGTGCTCGCCACCTCCATGTTCGGCTGGGCCATCCTCTCGGAAAGCGCGCTGTCCTTCCTCGGCCTCGGAGTTCCGCCACCGGCGCCGACCTGGGGCAATATGCTGGCGGCGGGCCGCCCGCTCATCCAGCAGGCTGTCTGGCTCGGCCTTTTCCCCGGCCTCTGCATCGCGCTGACGCTGCTCGGCATCAATCTTCTGGGTGACGCGCTCCGCGACAAGCTCGACCCGCGCATGAGGGGCCTGAAATGACCAACGAACCGCTCATCACCGTTCGCGACCTGTCGCTCGAAGTCGCAAGGACAGGCCATCAGGTGGTCAAAGGCACCAGCTTCGACATCGCTCCCGGCGAGATCTTCGGCATTGTCGGTGAAAGCGGCTCGGGCAAGACGCTGGCGACCCGCGCCCTGATCTCGCTCCTGCCACCGGCGATCCGCGTCACCGGCGGGTCGGTCACCTACAAAGGCAAGGATGTCATGTCCATGCCGGATCGGGCGCTGCGCCGCCTGCGTGGTGCCGAGATCGGCGTCGTCTTCCAGGAGCCGATGACTTCGCTCAATCCGTCGATGACGATCGGCCGGCAGCTGGAGGAGGGGCTTGTCCTTCACGCGAAGCTTTCGCCGGAAGAGCGCCGGACCCGCATTCTCGACATGCTCCGGCGTGTCGGCATCCGCGATCCCGAGGGCGCGCTTACCGCCTATCCGCACGAATTTTCCGGCGGCATGCGCCAGCGCATCATGCTTGCCTCCGTCATGCTGCTCAAACCGGCGCTGCTGATCGCCGATGAACCGACGACAGCACTTGATGCCGTCATCCAGCGCGATGTCATGGAACTGATGGTCGAGCTGACGCGGGCCGAAGGCACGGCCGTGCTTCTGATCAGCCACGACTTGCCAATGGTCGCACGTTACACGAGCCGTATCGTCGTCATGGAAAAGGGCACGATCGTCGAACAGGGCCGCACCGAGGATCTGCTCGATACGCCGCAACATCCCTATACGAAAAAGCTCCTCTCTTCGCTGCCCTTCCGCGGTGCTGCGCGTGTGATCGAAACGGCAAAGGCGCCGATGGTCTCGGCGCAGAATATCGTCGTCGATTACCCGGGCCGCAAATCGCTGTTCAAGACGGCAAAGCCGAAGCGCGCCCTGCATGGCGTCAGCATCGAGATCCATGAAGGCGAGGTCGTGGCGCTGGTCGGGGGGTCCGGTTCCGGCAAGACCACGCTTGGACGCACGATTGCCGGCCTCGTCCGGGAAAGCGAAGGCGAGATCCGCTTCCAGGGCCGCACCCGCGACGCGGACTGGACCGATTACCGTCTGAACTGCCAGATGGTGTTTCAGGATCCCTATTCCTCGCTCGATCCGCGCATGACCATTCTGGCCCTCGTCGAGGAAGCCCTGCGGCTGGTGCCGGGCCTCGACGCGGCTGCCAAGCGTAAGCGCGCATTGGAGACGCTGGAAGAAGTCGGGCTCGGTGCCGATTACGCCCAGCGTTATCCGCACGAACTTTCGGGCGGCCAGCGCCAGCGTGTGGCGATTGCCCGCGCCGTTGCGCGCCGGCCCCGCTTCTTGATCGCCGACGAGCCGGTGTCTGCCCTTGATGTCACGGTGCGGGCACAGGTTCTCGACCTCTTCTCCGACCTGCAGAAGCGCTACGGCTTTTCCTGCCTGTTCATCAGCCACGATCTCGGCGTCGTCGAACAGGTGGCCGATCGGGTCGTCGTCATGCAGGACGGCCGGATCATCGAGGAGGGCGACCGCGATACGATCTTCGACCAGCCGAAAGAGGCCTATACGCGCCGGCTTCTCTCGGCCATTCCCGCCCTCGATCAGAACGACAAGGGCGGCGTGACACTGAAATGGCGCCTGGAGAACTGAGATGCGAGCTGAGATGGATATGATATCCAGTGCCAAACCGGTCGCCGGGATGCTGGCGGAAATCTGCGACGCACAGCCGTTCGTGACGCGGTTTTCGGTCCGCAACCTTCTGACCGGCGAGACGATCGAACGCGGTGCAGACGAGGAGACGCCGTCTGCCAGCACGCGAAAAACCTCGATCATGATGGCGGCCCTGAAGGCTGTCGAGGACGGTCGTCTCGATCTTAACGAGGCGATCACCTACGAGGCGCGCTTTGCCGAGGAAGTGGCAAGTGGCATGTTCCGCTACCTGACGCCGGGTATCGTCATTTCGCTGCGCGACGCGATCACCGGCATGATGGTCTTGAGCGACAATGTCTGCACCAAGATGGTGTTCGAGCGGTTGACGCTGGAAGAGGTGGATGCCTATTGCAAGTCGATCGGACTTTCCGGCACCCATCACCGCTTCCTCATCCCGCCGCTGGCATTGTCGCCGGACCATACGCTGAAATCTGTGACGACGACGACGGCGCGTGACCAGACGGCCCTTCTGCAGATGATCCTCGATGCACAGTCCTCGGGGGATGTACGCCAAAAACTAGGCGTCTCCGGTGAGCTGGCGGCCTATGCGCTGCAGACGCTGAAGAACCAGATCCTGCGTTATGCCATCCCGTCGCGCCTGCCGTTCGGCACGGTCGTCGCGCATAAGGGCGGCACGGGCAAGCGCGGTCGGATGAATGCCGGCATCGTCTATCGGGATGGCGCGCCCTTCTACATCATCTCGGCTTTCACCGACGATGTACCGCAGGTGATGCCGGGTGGGACGCCGGGCTACACGATATCGCTGGAGACGATCGGCAGGCTGTCGCGCGCCTGCTGGGACGGATTTTCCAGATAAAGATGAACGATCAAAAAGAGGGTAGAACAGTGAAAAAGCTTCTTCTCGCAGGCGCCGCCCTGCTCGCCTTGGCAAATGCATCTGCCGCGCGTGACATTACGGTCGCCCAGAGCTCGGACCTGCGCAGCGCCAATCCCGGCGTCAACCGCGACGGCAATACCGATGGCGTCATCCTGCACATCGTCGAGGGCCTCGTCGGCTACAACAACAGCGGCGAGGTGAAGCCGCTGCTTGCCAAGAGCGTCGACATGTCGGCTGACGGCCTGACCTATACGTTCAAGCTCAGGACGGACGTGAAATTCCACAACGGCAAGCCGATGACGGCCGACGACGTGGTGTGGAACTGGAACCGGTACCTGAAGCCGGACACGAAATGGACCTGCCTCAGCGATTTCGCCAAGGGCGGCGCCGCGGCTGTGGCCGATGTGAAGGCGACCGATGCCTCGACCGTCACCATCACGCTCGAAAAGCCTTCCGCCGTCTTCCTCGGCCTCATGTCACGCCCGGAATGCGGTTATACCGGCATGATCTCGCCGGAAAGTGTTGCCGCCGATGGCAGCTTTGCCAAGCCGATCGGCACCGGCCCCTTCATGTGGGACGAGTGGAAGAAGGGCGAATATATCCACCTGAAAAAATTCGCCGACTATGTCTCGCCGGAAAATGACGGCAAGCCGGACGGAATGGTCGGCTCGAAGCGGCCGCTCGCCGATGGCATCAAGTTCATGGTCATTCCTGATCCGTCGACCATCAAGGCGGGCCTTGAATCGGGCGTGCTCGACACGGCCGAAGTTTCGCCGGACCTGATCCCGGAAATCAAGACGAACCCGAAAATGCAGCTCATTGTGGCGCGCAACAACGGCAAGAACCTCTTCTATATCCAGACGCGCGACAAGGTTCTGAGCAATCCGCATATCCGCCGCGCGATGGCAATGGCGCTCGATCTGGACGAGCTCGTCGCCGCCGCTTCGAACGGCACCGGCGAGGCGAACGGCTCCATGGTTTCGCAGGACAGCGTCTATTTCGACGAAACCCAGAAGAAGCGCCTGCCTTACGATATCGAGGCGGCGAAGAAGGAACTGGCCGCTGCCGGCTACAAGGGCGAGCCGATCTCCATCATCGCCAACAAGCGCGGCAACGTGCCGAGCTTCCCGGCAGCCGTGATGGCGCAGGCCATGATGCAGCAGGCCGGGCTCAACATCCAGATCGAGGTTCTGGACTATGCGACGCAGGTGGATCGCCGCCGTTCCGGCAATTACCAGGTCATCTCACAGTCCGTTGCGCCGCGCCTCGACCCGGCACTGATGTATTCCTTCTATGTCGGCGACAAGGACAAGAATGCCTCGCTGATGTGGGATGATCCGAAGGCCGTCGAACTGATGAAGACCGCCTATGTCGAGGCCGATCAGGCCAAGCGGCAAAAGCTGTTCGACGAATTCCACGAACTGATGCTGAAGGAAATGCCGGGCATCTTCCTCTATGACATGGTCGACGTCTGGGGCGCGGCGAAGACGCTTAAGGGGCAGCCTGTCTGGCAGTCCAACGCCCGCCTCTGGGAAGTCTCTGTCGACTGACCGCATGTCCGCGCCATCGGCAAACGATGGCGCGGCTTCTTTTCTTATCGCCAGAAGCAGCAGCGGCGGCATCGCCACTGAGCGAGAACCTTTGCCCGTTTCAGGGCTTCGTTTGAGGAAATGCCATGAGCCACGACTCCGTGAACGCGATTGCCGCCCGGATCGAAGAGATGAAACCCGACTTTGCCCGGCTGAGCGACAGGATATGGGATTTCGCCGAGTTGAAGTTCGAGGAGCAGCGCTCTTCGGCGGTTCTGGCCGACGTTCTGGAGGCAAACGGCTTCTCGGTGTGCCGCGGCGTTGCCGAGATGGAAACGGCATTCATCGGCGAGATCGGCTCAGGCAAGCCGGTGGTTGCCTTTCTCGGCGAGTTCGATGCGCTGGCCGGCATGAGCCAAGTCGCGGGCCTCGCAAAGGCTCAGCCGCTTGACGTCGATGGCACGGGCCATGGTTGCGGCCATAATCTTCTCGGCGTCGGATCGCTGATGGCGGCAATCGCATTGGCGCAGCACCTGAAGGAAAACGGTCTGTCCGGCACCGTGCGTTATTATGGTTGCCCCGGAGAAGAGGGTGGTTCCGGCAAGACCTTCATGGTGCGCGCCGGCCTTTTCGATGATGTCGATACCGCGCTCACCTGGCATCCGGCCCCCTTCAACGGCGTCCGCTCTACGAACAATCTCGCGGTCATCGAATACTATTACCGTTTCAAGGGTATGGCGGCGCATGCGTCGAATGCTGCTCATCTCGGCCGTTCGGCGCTGGATGCCGTCGAACTGATGAATGTCGGGGTCAATTTCCTGCGTGAGCACATGCCGCAGGATTGTCGGGTCCATTATGCGATCACCGATGCGGGCGGCAAGGCTGCGAATGTGGTTCAGGCAAAGGCGGAAGTGCTTTACTTGATCCGGGCACCGGAAATGCCGCAGGCATTGGATCTCGTCGAACGTGTCCACAAGGTGGCACGCGGTGCCGCGATGATGACCGAGACCGAGGTCGAGATCGTCTTCGATACGGCAGCGACCAATCTCCTGCCCAATATCGCCCTTGAGACGGCCATGCATGAAAACATGGTTTTGCTTGGCCCGATCCGTTTCGACGAGGCCGATATCGCTTTTGCCCGGTCGATCCAGGACACGTTTACCGACGAGGCGATCAAGAGCAGCATCCGGCTTTACCAGATCAAGGGCGATGCCTTTTCCCACGCAAGGGTCGATGGCTCCACCCCGCTGCATCTCGGCCTCAGGGATTTCGAAAGGCAGTCGCATTTTCGCGCAGGTTCGACCGATGTCGGCGATGTCAGCTGGGTTGTGCCGACGGCGCAATGTTGGACGCCGGCCTGGGCGATCGGCACCAATCCGCATACATGGCAGGTTGTTGCACAAGGCAAGAGCCCGGCGGCTCACAAGGCGATGGCACACGCCGCCAAGACGCTGGCCGCGACGGGGCTATCTCTGATTGAATCACCTGAGCTACTGGCTGCGGCGAAACACGAATGGGCCGAGAAAGCCGCGGGAAGGGCATATGTCTGCCCAATTCCACATCACATCAAACCGGCAAAGCCGTGAGTCATAATTGGTCCAAGATACATTTGACGTTGGCTCTATGATCGGCTTTCAAAGCACATGTGCTAACTAATGACACAGTACCCTGGGTGGAGGTTGAAAACACCAGAAATTCAATGATTTCCTTTTCTTGTCTCGAGATTTCAGGGTCACATCCGTTCAAGGCGACCGTGTAGCATAGAGGTTCTGCCCCGCCATTTGCGGCAGCGATCAAAAACATTCGTTCCTAGCGGGAGCATGTCAATGCGCTCTACCCAACCGGCTTGCCACGTGCCGCAAGCTTGAGCGCTATCAGAAAAACAAGCGCCACAGACAGCATGAATATCACCCCCGACAAGGGTTCAGGTGAAGGGTGGAGTCTACCCGCTAGGGCCATCGAGTTGGGCGAGACGCCGGAGCAGGCGATAGAGCGTGAAGTACTTGAAGAAACCGGCCTTACGGTTATCCGCTCGGAAGTTCTGGCGGTATTTGGCGGTAGAGAGTTTCGATACACCTATCCGAACGGAGATCAGGTCAAATGTCTGGTTGTTTTATTCAGATGCCTGATGCGCGGAGAAGCAGGCGGATATACGGATACCGAGACGATCCGCTTGAAATATACATCTTTCGATGAAATGCCGAAACTTGCTCTCCTTACCCAATGCAGCTTCTGTTCCCGAACATCGGTCAACCCAGTTTGCCTCAGTAGTCCGCTTCGGGCCGCCTGCTCATTGGCTTCCGCCCCTTTGCTCGAACATCCAACCGCAGTTTCATCATCGAGGTTCAGGACATGAGCGTGAACATCGAGATGGATGCAACGAACCGGCTATCGCAGCTTCCTAAGATTGAGGGCGAGCTTGCTACTGGGAGTGATGCCGGACCCGTTCGCCATGGAAGCCATCGACGCTCATGTCGGGAGAGCTGAAATGGCGGCTTAAGGCCATCGAACCGCGATGCCGCAAGAAATACCCATTGTGTATCCGTTTGTGCTATATTGACCTTGAAGGAAAAAATGCCATGACCAGCAAAAACGCAACCGGCAGCCATAAACGCCCCGTCAATTTGAAGGTTCGTGAGGACGTCCGCGTCCTGATCGACCGTGCCGCCAAGGCCCACGGGAAAACCCGCTCGGATTTCATGATCGATGCCGCGCGCCGCGCCGCCGAAGACGCGCTTCTCGACCAGACATTGGTGCAGGTCGATCCCGACAGCTATAAACACTATCTGGCCGTGCTTGACCAGCCGCCGGGTGGCGAAGGCTTCGAACGGCTGATGAACGCACCCAAACCCTGGCAGCCGTAATGTTGTCAGCACCGGTGCTTCTCGGCGAAGCGCACGATCTCCAGCTCTTTGACAGCGGGCACGACAGCCTCGATGAATGGCTGCGCCGCCGGGCGCGGGCCAATCAGGTCAGCGGCGCCTCGCGAACGTATGTGGTGTGCGAAGGCGAGCGCGTTGTAGGTTATTATTGCCTGTCGTCGGGAGCGCTCGCGGTCGCAGATGCGCCGGGAACAATCCGGCGCAACATGCCCGATCCCGTTCCCATGGCGGTGCTTGGCCGTCTGGCCATTGACCGCAACTGGCAGGGAAAAGGTATCGGATCCGCACTGTTGCAGGACGCCGTGCTGCGCACCGGACAGGCAGCGCATATCATGGGTATTCGCGGTCTCCTCGTTCACGCAATCTCCAACGAAGCCAAGGCCTTCTATGAGCATTATGGGTTTATGGCCTCGCCGGCGAACCCCATGACCTTGGTATTGTCGTTGAAAGCTCGATAAGGCCTGAGTCATGGCGGGTTTATCGACGTTGGAGACTTCGGCTCCTTTCACCCATCAAGCGGAAATGGCTCGATAGCCACCCCTCGGCCGGTCTCCACGCCATCGTCGACGCTACCGTGCTGAGGTCTCTCGGCCACCCCACGGGGCAGTTCGGCAAGAACCATCTTGGCGATCTCAACGAGTTTCTGCCAACGGTTCATGAACGTTGCTTTTTCTCCTGCCCTTCCGATCTGCTTGGCGGTACTGTCCGCCCGAACAAGAGACAGATCAGTGAATTTGGCGTTCTGCGGTTCGATGAGATCGACGATCATGAGATCATCCACGAGTTCTTCCCGTATAGGCGACTTACTCAGCCGCCGATGCCCTCCGGGCTGCCGCCCGCGGTTCTAGACCTTGGTAAAGGAAAAGGCATTGATCGGCAGGGCGGTCTGCCCATCAATGGCAAGATCCGCCAGGATTTCGCCGACGACGCTCGTGAACTTGAAGCCGTGGCCGGAGCAGGGCGAAGCGACGACAATGTTCTTTTCGCCTGGCACATGGTCGAGAAGAAAGTCCTCGCTCGGCAGCATTGTATAGCGGCAGGTCGTTTCCTTCATGCGAGGACCGGCAGCAGCCGGAACACGCTTCCTGATGAAGCTGTCAAGCAAATCCCGGTCGGCATCGTTGACGGGCGGGTTTGGCTTGTTAGGATCGATCGGCTCGCGGAAATGTGCGTGCTTGCCGACCTTCACCCCGTCGACGCCGATGGCGGGAAAACCGAAATAGGTGCCTTGCGCACCTTCGTCCCGCAGGAAACAGGGCATGCGCTGCGGCTGCGTGGCGACATCATCCTGCGGCTGATACCAGGCAACCACCTGACGGATTGGCACCGCCGCCTGCTTCAGCTGGGGTATCAGTTCGGCAATCCACGATCCGGTCGCCACGACGATTTTCCCTGCCCGATACCGCCCGGTTTCAGAGATGATCGTCACACCGGCATCATCGGGCTCGATTGCGGTCACTTTCTCGCCGAAGTGGAGGATGGCGCCGTCTTCGACAGCGAGCCTCAGGTAGCCCAGCACAGCCGTCTCGGGACGAAGATAACCGCCCTGCGGGTCAAACAGCGCCAACTCATGATCGTCGAGCTGGAAGGCCGGAAAGCGGCGCGCCATCTCTTCCTTGTCCAGCGCCTCGTAGGCCAGTCCGTGGAGTTCGGAGGACGCGCGTGTACCGGCAACGATCTTGCCGTCCGGTGCGCCGATCTGCAACACGCCGGTTATCGTCAGGATCTCAGTGCGCAGGCGTGCCTCCAGCGACCGCCAGTTCTGATAGGCGCGCTTGAGCAGCGGAACATAGGACGGGTCCTCGAAATAGCCAAGCCGGATCAGGCGGCTGTCGCCATGCGAGGAACCCAGCGCATGGGCCGGAAAATAGGCATCGAAGCCGATCGCCCTGACGCCGCGGGCTGCCAGAAAGGCGAGTGCAGCGCTCCCCATGGCACCGAGGCCGATAACGGCGACGTCGAAGCTGGCGGTCATGAAGTCTCCTCAGGGAATTGCTGGTGCTGCGGCCTTACGGATCAGTCCGCGTAAGGCTTCGATGTCGCGCGAAAGCGGCCGGTCGTCGGCATAGGCAGGCACGATCGTGCGAACGGCTTTGTAGATAGCATCCGTACCCGTCGCCCTCGACGCGGTACCGACGAGGAATTCGTGGGCCTGCGCAGCCGCCATCAATTCGATTGCCAGGATGTATTCGGCATTATCGATCAGCGCGAGAAGCTTGTTGGCGGCGGCCGTCGGGTGCGCCAGAAAATCCTCCTGCAGGCCGGATGTGATACCGCCATCGGTGGAGGCCGGTGCGGCAAGTCGCCGGTTCTCGTTGGCAAGGGCTGCTGCCGTATATTGCGCGATCATGAGGCCGGAATTGCTGCCGGCATCGCTTGCCAGGAATGGCGGCAGGCCGCTCACGAGCGGATTGACGAGGCGGTCCATGCGCCGTTCGCTCATGGCGGAAATCTGAGCGAGGGCCGTCGCAAGACTATCGGCAGCCTGCGCAAGGGAAGGGGCTACGGCATGTGCTTCGGAGGATATGATCGGCTCCTCGGGCGTGCCTGACACGGCGGGATTGTCGGTGACCGAGGCAAGCTCCTGATCGACGACGAAGGCCGAAATATCAAAGACATCGCGCGCGGCGCCATGGGCATGCGGGATTGAACGCAGGCTGAGCGCGTCCTGCGTCCGTTTGCCTGTCGCAGCTGATATCAGCCCGCTGCCGGCAAGCGTGGCGCGCAGCGAGGCGCCGACGCTGGCGATGCCCTTGGAGGGACGCAGTGCCAGAACAGCCGCATCGAAGGCCGCCATCTGGCAGCCGGCCGCTTCAAGCGTGAGTGCCGCGATCGCATCGGCCCAGTCTAGAAGCCGCTCGGCGCGGGCCAGGGCAACACTTGCGAGCCCGGTCGCGCAGGCTGTGCCGTTGACGAGGCTGAGACCCTCCTTGGCACCGAGCACCAAGGGTTCGAGGCCGATGGCGGCAAGCGCGTCGCGGCCGCTCATATGGCCGCCCTTAACGCGGGCGCTGCCTTCGCCGATCAGCACCAGCGCATTATGGGCGTTATGGGTGAGGTAGCCCGCCGAACCCTTGGAGGGAACGTCGGGAATACAGCCCCTTTCGAGAAAAATGGCGAGATAGCGGACGATCTCGGGACGCACTCCGGAATGTCCGTGGGCAAAATTGGCGATCTGCGCGGCGATGATGGCGCGCACCTCGCGCGGTGCCAGCAATTCGCCGACGCCAACCGCATGGCTGAGAATGATGTTGCGTGACAGTCTGCTCTGCGAGGCCCTGTCGACGACGGTATCAGAAAGCGCACCAACACCGGTATTGATGCCATAGGCCCGCACGCCGGTCTCGACGATCCGCTCGACGATGCGGCTTGCATGCGTGACACGATCCCAAGCCGCTTGCGATAGGCCAAGCGCTTCCCCCTCGGCCACGCGCGCGATATCGCGCCAGCCGGCAACCCTGTCGATGGTGATGGTCATTGGCCGCTTCCGAAATGGCCGATGAACTGGCGGAAAGCCGGCGATGCGCCGCCGCCGAACATTTCGTTCGGCGTGCCGCTGCTTTCGACCAGCCCTTCGCGCATGAAGACGACGCGGTTCGACACATTGCGGGCAAAGCTCATTTCGTGGGTGACGACGAGCATGGTCATGCCCTCTTCGGCGAGCGCGCGCATGACGCGCAACACTTCGCCGACCAGTTCCGGATCGAGCGCGGAGGTCGGCTCATCGAAGAGCATGACCTTCGGCTTCATGGCGAGCGAACGGGCAATGGCCGCGCGCTGCTGCTGGCCGCCTGAAAGATGCGCCGGGTAGGCGTGGCGCTTGTCGGCAATACCGACCTTTTCGAGCAGCGCTTCGGCTTCTGCGATGCATTCGGCCCGCGGCCGCTTCAAGACATGGACCGGCCCTTCGATGACATTCTGCAGGATGGTCATGTGGGACCACAGATTAAAGGACTGGAAGACCATGCCAAGTTCCGAGCGGATATGGTCGACCTGCTTCTGGCTCGCCGGTTTCGTCTTGCCGTTCTTGTGGATCATCTGGATGTGTTCGCCGTCGACCCAGATTTCGCCGTCGCTCGCCACTTCAAGAAGGTTGATACAGCGCAGGAAAGTAGATTTGCCGGAGCCCGACGCGCCGAGCAGCGAGATCACGTCGCCATCTTCGGCATCGAGCGATATGCCGCGCAGCACTTCATGGGTGCCGAAGCTCTTTCTGATATTGCGGACCGAAAGTCGGGTTACGCCGGGCATGGAAGCTCCAATCACGTTCAGTCGGGTTCAAGCCTTCAGCGCCGCCGGAATGGCGCGGCGATGTCGGGACAGCCAGTATTCCAGCAGGGACATGGCCTGCAGGATGATGAAGTTCAAAACGAGGTAGATGATGGCCGCACAGAGAAAGACTTCCATCGTGCGGTAGGTCTGCGAAATCAGCCGCTGTGCAACGCCCGTCACTTCCCAGACCGTCACGAGGCTTGCGAGTGCGGTCGATTTCATCATCAGCACGATTTCGGTCGAATAGGCCGGCAGCGCATGCCGGAAGGCGATCGGCGCCAGGATGCGGCGCACCATCAGGAGGCCGGACATGCCGATCGCGCGCGCGGCCTCGATTTCCTTCGGCGAGACGGCGCGAATGCCGCCGCGGAAGATCTCGGCCGAGTAGCCGGCAGTGCAGAGTGCGAGCGAGAGAACCGCGCAGACCATCGGCTCGCGCAGGAAGGGCCAGAGGAAAGAATAGCGGATGACGCCGAACTGGCCGAGCCCGTAAAAGACCAGGAACATCTGGATCAGCAGCGGCGAGCCGCGGAAGACGAAGATGTAGCCCTTGGCGAAGCCGGAGAGGATCGGATTGCCGCTGACACGCATGGCGACGATGACGAGCGCCAGCAATCCGCCAAAGAAGATCGACAGGAAGAACAGGATCAGCGTCGTCGGCACCGCCTTCAAGAGCGTGACCATGGTGCTGAAGAGGAAGGCAATGTCCATCTGTTTCCCCCTATGCTTGGCCCATGGCCGAAGCCGGCATGCTGCGATTGGCCTTACGCTCGGCGCCGTTGAAGACGCGGTCGGACAGGCTGGTGAGGATCAGATAGAGCGCACCGCCGACGATATAGAAGAGGAAATATTGCCGGGTCGAACCCGCGGCGACCTGGCTCGAACGCATCAATTCGGCAAGGCCGGTTACCGAAATCAGCGCCGAGTCCTTCAGGCTGAGTTGCCAGACATTGCCGAGGCCGGGAATGGCAAGGCGCAGGACCTGGGGAACGATGATGCGGCGAAACCGCAGGCCGCGATGCATGCCGATCGCCGAAGCCGCCTCAAGCTCGCCCTTGGAAATGGCGTTGTAGGCGCCACGATAGACCTCCGCCTGATAGGCGCCCGAGATGATACCGACGGCAAGCGCGCCGGCGGCAAAGGATGGCAGGCCGAGAAAGCCTTCATATCCCATGGACTGGCCGATCGCGGTAATGGCCGAAGAACCGCCGAAATAGATCAGATAGATGATCAGCAGTTCCGGAACACCGCGGAAGACGGTGGTGTAGATATGGCCGATCGTGATGAGCACGAAATTGCTGGAGAGCTTCGCGGCTGCGATGATCGCGCCGAGCACGGCGCCGATCGCAAGTGCGGTGGCGGTCACGCACAGCGTCAGCAATGTGCCGAGGAGGAGGAACGCTCCCCACCCGGTTGAGCCGAATCCAATCAGTTCGAGTATCGCCATGGGCCTTCCCAGCGCTGTCTTCGTCGTGATGACGGGCGGTCAGAATAGCACGTGGTCTCCGATCGCAAAGCGGAGACCACGGAACGCGGATTCCCTCGAACGCTTAGTTCTGCGGGCTGACGTCGACCTTGAACCACTTCATGGAAAGCGTCTTGACCGTGCCGTCGGCGAGCGCCGACTTGATCGCCTCGCTGAACTTGTCGCGCAGGTCCGTATCGGCCTTGCGGATGCCAAGCCCTTCGCCCTCGCCCCAGATCGAGCCGACGATTTCCGGACCGGTAAAGGCAAGCGCGCCATTGGCAGCTTCAAACGCATTGTTGAAGTAGACGGCATCGTCGAAGCCGAGGTCGATGCGACCGTTCTGCAGGTCGAGGTCGCGGTCGGCACCCGTCTTGTATTCGCGGATCTCGGCGATGCTGCCGAAATTGTCATAGACGAACTTGGCATAGACGGTTGCTGCCTGAATGCCGATCGTCTTGCCCTTGAAGGCTTCCTTCAAGGCTTCGATTTCCTTCACGCCAGTCTGGCCGGGCGTCATCTTGATGGTTGCGCCGGTGCCGGAAGCGTTGGCAAGCGGGCTGTCCTTGGCGGTGGCGAAGGCTGCCGGCGTTGCAGCATAGGGAATGGTGAAGTCGATGACCTGCTTGCGCTCGTCGGTGATCGACAGCGCGTCCATGATGACGTCGAACTTGCCGGCATTCAGCGCCGGGATCATGCCATCCCAGTCGGATGCGACCAGGGTGCATTCGATCTTGGCGCGTTCGCACAGGACCTTGGCAAGCTCCGGTTCGAAGCCGCCGAGCGACCCGTCGGCATTGGTGAGGTTCCAGGGAGCGTAGGCGCCTTCGAGCGTGATGGTCGCCTTCGTCCAGTCCTTGGCAGATGCAGGAGCCGCAAAGGCTGCTGCCGTCATCGCGCAGGAAAGAAGAGCAGTGCTGAGCTTCATTGATGTGATCTCCTCTGAGATTGGACAGACCTTGCGGTATGAATGCCGATCTTCGCCGGCTTGCCCGTCCTGATCCTTTGTTTCATTTTTGGATCGGCAGGTTGTATAGGGTACCATATGAGATATTTTGTGATATGCAAGTGGAAAGTCGATTTAAAAGGCAGATTCCATTCATGCAAAGGGAATGGGCAATGAAGCGTTCCGGCGAGATGAAGCGCGAACTGGCGGAAAATGACGGCGGCCCGCTTTATGCTGGCGTCAAGCAGGTCATTCTCGACCGGATCCGCAGCGGCGAATGGCCGCCGCGACATCGCGTGCCCTCCGAAAACGAGCTGGTGGTGGAGCTCGGCGTCAGCAAGATGACCGCCAACCGGGCGCTTCGGGAACTGGCGAACGAGGGCGAACTCCTCCGCATTCAGGGCGTCGGTTCCTTTGTTGCGGAACGCAAGGGCTATTCGGCGCTCTTCGAGGTGCGCAATATCGCCGACGAGATCGCCGAGCGTGGCCATATCCATGAGGCGACAGTCATCGTTCTGGCCGAGGAGCCGGCCTCTCCGGAGGTTGCCGATGCGCTGGAGCTTGAGATCGGCGCGCCGGTTTTCCACTCGCTGATCGTCCACAACGAGAACGGCGTGCCTGTGCAGATCGAGGACCGCTTCGTCAATCCGGGGGCGGTGCCCGACTATCTGGCGCAGGACTTTTCGACGCTGACGCCGAATGCCTATCTGACGGCGGCCGCACCCCTCAGCGCTTCGGAGCATATCGTCGAGGCGGTGGTGCCGCGCGCCTGGGAATGCAAGCTGCTGACAATCCTGCAGAATGAGCCATGCCTTGCCATCCGCCGCCGCACCTGGTCGGCCCGCCATGTGGTCTCGACGGCGCGTCTTGTCTATCCCGGACATCGCTACAGGCTGGAAACGCGAAGCGGCAAGATCTTCGAGGAATAGGCGAGTTGTATATGGAACCTTCCCCGAAAAAGCGATTTCCCTAGCCCATTCCATGATCTTTACGCCTTGTCGATCGAGATGGCGTAGCAGAGCGCCTGGCCGGAAAGATCGAGCCTGCCGCCATCGCTTTCTTCAAGCAGCATTGCATCGCCGGCGTCGAGTTCGATGCTCTGCGCACCTGTTCGCGCCGCCAGAGTCCCATTGGCGCAAAAGAGCAGGAAAATCCCTTTCGCAAACGCCAGGCTCTTCTTTCCATCGATGAAATGCTGCGCGACTGCGTGCCTCACGGTACCCCGCCTGCTCATCACGTTCAGGTCGGTGATTGTGCCATCCGGCAGCGTTGCCGAGACGGCGATATCGGCGGCAAAGGCGAGGGGTTTACTCTCCTGCGTCAGGAGCACCGGCTCACGCCCCTCAATGAAGAGCCGCATACCCTCGCCTTCCAGGATCGACAGTGTGCGGTCGATCCCGGGAAAGACGGAGAAAGGCCCGTCGGAAGCAACGGTAGCGGTGCTGACCCGCCAATCGAAATCGGAAAGTCCTGCGCCCTCAGGCGAAATGGCGATCTCCACCGTTTCGCCGCCACCGTTCTTCCACGGCATGCGCTTGTGACCGGCAGCGCGCAGGACCTTCATGGCTCAGTTTCCAAGAATGCCGGGCAGGCGCAGGCCCTTTTCCTTGGCGCAATCGATGGCGATGTCGTAGCCGGCATCGGCATGGCGCATGACACCGGTCGCCGGATCGTTCCAGAGAACATTTCCGAGGCGGCGGGCCGCATCGTCGGTGCCGTCGGCGCAAATGACCATGCCCGAATGCTGCGAGAAGCCCATGCCGACGCCGCCGCCATGATGCAGCGAGACCCAGGTGGCGCCGGAGGCGGTGTTGAGCAGAGCGTTCAGGAGCGGCCAGTCGGAGACGGCATCCGAGCCGTCTTTCATGGCTTCCGTCTCGCGGTTCGGCGAGGCGACGGAACCGGAATCGAGGTGGTCACGGCCAATGACGACGGGCGCCTTAAGCTCGCCATTCTTGACCATCTCGTTGAAGGCAAGACCCAGACGGTGGCGGTCGCCGAGGCCGACCCAGCAAATGCGTGCCGGCAGGCCCTGGAAAGCAATGCGCTCGCGCGCCATGTCGAGCCAGTTGTGCAGGTGCTTGTTGTCGGGCAGCAGCTCCTTCACCTTGGCGTCGGTCCTGTAGATATCTTCGGGATCTCCGGACAGGGCGGCCCAGCGGAACGGACCGATGCCGCGGCAGAAGAGCGGGCGGATATAGGCCGGCACGAAGCCCGGGAAGGCGAAGGCGTTTTCCAGGCCCTCGTCCTTGGCGACCTGGCGAATGTTGTTGCCGTAATCGAGTGTCGGAACACCGGCATCCCAGAAGGCGACCATCGCCTCCACATGCGCCTTCATCGAGGCGCGCGCGGCAGTCTCGACGGCCTTCGGATCGCTCTCGCGCTTGGCCTTGGCTTCGGCAACGGTCCAGCCGACCGGCAGGTAGCCGTTGCGCGGGTCATGCGCCGAGGTCTGGTCGGTGACGATATCGGGGCGTGGGCCGCCGGCCTTCATGCGACGAACGAGTTCCGGGAAAATTTCGGCGGCATTGCCGACAAGGCCGACCGACTTTGCTTCGCCCGCCTTGGTCCAGCGCTCGATCTTTTCCAACGCCTCATCGAGCGTATGGGCCTTTTCGTCGACATATCGGGTGCGCAGGCGGAAATCGATGCGGGTCTCGTCGCATTCGACGGCCAGGCAGCAGGCGCCGGCCATGACGGCAGCGAGCGGCTGGGCGCCGCCCATGCCGCCGAGGCCGCCGGTCAGGATCCACTTGCCCGTGAGATTGCCGTCATAGTGCTGGCGGCCGGCTTCCACGAAGGTCTCGTAGGTGCCCTGCACGATGCCCTGCGTGCCGATATAGATCCACGAGCCGGCCGTCATCTGGCCGTACATGGCAAGGCCCTTCTTGTCGAGCTCGTTGAAATGATCCCAGGTCGCCCAGTGCGGTACGAGGTTGGAATTGGCAATCAGCACGCGCGGCGCATCCTTGTGGGTGCGGAAGACGCCGACCGGCTTGCCGGACTGAACCAGCAGCGTCTCGTCTTCGTTGAGCGTCTTCAGCGTCGCAGCGATACGGTCGAAATCGTCCCAGGTGCGGGCGGCACGGCCGATGCCGCCATAGACGACGAGCTCATGCGGATTTTCTGCGACGTCAGGATCGAGATTGTTCATGAGCATGCGCAGCGGCGCTTCGGTCATCCAGCTCTTGGCGTTCAGCTGATCGCCGCGCGGCGCACGGATTTCGCGGATATTGTGGCGCGGGTTTACGGTCATGATGATGGTCCCTTTCTAGCGTTTCAGACCAAGCGCGATCTCTTCGATCCGCGTCAGAATGGATTTGAGATGGATGCGCAGATTGTCGGCCTCCTCGCCGTCATAGGCAAAGGGCGGCGCTTCGGTTGCAAGATGCGTGGATTGTGCGAGCTCCATCTGGATGGCGTGCACGCCGGTTTCCGGCTTGCCGTAATGGCGCGTCGTCCAGCCGCCCTTGAAGCGGCCGTTGAGGATGCTGTCATAACCCGTCGCAGCCGAGGCGATGGCGACTGTCGCCTCTTCAATTGCCGGATCGCAGGTCTTGCCCATATCCGTGCCGATGTTGAAATCCGGCAGCTTGCCCTCGAAGAGGAAGGGAATGTGCGAGCGGATGGAGTGGCAGTCGTAGAGAACGGCGACGCCATGAATGGATTTGACCCGTTCGATCTCGGCCGCAAGGGCGCCGTGGTAGGGCGCATGAAAATCGCGCAGCCTGACGGCGATATCGGCCTCGGTCGGCGCGGCCCCATCTTTCCAGATTGCCTTGCCGTCGAAATCCGTCTGCGGGATCAGCCCGGTCGTGTTCTGGCCGGGATAGAGGCTGGTGCCCGAGGGATCGCGGTTGGCATCGATCACGTAGCGATGGAAAGTCGCGCGCACCGTGGTCGGATTGTCGAGCAAGCCGTCGTAGAGCTGGTGAATGTGCCAGTCGGTATCGGCAAGCAGCCGGCCATTCTCATCAAGGCGTTCCCATATATCGGCCGGAACCTCTGTGCCCGTATGGGGAAAGCCGAGGATGACGGGGGAGGTGCCTTGCTTGACCTCAAAAACAGACATGTCAAACCTCCAGAGCGGGCAGGATGCCGCTTGAAACGGATGCGTTGAGATCGCCGCTCGCAATGAGCATCGTCGCCGCCTTCAGATCGTTCGCCATGTAGCGATCTTCCTCCAGCGACGGCACAACAGCGCGGATAGCCGCGATCGCTTTCTTGAGCTCGGGGCTGGTCGCAAGCGGTGCGCGAAGCTCCACCCCTTGTGCGGCGGTGAGCGCCTCGATGCCGATGATTGCAAAGAGATTTTCGGTCATCGGCAGAAGCCGGCGCGCGCCGTGGCAGGCCATGGACACATGGTCTTCCTGGTTGGCCGAGGTCGGCGTCGAATCGACGGAGGCTGGGTGCGACATCTGCTTGTTTTCGCTCATCAGCGCGGCGGATGTGACTTCGGCGATCATCAGGCCGGAATTGAGCCCCGGCTTCTTGGCGAGGAAGGCCGGCAGACCGTAGGAAAGGGCGGGATCGACGAGCAGCGCGATGCGGCGCTGGGCGATCGCCCCGATCTCGCAGACGGCAAGCGCGATCTGGTCGGCGGCAAAGGCAACGGGTTCGGCATGGAAATTGCCGCCGGAGACGACGGAATTATCCGACAGAACCAGCGGATTGTCGGTCACCGCATTGGCTTCGATCGCGAGCGTGCCGGCCACCGAGCGCAGGAGATCGAGGCAGGCGCCGTCGACCTGCGGCTGGCAGCGGATGCAATAGGGATCCTGAACACGCTCATCGCCCTCGATATGGCTCTGGCGGATCGGCGAGTTTTCGAGCAGGGCGCGTAGGCCCGCTGCCGTGTCGATCTGACCGCGGTGGCCGCGCAGCGTATGGATATCGGGATGGAAGGGTGCGGACGAGCCCATGGCCGCATCCGTCGACATGGCGCCGGTAATCAGCGCCGATTGCGCCGCCCGGTGCGCACGGAAAAGGCCGGCAAGCGCAAGGGCCGTCGAGGTCTGCGTGCCGTTGATGAGCGCCAGGCCTTCCTTGGCTGCCAGCACGACGGGTTGCAGCCCGGCTTTGACAAGCGCCGTTGCACCATGCAGCCTCTCGCCGCCGAAGAACGCCTCGCCGTGGCCCATCATCACGGCGCTCATATGGGCAAGCGGTGCAAGATCGCCGGAGGCGCCGACCGAGCCCTTTTCCGGGATGACCGGAATGACGCCGCGCGCCATCATCGCTTCGATCAGCCGCACAATGTCGAGCCGCACGCCGGAGGCACCACGGCCGAGCGAAACGAGCTTCAGCGCCATGATGAGACGCACGACATTTTCCGGCAGCGGCTCGCCGACGCCGCAGCAATGGGAAAGGATGAGATTGCGCTGGAGTGTGGCGACATCGGCGCTGTCGATCTTGATCGAGGCAAGTTTGCCGAAGCCGGTATTGATGCCGTAAACCGGCGCATTGCCGGCAGCGATCTCGGCAATACGTTTCGCCGCCTTGAGGATCCCCGCATCAAAGGAGGGATCGAGTTTTGCCGGAACGCCGGTCCAGTAGATGGTGGCGAGATCCTGAAGTGAAACGGAACCCGGATGGAGAGTGATGGTCATCGGTCGATCCTCTCGCCCTTGAAGATGTGCGCATAAAGCGGGTTGAAGCCGATGCGATAGACGAGCTCGGCCGGGCTCTCGATATTCCAGACCGCCAGATCGGCGGACTTGCCGGCTTCGAGCGTCCCTGTTTCGGCAAGCAGGCCGAGCGCGCGTGCGCCCTCGCGGGTTGCCCCGGCAATGCATTCTTCCACGGTCAACCCGAACAGCGTCGCCGACATGTTCATGGTGAGCAGCATGGACGTCAGCGGCGAGGTGCCGGGATTACAGTCCGTGGCAATTGCGATATGCACGCCGGTCTGGCGCAAGGCCTGAACCGGTGGCTTCTGCTTTTCGTTGATCGCGTAGAAAGCGCCCGGAAGCAGCACGGCGACCGTGCCGGCCGCAGCCATTGCCCGCGCGCCATCCTCATCCAGATATTCCAGATGATCGGCCGAAAGCGCGCCGTAGGAGGCTGCGAGTTTTGCGCCGCCGAGATTGGAAAGCTGCTCGGCATGGAGCTTGGCGGGAATACCAAGCGAACGGGCCTTGTCGAAGACTCGGCCAATCTCGTCGACCGAGAAGGCAATGCCTTCGCAGAAGCCGTCGACGGCATCGACGAGGCCTTCCGCATACGCCCGTTCCAGTCCAGGCAGGACCACTTCAGTAATATAATCCTGATTGCGTCCCCTGTATTCGACAGGTGTTGCATGAGCACCGAGATAGGAGGTGACGACCCGCACGGGTCGGACATTTGCGAGCGCGCGAGCAGCGCGCAGCATCTTCAGCTCCGCCTCGATGTTGAGGCCATAGCCGGATTTGATCTCGATGGTGGTGACACCTTCGGAAAGCAGCGTATCGAGCCGCGGCAGCGCGGCCTCGACCAGGCCCTCCACGGACAGTGCATTGGTTGCTTTCACCGAGGAGACGATGCCGCCGCCGGTGCGCGCAATCTCTTCATAGGTGGCACCCTCAAGGCGCATCTCGAATTCCCGCGCCCGATTGCCGCCATAGACGATATGCGTGTGGCAGTCGACGAGGCCCGGCGTGACCCAGCGGCCTTCAAGATCCGTGATCTCGGCCGTCTCGATCAAGGCGGACGGCAATTCGCCTTCTGGCCCGGCAAAAAGGATACGACCGCCTTCGCAAACGAGGGCGCCTTTGTCGACAATGCCGAGGCCCGTCAGATCCTCCCGCAGCGTCGCAAGGCGCCCATTGCGCCAAAGCGAACGGGCGGCGGAGCCGCGACCCGATCCGGAAAATTTGTTCCCACTCATCAGCTTTACGCCTTTCTTTATGGGTTAATATGTATATACATAATAGTAGTGGTGACAAGTGGAAATTTATGGCCCTGTGCACAAAGGCAAGCGGCGGGCCAATAAGAAAGAAGGGGAGCAATCATGACGAAACTTCATGGAACGACTGCCTTGCTGGCCGAGGGCTGGCGCAAGAATGTGCGCCTGACGCTCGAAAACGGCCGCATTTCCGCAATCGAGACGGATGTCGCGCCTAATGCCGATGACGAGCGCCATGCCACCCTTTTGCCGGCTATGCCAAACCTCCACAGCCATGCCTTTCAGCGGGCGATGGCGGGGCTTGCCGAAGTGCGCGGTCCGGCCAATGACAGCTTCTGGAGCTGGCGCACTGTCATGTATAAGTTCGGCCTGTCGATGACGCCTGACCATGTCGAGGCGGTGGCAGCCAAGCTCTATATGGAAATGCTGGAATCCGGCTTTAGCCGCGTCGGTGAGTTCCATTATCTGCATCACGACAAGGACGGCAGCCCCTATGCCAATATCGCCGAAATGGCCGAACGGATCGGTGCTGCGAGTGCGGAGACCGGCATCGGATTGACACTGCTGCCGGTTCTCTACGCCCATTCCGGCTTCGGCGGCGCCGCACCCATTGAAGGACAGCGCCGCTTCATCAACTCCGCAGACAGTTTTGCGCAGCTGATGGACGGCTGCCGAAAAGTCACGGACCGGCTCCCCGGCGCTGAGATCGGTGTTGCGCCGCACAGCCTGCGCGCCGTCACGCCGGACGAGCTGTCTGTCGCGATCGGGCTTGCCGGCGACGGCCCCATCCACATTCACGTCGCCGAACAGGTCAAGGAAGTCGAGGATTGCCTGGCGTGGTCCGGCGCAAGGCCTGTCCAATGGCTGCTTGAGAATGCACCGGTCGATCAGCGCTGGTGCCTCATCCACGCGACCCACATGACCGATGACGAAACACGCCAGATGGCAAGGAGCGGCGCCATTGCCGGCCTCTGCCCGATTACCGAAGCCAGTCTCGGCGATGGGACATTTTCGGCGCCCCTGTTCCTGTCGGAAGGCGGGCGCTTCGGCATCGGTTCCGATTCCAACATTCTGATTTCCATCGCCGAGGAACTTCGTCAGCTCGAATATTCCGAGCGTCTCGCGCTGCGTGCCCGCAATGTTATCGCATCGACGGGCGGTTCCACGGGCCAGGCGCTCTTCGAACAGGCACTTGCTGGCGGTGGCGCGGCATTGAAGGCGCCGGCGGGTCTTGTCGCCGGCAACCATGCCGACATCATATCGCTCGAGACCAATGCCGTTTCCTACCTCTCCGAGGACCGGCTTCTCGATCACTGGATTTTTGCCGGTGGTGTGTCGGTCGACTGCGTCTGGTCGCTCGGCCGCAAGCAGGTCGAAAAGGGCCGGCATCTGCGCCGCGACCTGATTGACCGCCGCTTCATCGCCGCGATGAACGAGCTGTTGGCAGCATGACGACCTTTCCTCGGCGCTTCCCAGGCGTTACAGCGGAGGAAGAGCCGGAGCGTGATGATGAATGAACCAAAGGAAACGACCTTACACCAGCGTATCCTCACGGATATCGAAGGTCGCATCGTCTCGGGCGAATGGCCGCCGGGTTACCGCATTCCGTTCGAAATAGAGCTGACGAAGCAATATGACTGCTCGCGTATGACGGTGAACAAGGCTCTGAGCCAGCTGGTGAAGTCCGGTCTCATCGAGCGCCGCAAGAAATCCGGCAGCTTCGTCATCCAGCCACAGGCGCAGTCCGCAGTGCTCGAGATTCACGATATCAAGGCGGAGGTCCAGTCCCTCAATCTCGCCTATTCCTACAAGGTCGCAAAGCGTATCCGCAGGAAGGCACAGGCGCAGGACCGGCAGATGCTGGACCTGCAGCAAAATTCCAGTCTCGTCGAAATCATCTGCACCCACTACGCTGGGACGCAACCGTTTTGCCTGGAAAAGCGATTGATCAACCTGCAAACAGTGCCGGAAGCCGCAGATGAGGAATTCGGGGAAACCGCACCTGGTCCCTGGCTTCTGAGCCAGGTTCCGTGGAGTGCGGCTGAACACAAGATCTTTGCGATCGGCGTGGAAGAGGAAGAGGGCGCCATGCTTTCGATCCCGCCGGCCACCGCATGCCTCGTCGTCGAACGCCGCACCTGGAACAAGTCTGGACCGGTCACGCATGTGCGCTTTGTTTATCCCGGCAATCGCCATGCGCTTTATGCGCGCTTCACACCGGAAGCGGTGAAGTAGGCCGGATTTCCGAATGAAAAGCGTCCGGTCACCTCGTATGACCGGACGCCCGTTATTGCCGCCGCACTGGGTCGACAGCTTCTCATAGAAAGCGGTTTCAGCGCCGTCAACATCCCGAAATTCAGGGTATTGCGTAAGTTAACGCTTACCTTAAATCATTGGACGCTCACGGATTATTGCCCGCATTTCCTGGAAGCAGGCGAGCAATGATTTTGCCTTTGCAGTGGAAACCGGCCCGCTTTCATCGACGATATCGAGGACGCCAATTGCGGCGATGTGGACGGCTGGCGGAGCCGAGCGCGCAGCCTCCTTAACGTTGCGCGCCATAGATCCGTTGGAAGCATCGGAACCCGTGCCCGCCCATGGAGCACGCGAGACAGCTCAGTCGATGTTTAGTTATGGGCGCGATCAGCGTTGAAAATGGGCGCGATGTCCAGGAAAGCGCAAATGGGCCGCGGCGCAGCTGATAATTTTTTAGTCGTGAAACCAGATGCTTGTGGACCATTCGATAATGCAGGAGGATAGCGGCTCGCCTGAGTAAGAAGGATATTATCCCACAGCCATGAAATGGAACTGGCGTGATGCTGTCGCCGGCCTTTCGGTCGCCGGTCTTCTGCTCCCGGAAGCGATTGCCTACTCCTCAATCGCGGGGTTGACGCCTCGCCATGCGGTTACCGCAACAATCGCTGGATGTACGGCCTATTTCTTCATTGGTCGTTGCCGTTTCGCGGTTGTTTCACCGACATCGTCCTCTGCCGCGATCCTCGCGGCAATGCTCATGTCTATGGACGTGCCCGCGTCACAGAAGGCGCTATTTGCAGCTGTTGTCGTCGCGCTTGCAGGTCTTGTCTTCCTGATTGCCTCGGCGATGGGGCTTGGATACTTGGCTGGCGTAATATCCAGACCTGTCCTGCGGGGCTTCGCCTTCGGTACCGCCCTTCTGATCACGATCAAGCAGTTGCCGACCATTTTTGGCTTGAGCAATGCTGATATCCAACCTTGGGAAATCCTCCGTTCCGCTCTGGCGCGGTTTCACGAATGGAACCTCATCAGCCTCGGGCTCGCGCTATTCGCATTCGTCTGCCTTCTCGCCATGCGCCGTTACCGTGAGATTCCGGGCAGTCTGTTTGTGACTCTGGGGGCCGCGGCGATTTCTTTCCAGTTCAATCTCGAGGGTCTGGGCGTGCCGGTCGTCGGGCCTGTCAGCCTCGCGATCGGTTGGGACGCGTTCGCCGCGCCCGATTTGCATGGTGTCGAGCATATTGCTCGCTACATCCTGCCTCTCGTGCTGATTGTCTTTGCCGAGTCCTGGGGCACTGTACGAAGCCTATCGCTGCTTCATGGTGAAGTCGTGGACGCAAACCGCGAATTGCGCGCAATCGGGGTGGCCAATATTGCAAGCGCTCTTGTCCAGGGCATGCCGGTCGGCGCCGGCTTCTCGGCAGGGTCCGCCAGCGAAGCGGCGGGATCGCAGAGCAGGCTCTCGTCTTTGCTCGCCGCAGCTTTCCTCGCTGCTTTCTGCCTTTTCGGTGTGAAACTCCTCGCTTATATTCCCCAAACGGTACTCGCCGCCGTGATCGTGAGCGTACTCCTACACTCGCTCGATCCATCTCCGGTCATGCATATTCTGCGTGTCGGTCGCGACCGGTTTCTTCTCATCTTTGCTGCCTGTGGCGTGCTTCTGTTCGGTGTCCTGAATGGCATGCTAATCGCGGTTGCGCTTTCATTCGTCCTGTTTTTGAAGCGACTTACGGTCGCGAGGGTGATTACACTCGGCAGACTTCGCCAGACACGCGATTTTGTCGACGTGGAACGCCATGCCGACGCCACCGAGATCGCCGGCATTGGCATATTCAGGCCAGCTCAGCCCCTCTTTTTCGCCAACGCCGAATTGGTATTATCGGAAATCGCGACACATGCGCTTTCCAATAGAAGCACGCTTTCCGTCATCGTCAGTCTGGAAGAAAGCGTCGATCTCGACAGTACCGGCTTCGATGCTCTCGTCGAATTCGACACGTTGCTGCACAAGGCCGGCAAGCGCGTCTATTATGCCCGCGTGCATGACTGGATCAGGGATCTGATGGAATCGGCCGGCGAAGCGGAGTTGGCAAGCCGGTGCAATTTCAGTGTCGACGATGCCGTCACACAGGCTGTGGCAGACGCCGCGAGTCCGACGGAATGAAGCCGGCATTGCCGGGCAGAACAGCGAGCGCCGCAGACGTCATGCGCATCCGGCCACGAAGTTCTCCGATCCGACCTCGCCAAGATCAACTGGGTCCGCACCGGACGCTTACGCTTCCTGCGCTTCCGGAATGAGGGGCGGCACCTGGATGACGACAGGTTTGTTCGCTCCGGATTCGATGAGCTCGAACACCTTGTTCAGCATACCCGGCACGTCCTGGCGCACCATTTCGATGCCGTTTCCAAGCAGGGTGACGAAGGGGTCCCAGTCGAAACAACCGAGCACCAGACTGCGATCGTCGAGATGGCCGGAGCGGCGGATCCAGCGCATGACGCCTTCGAGCGAGATTGTCGAGTTGACGAACATGCCCTTGGGCAGTGCATTGCCGCCAAGGGCTCGCTCGTCCAACGCCTTTTCAGCCTTTTCCGGCGCATAGCCGCAGGCAAGGATATTTTCCTCATGCACGGCAACGCCGAGGTCCGCATGTGCCCCGCGAAAGCCGCGGATACGCTCGGCGGTGTTGTGGTCGCTGCCGCGGCCACCGATGAAGAGCAGCGGCTCCATCTTGCCGAGCCGTTGCTCGCTGTTTTTCAGGATGCGACGCGTCAGCTCGCGTGCGCCGGCGAAATTGTCCGAGATGACGGAGGGGGCAAGCGCACCGGGCAGGTCGAGATTGAGGCTGCGCACGCCGGCAGCCGCACACATTTCGGTAATACGGTCGGGGTCCGTGGCACCCGTCGCGATCAGGCATTCGACCTGATAGGAGAGCATGGTGCGCGCTGCCTCGACCTCCAGCTGAGGGTCGCGGCGCGTGCAGGTGATGATCGGGAAAAGGCCGCGCGCACGCGCCATGTCCTCGAAGAGTTCGACGATCGAGCCGAAGTAGCGGTTGTCGTATTTTGGCACGATCATGCCGATGATGTGGGACTTTTCGCGCCTCAGCAGGCTTGCCTGCATGTTTAGCGCATAACCCTGTTCCTCGGCGATCCGCATGATCTTTTCGGCAAGCTGGCTGCTGATCCTGCGCTTCTTCCAATTGCCGTTGAGCACGGCGCTGACGGCGCTGGCGGATGTGCCGGCAAGCTCCGCCAGATCGTAAATCGTCGTCCTCTTCGTCTGCTTCACCTGATTCAAAATGTCGTCTCCGTTTGACGGTAACTTGACATCAATCGGAGGAAGTGGCAATTCTTGCTTCATCGATTGAGCAAAGTTGCGCAATCGATGATACAAGCCGGTCAACGGCCGGTGCAGGGAGGTATTTCTAAGAAGCTGCGGAGAGGTTGTCCTTTTGCAGGGGCGCTTTGCTCGTCGTTTTCATGCCGGCGAAGGCTGCGGCG
>UCCS01000102.1 GCA_900470965.1 Hyphomicrobiales bacterium
GGCGCCGCCGGCCTCGATCCAACGCTGCTGCCGGAACCCGCGCAAAACGTGCCGGCCGGCACCCTGTTCGAGATTTCGCCTGCCCGCCAGGCGGTCATGAGCGCCATCTGCGAAAGGCTGCGGATCTTCAGCGGCACAGCGCTTGCGATCGACTACGGGCATCTCGTCACCGGTTTCGGCGATACGCTGCAGGCCGTGCGAATGCACGAATTCGATCCGCCGCTTGCCCATCCCGGCGAAGCGGATCTGACCAGCCATGTCGATTTCCAGCAGCTGGCGGAGACGGCAGCGTCTGCCGGCGTCCACATTAACGGCGCACTGCATCAGGGCGACTTCCTGACCGGCCTCGGCATCCTCGAACGCGCCGCAGCCCTCGGCCGCGACCGCGAGCCGAATACGCAGCAGATCATCCAGAGCGCGGTCGATCGGCTCGCCGGTGCAGGTGAAGGCCGCATGGGCGAACTCTTCAAGGTGCTCGCCGTCTCCTATCCGGCGATCGACCTGATGCCGTTTCGTCCGGTGGATTGACAGCCAGCCTTACGCTCGCCAACATCCGCCGCAAAATGACACCGCTTCGCCGGACAATGTCCGGCCAGGATGACGTCGAACCCTCTCCAAAGCCCCGGAATATTATCAGATGACAGACGCGGCCTCTCCCGCACCGATTGAAAGCGCGCTGCTGAACGAAGCGACCGGCGGCGCGATCCGCCACGGCTATTTCACCCGCGCAGGCGGCGTTTCGCAGGGCATCTATCGCGGCCTCAATGTCGGCCTTGGCTCGCATGACGAACGCGAAAATGTGCAGGAGAACCGCAGAC
This sequence comes from Hyphomicrobiales bacterium, assembly GCA_900470965.1. Lineage (GTDB taxonomy): Bacteria > Pseudomonadota > Alphaproteobacteria > Rhizobiales > Rhizobiaceae > Rhizobium. The sequence goes on from UCCS01000102.1 coordinate 819, forward strand.
GCGTCGCCGCCTGGTTCGACCTGCCGATAGAGCGACTGGCAACCGTCCATCAGGTCCATTCGCCTGACGTCGTCACCATCGGGCCGGACTATGATGGTGTGCGGCCGCCGGCGGACGCGATGGTCAGTGCGACACCGGGTATCGCACTTGGGGTGCTCGCCGCCGATTGCGGCCCGATCCTCTTCGCCGACCCCGAAAACCGCGTCATCGGTGCTGCCCATGCCGGCTGGAAGGGCGCGCTGACAGGTGTGCTTGAAAACACCATAAATGCCATGGAAGCGCTTGGTGCCGACAGGGCCAATATAGTCGCCTGCCTCGGCCCCTCGATCAGCCAGGCAAGTTATGAGGTCGGCCCGGAATTCGTCGAGCGCTTCCTTGCCTATGATCCGGCCTATGAGCGTTACTTCATCCCCTCCCCGACAGCGGGTCACGCCATGTTCGACCTGCCAGGCCTGACCGTCGATCGGCTGAAAAACGCGGGCGTGCGCGCCGAAAGCCTCGGTCTCTGCACTTATCCCGATAGCGAGCGCTTTTTTTCCTATCGGCGGACCACACATAAAAAGGAGCCGGATTACGGCCGCCAGATTTCGGCGATCAGCATCAGGGAGATGTAAGCAGCATGGCACTTCATTTCGAACGGGCTGAATTCGCAAGCCGGCTTGCCCGCCTGACGGACAAGATGAAGGAAGAAAAGCTCGATGCCCTGCTGCTCTTTGCGCAGGAAAGCATGTACTGGCTGACCGGCTACGACACGTTCGGCTACTGCTTCTTTCAGACGCTGGTCGTCAAGGCTGACGGCACAATGACGCTCCTCACCCGCTCGGCCGACCTGCGTCAGGCCCGGCATACCTCCGTTATCGAGGACATCCATGTCTGGGTCGACCGCGTCAATGCCGATCCGACGATGGACCTCAAGAACCTGCTGGTCGAAATGGACCTGCTCGGCACCCGCATCGGCGTCGAGTACGACACGCACGGCATGACCGGCCGCGTCGCCCGGCTGCTCGACGCGCAGCTGACGACCTTCGGCCAGATCAGTGATGCTTCCTACCTCGTCAGCCACCTGCGCCTCATCAAGAGCCCAACCGAGGTTGCCTATGTCGAGCATGCCGCCGTGCTGGCAGACGATGCGCTGGACGCAGCGATCCGCCTGACCAAGCCGGGTGCCGATGAGGCCGATATCCTCGCCGCCATGCAGGGCGCGGTTTTCTCCGGCGGCGGCGACTATCCGGCCAACGAGTTCATCATCGGCTCCGGCGCGGATGCACTGCTCTGCCGTTACAAGGCCGGCCGCCGCAAGCTCGACGCCAATGACCAGCTGACTCTCGAATGGGCCGGTGTTTACGCACATTATCATGCCGCCATGATGCGTACGATTGTCATCGGCGAGCCGACGCATCGCCACCGAGAACTCTACAATGCCTGCCTCGAAACGATCCAGGCGATCGAGACCGTGCTGAAGCCTGGCCATACCTTCGGCGATGTCTTCGACATGCATGCCAGGATCATGGATGAGCGCGGCCTCGCCCGCCATCGCCTGAATGCTTGCGGCTATTCGCTCGGCGCGCGCTTCTCGCCGTCCTGGATGGAGCACCAGATGTTCCATGCCGGCAATCCGCAGCCGATCGAGCCGAGCATGTCGCTCTTCGTGCACATGATCATCGCCGATTCCGACACCGGCACAGCCATGACCCTCGGACAGACCTATCTGACGACAGGTGAAGCCCCTCGTGCACTTTCCCGCCATCCGCTGGATTTCATCGGGGTCTAACCTCCGCAATCACCGGCAAGAATCCGGAATTGACAGACAGGTCCCCCCACCCCCATAAATTCGCATGGGGCTGACGCGAATGTGGGAAGGACGAACCGAGGGATGACGCGAGTTGCGACTGCACCCACGCTCCTGATCTGTCTTGCCTTGCTTTCTGCTTGCAACACGACCGATGCATTGACGCTCACGCCGCCGATGGAAATCGGCAACTCCTCAATAGATCAGCGCTCATCCACACCGGTGACGCAGAGCGAAGCCGAGCGTATGGCCGGAGCGCCGCAGCGGACCTTCCCGGCGGCACCCCGCCGGAACGGCTATACGCCAGCCTACAGCGAGCAGACCTCTCCGACCCAGCCGAACTACCAAGCGCAGGCCTACCGGCCCGGCACCGGCGCTCCGCCGACGACTATGCAGGCCCAGGCCGATGCGCTTTCCCGTGACGGCTCTTCGCCCGCTGCCTCCGGACCGATCGAAGGCCAATCACTGGCGCCACCATCCGCCGCCACCGAGCAACCGGCACCGCAGCAGCCGACGCAGACAGCAGCGCTTGATCCTTCGGTTTCATCATCAACCTCGGTACGCGGCAATACAGTGCGCTTCCTGCCCATCATCGGTGCGCCCGTACAAGCTGTCACCCCGCTGTCCCGCCAGCTTGGCGCGGAGGCCCGCGCTCATGGCCTTGCCATCAAGAGCTCCAACGACACCAGCAGCGACTATATTCTGAAGGGTTACCTCTCCGCTTTCAGCGACGAGGGCAAGGTCACCGTGGTCTATGTCTGGGACGTGCTTGACAATGCCGGCGCCCGCCTGCACCGCATTCAGGGACAGGAAAGCGTGCCGACGGCGGCGACCGATCCCTGGGCCGGCGTGCCCGCCTCCGTGATGCAGCAGATCGCCTCAAAGACGATCACCGAGTTCACATCCTGGCGGCAAAGCCAGGGCGGTTAGTCACAAGCTTTTTATAAATATAAAAGTATGTGACGCCTTAGCCCTTGCATTCACCGGGAAGCTGGCTAAAAAGCGCGGCTATCAGCGCATAACAGGCGGACCAAGATGAAGGTTTTCGCAGGCAATTCGAACCGGCAACTCGCCGAAGCGATCTGCAACTATCTCAATGTTCCCTTAGGGAAAGCCAGTGTCCGAAGGTTTGCCGATCAGGAAATCTTCGTGGAGATCCAGGAAAATGTGCGCGGTGAGGACGTTTTCCTCGTGCAGCCGACCGCTTTTCCCGCCAACGACCACCTGATGGAACTGCTGATCATGATCGACGCGATGCGTCGCTCGTCAGCCCGCCGCATCACTGCCGTGCTTCCTTATTTCGGGTATGCCCGTCAGGACCGCCGCGCCTCCGGCCGCACGCCGATCTCCGCCAAGCTGGTCGCAAACCTCATCACCGAAGCCGGCGCCGACCGCGTCATGACGCTCGATCTCCATGCCGGGCAGATCCAGGGCTTCTTCGATATACCCACAGACAATCTCTTCGCTCTTCCCGTGCTGACGCGCGACATCAAGAGCCACTATGACCTCAGCAACGTCATGGTCGTCTCGCCTGACGTCGGCGGCGTGGTGCGCGCCCGCGCGCTCGCCAAGCGCCTGGACTGTCTTCTGGCCATCGTCGACAAGCGTCGCGATCGGCCGGGTGAATCCGAAGTCATGAACATTATCGGCGACATCACCGGCAAGGACTGCCTGCTGATCGATGACATCGTCGATTCCGGCGGCACGCTCTGCAACGCGGCCGATGCGATGCTCGCCAAGGGCGCATCCAGCGTCACCGCCTATATCACCCACGGCGTCCTCTCCGGCGGCGCGGTCACCCGGGTGACCTCCTCGAAGCTGCGCGAACTCGTGATTACGGACTCGATCCAGCCGACCACGGCCGTGCTATCGGCCCACAATATCCGCGTCGTCACGACTGCTCCGCTGATCGGCGAAGCCATCAGCCGCACGGCCCAGGAAGAGTCCGTCTCCAGCCTCTTCGACTAAAAGAGCCGGTATTTGACCGGCTCTTTCGATCTTCGAACTGCAGTCCCTTAACGTTATCGCTGATCCGCGTTGTGTGGCCCTCTCAAAGATTGACCATTAACAGTCACTGAGCCGTCAGCGTACCAAACGACAGCCCAGAGTAAACTGCCGTCCGAACTATTGGTATCAGCAAAGCCTTTGGCCATCATCATCCCAAAGCTGACCTGGCTGAGATCAGGTGCCTTTTTTGTGAGCTCCTGAACGGCAGCAATCGACTTGTCGAAATCATGAGCTGAAATCCAGAGCTCAAGCTGTGGGTTCTTGCCATCGACTTTACGAACAGTTCCGAAGATCTTCAGATCATATACGCCCGAGATCAGTTTCAACTGCTTGAGACTAATCGACATCGACTTGCTGCCGATCAGCTTTTCGCTAAACTTCTCACTCATTGCCCTCACATCGTCCTTGGTCTGAACTTGGGCAGTGATCAATTCGTTTCCGGCGGACGCGAAATCCAGACCTTCAAAGAGAACCTGCATATCCACATTATTCGGCAAAAGGGCCCAATAAGCGGCCGGCACCATCTGGCTATACATCTTCATATCCTGTGCCTTAACCGCCCAGGCTAGCCGCATTGCGTCAGGCTGCCCCTGAAGAATGACCGCAGAGCTCAAATACCCTGCCGCCAGATTTACCAGGGGGCTCGTGACTGTGAGGTTGGCTGCAGAAACTGATTCATTTAAAAACGAGAGAATCGGAAATGACGCAGTCAACAGTGTCCTGAACTTCTCAAAATCCTCAAGATCCTTAAACGATCCACCGCCATTAGCAAAAAGCGAAAGTATGAGGCTGTTGAATTCCTTTTTTGGAACATCGTTCAAGTGGTATTCGTGATCGATCTTGGCTGCGGAAATCTTAAAATCCGGTACCTGTGATTGAGATGCCTCCTGATAGTAATCCGAGAGCGACCAGCTACCGCTATAGTCGACGTGTCCGTTACCGGCAGAACTAGCTCGCCAATTTATCGTGTTGTCCATTTTGCCAGCGAGAAAAACAGCTTGGCGCTCGCCTATTTTAGAAAGGAAATCAACACCCCAGGCGGATGTATTTAACTGAACGCCAGATGTATTTAGATCAATCAGACCATCGAGCACAAAAGATCCGATGGTAAAATTGCCCTCAATAACTTTCCCATCGACTCCTTTAGCCAGCAGGGAGGCCTTTACACTATTCTCAGCATTGAGCTTGGCTACATTGTTGTCTTGTGGCGTGAAGAAAAACGACCATGGCCCGAACCCGGTCATCCTGAACGTCTTCGGATCCAGCCCATCGAAAAAGCCATTGAAATCAAGAGTGACTTCGAGACGGTCACCTGCCGGCTTGACTGTCAGGAAATCCGAATCCGCAAGATCTGGATACGAGCTGAGAAGGCCGGCGCGGAAATCGTCAGCATCTTTCTGCCGCATCTCCATAGCCTGCACCGAGCCGGTTGCAAAGAGAGCAAACAGCCCTGCAACCGCAACAAGTTTGAGACGCACCTCTAAAATCTCCCTATTCGCGCTGGTTGCAAATATGTGAGGGCCGCAGGACGCAAAGTCAAGCACAGCCATCGACGAAAGTCCTTTAAAAACAAAGCCTAATGAACGTTTGGCACTAGGCAAAAAAAGCCGGCGCGAGGCCGACTTTTTTTCATTCCAAGTTGCAGGTCAGAGCGCTTATTGCGGCTGCTCCGGTTCCTGCCCCTGCTCCTGTTCGGGCTCCAGCCCCTGATCTTGATCCTGATCCGGTTCCTCGGCATCCGGCCCCTTGATCTGCTGGCCGTTGATCGCCACGGAACCGTCGCCGGCGACGCTGATATCCCAGCGCGAACGGCCATCCGGGTCCGTCTTGGCAAAGCCCTTGGCCATCATCATGCCGAAGGAGACCTGCTGGAGGTTCGGATCGTTCTTGGCAAGCTCCTGGATGGCGGCGATCGACTTGTCGAGATCCCGCGCCAGGATCGAAGCTTGGAGCGAATAATCCTTCTGCGTATCGACGCGGCCCTGCAGCTTGCCGGTGACGTCAATATCGTAGACATCCGAGACCGCTGTGAACTTCGGCAGGTCGACGACGACGACGCCGTCGTGGAAGAGCTTCTCGGCAGCCAGCTTGCCGCTTTCTTCCGAATTGTTGCCCGACGAGAAATCGATCTTCATGAACTCATCGCCGAAAGCGGCGAAATCCATGTCCGGCACGGCGATCTGCATATCGATGCTCTTCGGCAGGAAGGCATGGTAGCTCGCCGGCACGACCGGGCTGTCGAGCGTGACCTCCTGGGCATTCATCCCGAAGGCAAATCGGACCGCATCGCTCGGCCCGTCGACCGAGAAATTATAGCCGAAGGCCTTGGCGCCGCCACTTCCGGCGACGGTGCCGACCGCCAGATTATTTACCGTGATCGTTTCGTTGGCGGAGGAGAACAGCGGAAAGGATGCCTTGAGGACGGACTTCAGCCTTTCGCCGTCTTCCTTGCTGAGTTCCTTCTCATCCACATGGTCAAGGATAAAGAAGACGATATCGCGAATTTCCTTCGCCGGCAGGCTGGCCACATCGGCATTGAAGTCGATCGAATCCGCCTTGATAGTGACCGGCGGCGTCTGCGCGCTGGTAACCGTCTCCGACAGCGCGGTAAACGCACCACTCGCCTTGAAGTCCAGCCGGCCATTGCCGCTGGCGCTGTCAGTCGAATCGAGCCTGTAATTCATGCCGGCAAAGCTCGCATCGACCTGATCGGCTTCGGACTTCGACGTGAGGCGGATATCGCTGGCCTTGAAATCGCCGGAACGCAGATAGGCGATCGCCGGATCGAAGACACCGTTATAGACCATCGAGGCAATGGAATAAGTGAAATCGGTGCTCTTGTCGTCTGGCCCCTTGACGTTGCCGGAGATGTTGAAGCTGTTGTTGCCTTCGAGATTCCAGAGCCCGCTGTCGAGCGGTGTGGCGAAGACCGACCAGGGCGTCAGCCCGTTCACCACGTACTTGGTCGTATCCACTTTCGAAAGCAGCTTGGCAAGATCGTAGATAACCTCATAGCGGGTACCCGCCGGGTTGACGGTCACAAAACCACTCTTGGCGAAATCCTCGGGCAGGAAGCCCGTCAGGCTGTCGCGAAGCTTGTTCGCTCCATCCTGATTGATCTCAGCCCCTTGCGCCGCCCCGAACAGCGATAGGGCAACAAGGCTCGTTGTCGTGACAAGTTTGAGACGCATTCACACTCTCCTCAGCCGCTTTGAATGCGGCCATAGGAAGATCGGATATCTTCCGGTGTCAACCCGGCACGTTTGGACAAATGTTATTTTGCGACCACGGCTGAGAGTGAACGTATCCTGCCGGGCACTACCGCACGCGAAGGCCCGCGATTCTGATCTCGCCGTGCGTCAGGCCGCAGTGTTGAGGGTAACCGATTGTTGTTCCATTCGCGCCGGGCGACCGAAATAGTAGCCCTGGGCCTCGTCACAGCCTTCCGACGTCAATAGTTCGAGTTGGCTCAACGTTTCGACCCCTTCAGCAAGCACAGGGATCGACAGGCCGCGTCCCAGCGCCAGGATGGAGCGAATGACCGCCTTTGCTTCCTGACTGCTCTCGACTTCGTTCATGAAGCTGCGATCGAGCTTGATCTTGTCGAAGGGGAACGAGCGAAGGGTCTCGAGCGACGAATAGCCTGTTCCGAAATCGTCGATGGCGATCGCAACGCCCTGCTGCTTGAGCGCACGCATTGCAAGCAGCGCCTTGCTTTTGTCGACGATGATCGATGACTCGGTTATTTCAAGTTCGAGCCGCGATGCTGGCAGGCCCGTTTCCTGGAGGACGGACCGAACCAGTTCGGCGATGTTTGCATGGGCGATCTGGATGGGCGAAATATTGACTGCGATCTTGATGTCGTCCTTCCAGCTGACCGCTTCCCTGCATGCCTCGCGAAGGACCCATTCTCCGATAGGCATGATTGCACCGCATTCCTCGGCGATCGGAATGAAATCGACGGGCGGAATATTTCCGCGTTCAGGATGGTTCCACCTGAGCAGCACTTCGTAGCCGGTCGTCTTGCCGGTCGCGACCGACTTCTGCACCTGATAGTGAAGATACATCTGGTCGCGCTCGATTGCGACCCAGAGGTCACGCGCCAGCCTTCTCCTGTCGCGCGACACTTCGTCCATGGACTCCTCATAGAAGCAGACATTGCGCCCGACCTCGTGTTTTGCGCGATACATGGCCAGATCTGCGTTTGCGAGAAGCGTTTCGGCGTTTTCGCCGGCGTCGGGGTAAAGTGCGACACCAACGCTTGCGCCGGGGACGATGTGATGCCCTTCGAAATCCATCTTCTCCATGAGCGTGGCTTCCAGCCGCGCAATGAAGTCGTCTAGCTCTGCCCTGTCATTGAAGCGCTTCACAGCCGCGAACTCATCGCCGCCAAGCCGGGCGACAAGTTCCTCGTCACGCAGTATCCCGTTCAATCGTGCAGCCAATGTGCTCAACACGAAATCTCCAGCCACATGGCCCATCTGGTCATTGATCTCTTTGAATTTATCCAGATCGATGCCAATCACCGCAACCTTGGTCGACAGCCGTTTGGCAATTGTCAGCTGATGTGAAAGATAGTCATTGAAGGTGGGACGGTTCGGCAGACCGGTCAAAGCATCGTGCTTGGCCATGAACGCGATTTTCTCTTCGCGCGCCAGCCGGTCGGTAATGTCTTCGAATGTCGTAACCCAGCCACCATCCGCGAGAACATTAAACGTCGCAAGAATTGACCGGCCGCTCGTCGTCTGATGCACAAGGGTCTTCTGGCCGGAGCGCATGGTCGCCATATGCCTGCGATAGTGATCGGCCGCCTTCGAATCCGCAGCATCACTATCGCCAAAAACGATCTGATAGCCGCTGCGAACGATCTCGGAATAGGCAAGACCCGGGCGAATGAAATTCTCAGGGAATCCGAAGAGCTGGCTATACCTGGCGTTTGCGAGGATCAGCCGCTCATTGCGGTCAAACATCGAGATGCCCTGGCTCATGTTCTCTAGTGCCAGATCGAGGTTCCTCGATACTTCTTTGATGCGATCCCCGTCGATCTTTGCCTGCGTGATATCGCGGGTAATCTTCACGTATCCGATGAGATCATGGCCATCGTCATACACGGGTTGGATGACGACATGTGCCCAGAACGAGGATCCGTCCTTGCGAAAACGCAGCCCCTCTGCCTCAAATCTGCCGTTGGCGAGAGCGGATTCGAGCGCTCTCTGCGGAAGGCCATTCTGCTGATCCTCCGCGGAGTAGAACCGGGCGAAGTTCTGGCCGACGATATCAGCGGCGCTATAGCCCTTCGCGCGTTCCGCCCCCGTATTCCAGTTCGTCACGACGCCTGAAGGATCGAGCATGTAGATTGCGTAATCCGTCACGCCCTGCAGGAGCAGCTCAAACCTGGTCTCGCTTGCACTTGCCTGCTTGGCGGCGCGAAACGCAATGATCGATGCCGAAATGCCCGAGGCCAGCATTGAGATCGATACGACGAGAATGGTCACCAGAAGGAACGGCTTCGAAAGCGCCTGCGGCTCGATCGCGTTTGCGCCCCCTTCGATAATCGTCAGCGCGCCCATCGCGGTGAAATGCATCAAAACGATGCCGAGCGACAGCGCAGACGCCGCCGCAAGAATGCTCCAGTTCGAACCCTTCCAGTTCTTTGTGAGCGTAAATCCCCAGGTCGCCATGGCAGCCGATATGATCAGTGCAGCGATAACGAGATGTCGATCCCAGACGATGGCCCCCGGAACCTGCAGACCGGCCATGCCGACGAAATGCATGGCTGCGACGCCGACGCCAAAGACAAGGCCTGCAGCAATATTGGCCTGAGAACCTGGAAGCGACACCGCGGCAAGGCCTGCCACAAAGGTAGAGGCAAAAGCCGCACCGAGCGAAATAAGCGTCAGATCGCGATCATAACCGACGACGATACCCGGATCATAGGCGAGCATAGCGACGAAATGCGTCGACCAGATGCCGAAGCCGCCTGCCGCCCCCGCCACGGAGAGCCAGATCCAGCGTGGCACGCCGTTTGACCTGCCAGCACTTCTCAGGAACAGGATCGTTCCGAGATTGGACACAAGGCATAGTACGGCAGCCAGAAGAACCAGCGTAAAGTCGTGTTGGTGTGTCAGGCAGTATACGATCGCAAACATGAGAAAACCCATTCTTTTCAAGCCTGACATCGGTCTTGCCGTGTTAAAGAAGGGATAATCCGGCGCCTTCACAGGTAAAGTGGAACCTTCTGTTCGACTTTGTGATTAACGCCCGAACAACGAAGGCTTATCAGCGGTTTTTGGAACTACTTGCAAAACACCAGGGATTGCATTTCGCGATCTTTCGGGTGTAGTGCCGATGAGGCGCGATCAGCGGATACGGCCACCGGCATTGGTCCTCTTGACAGAGCCTGTCACCGCTTGCGTTTGCGTGACACTTATATTATAGGCCACGCGTCCGCGTAGACACCCTTGGAGGCAACGCGGATGAGGATGGGCTTGCCCGCCTCCGGTCCGACGGCACAAGGCTTCGCAGCCGCCGCGGGCTCTCCAAATAACCTCGAAAGGACTTGCCATGAGCCACGAAACTTACGAGCTCAAGGCCGAGGCGCGCGAACGGGTTGGTAAGGGGTCCGCCCGTGAACTCCGCCGCAACGGCTTTATTCCCGCTGTCATCTATGGTGACAAGCAGGCCCCAGTTTCTATCGCTATCAACACCAATGAGGTGACGAAGCGCATTCATGCCGGTGGCTTCATGACCACCGTTGCGACCATCGACGTCGACGGTAAGAAGTACAAGGTTCTGCCGAAGGACTATCAGCTCGATCCGGTCCGCGACTTCACGATGCACGTCGATTTCCTGCGCGTATCTGGCAACACCCAGGTTAGCGTTGAAATCCCGGTTCACTTCGTCAACGAAGACAAGTCCCCGGGCCTCAAGGTCGGCGGCGTTCTGAACATCGTGCGTCACGAAGTCGAAGTTCACTGCCCGGCTGACGCGATCCCGGAATTCTTCACGGTTGACCTTTCCGGTCACAAGATCGGCGACAGCATTCATATTTCGGAAGTCACCCTGCCGAAGGGTGTGACGCCCGTCATCACCGATCGCGACTTCACCATCGCGACGATCATTGCTCCGGCTGGCGGCATCGACGAAGCTGCTGCCGAAGGCGAAGCAGAAGCCTGATAGCTTCTACCAATTTGTAAAGCATAAGGCCCGTTTTCCGTGAGGAAGACGGGCTTTTTCATTGCCGAAAAAGGCTTATTTCAGCAACATTTAACACATTTATGGAAGCATGCTCCGGCTGGTTGCGAAGTCCCCGCCCTGCCGCGTGACCGCAGAATATTCCGACCCCGTGGAGCAAACGGAACCATGAATAATTCCGTTGAGAACAGATTTTTTGCGATTGTTTGCGGCGCGCTGCTTGTTTTTGTAGCTCCCCTCTTTGTTCTTTTTCTTTTCCTTTCCTCTGAGCGTGCCGACAAGGAAATACGCGACCATATTTCCGTTCTTCTTGTGGCGAATGCCCAGGCGCTCGCCAAGCCGCTTTGGGATCTCGATGCCGATAGCGTGACCCAGATCAGCGCGACGGTCGTTTCGCAGGGCGCCATCGTCAAGGTGGAGGTCCGCGACCAGTCCGGCGAGCTCGACGTCAGCCAGTCGACCATTCCGAGGTCCTTCGATGGCAAGCTGGTTCAGGTTTCCCGCGCCATCATCTACAACACCGTCGATGGGCCGAAGAACCTCGGCAGCATTTCCGTATTCTATCCGGCACTCGGCCTGTTTTCCGGCCTGAAGCAGGAAGAGGTCGTCTTCATCTCGATCTTCATTTTCGCGGTGCTGGCCGTTTTCGCCACCGCACTCATCGGCAACCGCATCTTCGTCATCCAGCCTCTGATGCGCCTGACGGCTGCAATCGAGGCGACACGCCAGCTCGGCTCCCGCCACCATGTCGACTGGCAATCGAACGACGAAATGGGCCGGCTCGCCCAAAGCTTCAACGAAATGCAGACAAAGCTTGAAAACGAAGAAACCGAGCTGAAGCTCGCGCATCGCCGCGCCACCGACATCTACAACCTGACGCCCGCCATGCTCTTCTCCCTCGACGAGGAAGACCGCATTACCGCCGTCAGCGACTACTGGCTGCTTGCGACGGGTTATCACCGCGCCGCCGTCATCGGCCGGAGCTTCTCCGATCTCGTTACCTCCTTCACCCGTGACAAGTTCATCAAGCGCAAGAGCCAGCGTGAGAACGGCACCGGCGACGTCACCGTCAAGTTCATCTGCATGGACGGCCGCATCATGGACGTCCTGATCATGGAATCGGCGCTCACGACTCACGGAGAGGAAGGTCAGTCGCTCTCCGTCATGACCGATGTGACGGAGCTGAAGGCCTCCGAAGACCGCAACCATCGTCAGGCAATCACTGACCATCTGACCGGCCTCCTGAACCGCCAGGGCTTCGAAGCCGTGCTCGACAGCAAGATCGCAGCCGCCGATGCCGCCGATCAGGAACTCGCCTGCCTCTTCGTCGACCTCGACCGCTTCAAGTGGATCAACGACAATATGGGCCACGCCGCCGGTGATGCGGCCCTCATCGAACTCGTGGAGCGGCTGAAGACGCTGCTTGCCCCCTCCGATGAAGCTGCCCGTCTAGGCGGCGATGAATTCGCCATCCTGCTGCCGGCCAAGAATGCCGAAAAGCGCGCCCGCGCCATGTGCGACCAGATCGCTTCGATCTTCGAGACACCCTTCGGCCCGGACATGCATCTCAGCGCCTCTGTTGGTATCGCCATCTATCCTCGCCACGCTGCGACCGCCGCCGAACTGCTGCAGAAATCCGACATGGCCATGTATGCCAAGAAGCGCGACGGCAAGAACGGCGCACAGATCTTCGATAGCGGCATGCTCGATCATGCCCGCCGCCGCGCCGAGATCGAAGCCCATATCGAAGCCGGTCTCGCTGACGACTGGTTCGAGGCCTATCTCCAGCCGATCGTCAACCTGAACGGCCGCGGTATCGCCGGCTTCGAGGCGCTGATGCGCCTCAACCATCCGCAGAAGGGTCTCATGCCACCGGCCGAGATCATCAGCGTGGCCGAAGAGACTGCCAAGATCGTCCGCGTCGGCAATGTCATCATGGAAAAGGCAATCGCCAATCTGGCGACGATTTCACGCCTGCCGGGCATGCAGGACAGCTACCTCGCGATCAATTTCTCGCCATTGCAGTTCGAGCCGGCGCTCGCTGCCCGCCTTGCCGCCATCCTCGGCCGCCACGGCATCCTGCCGGATCGTATCGTCGTCGAGATCACGGAGGCTGTGCTGATGCACGACAACCCGCAGATCCGCATGATCGTGACGGAACTGCGCCGTTTCGGCTGCCGCATCGCGCTTGACGATTTCGGCACCGGTTATTCGTCGCTGAGCTATCTCAACCGCTTCCCGGTCGACATCATCAAGATCGACCAGTCCTTCACCCGCGCCATCAATGATGCTGACGATGACGTGCGCCAGAAGAGCCGCATGCTGATCGAAGGCATCACCACGCTGTCGCACAAGATGAACTGCACCGTCATCGCCGAAGGCATCGAGACGGAGGAGGAATGCAGTACGCTGCACCAGATGGGCCTTGATTATGGTCAGGGCTATCTGTTCCACCGTCCGCAGAATGCCGCCAAGCTGATCGAGGAACTAAGCAGCTCGCTGCCGAACGTGGCACGCGCTTCATGAACTGACGAAATATGGGAGGTATCGCGATGAAAAAGCTGCTGCTTCTTGCACTTTTGACCCTACCCTGCTTTGCCACGTCTGCCTCGGCCGAGACGGTATCCTTCGTGACCGAGGAATACGCCCCCTTCAACTACCGCGACGGAAAAGTCATCAAGGGCGCGACCGTCGAGCAGGTCGAGAAGATCATGGCCGATATCGGCGTCGAGTATACGATCGAGATAATGCCCTGGGCCCGCGCCTTCAGTCTCGCGCGCGCGACACCCATGACCTGCGTATTCGCAACCGCCCACAATGCCGCGCGTGACGGCCTGTTCAAATGGGTCGAGCCGCTGCTCGTTGACCGCAACATCCTGATCACCCGCAAGGGATCGGGCGTCTCTGCCACCAATCTTGAAGAGGCAAAGAAATACGTCATCGGCACACAGCGCGACGATTACACGGAAGTGACGCTGAAGGAGAAGGGCTTTACCAAACTCGACGTCGCCAGCGATTTCAACGCAACGCTGCGAAAGCTACTTGGCGGGCGCATCGACATGATGCCGATCTCCGAACTCTATTTCGACAAGCTGAAGGCCGACCAGCCGCTGGAAATGGTGACGGTGCTGTCCTCGCAGCCGATGGGTATTGCCTGCGAGAAGAATTTCCCGGACGATCTCCTGGCCCGCATGCAGGCCTCGCTGGACAAGCTGATCGCCAGCGGCGAACAGAAGCAGATCTTCCTGAAATATGGTCTGCATCTGCTGAAATGATCGGCCGCCTGCCGTTCACACCTGCCTTTGCCACTTGACTTTGCCGCCATTTCGCGGTGGTGAACGCCAACAGCTCTTACAAGGAAGACAGGCCATGCTGATCATTGCGGGTCTCGGCAATCCCGGCGCGAAATATGCCGGCAATCGGCACAATATCGGCTTCATGGCGGTGGATGCCATCTACCGCCGCCACAGCTTTTCGCCCTGGTCGAAGAAGTTCAAGGCAGAGATTTCCGAAGGCGAACTGGCGGGTGAGAAGGTGCTGCTGATCAAGCCGCAGACTTTCATGAATCTGTCGGGTGAAGCAGTCGGCGAAGCCATGCGCTTCTACAAGCTGCAGCCTTCCGCTCTTGTGGCGATCTATGACGAGCTCGATCTGCCGGCCGGCAAGGCGCGGCTGAAGACCGGCGGCGGCCATGGCGGCCATAACGGCATCAAGTCGCTCGACGCCCATTGCGGTAAGGAATATCGCCGGCTGCGCCTCGGCATCGGCCATCCCGGCGTCAAGGAGCTGGTGCATAACCATGTGCTCGGCGATTTCGCCAAGGTCGACAGCGACTGGCTGGAGCCGCTGCTCGACACGCTCGCCGACAATGCCGAGATGCTGGTCCGCAAAGAGGATTCTCAGCTTATGAACAAGATCGCGCTGGCGCTCGGCGGTAAGGCGGAAGAGGAAAAGCCGAAGCCGGAGAAGAAGCCAGCGGGAAAGTCCCATATCCATCAGGCCCGCAATCACGGCCAGCAGAAGCTTCCTGCGACCGGTCCCATGGCCGAGATGCTGAAAAAGATGTTCGGCAACAAGGGCGACTGAACGCTATGGCTGGCGGGGATTTCATCATCCGACCTGCGGTCGTCGGCGATCTGCAGAACCTGATCACCCTTTACCAGCACCTCAGCCCGACCGATCCGGTCCTCGCGCCTGATGTGGCAATGGAACGTTTCTCCGCCATTCTGGCGCAGCCTGGCATGATGGTCCTCATCGGCGTTGCCGGCGAGATTGCCGCTGCGACAGTTACGCTGA
This sequence comes from Hyphomicrobiales bacterium, assembly GCA_900470965.1. Lineage (GTDB taxonomy): Bacteria > Pseudomonadota > Alphaproteobacteria > Rhizobiales > Rhizobiaceae > Rhizobium. Next base: position 16,105 of record UCCS01000102.1, read on the forward strand.
TCATTGTGCCCAACCTGACGCGCAATGGCGCCTCCTATGCACTGATCGAAAACGTCGTCACCCACTCCGATCACCGCAAGCCAGGTTATGCCGGCAGGCTCATCCGGCATGCGATTGCGCAAGCCTGGAATACCGACTGCTACAAGGTCATGCTGCTGACCGGATCGAAGAATCCGGCGACCCTACGTTTCTATGAAAACTGCGGTTTCATTCGAGACAAGACCGGCTACCAGATCCGCCGGCCGTCTTGAGACGCCTGTCCTATTTCTCAGGCCCCTATTCCTCAGGCTCCGTGGTAAACATCAGCGGAAAGTCCATCTCCTTGGCAAGGTCGATGGCCTCCTTGGCTTTTGTCTCCGCTATGTCCTTGGTGCAGACAACCACCACGCACGAGCCGAGCTTGTGCGCCGTCATCATCACACGGTAGCCGGTATCCTCGCTCATGCGGAAGACGATCTTCAGCACCATGATGACGAACTCGCGCGGCGTATAATCGTCATTGACGAGAATGACTTTGTAAAGCTTCGGCTTGTCCAGCTTGAGCTTCGTTCTGGTCTTGGGTTTCAAGGCAATATCGTTGTCAACCATCGGAAATCCGCCCGTTGATGACATGGGAAGGGGGTTCGATCTAACTAAACTATTTCGATTGCAGAATTTCGACACTCGGTGTCGGCAAAAATCCCGCCACAACAAGAATAAGGCCACCAGACCCTGTCGGCAAGGGAGCCGCGAGAAAAGCTCTCTAAGACTTGACCGCTCCCCTCCTTTATCCCATAGGCACGGCCAAGGAATTCTAAAGAACAGCAGGTTTCAGCCATGGGCTTCAAATGCGGTATCGTCGGCCTGCCGAATGTCGGCAAATCGACCCTCTTCAATGCGCTCACCAAGACAGCGGCAGCACAGGCGGCGAACTATCCTTTCTGCACGATCGAACCGAACACCGGCGAAGTGGCCGTTCCCGACGCGCGCATGCAGAAGCTTGCCAATATCGCCAAGTCGAAGGAAATCATCCCGACCCGCATCAACTTCGTCGATATTGCCGGCCTCGTGCGCGGCGCCTCGAAGGGTGAAGGTCTCGGCAACCAGTTCCTTGCCAATATCCGCGAAGTCGATGCCATCGTGCATGTGCTGCGCTGCTTCGAAGACGGCGACATCACCCACGTGGAAGGCCGCATCGACCCGGTTGCCGACGCCGATACGATCGAAACCGAACTGATGCTCGCCGACCTCGATAGCCTCGAGCGCCGCACCGAGCAGACGCGCAAGCGCGCCACTGGCAAGGACAAGGATNNTTCCATGGCAATGCTGCCGATCATGGAAGCCTCGCTGGCGCTGCTGCAGGACGGCAAGCCAGTCCGCACGCTGCTTTCGAAGCTCGATGCCGAAGAGACCAACATCCTGAAGGGCCTCAACCTTCTGACATCGCACCCGGTTCTCTACGTCTGCAACGTCGCCGAAGGCGATGCCTCGACCGGCAACAAATATACCGAGGCCGTCGCTGCGATGGCCAAGGCTCAGGGTGCCGAAACCGTCACCATCTCGGCGGCGATCGAATCCGAAGTCGCCCAGCTTCCGGACGACGAGGCCAAGGAATTCCTCTCGGCCCTCGGTCTTGACGAAGCGGGCCTCGACCGCCTGATCCGCGCCGGTTACAAGCTGCTCCATCTCATCACCTATTTCACGGTCGGCCCGAAGGAAACGCGTGCCTGGACGATCGAGCGTGGCACCAAGGCGCCGCAGGCGGCCGGCGTCATCCACTCGGATTTCGAACGCGGCTTCATCCGCGCCAACACCATCGCCTATGACGACTACATCCAGTTCGGCGGCGAAGTCGGCGCCAAGGAAGCCGGCAAGGCGCGCGACGAAGGCAAGGAATATGTCGTCCAGGATGGCGACGTCATCCACTTCCGCTTCAACACCTGATCGATCAAGCATGTCGCGCAAAAGT
>UCCS01000205.1 GCA_900470965.1 Hyphomicrobiales bacterium
GCGGCTCGGCAATGCCGGTGCCCTCGATCAGCAGATAATCGAAACGGCCGGCAGCGGAGAGCCGGCGTACCTCGCTCAGGAGATCGTCGCGCAGGGTGCAACAGATGCATCCATTGGTGAGCTCCACCAGCGTCTCGTCCGTGCGCGAGAGGTCTGCACCCCCCTCGCGCACGAGGTCCGCATCGATGTTGACCTCGCTCATATCGTTGACGATGACAGCAACCCGACGACCCTCACGATTACTCAGTACATGATTGAGGACAGTCGTCTTGCCGGCGCCGAGAAACCCGGCGAGAACCGTAACCGGCAATCTGTTGTCTGCACGCATCATCGATATGATCATCCTTTACGATGCTTGGCCTTACATCCTCGCAGGCTTTACGCCGCGAGCTGCGGTTTGAACGCCACGTCCACATAGTAGTTTGTGCTGTTGTAACTGCTCGTCGGGAACAGCCCGCCCGATCCGTAGGCATAGACGCCGTTATTGCCGGCAAGCGCCTTCAGGTCGCCGTTCGTCACCTCGCTGCCGAAGTAATTGCCTGTTGCCGAGTAGTTTCCGTTGGTCGAGTAGGAAACGACGTAGGTCGTATCCGCCTGGATCGCGACCTGCTGGGTAAGCTGCGCGGTCTGCCAGCCGCTGGCCGTCTCGTTGTTGAAGGTGACGCTGCCGAGCAGAGTGCCCGAAGCCGTCCACAGATAGCCGTTGTGCGGGCCTGTATTGTCGGCCCCCTTGTAGAAGCGGATGCCGGTGATCCAGCCTGCCGTATCGGCCTGGAATTTCATGCCGAGATTGACCGGCTGGTTGTCGTTGACAGAGATGACCGAGGGCGTCGCGTTGGCGGCAAAGAGGTTCTGCTCCGGTCCTGCAGCCGGGTTGTTGACAGCGAGCGAAACTTCAGCTGATGCCGTGCCGCCCTGCCCGTCGGCAATGGCATAGCTGAAGCTCGCCGGCCCCGAATATCCCGCCGTCGGCGTGAAAGTGACGGTCTGCGCCTGGCTGTCGAAGGAAACCGTGCCGTTGACCGCACCGCTGACCCCGGTGATCGAGATCGTATTGCCATCGGCATCGCTGTCATTGGCAGTGAGTGCCGATGCCTGGATGGTAACAGGCGTGCCTGTGTTTGTCGTAAAGCCGCTGTCATTGGCGGCGACCGGAGCCGTATTCTGCGCGCCCTGCTTATAGAGCACGTCGACCCAGTAATTGCTGGCATTGTAGGAAGAGGTCGGGAACAGGCTGCCCGTGCCATAGGCATAGACGCCGTTGCCGCCGCTGACCGTGCTTGCCGGCGCCGTCAGCGCACCGCTCGTATAGTCTGTCGTGAAGTAGTTCGCGGTTGCCGAATAGAAGCCGTTGGAATGATAGCTCGCCACATAAGTCGTGCCGGCGGTGATATTGATCGGCTGCGTGAAGGAAACCGTCTGCCAGCCGCTCGCCGTCTCGTTGATGAAGGTTGCCTGCCCAAGGAGTTGGCCGCTCGCCGTCCAGAGCGAGCCGACATGCGTGCCGGTATCCTGGGCGCTCTTGTAATAGGTAAGCCCTGTGATCTGGCCATTGGCGGAAGCGATGAACTTGACGCCGAGTTCGACCGAGTTGGCGTCATTGGCGGCGGTAACACCCGACGTGTCGGCGCTGGTGAACAGGCTTGATGTCGTGCCGCCGCCGGGCTGTGAATTGACCGTCAGGCTGACGGTTGCCGACGATGTGCCGCCATGACCGTCCGCAATCGAATAGGTGAAGCTTGCGACACCCGTATAGCCGGTAACAGGTGTGAAGGTGACGCTGTTCGTCTGGCTGTTGAAGGTGACGGTGCCGTTCACCCCGCCGCTGGCGCCGGTGATGCTGAGCGGATCGCCATCGGCATCATGGTCGTTTGCAAGCAGGCTTGCTGCGGCAATCGAAAGCGCGGTGTTGGAATAGGTCGTATAGCCATTGTCATTGGCGGCGACCGGCGCCGTGTTGGTCGTCGACTGATTGAAGACGACATCCACCCAATAGTTCGACGACTGGTAGCTGGACGTCGGGAATGTCGTGCCCGATCCATAGGAATAGACGCCGTTGGCGCCTGCAAGGCCTGTCAGCGCGCCGTTGGTATGGGCCGAGTTGAAATAGCCCGATGTCGCCACATAGCTGCCGGTCGTGTGGTAGGAGGCGACATAGGTCGTGCCAGCCGTGATCTGCAGCGGGTTGGAGAATGCCGCGGTCTGCCAGCCGGAGGCCGATTCATCCGCAAAGCTGATCGTCGCAAGCAGCGTGCCGCTCGCCGACCAGATCGAGCCGGTATGCGGCCCCGTATCGCCGGCAGCCTTGTAGAAGCGGATGCCGGTGATTGTGCCGCTCACCGAGGCCGTGAATTTCATGCCGAGTTCGAGCGGCGAATTTTCCTGGATGCTGCCGCCGGTCGGCCCTTCATTGGCGGCAAACAGCGACTGGCCAGCCGGACCCGGATCGACGGTGAGGCTGACATTGGCCTGGTCCGTGCCGCCGCGTCCATCCGACAGCGTATAGCTGAAGCTCGCCGGACCGGAATAATTGGCAGCCGGCGTGAAGATGATCGTGCCGTTCTGCTTGTTGAGGGTAACAGTGCCGTTGAGCGCATTGCCGACGGCGCTGATCGTCAGCGCATCGCCATTGGCATCCGTATCGTTTGCCAGAAGCGTGGCGATGGAGATCGTCAGCGTGCCGTTGCGCGAAATCGTCAGGCCGCTGTCGTCGCCGGCAACTGGCACGCTGTTGGGTCCGGCATCGAAGACCACGTCCACCCAATAGTTGGACCCGCCGGGGCTGAGGCCCGGGAATGTGCCGGCATTGTCGCTATAGGCGTAGACGCCGCCGCCATCGACGGCCTTCAGCGCGCCGCTGGCATAGGTGCTGCCGCTACCGAAATAATTGTCGGTGACGGAGTAGAAGCCGTTGCTGTGATAGGAGGCCACATAGGTCGTGCCGGCCGCAATCTGGATCGGCGAGGAGAACATCACCGTCTGCCAGCCGGAGAGCGATTCATTCGTCGATACGCCCGTTGCCAGCAGCGTCCCGTCGCTGGACCAGAGGCTGACGACATGATCGCCGATATTGTAGAACCCCTTGTAGAAGCGGATGCCCTGCACGGAACCTGCGGTCGTTGCCTGGAAGCGCAGGCCGAGTTCGACCGGATCGCGATCGATCGCCACTTCGGTCGCCGGCTTTTCCGCAAGCGTCCAGAGGCCCTGCGTGCCGGGCAGCGTGACGGTGACCTGCTTGCCGGTCGATGGCGCCTCCAGATTGACGCTGTCATCGACGGCGCGTGACATGACGGTGTAAGTGCCGCTTGCCTGGACGACCCAGTTATAGCTCCAGCTCTCCCGGCCGGTGGCCTTGAACCAGTGCTGGCCGCCATCGGTGGAGACTTCCACGCCGGCAATGATGCCGCCGCCGAAATCCTGCGCCGTGCCCGTGATCGTCACGTGCTGGCCTTCGAGGAAGGAGGCACCCACGATCGGCGACGAGATCGACGACGTCGGCTTCAGCACATCGGTCGATTGTGTCGCAAGGATCAGGCTCGCATCGAGCGTCGTCGGCTGGATGCCCATGTCCGCGAACATGTTGACCATAGCCTGCTGCACGTTGCGGTCGGTCGATGTAGTCGGGCCCTGGTGGTTGTCGCTAAGCCCCCAGGACCAGAAGACGGTGCCGGCGCCGAAGACGAGCGCGCCGCTTGCGGCCCGGTACATGGTGAGGCTGTGGGTGGCGACGGCGGAACCGACCGTCGCGCCGTAATCGCGCAGATAGGTTTCCACCGAGATGGACGAGAGCGACAGGTTGACCAGTCCGTCCGGCCGGAAGCCGTTCTCGACATCGGAATCCCACTCATAGCCGAGCAGGTTCTGCACCAGATTGTAGGTATCGCCTTCATTCAGCTGGGAAACATCGGTATTGCGCCAGAAGCGCAGGTTCGAATAGTCGTAGGGGATGGAGATCGTATCCTGGCGGTAGCTGTCCACCTGGAACATCGTGCCCGTCAGCGAATTTTCCGGCTCCTGCCCGGGATCGGCATAGCGCGGATCGCGCCAGGTGCCGGTGCCGACACCGCTCGGATCCGAGCTCGTGCCCCAGGTTTCCTTGTAGCAGACCATGGTGCGATAGGCCTGTCCGCTGCCGTCGATGCTGCTCTCCCAGCGAACCTTCCAGTAGCACTCGTTGCCGCTCCAGAAGGCGAGGTTGACGCCGGAATCACGCGCTGCCTCGACATTGGCGCGCTGTTCGGCAGACCAGTATTCGTCATGGCCGACGGAGAGATAGGCATCGTGGTTGAGCAGCAGCGCGCCGTTGCGCGTCGCATCGACGCCGGAAATATAGGACACGTCGTAGCCGTTCTGCTCCAGCCACGAGATGGCAGAGGATTCGACGCCGAAGATGTAATCGTGCGAGCCGCCGATCGGGCTCGTATTGGTGATGATCGGGCGGTTATAGCTGACCGCCGAGGCGCGGCCGATCGCCTGCAGGCCGCAGCTGCAGTTTGGCGGCAGGTAGCCGATCATGTCGGCGGGATCGACCGGGACTTCGCCATAATAGAGGCTGGCGCCGCCCCAGGCATTATAGGCCTGCCATGTCGTATCCGAGGTCTGGAAGACGATATTGCTGGTCGAGGCATCGTCGCGCACGACGAAGGGGATGATGCTTGCATCCTCGGTGCCGTCCTCGCGCACCAGCTTGGCGAAATAGACGCCCGAGACGGCATCGCCAGGGATCTGCCAGCTGGCCGATACCGACCAGTTGCCGCAATCGATGAGACCGAGCGACATGTCGACGATCGGGTGCGGCTGGATCTGCGCCGTGGTCAGCGATTTCTCGATCGAGTCCACCTTGCGCGCACCGGCCCCGCCATAATAACCCATGCGATAGATATCGATGCGGTAATGGGTGGAATCCGTGGCGATCTTGAAATCGACCGTCTGGCCGATATTGGTGCTGATTTCGGTGGCAAAGCCCTGGATGGTGCCGTTGCCATCACCCTCCAGTCCCCATTCGCTGATGGGGTTGCCCTGCTTCATGTTTTCGAGCGCGATCTTGTTGAGCGTCGGCGCAGCAGCAGCCGCAGCGGCCGGCGCTGCGAGCGCCACCGATCCCACGGGGGTCTCGGCGGAAACGCTCTCGCTCGGCTGCACCGAGATGGAGGCTATCGAGGTCTGAAGGAGTAACGACGTCGTGCCGGAACCGGCGGCAGGATCGGTCGGAGACGTGGTAGGGCCTGCCGTGCCGGCATCGCTGGTAATGCCCGTCAGCACGGGCGCCGACGGCAGCGTAGCAGCCTCCTGGTACGGGTCCGGGCCGAGCACGGTGCGCTCGGTTGTCGTATTTGTCGTGGTGGTCGTCTGCAGCGCCGGGAGGATCGAAGCCGTCTTGGTGGACGTATCCTGCGTGCCGCCGTCGCCCGAAGGCGCTGATATCGCCGTCGGCGGTATCGAGGCAGTCTGCACGCCGCCCGATGAGATCAGCGCGGCAGGCTGCATGATATTCCCGAGAAAGGAAGACGGACTTGCGAAGGAGGACGGGACGGCGGCGCCGTCGGGAGTGGCGAAGCTGCGCTGACTGGCAAAGCTTAGGGAACCATCGGTACTCGCTGATGACACAACCGTCGCGGTTCCCAGCACTGCGCTCCAGGCTGAGGGTGCACGACAGATACTCAACGCTCCACCAAATGTACTCAGATACTCAAGGTTACTAACGCGAATTCTCCGCATAAGCGGCATCCCCCTTCCCGTCCACCCACCTCCTGGACCTGCCCCTCAACCGGCCCCATGAAGCAGCATTTCAAGACATGCATTCTGGCAGCTTTCGCACGGGAACGAACGACAGCAATCCGCGGTATGCGGGTGGTGCCCCCTACGCCCATATGATGACCCCTCGGCATGCCCGACTGGCATGGCACGGCCTTTCATCTTTCTGGCGTGTGGTCGGTTTGCGGCCGTTACCGGCTCGACCCTTCCAAGGCCGCGGCAGGCGCCATCGCCGCCCGGCTTTCTCCGGCGCCGGTCACCCTGCCCGTCAGCGCAAAGCGCCTCAGCGACAGGACGGGCTTTTCGATGAGGTGCCAGGAGACTGCGGCGACGCAGAGAACGACGGCGACCGTTACCGCCGTCAGCATGACGACGCCAGGAACTGTGCCGACGAAGACCGACGGCGCCAGGAAGATCGCGAGCTGGATGAACGGCACATGGTAAAGATAGACGCCGTAGGAATAATCGCCGCGCTCAAGACTTTTCGGCAGCGGCAGGCGCGACAGGCCGGCATGGATGGTGATGTAGGTTAGAACGGGGATCAGGATCAGCCGGTTGGCGACGCTGTGGGTCGCCCTCGTGTCGAGCACGATCATGGCGGTCAGCGCAATGGCGATGCAGGCATAAAGCGCCATCCTGCTCATCGGGATCCGGTCGCGCAGCTGATAGGCAAGGATGCCGCTGAGGAAGGCCGTGACGAGTTGGGCGCCGCGGCTGACGAACAGCGCATGAAGGGTCGAACCGTTCTGAGCCCCGGCGGGCATGAAATGCTCGACTGCAAGGCCGGTAAAGACGTAACCCGCAAGCAGCAGGAAAGTCGCCGCCGGCCGCCGCACCACACCCGTGATCATCATGACCGACATGATGGTGTAGCAGATGATCTCCCAGGGAATGGTCCAGAGCGCACCGTTGACCTGCGGGGTCGGGTTGCCTGTGAAGACGCCGGGCAGTTCGGTATGGATCGCGCCGATGATGTTCATGAGATAGGCAAAGAAGCCTGCGTCAGTGAAGTATTCGCCAAGCGGCAGCGTGGTGACGGCCGGGCCGATGATGAAGGCACAGATCAGGATATCGACCGCGAGCGCGGGGACGATGCGGAGCGCGCGATTGAGCAGGAAATTTGCGAGGTCGAGCCGCTGGGCGCTGGCCGTGATCAGGAAGCCGCTCAAGGCGAAAAACATCGGCACCAGACTGTATTCGAAGAACCACAGGATAGGGCCGGTGCCGGCATCCCAGTAGCCGTCAGCAATGACGACATGATAGAAAACGATGGTAAGCGCCAGCGCGAGGCGCAGGAAATTGAAACCTGGAGCAAGGCCCTGATAGCCCGCCAGCACCTCGCCAAAGCTCTTCATCGCCCCTCCGGAAAACCGAGCCTTACGCCCTCCAGCCAGCCGGTGAAGCACAACCACGGCGATGGAGTAATAATTCCGGATGCATCCTAAACATGAATTTTTCAACGAAAAGTTAGCGAGACCCGCGTAAAAACACACCTTGTGCGGTATATTTTCAGACAGTCTGCCGCGCTTCGGGCGTGTCGAGGCGAGCAATCTTCGCTTTTTTCGTCCGGCTCGCGCCCTGCCCTCAGGCCGGAACGTAGGTCAGCCTGATCACGTCCTCGTCGATGCGATCGCTGGCCACAAGGCGCAGCCGCGGCCGGGGGGCGGCGAAGAATGGCGTGCCGTGGCCGAGCACGACGGGATGGAAGTAGAGCTGATATTCATCGATGAGACCAAGCTCCGTCAGGCTACGCGCCAGGTCCGATCCGCCAACGCCGATCTCCCCGGTAAGCGTGTCCTTCAGCCCGCGTATGACAGTTTCGAGGTCGCCCTCGACAAGCGTGGCATTGGGGCCGACCGATGTCAGCGAGCGCGATACAACCCACTTCTGCTGGCCCCGCCACGCCGCCGCGAACTCGCCTCCCGCCGGCTCCCAGTCCGCATGATCTTCGTCCCAATAGCGCATGAGCTCGTACATGCGGCGACCGTAGACGATGGCGGCCGCGCCGCGCACGCTCTCGATGAAGTGACGGAAGAGCACGGGACCGGGCATGAATGCGTCATGGTCTATGTAACCGTCCAGTGACACGTTCAATCCGAATACAAGCTTGGCCATTTCCTCTTCCTCCTCCTGGGCACCGCGCGTGCTTCTGGGTGCATCGCGCATTCAGGGGAAGGATAGCTCGACCGGTTTTAAATCGCAATCGGTTTCGGGAATGCGCATGAACACTAACGTTCGATCAACCTGACTCCAGGGCCGCAGGGATCGCTGGAGCCTGATCTCAGCGCGATGCCATAGGACTTCCGGTCATATCTCAGCAAACGTCACCAATGACTGCCGACGGTTCGAAGTGGAGGAATGAGCTATAGCGGGAGACGCAGTTCGCCCTGAATTATGCGACGTACGATGTCTATAAAGAGGTCGCATTCCGCGCTCATAACACGTCGCTCCAGTGAGGTCACATCGTCCGATGGACCGATTGGAACAATTGTGGCGGCAATGGTTCGACCGTGGTCGTACTCGCCATCCACAAGGTGAATCGTCGCACCTGTTGAAGCCTCTTCGTTGTCGAGAACAGCTTGGTGGACCTTGCGTCCGTACATTCCCAATCCGCCATATTTAGGCAGCAGACCAGGATGGACATTCAATATTCTTCCATCGAAGGCATCTAACGTGAGCGGGCCTAGTTTTCTGAGATAACCAGATAAAACAATTAGTTCAGCGTGGTGCTCAAGAAGCGTTTCCCGAAGTCGCCTGTCGGCCGCGTCTTCAATGTCCTTCGTCGGGATGTAAACGGATGGGATGCCGTTCTCCTGGGCGTAATCGAGTGCGGACGTGTCAGCCTTGTTGCTAATCAATACGACCGGCTTTGCGTCCAGAAGCTTCGATTGAATGGCCTCATTAACGGCACGGAAGGAAGAGCCGTTGTTTGACGCAAGAAACGCAATTCGAAGCCGACCCATTTGAAAACCGTACTTTTTGATGTCCCTGCCATACAAAAGTCCTTCTAACGGTAACGACGTCAGATTTTCAATGACCGGTGCTGGCGCATCGTTGCCATAGTGCTGTACGGCTGGATGGCATTTGTTACCGAATCCGAAGTTATTCCGCCCAGGCGTGAGCGCACACTGTTTACGGAAGAGGTGTTCGAGCAACTGACGAATGACCGGAAGGCCGAGGAGCGCGCCGTCTTTCACCATGCAATGCTTCGACTGCTGAAGCGCTCGCATGATCAGGAGGAGTAGAGCATTTCGGTGGCCGGAGAAAACGGACTCGCCCTAAGTATCGGCAAGCCTGAGTTCGATCAGCTCACGCGCCAGCTCGTAGGTTCCATCCTCGTCGTCGCCGGAGGCTTCATCGATCATCTCGGCGGCGGTGCGATAGACTTCCCGCTCTTCTTCGGGAGAAAGCAGGCCCTTATTGCCAAGCACGGAGATGAGCGAGTTCAGAACGGCGGCGGCCGATAGTGTCATCGCTTCGGATGTGAGACGCGTGGACTCTGAAGACATTTTTATTCCTCGATCGATAGAACAACGCTAAACAATACGTTGGGCCTTCAACAAGTTCCAAGTCGAGGTTACAGGTCCGGCCCACCCGCAGATCCGGTTGATATTATCGCGACAATAATGCCCGCACCACCCCTGATGATTGCAAGAATTGGGCTAAGCCGTTTTGGTAGATTTTATCTTGAGGATGCCATCATTCGGGCTATCCTGCCGGGGAGTTTCACTGGTATGCAACTTGACCTGCGCGGGAATGGCACAGTAGCTGATAGCGGATTTATATCATGGAACTGGCGCGCGATGCCTGCCGAGATGGGCTCGACCGACCTGGAGGGGAAATCGTGGAAACCAGTCAGGATCGGTTCTTTCAGGCCGTGACGATGATGCCGGATTGAGCTTACAGATGCCACAAACCGGAATTGAGGGGATCGAGAAGGCCGTGAGTTCGCTGCGGAATATCAAGACCGCGCTCGACAGAATGATGGAGAGCCTCGACTTCGTCAAAGTGAGCGGCCTTCTCTATCGCCGGCCAGGCATTGGCGGCGTTGAAAGCCTTGTGGAATGGAACCTGTTCGGAAAGCCGATCAACAATATCGCCTGCGATTTTGGCCTCAGAAACCCGCAAGCCCTCGCCTTCGCCGAAGAATGCCTGATCCTGTATGGCGGGCCGGTCTACAGCCACAGAAAGCCAGAGACATTTTCATTCAACGCGCGCTGTCAGGTCGGAATGCATTGCAGCTGGAGTCCGCGCTCCTCTTTGCGGCTCAGCGATTATGGCGATCGTCTAGAGCCGCTCATCGAGCGGGCGGCGGCCGATATCGGCATGCTGATCCGCAAAAGGGCTGCGGCAATAACATCGCTCGAACAATTTTGCGATCTCCTGATCCGCAACGACGACTGGATGCCATGGGATCATTCGCACGGCGCCTTAAGAGCCGCCGAATACGCCTACCTCGCCTCGCGGCTTGGGATCAAACCAGAGACCATTCTCAGAAATCTCGAGCCATATGCGCGCGTGAATATCAGAAGTGGCGTGTCCAGGACGATCGACGCTGGCATCTATCTGCAAAACATCATGCGACACCTGGAGATCACCAGCGCAGAAAGCGTCGGAGTTACGATTGGTAAAGATGGGGCCTAAAGGGCTCATCAATAGCTATCGAAGCCGCCTACACTGTCCTTGCTTGGGGCGGTCGCCTCCCTCATCTCCTCCTGGTGCTGGCACGAGGGCCCCGGAATGAGGGAAATTGAGATTGACAGCGCCTCATCCGGATACCGAACCCATCTGATCCAACCTCATCCTCCTCCCTGACCACCCGCCTGTCCGCTATCGAGCCCCCTAGCAAACGCCTCGAACCGCTTGTCATACGCCCCGAACGCCCCCTCCCCATCGAAAATCCCCCAATATTTCCGGAACGACGGCTTCTCGATCTGCC
>UCCS01000103.1 GCA_900470965.1 Hyphomicrobiales bacterium
CGATCGCCGTTGCCGCAGCATTGTAGGAAGAAAGCTGCGGCAACGGCGATCGGCGGAGTTTAGGACAAGTGTGTCCTGCGCCTCGAAGCGTGCGGCATCCCTTACAGGTTCGCAGTGACACCAATGTGTTCGTTCACGGCTCCCCGGACTCAATCCTTTTCTCTGGCGCGGTGCAACGACGGCCGTGCTTTTCAAGCGATATAAGGTCTAATCGATGTCAATGCGAAATAGCCTCAATCCCGGACATCATGTCGTCGATATCGACGGAATTCAGCAAAGCTTTCATGTCGCGGGCCAGGGGCCGGTCATGGTCGTTCACCCTGGCGGCCCAGGGATCCACTGGCAATATCTTCGCATGGGTTTTTTGGAGCGGCATTTTACCATGCTCTACCTTGAGCCGATCGGCACCGGTGGCTCGAGCCGGTTGGCGGAGCACCCCCATGGCTATACCGTCGAACGCTTCGCCAAACAGCTGGGCAGGTTCCTCGAAACACTCGATCTTTCAAACGTTGTGCTTCTTGGCCATTCCCACGGAGGATTCGTCATCCAGCAATATACGATCGAGCACCCGGATCGCGTATTAGCGATGATCCTGTATTCCTCGTCGGCGGTGACAGGGAGTGACTTCATGGCGGCGGCCGCAGACGGTGTGCGGAGTTTTGCTGATCGCCACCAGTTGGAGGGACGGGCAGTACTGCGAGCGTGGCAGTCGGTTCCGAAAATGTCGAGCGACGAACACTATACCGAGATCATGCGCGACCTGCTTCCCGCTTACTTTGCCGACGATGTTCACGAGAAGCTTGATCTTGGAGTATTCCGCTTGCGGATAAAGGCGACAATTCTGATCGGCAATAATGAGCCGTTTGACGTCCGCTCAAGACTTCAGGACCTTTCCGTACCGGCGCTTGTTCTGGTCGGAGCTCACGATTTCATATGCGGTCCGAAATGGGCAAGAACCCTGGGTGACAGCTGCTCGAATTCGGAGCTGGTGCACTTCTCCCAAAGCGGTCATTTCGCGCACTTGGAACAGCCGGAAGAATTCTTAAACGCCGTCCTCGCATTTTCTGAAGCTCACGGACTGACCCCGCGATGAAGTTGTGCCTGATCTGCTATGTCAGCGCGAGAAGATTCATTCAAAAGTAGCTCTCGGAGATTATAGACATCAGCATCCCGGTTGTTTTTCGGTTTGACGATGGATCTTGCTACAGTTCTTCTTCTTCACAAGTGCTCCTTCATAGTCGGCGCCATCTGCTGTTTCTACGTCAGGTGGCGCTCCAGAGAGCCAGGTCTCGATTTTCTGGCGATCGGCGACGGCCTTCTTGCCGTTGCATCCACGCTTGCCGGGGTCGGAGAACAGGGCATACTGCCATATGAGATTTGGACTCTGGCAAGCTTTTCCATCGGTGTCACAGGTTATGCGTTGATGACGACGGGACTGATCCAGTTGAGCCGTCGCGGGCGAAAGCGTTCGGATTGCCTTCTGGTGGGTTTCTCCCTCATCTTTTCCGTCGTTGTTGGTTGGATGCATTGGTATGCGGATAACCAAACGCGCGCCGCAATATTCAATGCGAACACCGCGGCTTTCCTTGGCATCTCCTGTATTGTCATCTTACGGGATTTCTTCCTCGACCGCCTGCCGGCGAGATTGGGTCTGCTTGCATCACTCGCTGCTGCCATGGGCTTTTCGACGCTGGTCACTGTCGGAATGATCTTTCCGCAGTATGGGCCGGTCGAACCCCGCTATGCCTTTTTCATGCTCATCATTTGCCATTTCTCCGTCGCGCTTTTCGTGGTTGTCCTGGTCCAGGAACGCGCAGAAACTCAGCTCAGAAGTCTGGCAAATACCGACGCGCTGACGGGAATCCCAAACCGGCAGCACTTCCTGGCATCCCTTCCGAGCGAGCTCAGGGGAGGCGACGCTTTCATCATGATAGACATCGACCACTTCAAGAGTATCAACGACCGCTACGGCCATGAAACTGGCGATGAGGTTCTTGTCGGTGTCGCACAAGCCATCGCCACAGCCGCTGGACGCAAGGTCACGCTTGGCCGTCTTGGTGGCGAGGAGTTTGCGCTGTTTCTGCGTGATCAAACCGAAGAAACTGCTGTTGCCAAGGCGGATCAAATCCGCAGGACGGTCAATGCCTTGGCATTCGGATCTGGCGCGGAGACTATAGTGCCGAGTGTGAGCGCGGGCGTTGCCGTTTGGAGAGGCGATTGCAATGCACAGAAGCTGCGGGATCAGGCAGACCAGGCACTCTACCTTGCGAAGCGAGGCGGCCGTGACCGAGTTGAGCTATATGCAGGTCCACAAAGCATGGAAGAACGCCCCTCAAGCGCGACGGCAACGACCGCAACCCAGCATTCGAGCGGATCCGAACATCCCCTGGGGGAGCTTGCCGCTTAGCTGCAATTATCAGGTAGCCGGCTCTGTTGGCGTCGCTGCCATATCCCTGCCCAGCCATCTCACCTGCAGTGGCTGTTCGCCTCTTGCAAACTCCTCCTCACGAAAGGAGGGGGAGGCGGTTGTTTTTCGGAGCTGGGCCAAGCTTGGACCGCTCCAACCGGTGTGGCCGGGCCCATTCGCGCCGCGCTTCCCCGGAAAGCACGAGACCATGACCCAAGCGGTCTGGTGCGTAGGCGAAGCCGTCGCGGATCTCGATCGGCGTCTCGACCAGGTGGTCAAAGTTCTGGAAGGAATATTCCAGCCATTCGACCTCCGGCAGTGCGACAGCCATGTGCACACCGATCTCCAGGAAAGTATTGCCGAGGCTCACCGGCACGCCCAGTTCGGCGGCCAGCCAGCCGATCCGCATAACGTCCGTCACCTGGCCGTGAACGTTCAGAATGTCGGTGCCGTGATGGTCGAGCAGGATCCTCTTGCCGGACAGGTCGAGATATTCCCCGCTGTTGATCTGCGTCCAGTTGACGGCGTGACGCAGGGTTTGCAAACCCTCGAAATCGTGGCGCAGAATGGGATCCTCCACCCAAAGGAGATCGTGCCCTGCATCGCGTATTGCCGTCAGCTTGACCAGGGCCTCCTTGGAGCTCCAGGCTTCGTTCGGATCGATCATGATCTGCGATCCCTCCGGCACGACCTTCTTCAAGAGTTCGAGGCGACGAAGGTCGCGGGCAAAATCGGGATGACCAACCTTAATCTTGAAGGCCGTGTAGCCGATGCTTGCAGCATGCGCGAACAGCGCGCTGAAGGCGTCGTCGCTCAGGTGGAAATCAAGGCCGCTCGCATAGGCGCGGACGCGGTTGCGTCGGCTTCCGAGAAGACGGTGCAAGGGCATGCCCGCCTGCTTGGCGGCGAGATCCCAGAGAGCCACCTGCAGCGCTTCGTGGAACGGCAGGGAGTAGGCGCGCTGGTTGCCGCCGCGCGGCCTGTTCACGCGATGAACCAGTCCGATCGCCTTTTCTCCCTTGATTGTCGGCCAGACCTCGCTCTCAAAAACGGCCTCGATCTCCGCCTGATCCGGCAGAGGATAAAAAAGCGTCTGGATGAATCCGAGCCCCACCTCGCCTGTGTCCGAGATCAGTTCGAGTGCTGCGACGTTGGTCTCGTCGGCGCGAACCTGGCTGTCGCCGATTACGCGGTCGCGGGCAAACTGAAATCGGGTTATACGGAAGTGGGAGAGAGACATCGCAGCGCTCACTGATCGTTTAAAATGTTGATCTGATCGATCAGAAAGGTGATATCGGACCTATGAAGAAACTGCAAGAGCCAGATGTCGCGAAGTCGGCGATCGGGGATGCCGCAGCAATGCGCCTCAGCGACATAGCCTATGAGCGCATCCTGGAAAGCCTGTTCGAAAGGAAGGTGCCTGTGGGTGCCTTCATCTCGCAGAACGAGCTGTCGGCAATTGTTGATGTTCCCGTGGCACCCTTGCGCGACGCGCTGCGGGTGCTGGAAGCGGAGGGCATTCTGACCATCCATCCTCGCTCGGGCATCCAGTTCGTCCGGCCGGGCATGGAACTGACGCGCTCCACCTATCAGTTCCGCTCGATCGTCGAGCGTGCGGCTATTCGGGTGTTTGCCGAGGAGGGCGACGAGCACCTGATGAATGCCCTGGAAGTCAGGCATTCCAGGCTTATTCGCCAGCTTGAGCGCAACGGCATAGGGCCGGAGCAGCTTCTGGAGACGGACGCGCTCGAACTGGAGTTGCACGGCGAGATCATCAAGGCCCTGCGCAATCCGCTGATCGACAGTGCCTACAGGCGCATGCACAACTATCTGCGTCTTCTGCGGCTCGAGCGAAAGGTCACGACGCCGATCCTTGTGCGCACGTTGAAGGAGCACCTCGATATCCTCGAAGCATGCAGCACGAGGGACGCGGATGCTGCCGAAAGGGCCCTGATCGCGCACTTCCAAGCTGCCGTACAACGCAATCTCGGTCTTGTCTGAGCGTTTCTGCATTCGCTGTCTTCGAGCGAGCGTGTTGCGGGATTTCCAAAACGATGATATTGCCGTCTGATCGATCAGATTGATGGTCTGATATCTCGGGAGGAGATGGTAGTGCAACTAAGCAAGCGTGAATTCCTGATAGCCTCGGCAGCTCTGAGCCTGGCGGCCAGCCTTCGCAGCGCCAACGCCGCCACCGCCATCAACTACTGGCACCATTTCGCCAGCCAGTCGGAGATGGCCGGACTCGCAAAGATCATCCAGCTTTTCGCGGCAGCAAATTTGGATGTGACGGTGACCCAGGAGGGCATCCCCAACTCCGAATATATGGCGAAGGTTTCGTCGGCGGTCGTTGCCGGAGGGCGCCCCGACACCGGCATGGTGATCGCCGAGCGTTTTGCTGACCTCACGGCGATGGGAGCGTTGATTGACATCAGCGCGCGCGTCAACAATTGGGCCGGCAAGGCGAACCTGCCCGACAACCGCTGGACGGGAATGTCGCAGGATGGTGCTATCTACGCAGTTCCAGCCTACGCCTTTGTCGACTGGATGTACTACAGAAAGGACTATTTCGAGGAAGCTGGGCTTTCCGCTCCTCCCAAGACCTTCGAGGAATTCCTGGTCGCTTGCCGAAAGCTGACAGATCCTTCCAAGAACCGCTATGCATTCGGGATGCGCGGCGGCGCCGGGGCTTTCAAATACGTCATCGACGTGATGGAAGCGTTCGGCTCGCCGCTCGTCAAGGATGGCCAGGCCGCCATCGACAAGCCGGCCGCCGTCGAGGCGATCACCTTCTACGCCGATCTCTTCCGCAAGGAGAAAGTGGTTCCGCCCAGCGCGCCGAACGATAGCTACCGGCAGATCATGGAGGGCTTCAGGACCGGTCAGACGGCGATGGTCTGGCACCATACCGGTTCGCTCATCGAGATCTCTGCAGCACTCAAACAAGGCGAGCAGTTTTCCACCGCACCGATGCCTGCGGGTCCGAAGGCGCATATTGCCCGCGTCGCCTACGCAGGCAACGGGATATTCAAGGAAGACAATGTCGAAGCCGCGTGGAAGTGGATCAGCTTCTGGGGCGAGACCGATGCGGCCATCGCGCTTCTTGAGGCAACGGGATATTTCCCGGCCTCCACGGCAGCGTTGAAGGACGAGCGCATCACGGGCAACCCGATCTACAACGCGGCAACGCAGACACTGGAGTTCGGGCGCCTGCCCAACAGTTTCGTCGGCGCCGCCGGTTGGTCGGAGAATGTCGTCAATCCGACCTTCCAGGCAGTCCTCACCGGTCAGTTGACGCCGGAGCAGGCCGTGGACCGTATCATCGAAGGCCTCGAAGCCGCCCTTCGCTAACCTCGTTCAGGCGCGATGTCCCACAAGGGGCGCGCGCCTTAATCAAGGACGGCGCATCGCCGACATCCAATGACATCAGCCTCATACCGCCAACCGCTTCGCCGCCTTGGCGAACTCTCGGAAACACGCTCCTGGGTCTATCTTCTCCTGTTGCCGAGCCTCCTTCTGCTACTCCTCGTCGTCGCTTATCCGACGATCTATGGCTTCGTCATCAGTGCGCGGGAAATGCGCCTCACCCGGCCCGGCCTCAACGGCTGGGTGGGGATGAAGCACTATGTGGCGATGATGTCCGATCGCGTGTTCTGGATCTCGTTGAAGAACACTGCGATATGGGTGATGGCGGCGATCGCCGTCGAGATGACGCTCGGCTTCATCGCTGCCGTTGCGCTGAACCGAAATCTGCCGGGGACGAAGATCTTCGGCGTTTTGATCCTGCTGCCCTATTTCCTTCCGAATGTCGTGGCCGGACACATGTGGGCCCTGCTTCTCGACCCGCGACTTGGTGTCATCAATGACATCCTCGTCCGGATAGGCGTGCTCAATACCTACAAGTCATGGTTTGCCGACCCGAGTACCGCGCTTGCGGCCACGATCCTTGTCGAAGCCTGGCACGGTTTTCCGTTCTTTGCTCTGCTGTTTCTCGCTGGTCTTAAGGGGATTCCCGAGGACCTTTACAAGGCTGCTGCGGTAGACGGTGCCGGATCCTTTACGAAATTCCGGTTGATCACGGTGCCGATGCTGAAAACGGTGATTGCCGCTGCAGTCATCCTGCGTGTCATCAGCCTTGTCAATTCTCCCGATCTTCTATTGGTCCTGACCGGCGGCGGCCCCGGAAACGCGACGCAAGTGCTGTCACTCTATGCTTTTCAGACCGCTCATCGGGATTTCAATTTTGGCTATGCCGGCGCTCTGTCGGTCGTGATGTTCCTGATCCTGATGATCTTTGCGACGATCTACATCCGCCTGTCACGCATAACGAAAGAATGATCCATGTTTCGAACCAAACACAGCAGGCGTTTGGCAGCCGATGTTCTCACCTACATCGTCCTGTGTGCGCTCGGGACCTTCTGCCTTGGTCCGATCCTCTGGATGTTCCTGACCTCACTGAAGGCAGAGACGGACATCGTCACCTCGCAGATGCAGTATATTCCCCAGCACGTGACATTTCAGAACTATGTGGCGATCTGGACGCAGTCCAACTTTCCGGTATTGATCACCAATAGTCTGATCGTAACGATCGTCACCGTCGCCATCTGCGTCGTTGCCGGCACGCTGGCCGCTTATGCGTTTGCACGGATGACATTCCGCGGCCGCAACAGCCTCATGCTGGGCTACCTGCTGATCCGCATGTTTCCTGCCGTGATGATGATCATCCCGCTCTATGTGATGATGAAAACCGTGGGGCTGGTGGACAGCCGTTTCGGCCTAGCGCTTGCCTATACCAGCTTCCTGCTGCCGCTCTTCGTGTGGATGCTCAAGGGCTTCCTGGACGCCGCACCAAAGGAGCTGGAAAGCGCTGCGCGCATCGACGGGTCGACGCGTCTCGGCGCCATGGTCCGCATTGTCTTGCCGCTAGCGCGGAATGGTCTCCTCGCCAGTTCCGTCTTCATCGCCATCGCCGCCTGGAACGAGTTCATTTTCGCCCTCATGCTGACCACCGGGCAGGGGTCACGCACGTGGCCCGTCGGGCTCCAGCTGATGGTCGGTGAATTCCAGCTTCCCTGGGGCGTTCTGGCCGCCGGAGGCATCCTCAGCATCCTGCCCGTCATGCTTCTTTTTGCAATCGTCCAACGGGCGATGGTCCAGGGGCTTACTGCCGGTGCGATCAAGGGTTGAAGGGACAATATCGAATGGCTACGCTCTCACTCAAAAACATCCGAAAGTCCTACGGCGCGCTTGAAGTTCTTCACGGGATAGACGTCGAGCTGGAGGACGGCGGTTTCCTTGTTCTGCTTGGACCATCCGGCTGCGGCAAGTCGACCTTGCTCAACATTATCGCTGGGCTCGACGATTCCTCCAGCGGCGATATCGCCATCGGCGGTCGCTCGGTATCGGCTCTGCCGCCGAAAGACCGCAATATCGCGATGGTCTTCCAGTCCTACGCGCTCTACCCGACGATGTCGGTCGAACGTAACATCGGTTTTGGTCTGGAGATGCGTGGTGTGCCTGCGGATCAGCGGCGCGAAGCCGTGGCGCAAGCGGCCGACATGCTGCAGGTCACGCATCTCCTCGATCGCAAACCGGCAAACCTGTCCGGCGGGCAGCGCCAGC
>UCCS01000104.1 GCA_900470965.1 Hyphomicrobiales bacterium
ATCCCCGACAATTGTCGGGCGGGCAGCGCCAGCGTGTTGCCATGGGCCGCGCCATCGTCCGCAACCCTGCAGTGTTCCTGTTCGACGAACCGCTTTCCAATCTCGATGCGAAGCTGCGCGTGCAGATGCGTACCGAAATCAAGGAATTGCATCAACGCCTGCGCACGACAACGGTCTATGTAACGCACGATCAGATGGAGGCGATGACGATGGCAGACAGGATTGTCGTCATGCGCGGCGGCGTCATCGAACAGATCGGCACGCCTCTCGAACTCTATGATCGTCCCTGCAACACCTTCGTCGCTGGTTTCATCGGTTCGCCATCCATGAACTTTCTTGAGGGACTTATGACCGACGAGGGGTTTCGTACAGCCGATGGCGTTCTTCTACCGGTCAACTCGACGAATGGACGAGCAGCAGTCTTGGGTGTTCGCCCCGAAGCGATCGGTCTTGATCCATCGGGGCTGGAAGTGGACGTCGTTCTGGTTGAGCCGACCGGCTCCGAAACGCAAGTCGTCGTCAGGCTGGGTGGCCAGAACTTGATCGCACTCATTCGCGAACGGGTGAGATTCGCGCCCCGGCGTCAAGATCAGGATCTCCATCGATACCTCGGCAGTTCACCTATTCGATGCGCAAGGCCACCGCCTCGCAAACGACGCATGAGCCGAGCGCACTGGAAGGCAGCGGTCCGCCCGCGGCTTTCACCCGTCAATGTTGAGGAAGCAGGTGATGATTGAAGGGAGATTTTGCGCATCGGGCTTAAAGGGCCCTGTCGCCGTCCGCGTTCACGCGACGAAGATGCTGAAATCACCATTCCTGTTTTTGTCGCTACCAGTTGGTGAAGCTGCCGTCGCGACGGCGCAGATGCGGGGGCTCGAAATATTGAAAGTCGAGCTTGTTCAGCGCATCTTCGTTCACCTCGATCCCCAATCCCGGAACCTCCGGGACGTCGTAGTGACTGCCGTTCAACTCTGCCTGCTGCGGAAAGAGCTCGCGGGAATCGAAGCCGAGCTGCTCGACGGGAGAAGCACGGCATTCGAGCCAGGAAAAATTCGGCACCGCCGCAGCAAGATGCACTGTCGCCGCCGTGCAGACGGGACCAAGCGGATTGTGCGGCATCAGATCGACATAGTGGGCTTCGCTCCAGCCGGCGACCTTCATGGCCTCTGTGAACCCGCCGACATTGCAGATGTCCAGTCGATTGAACTGATGGATATCGCGCTCGATATAGGGCAGGAACTGCCACTTGGAAGAAAACTCCTCGCCGATCGCAAACGGCACATCCGTCATCTTTCGAAGCGCTTCATAGGCTTCCGGCGTCTCGTCCCGGATCGGCTCCTCGATATAATCGAGCGTTCCGGACGGCATTTTCTGGCAGAAGGAGGCTGCCTCGGCGACGCTCAGCCGATGATGGTAGTCGATGCCGAGCACAGCCTCGGCGCCCAATTCCTCCCGGACCTTGACCATCCACGGCGCCGTGCGTGCAATCGACTCTCTCGGCTCGAAGACGTCGAGGGAATGCTGTCCCCACGGCACGAAGCGGATGGAGTTCCAGCCCGCATCCATCAGGATCCTGGCCTGCTCCATCATCTCGGGACCGGGATCGGCCGGCGCGGTGGCAAAGGCCGGAACACGGTCACGGTGTTTGCCGCCGAGAAGCTCGTGGACAGGCACGCCAAGCGCCTTGGCGCGGATGTCGTGGAAGGCAATATCGAGTGCACCAATCGCCGCTGTCAGGACCCGCCCGCCCTCAAAATATTGGCTGCGGTACATTTCCTGCCATAGTGCACCCGCCCTGCGGGCGTCGCGCCCAACGAGAAATTCCTGATAATGCCGGATCGCTCCAATGACGGCATGTTCCCGACCCGTCAGGCCGGATTCTCCCCAGCCATGAATCCCATCTGCGGTCGTGACTTTGACGAGCAACTGGTTACGATGCCCCACCCTTGGCGTGAAGCACTCAATTCGTTCGATTTTCATCTTGCATCATCCGTCAGATTGATCAGACCGTTTCAAGCAGTTTAAGATCCGCTCGCTATCGAATGCAATTTCAGCTTGACGGGAACGCCCTCAGCAATCCACCCGCACGAGAGTTTGTCGGCCAAGTCAGGCAGCGGTGACGAGATGAACCAACTGACCGCCTCGCCCGTTTTCGCGAGGCGGCTGACTTTTGCTGATCTCAGAGCTCAAGGCTACTCGAGCGAGAAAGCGTCCTGTATCTGTTGGGCCGCATCAGCGGGGCTCACGGCCCCGGAGACGATTTCGACCGACATGTCATTGACCACCGCACCCACGTTCGGCCCGAGATCCTGATCAAGAAAGTTCTGATGCCAGGTTTCGGCCGCCACGGCGTCGGCCGCCGCCTTTACCGTCGGTTCGTCGATGGCATCGGCCGCACCCTTTGCCGAAGGCAGAACACGGGTTTCCTTTGCCAGGATGCGCTGCGGTCCGATGGAACTCAGATATTGCAGGAACTGTTCCGTTTCGGGCGGGGCGTTTTTGGTGATCGCCCAGCCGTTGATGCCGCCAAGATTGTCGGTTGCAAGACCGGGTGCGCCGTCGACGGCAGGAAATGCAAAGCGCCCAATGTTCGACAGGGGTTGTCCTTTTCCGTCTGCCGCGTTGACGGCCTGCGTTCCCGGCGTGTTTTCAAATCCGAGGATGATTGCGGCTTTGCCATTGCCGAAGGCACCGAGGGCATCGTTCCACGTTGCGCCGAGGTAACCGTTCTGGAAGGGCTCGATTTTGCCCAACGCGGCGAGCTGGTTGCCGGCCTCCACAAATGCGGGCCCGACAAAGCCGTCTCCGTTGCCGGATTTTGCTTGAGTGAACCCATCCTTGCCGGCTTCGCGGATGGCGAGATAACCCCAATAGAAATGCAGCGGCCACTTGTCGCCGCCGCCACCCGCGATCGGTGTGATGCCGGCAGCTTTGAGTGATTTCACGGCGTCGAGAAATTTCCCCCAGCTCGTTATCGAGCTGGCATCAACGCCCGCCTTGGCGAAGAGATCTTTGTTGTAATAGAAAGAGACCAGACTGACCTTGAAGGGGGCTGCCCAGACCTTGTTGCCGCTCGAAAGGCCGTCAATTGCAGCGGCGTTCAGCGATGCCCTCCAGGCCGCGCCATTCGCGTCCAGGGCCGGCGTCACGTCGCGAAGCATCCCAGTCTCAGACTGCGCTCTTAATACGCCGCCACCCCAGCTGTAAAACATGCTCGGGGCGTCAGACGACTGCAACAGGGTCGGCAGCTTGGCCTTGAAGGCCTGGTTCTCGAGGAACTGCATCTGGATCTTGACACCCGGATGATCCTTTTCGAACGCATCGGCAATTCCCCGCCAGACCGCCACAACCTTCGGCTGGGCCTCTGGATGAAGCCATTTGATCACGGTCTCGGCCGCCGCCGCAGACGGCCACAGCGAAATTGCAGCGCCGGCGATAGCTGTCGAAAGGCCGATCATCGTGGATATTCTCAAACCCATGCTTCTTCCCCCGTTTGAATGTCTGATCCGGTTGACATATCGATTGATCACCGCATCATTGCCTGCGACGCGCGAAGCCTCCTCAAGCTGATCGGGCTTATAGATGGGATCTAAAGACTTTGCAAGAAGGACAACATCATGCTGCCGAAGGGGGTGATCGCCGATACGGTCGAGAGGTTCGGCAGGTCAATCGTCGAAGGTGACTGGCAGCCGGGGGAACATTTGCCGCCGGAACCGGAACTCGCCGCCCGCTTCGGCGTCGGGAGGAACGCCCTGCGAGAGGCAGTCAAAGTCCTCGCAGGCAAGGGCCTGATCAGGACCGCCCGCCGTTACGGATCGCGCGTCGCCACGACCGAGGACTGGAACGGCCTGGACGCCGACATCATCCGCTGGAGGCTCAAAGACCGGAAATCGCACGCATCCTTCCGCCGCGAAGTCGCGCAACTGCGCGAAATGATCGAGCCCGGCGCAGCCGCAATGGCTGCTCGAAACGCGACCATCGAGGAACGGCAGACACTCCTCTCTATGGCCAGATCGATGCAGGATTTGCCGTCCATCGCGGCAATCGAGCAGGATATAGCTTTTCACCTTGCCATCTTGCGGGCCAGTCACAACAGCCTGCTGCAGGGGATCGGGCGCTCGCTGGAAATCATGCTGCGGACGCTCTTTACCGCGGACCTTGCGCTCGACGAGCACGATTTGATCTACGATCCAAACCCGACGATCCATCTCGCGCTCGCCAATGCGATCCTTGGTGGCTTCGCCGAAGAGGCGCGGCATATTGCGATGGCGATGATCGCACGCGGCTCCGAGGGCGCCGATCGCCTGGAGCGTGCGAGCAAGAACGGAAGGACCTTATCTTTGGATCCCACCCTAGGATCATGAGGGAAGTCGCTCGGATTGCTCAAACCGTGGATCGACATCGCGACCACTCGCCCAGAATCTTCTAGATGGGATTTATAGTTTGGATTGAAGCGAGCGCCGGCGGATTGCGGCGGGCGCCCTCGGCGCCGCCATGATTGCTGCCCGCAAATGATCCTGCGCATGCATCTGCCTCCCGAGGGCAGGCAAGGACCGTCCCCGGAAAGGCAACCCCCGCGTCCTGCGAGGATTGCCTGATCATCAGACCAAGGAAACAAGCTTTAGCAAGAGAGAAGGCTCAGGCAGCCTTGGCGATATCGTCACTGTGGCGGATTTCGGTGCCCAGCACCTTCAGGCATTCGCGGATGAATGCCGCAAGTGCAGTCCATCCCTTCGCCGAGACCATGGTGCCATCGACATAGGCTTCCGTCGGCGACAGATCGATATAGGTACCCCCTGCAAGCGTGACTTCCGGCTCGCAAGCCCCCAAGGCACCCACCTTCTTGCCGCGAACCACGCCATCGACGGCAATCAGAATCTGGACGCCGTGGCAAATCGTAAAGATCGGCTTCTGCTTCTCGTGGAAATGACGCACGATTGCCTGGACGCGTTTGTCGGTCCGGATGTATTCGGGGCCGCGACCGCCTGCGCAATAGACTGCATGATACTGGTCGAGCTGCGCCTCGGCCTCCGAGAAGGTCTTGTTGATCGTGAAGAAGTGCCCGAGCTTCTCCGTATAGGTCTGATCGCCTTCGAAATCGTGGAGCGAGGTCTTGATCAGGTCGCCAGCCTTCTTGTCGGGGCAGATCACGTGGACCGTATGGCCGACCGCCTCCATCGCCTGCTGATAGACGTAGATTTCATATTCCTCGGTGAACTCACCGGTCAGCATCAGTATCTTCTTACCAGGCATGATTTGCTCCTCTTCTTCATGCAATGGGGCGGCGGCTGCGGCCGCCCCGGTTTCAGGTATTGTCAGAACGGAGAGTCGGGGAAGTAATATTCCTTGGCGTTCTCCTGCGTGATCAGCGGCGCATCCAGCTTGACAGTGCCTCGCACCGGCGCCTGGCCGACAATATTGGCAACGGTCATGTAGATGGCGGTCTTAATCATCGATGGCGGATAGGGTGTTTCGACCGGCGTCATCTGATCGCCATCGATGACCTTTTTGACGATGTCCTTCATACCATTGCCGCCGAGGGCGAGCTTGATGTCCTTGCGGCCCGATTCCTTGACGGCCTCGAGCACGCCAAGAAGCATATCATCGTCATTTGCCCAGACAGCGTCGATCTGCGGGTATTTTGCGAGATAGTCCTGCATCAGCTTGAAGGCGTCGTCACTGTTCCAGTTCGCGTACTGGATGTCCAGAACCTTGAAATCGGTTCCCTTGATGGCGTCCTGGAAGCCCTGTATGCGTTCATCGTCGATGACGGTCGGAATGCCGCGCAAAACGACGAGGTTGCCTTTGCCGCCCAGCTTGTCGATCATGAACTTCGCCGTATTGCGGCCGACCGCGATGTTGTCGCCGGCAAGATAGAGGTCCTGGATGGACTGATCGTTCAGGCCACGGTCCACGACGGTGATGAAGGTGCCTGCATCCTTGACCGCCTTGACCGGCGTCGTCAGTTCTTCCGACGTATAGG
The DNA here is from genome assembly GCA_900470965.1 of Hyphomicrobiales bacterium. Taxonomy (GTDB): domain Bacteria; phylum Pseudomonadota; class Alphaproteobacteria; order Rhizobiales; family Rhizobiaceae; genus Rhizobium. The sequence goes on from UCCS01000104.1 coordinate 5,984, forward strand.
GCAGGATGACCAGCGCATCGAGCTTGCGTCCTGCGGAGAGATCTTCAAGCGCGCTCACCTGCGCCGTTGCCGAGGGCGAGGTCTTCACGACGACCTCGACATTCGGAAAGGCGGCATTGATTTCCTTGGCGGCGGCCTGCGCGTGATAGACGATGCCCGCCGTCCAGCCATGGTCGGCTGCTGGGATCGACACTGCGACGACCTTTTTGTCTGCCGAAAGGGCCTGGCTGGCAAGCAGCACCGTACTGACGGCCAAGGCCGCAATCCATTTACTAGACATTCATTCCTCCCAGAATCGGACCACAAACATCAATCCGCGCGGTCCGGACGCGGTTACTTCGAGAACCTCTGTATGAGCATGGCGATGATGATGATGACGCCCTGAACGCCGGCGACGAGATATTCGGACACAAAATCCGAGAGCACCATGAGGTTGGCAATGAGTTCGAGGATGACCGCTCCGGCGACCGTGCCCCAGACATGGCCCTTGCCACCCCGCAGGGCGGTTCCGCCGATGACGACCGCAGTGATGACCTGCAATTCCCACAGCACGCCAGTAGTCGGCGTTGCCGCACCCAGGCGCGGCACGTAGCAGATCGCGGCGATCGCAACGCAAGCGCCCTGGATCGCATAGGCGATCGTGCGCGTCTTGATGATAGAAATGCCTGAATAGCGAGCAACGTCCTCGTTCGCACCAACGGCGGCGCATTTCCGGCCATATTTCATCTTGTAGAGGATGAAGGATGCGATGGCGGCGACGGCAATCGAGATGAGGATCGGAAAAGGAATACCGCCGAGGGTCCCGAAATAGACGGGCCGATAGGCGTCACGGAGACTGCGATCGATCGGGATCGTTCCGCCGTCTGACATATAGGTGATGAGGGCCCGGAAGATCCCCATAGTGCCGAGCGTTGCGATGAAGGGCTCGATCTTTCCGACCGTAACGATGACCCCGTTCATCAGCCCGCAGATGAGCCCGACGACGAGCGCGACCGCCATGCCGGCGGGAATTGCCAGGACACCCCAGTCGGGAGCCATCCTATTCATGAACATGATGGTTATGCCGGTGATGAATGCGGCCATCGAACCGACGGACAGATCCAGTCCGCCGGACGAGATAACGAAGGTGGAACCGACTGCGATGATGGCAATGAAAGCGCTTCGCGTGATCACATTGCCGAGATTGGTCGCAGAGAGAAAATCCGAGTTGATCGAAAAACCGATCACCAGCAGCGCCAGAAGCGCAAGGAAAGGACCGACATCCGACCAGCCGATGTTCCATTCCCGTTCCGGCCGAACCGGCGTCGAACCCGTAATCACAGTCATTGCCTTCCTCCCTGCTTCGCCACAAGCGTCGTTTCGCTGGTGGCAAGAAGCGCAATCTCATGTTCCGTCATTCTGTCGCTCGTCACCTCTCCTGTGATGCGCCCCTCCCGCATCACAAGAATCCTGTCGCAGATCCCGATCAGTTCCTGCATTTCGGACGAGATGACGATGCAAGTCCTGCCCTCTGCGACGAGGCGCTCGATGAAGGCATAGATCTGGGCCTTATTGGCGATGTCGATCCCGCGCGTCGGCTCGTCGATGACCACGACCGATGGGTCGGTGAGAAGCACCTTGGCAAGCAGAAGCTTCTGCTGGTTGCCGCCGGAAAGCTGGCCCGCCTTGAGCGCGTAACTTTTCAGGCGGATGTCGTAGGCGCTGACGGCCTCGACAAGCGCGCCCCGCTCGCGGCGGCGGTGCATCAGAAGGCCGGGATGAAACCTGCTGAGGGCGGACAGCGTGAGGTTCGGCGCGAGCCGCTCTTGCAGCAGCAGCCCCTTACCCTTGCGGTCTTCAGTCAGGTAACCGATGCCGGCATCCATCGCCGCCCGGGGGCGCCTGATGTCGATCGCCTTGCCCTGCAATTTTACGGTTCCCGTGGCGGGACGCAGGCCCATGATGCCCTCGAACACTTCGGTGCGGCCAGCACCGATCATGCCAGCAAATCCGAGGACTTCGCCTTTGTGGGCGGTAAACGAGATGTCGCTTGCAAAGCCAGGAACGCTAAGGTCCCGGACTTCAAGCATCGCCTGTAAAGCCGGCTTTACGGTTTTCTCAGGATAAAGTGCGGCGAGATCGCGCCCGACCATCAGCCGCGCCATGTCCATCTGCGTCAGGCTATGGCCGGGATATGTGCCGACCATCTTGCCGTCTCTGAGCACCGTCACCTTGTCGGCAAGCCGCTGGACCTCATCCAGGCGGTGGCTGATGTAGAGCACCGCCGCACCCTGTTCCTTCAGCTGCAGGATGATTGCGAGCAGCCGCTCGACCTCCTCACCCGTCAGGACTGCGGTGGGCTCATCGAAAATGACAAGCTTGTAGTCGTCGAGAAGTGCGCGCGCGATCTGCACGAGCTGGCGATCTGCAAGCGAGATGTCGCGCACCAGAGCATTCGGCGACACGTGGCAGCCGAGGTCGTGAAGCTTTTCGACGGCCAGACGCCGCATCGTCCGATCATCGACCAAGCCATGGCGCATCAGTTCCCGGCCGAGGAAGAGATTTTCGGCAACGGTCAGGGCATCGGCAAGTAGGATCTCCTGGTGCACCAGAACGATACCCGCCTCCTGGGCCTGCTCCGGCTTCGAGAAACCGACCTTGCGGCTGCCCATCGACAGCGTTCCGGCAGTGGGTTCGGCATAACCGGAGAGGAGCCGCATGAATGTCGACTTGCCGGCGCCATTCTCGCCGATGATGGCATGGATCTCACCGGGGAAGATATCGAGCGTGACCTCCGAGAGTACGGTGACGGATCCGTATTGCTTCGACATGCCCTCTGCACGAAGGACCGGACGAGAGGCGAGGTCTTCTGTCTCGGCCACCACGCTCCTCCCTCTCCTCTCGATGGTCATGACGTTCGACATTACCCGCCCCTTAATCGAAGGCCGGCACGAGCCGGTCCCGCGAATGTTCGAGATGGGTTCTCATTGCCTTTTCGGCGGCCGACTGGTCGCCTGCAGCGAAGGCGGCGAGAAGTGCCTCGTGCTCGTCCAAGGCCTCTTCGGTGACGCGGGAATGGAACATCAGTCGAAAGATGTGAAAATGCGTGTGCTGGTGGCTAAGGGTTTGGCGAATGAGCTCGTTGCCGGCAAATTCCATGATCCTGTCATGGAAAAGGGCGTCTTGCCGCGCGAAGGTCGAATAGCGTAGCCGTTCATCGCCTCCTTCCCGGCGCCCCATGACACCGGCCGCCTCCCGCAGGATGGCAAGCTTCTCATCGTCCATCGCCCTTGCTGCCCTTGCCGCACCATCAGGTTCGAGAAGCAGCCGCAAATGGTAAAGCTCGTCGAAGCGCCGATGGGTGATCTGCGGGGCAGCGCTGTAACCGATGAGATGCGTCTTGACGACAAGCCCCTCTCCCTCGAGGCGGCCGAGCGCTTCGCGGATCGGGGTCTGGGAGACGTTGAACTCCTTGACGAGATTATCGACGGTGATGCGCGCACCTGGAGCGATCTTCAAGGACATTAACTGCGCAAAAATCACCTCGTAGACGCTGTCCGCGAGACTGTTGCTGCGCTGGATGAAACCACTCGGATCAGGCGTGGCATTGAGCTTCATCGTATTCCGGCCCTGTATTTCTTTTGCCTCTTGACAGGAACAATCGCTAACACGATGCTCGGCGATATGCAATCCCATATCCTATAGGATTTTATATCGGAGGTTTTATGAGGGTCATTTGGGTGGGTGCGACAGAAATCGCGCGCCAATTTTGCGACACTTCCTCACGGTCTTTCTTCATCCCACAACTGGTGAAAGGACCAGCACAATGACCCTCTTCGCCGCCATCAGGCTTCCGAAAGAAATCCTGTTCGGCAAAGGCCAACGTTTTGCGCTGCCGGCAGTCGCCACCAGGCTTGGTCGAAGGGCACTGATCTGCACGGATGAGCGCCTCGCAGGAACGTCCACATTCGCCGAACTCGTCGCCGCGCTGAACGCAGCATCGATCGAGACATTGGTCTACGACCGGGTCTTGCCGGATGTCCCGCGCGACACTGTTGCCTCATGCGTTGAAGAGGCTCGAAGCTTCGCGCCCGACATGGTGATCGGGATAGGCGGAGGGAGTTGCCTCGACATGGCAAAATGCGCCGCCCTTCTGCTGAGCCACGGCGGAAGCCTCGCCGACTATTACGGTGAGTTCAAGGTTCCCGGTCCGACAATCCCGATCATCGCCATCCCGACTACGGCGGGGACCGGCTCCGAGGTGACGCCGGTTGCCGTCATCTCCGACCCGGACCGGACGTTGAAAGTCGGCATATCGAGCCCATATCTCATCGCCGCAGCGGCCATCTGCGATCCTGACCTGACGATGTCCTGCCCGCCGGGCCTGACCGCTGTCGCAGGCGCAGACGCACTGACCCATGCAATCGAGGCATTCACGGCCGCTCGACGCGGCACCGACCCGTCGCTGCCACAGAATCACGTCTTCATTGGTAAGAGTTTACTTACTGATCATTTCGCGCTTCTCGCCATCAAACTCTTGGGACGCAGCTTGGAGGCGGCTTGCAAGGAGGGATCGAACGAAGATGCGCGCGCTGACGTCATGATGGGTGCGTTGGCTGCCGGCTGTGCATTCGGCACGGCCGGCACGGCAGCAGCGCACGCCATCCAGTATCCCGCAGGCGCATTGACCCATACGGCCCATGGGCTCGGCGTCGCAACGATGATGCCCTATGTCATGAACTACAACCGCTCCGCCTCGATGACCGAAATGGCTGAGATCGGGCAAGCGCTGGGTCTGGATTCAACCGGCAAGACGACGCAGGAGATGGCAGACGCAGCCATTGAGGAGATCCGCAGGCTCTTTCAGGCCATCGGCATCACGCCGACGCTCGCCGATCTCGGGCTTTCTGCCGACAAGCTCGACTGGACTGCCGAACAGGCGCTCAGCATCGACAGATTGATCAAGAACAACCCGCGGCCCTTCGACATCGACGCCATGAAACGTCTCGTTCGTGCCGCCTATGACGGCGATCTTGCCGCCTCCGCCCTTTAAACATTCGAGGAACAAAATGACCATTGCCCAGCAAGTGCCACAGGCCGACCGCCCCCTGCCAGACATCGAGGCCGCGGCCCGCGGTCTCTATATCGATGGGAGCTGGCGGCAGCCAAAAAGCGGGCGCAAGATCGATGTGATCGACCCCTCGACCGGCGCGCTTCTTGCGGCAGTGGCGGACGCGACCGTCGAGGATGCGCAGGCAGGCGTCGAGGCCGCGGCCCAGGCTGCGCCGGCCTGGCGATCGACACCGCCGCGCAAGCGCTCGGAGATTTTGCGGCGCTGTTTCGAGCTTATGATCGAGCGTTCCGAAATGCTTGCTACCCTGATCTCTCTCGAGAACGGCAAGGCGCTGCGCGACGCCCGCGGCGAGGTCGCCTATGCCGCCGAGTTCTTTCGCTGGAACGCCGAAGAGGCCGTCCGCATAACGGGAGAATTCGGCGTCGCTCCGTCGGGTGCCAACCGGATCATTGTCGACTACCAGCCGATCGGCATCTGCCTGCTGATCACCCCTTGGAACTTCCCGGCTGCGATGGCCACGCGAAAGATCGCCCCGGCCCTCGCCGCTGGCTGTACCGTAATCCTGAAGCCAGCAAGCGAGACGCCACTGACGGCCTACGCGCTGGCCTCGATCTATGAAGAGGCCGGCGTACCACCAGGCGTCGTCAACGTTCTGACGACAAGCGCCCCTGCCCCATTCAGTGCCGCCATTTTGACGGATCCACGCGTTAGAAAACTTTCGTTTACGGGCTCGACAGGTGTCGGTCGCCTGCTTCTCGCAGAAGCGGCCAAGCATGTCGTCTCATGTTCCATGGAGCTCGGCGGCAACGCTCCGTTCATCGTTTTTGATGACGCCGATCTGGAGGCAGCGCTCGACGGCGCGATGGTCGCCAAGATGCGCAATGCCGGCGAGGCCTGCACCGCCGCAAACCGCCTCTACGTCCAGTCAGGAATCTACGCGGCCTTCGCTGAAGGGTTGACCAAAAGAATGGCAGCTCTCACCGTTGGTCCGGGCGTCGACGCCCTGACAGAATGCGGGCCGATGATCACGCCAAAGGCTGTGGAGAAGATTGATCGCCTGGTCGGCGACGCAAAGGAAAAGGGCGCGCGGACCATGTGTGGTGGCGAGGTCTCTGCTGGGCCGGGTTATTTTTACCCGCCGACAGTTCTTGTCGACATGCCTGATGGCGTTGAGATGGCGCATGAGGAAATCTTCGGACCGGTTGCGCCTCTTTACAGGTTCGAGACCGAGGACGAGGTGATAGGACGTGCCAACGACACCGAATACGGCCTTGCCGCTTACGTCTTCACGCGCGACATCGCGCGGGGGCTGCGCGTTTCCTCCGCTTTGGAAGCGGGTATGATCGCGCTCAACCGGGGTCTGGTTTCCGATCCGGCGGCGCCCTTTGGCGGCGTCAAGCAGAGTGGTCTCGGCCGTGAGGGCGGGCAGCATCACGGCATCGCCGAATTCATGGAAGCCAAATATATCGCAACGAGCTTCTGACACGCCAGGGGGGAAATCTTTGGAGACCGATCCGTTCCGCATACGGGGACACGTGCCGGAATTCGACGCCATCGTGTCGGAGATCAAGGCAAGGAGTGCTTCAACCCGCGCAAGGCTACGCATGATGGAAATCTCCTACGGAGACGATGCAAGCGAAACCCTGGACATCTTCTACCCGGAAGGTACGCGTGACGGGCTGCCGGTGCACATGTTCATCCACGGCGGCTACTGGCGGATGTTTTCCAAGCGCGACTACTCCTATGTCGCCGACACCATTACCGGCAAAGGGGCAATCGCCGTCATTGTTGATTACGCCCTGATGCCGCATGTCCGGATGGAGGTACTCGTCGACCAGGTTCGGCGGGCCAAGCAATGGGTGCTCAAACATATCGCGAGCCACCGCGGCGACGCATCGCGCTTTACGGTCAGCGGACATTCCGCCGGTGCGCATCTTGCGAGCTTCCTGTTTCATCGACAGGAGGCTTTCTCGGGCGTGTCGGCGGCTCTCCTGCTTGGCGGTCTTTACGACTTGAAGCCCCTGCAGTCATCGTTTCTGCGTTCAGAGATAGCCATCACCGATAGAGAGGTTGCCGACTTTTCGCCGATGCTGCATTCCTATGACGAGGGCTGTCATGCCACTATCGCGATCGGTGCTGAAGAAACGCCGCCGTTTCATCAGCAGGCGGACGCCTTCTCATTGCGCTTGCGACAGCAAGGACTGTCGGTCACCCGCGAAAGGCTCGAAGGCTTAAACCATATGAGTAGCGTTCGCGATCTTGGTCTGCCGGAAACGGCTATCGGCCGAATCCTCGGCAAGACGATTGCATATGCCCGGTGATGTCCAAGGACTAATCTTGATCAGGATCAGGTGGTTTCGGTCAAGAGCGCCTTTGACGCCTAGCCTTTTGACCGATCCAACCACACCAAAAGCCTTGTATTGTGCCGATCCTTCGGGAGCTAACACCAGTCTGCGGCCAGCGGCCTGGCGCAACTGAAAATCGGCCTTCTCGCTTGGTGCTTCCGATTGGCCCGGGCAAACGTCCCCGAGATAATTCTCTTGCGCCTGCCGTGTCGGCTGATAAAAGCCGGCCTGCCAACCGAAAACAGCGACTGAATGACAGAACACGCCATTACCTGGAGCATTGCTGGCTTGACCGCCATGGGTGTGGTCGTTCGTCCATTTCGATGGCCGGAAGCGGTGTGGGCCATATTTGGCGCCTTGTTGCTCTTCGCCTTTCGCCTGATTGGACCACACGATGTCATCGCGGGGATCTCGAAAGGCGGCGACGTATATCTCTTTCTGATCGGGATGATGCTTTTATCGGAACTCGCTCGTCGGGAAGGCCTGTTCGACTGGATTGCAGCGATCGCCACAGCGCACTCCAGCGGTTCCCCCAGACGCCTGTTCCTACTTGTCTATGTGGTTGGCGTTATCGTGACGGTCTTTCTCTCAAATGATGCGACGGCCGTCGTTCTCACCCCAGCCGTCTTCGCTGCCTGCCGGGCTGCCCGGGTTCGGGACCCGATGCCCTACCTCCTGACCTGCGCCTTCATCGCCAATGCGGCGAGCTTTGTCCTCCCCATCTCCAATCCCGCCAATCTGGTAATCTTTGCTGGCGGCGAGATGCCGCCCCTGGCGCGCTGGATGTCGACGTTCATGCTTCCGTCGATCGTTTCGATCGTGGTTACATTTGGCTGCCTTTACTGGACCCAGCGCCGGGCTCTTGCTTCGGACAGCGTTGCCGAAAATGTGGCCAGGCCTATCCTTTCGGCGAGCGCTCGGCTGGCCGGGTGGGGAATTGTCCTGACGGCCATTATTCTTATCGCAGCATCGGCGATGCATATTGATTTGGGTATGCCAACCTTTCTCGCCGGCACAATTACCTCCGTGCTCGTCCTGGCGCTGACCCGTCAAAGTCCAATCGAGACCTTCAAGGGCGTCAGTTGGAACGTCCTGCCTCTGGTCGCTGGCTTGTTCGTCGTCGTGGAAGCCCTGGATCGCACCGGTCTGACGACCATGCTCTCAGACCAACTGGCCCTGCTCGCTGCAACATCGGAAACACAGGCGGCCGGCATTGCAGGCGTGCTTGTTGCGATTATCTGCAACCTTGTTAACAATCTTCCAGCAGGCCTGGTTGCGGGAAGCGCGGTGCAGGCGGCGCATGTCTCAGACAAGATCGCCGGAGCGGTGCTGATCGCAGTCGATCTCGGCCCCAATCTTTCCGTCACCGGATCCTTGGCGACAATATTGTGGTTGTCTGTCCTTCGCCGCGAGGGACTGCACGTCAGCGCGTGGCAGTTTCTGAAGCTCGGAACTGTCGTCATGTTTCCGGCACTGATTTTGTCTTTGCTGTCGCTCGTTCTTTTCTGAAACTTTCAACGGGCAACGTCTCGCGAAGAAGGCGTAATAATCCAAACTGTCCGTCAATGATGACATTCGCCTCCATGCTGCGACGCGAAAGGAGGCCAATCTACGTCTGCACTATAGCCTCAGCTGCGTCTCTGCATCGAAGAGACTGACACTCGATGGGTCCACAGCAAAGGCAACAGGCTCTCCCCTTCTCCCGGCAAAACGTGGTTCCACCCGGGCGATAACGGTTTGACGGCCGATGACAGTCGTCAGGATCGTATCTGGTCCCGTCGGCTCGACCACATCGATGACGCCATTGAAGGGGCCATGTCCCTGCACAACCTTGAACTCCTCCGGACGAACACCGAGAATCAGGTCCCGCTCGGTCAATTCACCGTTGCCGGATCCAAGTTCCAGCGCTACGCCTTCCGCCCTGAACTGCCAGCCACCCTCGCTTCCGACCACGCGCCCGTGGAGGAAATTCATGGCCGGTGAGCCAATGAAACCGGCGACGAACATGTTGGCGGGGCGCTCGTAGACGGTTCGCGGATCGGCCAGCTGCTGAAGGTGGCCGCCTTTCATGACCGCCACTTTGGTGGCGAGTGTCATGGCTTCGATCTGGTCGTGCGTCACGTAGACGATACTGGTCCCGAGACGCTCGTGGAGCCTCTTGATCTCGGTGCGCATCTCGACCCTGAGCTTGGCATCAAGATTGGAAAGCGGCTCGTCGAACAGAAAAAGGTCCGGATTCCGGACGATTGCGCGGCCCATTGCCACGCGCTGGCGCTGCCCGCCGGA
>UCCS01000106.1 GCA_900470965.1 Hyphomicrobiales bacterium
GATGGTGCGGACGCCGATCCGGTGCCGGCCGTCTTCGAATTCCTGCCCTATCGCAAACGCGATGGAACGAGCCTGCGCGATGAGTCGACCTATCCGGTCTTTGCCGCCGCCGGCATTGCCGGTGTGCGTGTCGACATCCGCGGCTCGGGCGAATCCGAAGGCGTGATCGACGGCGAATATACCGAGCTTGAGCTTGCCAATGCCTGCGAACTGATAACCTGGATCGCCGCCCAGCCCTGGTCCAATGGCTCGGTCGGCATGATGGGCATTTCCTGGGGCGGGTTCAACAGCCTGCAGGTCGCAGCCCTTCGCCCCCCGGCATTGAAGGCCGTCATCTCGATCGCCTCGACCGTCGACCGCTACAATGACGACATCCATTACAAGAACGGTTGTCACCTTTCCGCACAGCTCTCCTGGGCGGCGACCATGCTCGGCTACCAGTCCCGCCCGCCCGATCCGGCCATCGTCGGTGATCGCTGGAAGGACATGTGGCTGGGGCGGCTGGAAAACGAGCCCTTCTTCATGGAGGAGTGGCTTAGCCACCAGCGACGCGACGCGTTCTGGAAACACGGTTCGATCTGTGAGGATTTCTCAAGCGTGGAGATCCCGGCGCTGGTAATTGCCGGCTGGGCCGACGGCTATCGCAATACACCGCTGAAGGCGATCGCGGGGCTTGGGATAGGAGCTAAGGCGCTGATTGGTCCCTGGGTTCACAAATATCCGCATTTCGCCTTTCCAAAGCCGCGCGCCGATTTCCATGGCGAAGCGATCGCCTGGTGGAACCGCTGGCTGCGCGGCGAAGAAAACGCTGCGGAAAACACGCCGCAGCTTCGCGCCTATATTCTCGATGCCGTGCGCCCTGCCCCGCGCCGCGATGCCGATCCCGGTTTCTGGGTCGCCATGGACGCATGGCGCGCACCTGCAATGCAATTCTTCCACGTCGGTTCGTCGAGCCTGATCGAGAAAGGTAAGGCCGAGCCGCAGGCATTGGCGCACGAGGTCTATCTGCGCTCGCCGCTCGATACCGGAACAGCATCGGGGGAATATTTCACGCTGAAACCGGATGCCGAAATGGCCATCGACCAGCGCGGGGACGATGCCGGTTCGCTCATATTCGAGACCCCACCACTTGCCGAAGATCACGACTATCTCGGCCAGCCTGTTGTTACCGTGGCGCTACGCTGTGAGGAGAAGACCGCAAATCTCTGCGTACGGCTCGTCGATGTGCATGAGGACGGTACTGCGACACGCGTTTCCTTCGGCGTCCTCAATCTTGCTCATCGTGATAGCAATGCAGAGCCCAGACCCATGAAGAGCGGAGAGCGGACGACGGTGCGCCTGATGCTCGATGCCTGCGGCTA
>UCCS01000109.1 GCA_900470965.1 Hyphomicrobiales bacterium
GCCTCCAAGCCGGTCATGGAAGGCAAGGCTGTCCTCTTCAAGAAGTTTGCCGGCATCGACGTCTTCGATATCGAAGTGGATGCGCCAGATGTCGATCAGATGGTCGCTACCGTCGCCTCGCTCGAGCCGACCTTTGGCGGCATCAACCTTGAAGACATCAAGGCCCCGGAATGCTTCCGCATCGAGAAGCAGCTGCGCGAAAAGATGAAGATCCCCGTCTTCCACGATGACCAGCACGGCACCGCAATCATCGTCGCCGCCGCCATCCTCAACGGCCTGGAACTCGCCGGCAAGAAGATCGATGAGGTCAAGATCGTCGCGTCAGGCGCCGGTGCGGCCGCCCTTGCCTGTCTCAACCTGCTGGTGACTCTCGGCGCCAAACGCGAAAACATCTGGGTCCACGATCTCGAAGGTCTCGTCTATGAAGGCCGCGTCGAGCTGATGGACGAGTGGAAGGCGATCTACGCCCAGAAGAGCGACACGCGCACGCTCGCCGAAAATATCGGCGGCGCCGATGTCTTCCTCGGCCTGTCCGCCGCCGGCGTCCTGAAGCCGGAACTGCTGGCGCAGATGGCCGAAAAGCCGCTCATCATGGCGCTTGCCAACCCGACGCCGGAAATCATGCCGGACCTCGCCCGCGCTGCCCGCCCGGATGCGATGATCTGCACCGGCCGCTCGGACTTCCCGAACCAGGTCAACAACGTCCTCTGCTTCCCCTATATTTTCAGGGGCGCGCTGGACTGTGGCGCCGAGACGATCAACGAGGAAATGAAGATGGCGGCCGTGCGCGCCATCGCGGCCCTCGCCCGCGAGGAGCCGTCGGATGTTGCTGCCCGCGCCTATTCCGGTGAAACCCCGGTCTTCGGCCCCGACTATCTCATCCCCTCGCCCTTCGATCCGCGCCTCATTCTGCGCATCGCGCCTGCTGTCGCAAAGGCTGCTGCCGAAAGCGGCGTCGCCCGTCGGCCGATCACCGATTTCGATGTCTATCTCGACCATCTGAACCGCTTCGTCTTCCGCTCCGGCTTCATCATGAAGCCGATCTTCACGGCGGCAAAGACGGCAGAGCGCAAGCGCGTCGTCTTCTCGGAAGGTGAAGACGAGCGCGTGCTGCGCGCCGCCCAGGTCCTGATCGAAGAAGGCATTGCCGAGCCGATCATCATCGGCCGCCCGCAGGTCATCGAAACGCGCCTGAAGCGTTACGGCCTGCGCATCCGCCCTCTGTCGGATTTCGAGGTCATCAACCCCGAGGACGATCCGCGCTTCCGCGAATATGTCGATCTCTATCTGCAGCTGGTCGGTCGCCGCGGCGTCATCCCGGAGGCAGCGCGCACCATCGTTCGTACCAACACGACAGTCATCGGTGCCCTGGCGCTGAAGCGCGGCGAAGCCGATGCCCTGATCTGCGGCCTCGAAGGGCGTTACGAGAAGCATCTGCGCGACGTGCGCCAGATCATCGGCAAGCGCCCGAATGTGCGCGACTTTTCCGCGCTCAGCCTGTTGATCTCGCAGCGCGGCGCGACCTTCTTCACCGACACCTATGTGACCTTCAATCCGACGGCCGAGGAAATCGCCGAGGCGACAGTGCTGGCAGCTGAGGAAATCAAGCGCTTCGGCATCACCCCGCGCGCCGCCCTCGTCTCCCATTCGAACTTCGGCTCGCGCGAATCCGAAAGCGCCACCAAGATGCGCAATGCGCTGCAACTGGTGCGTGAAGCGGCTCCTGATCTCGAGGTCGACGGCGAAATGCACGGCGAAAGCGCGATCTCTGAGGAGCTGCGCCGCCGCGTCATGCCACACACGACGCTGCATGACGAAGCCAACCTGCTGGTCTTCCCGAACCTCGATGCGGCCAACATCACGCTCGGCGTCGTCAAGTCGATGACCGACGGCCTGCATGTCGGCCCGATCCTGCTCGGCACCGCAATGCCGGCCCATATCCTGGCGCCGTCCGTCACGTCTCGCGGCGTGGTCAACATGGCAGCCCTTGCTGTTGTCGAGGCATCGCAGCCGGCGTAAGCCGCGCTGCGGCCGTCTGCGAAGCGACGGCCGTTGGCTTCCGGCATATCAGGCACGCCGTATGGATCGGCGTCCCTGATCCGAAAGCTCATCGGCGCGTTCGTTACCTTCAATGCCGGAATGGCCCTTGCACCAGGCAATCGCTATCAATGGATTCTGGGATAGCGCGATATCGACGGCTTTCCAGAGTTCCGCATCCGAGATCGCCCGGTTTCTGGCCTTGCCACCTGGGTTGCTTTTCTTCCAGCCATTGTTCCTCCAGATAGGACGCCAGCTGTTGCAGCCGTCTACGGCGTAGACGGAATCGGACCAGATGACCGCTGCCACGCCCTCTGCTGTGCGGCTGATCCAGATTGCCGCCTCGAGCACTGCAGTCAGTTCCATCGCATTGTTGGCGGAATCTTCTACGCCGCCGAAACCGGACGCGATTTCCACGCCATCGCGGTAGGCGACGAAGGCCCACCCGCCGTGCCGCGTACCGGGCTCATAACAGCCGTCCACGAAAACGTGAAGGCCGTGTCGGGGTTCCGGTTTTACCGGTGTCGTTGAGAGAGAACGAATCTCGTCGGAAATTCCTGTCATATCAGCCGTTTAGATATCAGCGGGCTCCCGCGTAGCTGCGGGAGAGATGGGAGTGGAAGCATAGGGCTTGCTGGATAAGATCGCAAAAATGCGCTAGGAATTACTTCGAGCTTATTAAGGGAAATACGTTAAGACAAAGCGCGGTCGGTTGAAGCCGCAATTGACCGATAGATACTTTCTCATTCCGGGACGACGTCGTGAAGCGCCGAAACCTGTCTCTCCTCTTCTTTCTGGCATTTGCGGTTCCGGCAGCCGCTGAGACCAATGCGATCTGCGAGGATCTGCGCGGGCGTCTTGCCGATCTGCCGCAATCGATCGGCACGAATGGTGCCGAGATGCGCCAATATGCGGGCGCGCTTGCCGAACAGAACCTGGAATTGCGCAAGGTGCGCGGCGATCTGCGCCGCTACGGCTGCACGTCGGGCAGCATGGTCGTCGTCGGCGGCGAAAATGCCGGCTTCTGTGAGGAGCTTGAGCAGTCCGAAGCCAAGATGGTGGACAATATCCGCTACCTGCAGGACCGCCGCAACGAACTGCGCCAGGGTGGTGCCGATCCGGCCCGCGAGGGGCTGATGGCCGCACTCGAAGACAATGGCTGCAACAGCGACAGCTTTAGCGAACCTGCGCAAGGCGATGCCTATGCCCCGGCTCCTTCCATCGAGGAGCAGGCCATGCGCGGCGACACCTTCATTCCGCTTGGCGGCGGCGAGCGTTACGGCCTGCCGCGGGCGGAAATGCTTTCGCCCGTCAGCACCATCTGCGTACGCACCTGCGACGGTGGCTTCTTCCCGATCAGCAATAATGCAACCTCGGTCGATTTCGGCCGCGATGCCGCGACTTGCGCCAAGATGTGCCCTGGTGTGGAGACGGAGCTCTATTACCGCGACATCTCCAGCGCCGAAGCCTCGAACATGATCTCGACGGCAACGGGCGCCCCCTATGGCGCGATGAAGAACGCCTTCGCCTACAAGACCCGCGCACCCGGCGAAAAATCCGCCTGCTCCTGCAATCTGACCGCCTATTACGAGGAAATGCGCAAGAGCCAGGCAGCCCATGCGCCGGCGCCTGAGCCGAAGGGTTCGATCACCACGATCCATACAGACGCACCGAAGGCTGTGAGCGCCCCGCCCGCCCCGCAGGCGCAGGTGCCGGATCGTCCCTACGACCCCGCCAGCAACAAGGTGCGCCAGGTTGGCCCGCAATTCCTGGCCGGCGATCAGGGCAAGATCGATCTCACCAATCCGGCGACATCAGGCCCGCAGCCCCAACAACAGCAATAACCACGATATCGGCAGTCGAAATCGCATCTTCAGTTTGACGAGCGATGCTCCCGGAAGGCTGCCGCCAGTGTGCGCAGCGCCGCACGCGACTTGGCATCCGTCAGTGTCGAATGCAGCACGACCTCGGAGGATGGCAGCGCCGGCAGGCCGAAGCGCTCGCTGACCTCGATCGTGCCGACAGGCGCCAGACGATGGGAGAAGGTCGAGACGGCAAGCCCGGCTGAAACGGCTGCTGTCACAGCCGAAGAGCCTCCGCCGAGGAAGACTTCCGCCCAGGGAATACCGGCCGCATCGAGCGCCCGGGTGCAGACATCCCGCACCTTGCAGTTGGGCGACAGTGCTGCAAGACGCAGCGGTTCACCGCGGCGATATTCGAATTGCGGCGTTGCAAACCAGCCGAAATGCTCTGGTGCCAGAACCTCGCCATCGCGCCGGTCCTCATCCCGACGGACGATCGCCGCATCTAGGTCGCCGCGATCGAAGGCGGCGAGCAACTCGCAGGAATTGTCGAGCCGCACCTCGATCGTCAGCCCCGGATCATGGGCATTGAGGCGCGCAAGCAGCGTCGGCACTTCCGGGCCGGCGACATGGGCCGCAATGCCCAGCCTGAAATGACGGCGCGACGAGGAAAGTGCCGCGATCGCCCGGTCATGGGCAGCGAGGAATTCCCGTGCGGCATCAAGAAATACCGCCCCCTGTGCCGAAAGCCGCACCAGCCGCGGCGTGCGTTCGATCAGCCGATGGCCGAGCCGCTCCTCCAGCCGTTTGAGCTTGACGCTGATCGCCCCTTGCGTGCTGCCGAGCTCATTGGCGGCGCGGGTGAAGCTCTTGTTCTCGGCGATCGTCACGAAAGCCTGAACGGAATCGACATCGAGCATGGTCATTGGATCTATCCGAAATTGTTGTGTCTGAAATAGTCAATCATCCAATTCTGTAATGATCAAGCTCTGCTTATGCTGACGCAAATGGACGACAAGGGATGTCACCCTTGTAAGTCTCAACGTCGAAAGGCCAAAGCATGACCTCTGCCTCCCCTCCATCCTCACGTATCAGAGGCATCGTCGCCCTGATGGCGGCCTGCCTCTCCTCACTGATGTTCGGCCTTGAAATATCGAGCGTACCGGCAATCCTGCCGACGCTGGAAAAGGTGCTGCATGCCGATTTCAGCGCGCTGCAATGGATCATGAATGCCTATACGATCGCCGTGACGACGGTGCTGATGGCGGCAGGCACATTGGCCGATCGCTACGGCCGCAAGCGCGTCTTCCTCATCGGCATTGCCGCCTTTGGCCTCACCTCGCTGATTGCCGGCCTCGCTCAGGATGTTTCGCTGCTGATCGTTGCTCGCTTTCTGCAGGGCATGAGCGGCGGCGTGATGCTGATCTGCCAGGTGGCTGTCCTCTCCCATCAATTCCCGGAGGGCAGAGCCCGCAGCATGGCCTTCGGCTGGTGGGGCATCATCTTCGGGATCGGCCTCGGCTTTGGCCCGATCATAGGCGTTGCGATCGTAGCAGCCGCCGGCTGGCAATGGGTCTTCCTCATCCATGCCGTGCTGGCAGCCGTGACGGTGGCCCTTGCCGTAACGGGCGTTGAGGAATCGCGGGACCCCGCTGCAGGACGGCTCGATATGGCCGGCATCGCCACTCTTTCGCTGGCGGTCTTCTGCCTCGCTTTCTTCATCACCCAGGGTCCGGCTCTCGGCTTTGCCAGCCCTGCCGCGCTTGGCATCATCGGACTTTCCGCGGCAAGCCTCGTCGCCTTCATCTTTGCCGAGAGGCTGAACCCGCGACCGATGTTCGATGCCTCGGTCTTCGGCATTCGCGCCTTCTCGGGCGCCATCATCGGCTCGGCTGCCATGAATATCAGCTTCTGGCCTTTCATGATCTATCTGCCGATCTGGTATGAAGCCGGTCTCGGTTATGGCAGTGTGGCCGCGGGTGTGGCGCTGCTTGCCTATACGCTGCCGACGCTCGTCGTACCGCCGCTCGCCGAACGGCTTATGCTGCGCTATCGGCCGGGCATCATCATTCCCGGCGGCCTTTTCACCATCGGGCTCGGCTTCCTGCTGATGAAGTCAGGCAGTGCTGCCACCGCGCCAAGCTGGCTGACGATGCTGCCCGGCGCGCTGCTTGCCGGCATCGGGCTTGGCTTCACCAACACCCCGGTCACCAATACGACGACAGGTGCCGTCTCCAGCGATCGCGCCGGCATGGCCTCCGGCATCGACATGAGCGCCCGCATGATCTCGCTCGCCATCAACATCGCCGTCATGGGCTTCATCCTGTTCAGCGGCGTGCTCTCCCACCTCAAGAGCACCTTGCCAACCTCGACGGATGCCGGCGACCTGCGCCTGCTCGCCGAACGGATCTCCGCCGGCAACATTGCCTCCCTGCCAGACATTCCGGCCGGGACGGTGCATGATGCGCTCGTCGCAGGCTTCGGCGGCGTCATGCTCTATGGCGCGATCGGCGTCTGGCTTCTGGCCGCCGCAAGCTTCCTCGTCTTTGCCCATCGGAAGACGCCGGCCTGCGCCAAGGATTGCGGCACCCAGCCGGCAGAATGATGCACACCCGCGCCGGCTCAGACCGGCGCGGCCTCGCTTTCCACCTGCCCCCAGCCATCACGGAAAACCAGCTCTTCCAGCGCCATCCGCTGCCGCCAGCCTTTGACCGCCAGTTCCGGCTTATCATAGAGCCGGTCGACGAAGCCGGCGCAGAGCCAGGCTACCACCTCGATATGATTGGGAATGCCGAGGATCTCCTTCAGGTCACCCTCGCGAAAAATGCTGACCCAGCCGATGCCCACCCCTTCGGCTCGTGCCGCAAGCCACAGGTTCTGGATGGCGCAGACGGTGGAATAGCTGTCCATGCGCGGATTATGTGTGCGCCCCAGCACCACGCTGCCGCTGCGGGTTGGATCGCAGGTCACGCAGATGCCGAGCGGCGCCTGGACGATGCCTTCGAGCTTCAGCGAACGGTATTGCT
Organism: Hyphomicrobiales bacterium; assembly: GCA_900470965.1. GTDB lineage: Bacteria > Pseudomonadota > Alphaproteobacteria > Rhizobiales > Rhizobiaceae > Rhizobium. Next base: position 6,866 of record UCCS01000109.1, read on the forward strand.
CCTGCCGCTTGCCGTCGAACATGCGGGCCGCTTCCTCATTCGCCTTGAGGAAGGCATCGCGTACCCGCGCCCTCACCTCGACGCTCTTCACCAGAATGAAATTCCACGGCTGCATGAAGCCGACCGAGGGCGCGTGATGCGCGGCGGTCAAAAGCCGCGTCACGAGATCATCCGGCAAGGGATCGGGCAGGAACTGGCTGCGCACGTCACGCCGCGTCATGATCGCGTGATAGACGGCCTCGCGTTCGGCCGCAGAAAAGCTGGATGCCGGGCAAACGGCATCATCAATGGGTCGCATCGTCAAATCCCCAACAACGCAACCGCCCGCCGTCCGCGCGGGTTGGGTCTATCTTGCCAGGCCGGTCTTCTGACTTGGCGTCATCCGCTTGACCGCCGCCTTCCCGGCCTTGCGGCCAGTGGCATTCTATGCGGCAAGCGTCGGCCTTACAGCGTTGGGCACGTTCCGGTCTTGCACCGGATTCCCGATTCTCCCGCTTGTGAAAGCGGGCACCTGACGGGTGATCTATGGCGCGGAAACGGCATGGCGGCAAGCTGCATGCGACATTCATTTCGTGGACAGGCTGAAAATGCTGGCCTAGAACGAGACCCGACGCCGCTGGCGCCGAATCCCCTCTCATTGCCTTCCGGTTGCCCGTGTCCCGCCTAACACCAATGATCCTTGCGGTCGCCCTGTTCATGGAACAGATGGATTCGACCGTGATCGCCACCAGCCTGCCGGCGATTGCTGCCGATATAGGCACTTCGCCGATCGCGCTGAAACTTGCGGTAACGAGCTACCTCGTGGCGCTCGCAATCTTCATTCCGATCAGCGGCTGGATGTCGGATCGCTTCGGTGCACGCAACATCTTTCGGCTCGCGATCTTCGTTTTCATGGTTGGCTCGGTCGCCTGCGCATTCTCCAATTCCATCGCCGCCTTCGTCATTTCCCGCCTCATCCAGGGTGCCGGCGGCTCGATGATGACGCCGGTCGGGCGATTGCTCCTGGTGCGCGGCACGCCACGTCACCAGTTGGTGAATGCCATGGCATGGCTGACCATTCCGGCGCTGATCGGCCCGATCATGGGCCCGCCGATCGGCGGCTTCCTGACGACCTATCTCAGCTGGCACTGGATCTTCTGGATCAATGTGCCGATCGGCATTATCGGCATCGTCCTCGTCACCCGTTTCCTGCCGGCCGTCGAGCCGCGAAGCCCGAAGCCGATGGATTTTCCGGGCTTCTTCCTGTCGGGTATCGGCTTTGCCGGTTTCGTGTTCGGCCTCTCGGTCATCAGCCTGCCCGCCGTTCCCGTCATCTACGGCTATGTCACTGTGGCCGTCGGCGTCCTCTCCGGCATTCTCTATTTCGTGCATGCCAGGCGCACCTCGCATCCGCTGCTCGACCCCAAGATGTTCCGCTACCCGATGTTCCGGGCGGCGATCCTCGGCGCCTCGAATTTCCGCATGGGCCTCGGCGCGCTGCCCTTCCTCATGCCGCTGATGCTGCAGCTCGGCTTCGGCCTGACGCCGCTGCAGTCAGGCTCGATCACCTTCATCAGCGCTCTTGGCTCCATGGGCTCGAAATTTGCAGCCACCCGCACCTATAACGCCTTCGGCTTCCGCAACGTCATCGCGCTGACGACCTTCCTCGCGGCAATCTTCCTCGGCGTGAATGGCTTCTTCACTGCCGAAACGCCGATGTATGTCATCATGGGCTGTCTTCTTGTCGGCGGCCTCCTCCGCTCCATGGCCTTTTCGGGCGTCAACGCTATGGCCTTCGGCGATGTGGACGAGGCCGACAGCAGCCAGGCGACTGCCATCAACGCGGTGGCGCAGCGCATCTCCATGGCCATGGGCGTTGCGGTAGCCGGTACGATCCTGGAAATCTCCTCGAGCTTCCACGGCGGCAAGCTTTTGGTCTCGGATTTTCATATCGCCTTCTTCATCGTGGCGGCGATATCAGCACTTGCCTGCATCACTTTCCTGCGCCTGCCCGCCAATGCCGGCGAGGAGCTGACGACACGCCGCCACAAGAACAGACATGCCGCGGCGGCAGAACCGGAAGAGGCCCAGGGACAGGCAATAGCGGAGAGCCGCTGAAAACTTCACGGATCTGTCGTTTTTCCTCACAGATTCTACGTGACAATTCCAATCGGCATGGCTACATAAGCCGCATGTCGATTTCGTCCGTTTACGCATCGCGATTTTATTCGTACCGCTGCTTCCAGCGGATGCGGGTCTGTGCGTAACCGAAACTAACGCGACGACAACCCGAACAGCCGCTAGTCAACCTGGCGGCTTTTTTGTTCCGCCACGGTATGACCAAACAGGAGAGCATACCGTGACTGACACTATTGATGATCTGCGCATCGTCGAGATCACCCCGCTGACCAAGCCTGCCGATATCCTTTCGGAAATCCCGCGTGACGCCGCTGTTACCAAGACAGTAACCAGCACGCGCGACACGATCCACAATATCCTGACCGGTCAGGACGACCGCCAGCTCGTCATCATCGGCCCCTGCTCGATCCACGATCCGGCAGCCGCCCGCGAATATGCCGGCCGCCTCATGGAGCAGCGACGACGTCTCTCCGGCGATCTCGAAATCGTCATGCGCGTCTATTTCGAAAAGCCCCGCACCACCGTCGGCTGGAAGGGCCTGATGAACGACCCGCATCTCGATGGCAGCTACCGTATCGAGGAAGGCCTGCGCCTCGCGCGGCGCCTGCTGCTCGACATCAACGCCATGGGCCTGCCGGCCGGTTGCGAATTCCTCGATACGATCACGCCGCAATATATTGCCGATCTCGTGAGCTACGGCGCCATCGGCGCGCGCACGACCGAAAGCCAGATCCACCGCCAGCTCGCCTCGGGTCTCTCCTGCCCGATCGGCTTCAAGAATGGCACGGATGGCAGCGCGCGCATCGCACTCGATGCAATCATGGCGGCCTCCCAGCCGCACCATTTCCCGGCTGTCACCAAGGATGGACAGGCAGCGATTGCCTCCACGCGCGGCAACGAGGACTGCCACATCATCCTGCGTGGCGGCAAACGGCCGAACTATGAGGCAGCTGACGTGCAGGCTGTCATCGCCGAAGCCGTCAAGCTCGGCGTCGACCCGCGCATGCTGATCGATGCCAGCCACGCGAACAGCAACAAGGATCCGATGAACCAGCCGAAGGTCGTCCATGACGTCGCCGGCCAGATTCTTGCCGGCAACCACCACATCAAGGGCATGATGATCGAGAGCAACCTCGTCGCCGGCCGCCAGGATCTCGTTCCTGGCAAGCCGCTCGTCTACGGCCAGTCCATCACCGATGGCTGCATCGGCTGGGATACGTCCGTCGAGGTGCTCGAGGATCTGGCCAAGGCCGTCCGCGACCGCCGCAAGGCAGCCGTTGCAGCCTGAGTTGCCGCATCAGACGCGGCGGGGCAAGCCCCGCCGCGTCATCTTCAATGATGATGATCAGGCCTTGGCCGGAAAATACCGCACATAAGCGAATTCCTCGCCATCCGGCGACCAGTTCGGCACGTTGATCGTGCCCTGCCCGCCGAAGAGTTCGAACAGCTCTGTCAGGTTGCCGCCGTCCATGTCCATCACGCGTAGCCTTACGTTGAGATCGCGCGGATGGTCGAAGATATCGGGGTCGTAGGAGAGGATCAGAACCTTGTCGTTGTTGGGCGACGGATGGGCGAACCAGTTGCCGTAATTGTCTGATGTCACCTGCTGGAGACCCGTGCCGTCAGGGTGGATGCGCCAGATCTGCATCAGGCCGGTGCGGCTGGAGTTGAAATAGATCCACTGCCCGTCGGCCGACCAGTCCGGCCCGTCATTGCGGCCTTCTCCATGCGTCAACCGTTTCTCCTCGCCGCCTTTGACCGAGATCGTGTAGATATCGAAGAGATCGTTGCGGATGCCGCAATAGGCAAGCTCGCGCCCATCGGGCGACCAGCCATGCCAGTAGGACGGCAGGTTCTTGGTGATCAGCCGCGGCTTGCCGCCCTCGATCGGCAGGATGTAGATCGCCGACTTGCCGAACTCGGTCTTGTCGGAAATGACGATCTCTTCGCCATCGGGTGAAATGCCGTGGTCATTGTTGCAATGGACAGCAAAGCCGGTATCGACCTTCTCAACGAGATCGCTGCCGTCGAGCCGTAGGCGGTAGAGCAGCCCGTCGCCGTTGATCAGCAGATAGGCGCCGTCGCGTGAGAAATTCGGCGCCTCCACCAGCGCCTCCGTCTGCCAGACGACGCGGCTTTCGCCTCTCCTGACGTTATAGATCTCGACCGAACTGCGCATCTCGTCCTCCCCCAAGGTCAGGTTTCTATCGATCCCGGAACCGGTTGGTGATCGGGTAGCGCCGGTCGCGGCCGAAATTCTTCTTGGTGATCTTCACGCCCGGCGCCGACTGGCGGCGCTTGTATTCGGCGAGATAGAGCAGATGCTCGATGCGGTGGACCGTCTCGACATCATGGCCGCGCGCCACGATCTCCTCGACCGCCATCTCCCGCTCGACAAGGCATTCGAGTATGTCGTCCAGAACAGGATAAGGCGGCAGCGAATCCTGGTCCTTCTGGTCGGGACGAAGCTCGGCCGACGGTGCCTTGTCGATGATGTTTTGCGGAATGACCACGCCCGAGGGGCCGAGCGCATCCGGCGGCACATTCTCGTTGCGCCAGCGGGCCAGCGCATAGACCTGCATCTTGTAGAGATCCTTGATCGGGTTGAAGCCGCCGTTCATGTCGCCGTAGAGCGTCGCATAACCGACCGACATTTCCGACTTGTTGCCTGTCGTGACCACCATCGAGCCGAACTTGTTGGAGATCGCCATCAGGATGGTGCCGCGTGCACGGCTCTGCAGGTTCTCCTCGGTGATACCGCTGTTCGTGCCCTCGAAGAGGCTCGACAGCGCCGAGGAAAAGCCCGTCACTGGTCCCTCGATCGGCACGATATCGTAGCGGCAGCCGAGCGCCTTGGCGCAATCGGCCGCATCCTTCAGCGAGTCTTCGGACGTATAGCGATACGGCAGCATGACCGTGCGCACCCGTTCCTCGCCGAGCGCATCGACGGCGATTGCCGCGCAGATCGCCGAATCGATGCCACCGGAGAGGCCGAGCACGACATTCTTGAAGCCGTTCTTGTTCACATAGTCGCGGAAACCGAGCAGGCAGGCGCGGTAATCGGCCTCCTCGCTCTCGGGTATGCGCGCCATCGGCCCTTCCGAGCAACGCCAGCCGTTTTCTGTCCGCTTCCAGGTCGTCACCGCAAGGGCCGTTTCGAACTGGCTGAGCTGGAAGGCGAGCGACTTGTCGGCATTGAAGGCAAAGCTTGCACCGTCGAAGACGAGTTCGTCCTGGCCGCCGAGCTGGGCGGCATAGACCATCGGCAGGCCTGTCTCGATCACCTGCTTCAGCACCACCTGATGGCGGATATCGACCTTGCCGCGATAATAGGGCGAGCCATTCGGCACGAGCAGGATTTCCGCGCCGCTTTCGGCGAGCGTCTCGCATACACCGAGATCGCCCCAGATATCTTCGCAGATCGGAATGCCGATGCGCACGCCGCGGAAATTCACGGGTCCAGGCATCGCGCCCTGGTCGAAGACGCGCTTCTCATCGAACTCGCCGTAATTCGGCAGATCGATCTTGTCGCGCACGGCAATCACCTTGCCGCCGTCGAGCACGGCGATGGAATTGTAGCGGCCCGTCTCGTCCTGGCGCGGGAAGCCGATGACGATGCCCGGTCCGCCATCGGCGGTGTCTGCCGCGAGGCTCTCGACCGCCGTCCAGCAAGCGCGGATGAAGGCCGGCTTCAAAACCAGATCTTCCGGTGGGTAACCGGAGATGAAAAGCTCGGTCATCATCAAGAGCTGCGCGCCCTGCCGCGCCGCATCGGCGCGCGCCTCACGCACCTTGGCAAGGTTTCCGGCGACATCGCCCACCGTGGGGTTCAGTTGGGCGATGGCGATGTTGAAGGTCTGGGAGAGAGCGTTTTCCTGTGTCATGTCATTCATTTAATCCGCCCCTTCGTGCACCGCAATAAGCCGCTTCAAAAGCCGTAGCGATCTGCGGCGAAAATTTGATGAAGGGTGGCCCCATCGCTCTGCCTATCCCTCTGTTTGTCTTGCGCGACGCCGATACGCATTGCAATTTGCGGCGACGGCGGAATACTGCGCGCCAATTCGATCCACTCCCGGGACAATGCCATGTATAATCTTCCGAATTTCGTCCACCTGCATTTCGGCAAGCCGGCCGAAGAACTGGGTGACATCGAAAAGCGCGTGTTGGCCAAGGCACATGAACGCAAGATCATCTCCACCGACGTCAACGCCGCCATTGCCGCCGAATCCTCCTTCGGCGAGCGGTTGGCCGATGGCATCGCCCGTGTCGGCGGCTCATGGTCCTTCATTCTGGCATTTCTGGCCTTTCTCGTCGTCTGGACCATCATCAACACGGTCATCCTTTTTTCCCGCGCCTTCGACCCCTATCCCTTCGTCTTCCTGAACCTCATCCTTTCCATGCTTGCGGCTATCCAGGCGCCGATCATCATGATGTCGCAGAACCGGCAGGCCGAACGCGATCGTTTCGAAGCCGCCAAGGATTATGAGGTGAATCTGAAGGCCGAGCTTGAGGTTCTGTCGCTGCATCAGAAGATCGATATGCGGGTGCTGACGGAACTGACTGCGCTGCGAGAGGATGTCTCCCGCCTGAACGCCATCCTTGCTGAGCGCGGCCAAGCTTGAGCTCGCTAAAATAGCACGGCCTTAAACGTCTGAAATCTCGTCGCAATTCCAGCCCTGTCACCGCGTTTCATTTGACAGGGAGCAGGCATTTAGCCAACCTGCGGCCATCACGCAGGGAGCATGCTTGGAAGAAGAGCTTCAGTTCGGTGCATTTTCGATAGTGCCCGCCAGGCGCAGCCTGTTGCGGGAAGGGTCTGCCGTGCCTCTCGGCAGCCGCGCCGTCGATATCCTGCTGTTTTTGCTCAATCATCCGGGCGAGCTGAAGACCAATGCGGAGATCGTCAGGCAGGTCTGGCCGGATACGTTCGTGGACGAGGCCAATCTGCGCGTCCACGTCTCGGCGCTGCGCAAGGCGCTGGGCGACATCAAGCGTGAACCGCAATTCATCGCCAACGTGCCCGGCCGCGGCTATACCTTCATCGCGCCCGTCAATCGCCGCAGCAATGGCGCAGCGCCCGTCGCTCGGCCGACACTCCAGAAATTTCGCCCCGAACGCCTGCCCGCCCGCATCTTCGGCCGTGAACAGACGATCGCGGCCGTGACCGGACAGCTGACCAAGGG
>UCCS01000162.1 GCA_900470965.1 Hyphomicrobiales bacterium
CTTTTCGGAGGCGCGGCGTGCGGCAGCGGACTGGGCCGCGGCATAATCAGGCGTCTTCTGCTGGGCGTATTCGGGTGGCGCCTGCGGCGGCTCGGCTTTCGGCGGCGAGGAGAACATGCACATGAGGGGCATCCGATCGTGAGGGGTGAGCGGTTGGACCGGGTGGAGGAGGGGTGGTGGCCTCCAGCCGGTTCGGCATTGTGGAGGCAGCGTTACGGGTGAAAGGTTGTGGGGGTGTCACACGGCACAAAGCCGGGACTGTCATGGATTCCGCGCGTGAGGCCATGATTGTGAAACGGCACCAAAGTCGAGCCTGGCGGGCTCCGCGGTATGCCATTGAAAATAGAAAGATGACGGTGATGGCCGAAGAGGTCTGATCGGCAGTTCCCCCCGCGATGACCACGGTTTCTTGCCGCGATCTTGATAGTCCCGCCGCAGATGGTTGGCCGCAACCATACTCGTCGGGCTTAAAATATGATCCAGAATGAATTGATCACTGCAGCGGCACAAGGTGAAATTTCGGCCACTCCTCGTCGGTACTCAGCGCCTGACATCGCTGATGAACCGAGGCAATTCCGATTTCTCCTGCTCTGGCGAATACTGACTTTCGTTCTGCGGGCCCGTTGGAAGCGCGGCGTTCTGTTCTGGTTTCGCTTTGCCGCCCATCCGCTCCTGACTATCAGCTGGTGGCGCTTCCTCGCAGGTTTTGCCGCAGCACGAGGGTTTCCGGCCCCGCATGACGCGTTGCTGCAGAAGCCACTGTCGAAATTCCTGGTTTACGGAATGCGCAATTCCGGGCGGCTTGCACGTCTCGTCGACCATTTCCTTGTTGCAGAAAGGATCCTGGCCAAGGAAACCATGATGAGGCTGTGGCAGGGGGAACGGCTGGACATGGGCGTCGTGAACGGCCGCAATGAGACCTATACATGCCGTATCGCACTGGCCGATCTTTGTGGCGGACGTCACGAGGGTGCCTTCGCCGTCGAGCTTGTCCGTACACGCGACAAGGCTCTCCTATGCACAGGCAGGTTCACATTCCTTCGCCAGGGCTCTGAGGGCGGCTACACCTTTGTCATCGGCAGCATGCAGGGTCCTCGCAATGGAAAGCGGCTGATCGTCGAGGCGACCCGCGATCTCCTGGGAATTCGCCCGAAGGAGGCGATCCTGATCGTCCTGCAGGGGCTGACCGTCGAAGGCGGCATGCCGCATTTCCTGGCCGTCTCGCGGGCCAGGCAGCCGATCCAGTACCGCCGCCGCAAACGGCGGTCCATGATGCTGTCGGCGATCGATGCGTTCTGGGCCGAGCGCTCTGCCGATCCTGAAGAGACCTATGGGTTCAGGGTGCCTAATTCCGCAACCGGCGGAACGGACAGGCGCAGCCGGAGCAAATCGCGTTTCCACACGATCGGCGAACTGTTCCATTGAGCATGCCCCGCCTGGGGCGCGGTGGGTGCAATGGCAACTTTGCCGGCCATGATCTCAGGCCGGGGGAGATCTTGCAGGAAGGCTATCAGCGACCATTCTAAATGGCGGTCGGATCTTTGCGCGTTATGCCGGACGCAGGTGGATTGCGACCATCGCGCCACCGCCTTCCCGGTTGGCGAATTCAAGATGTCCGCCATGGGCAACCGCGATGGCCTGCACCACCGAGAGTCCCAGTCCTGTGCCGCCCGTTGCACGAGATCGGGAGGGATCACCTCGCCAGAAGGGGTTCGTGGCCACGGCATCCAGCCCTTGCGGAAATCCGGGACCTCGATCCAGAAAGCGGATGACGACGCTCTCATCCGGCAATTGCTCTGTTTCGCACCGCAGCCAATTGCCATCCGCCGCGTAGCGGCTGGCATTTTCCAGAAGCGCCAGCACGGCCTGGCGAATACGCGGCGAGTCCACCGATATAAAGGCGGGCTGCAGACCGGTTTCGAGCGTCAGCGTGCTGGTCTCCAGCATGGGTTTGGCCGATGTCAGCACTGCTTCTACCACCTGCGACACGTCGGTCCGTTCACGCTCCATCACGAGTTTCTGGCCGATCGCCAGCGACAGGGTGCGCAGATCTTCAACAATTCTCCCGAGACCTTCCACCTGAACCAGGAGATCGGAGATCATCTTCCGGTCCATTGGAAAGACGCCGTCGAGCATGCCCTGCAATGAACCCCGCAGGATCGTCAGTGGCGTACGCAATTCGTGCGCGACCGCCATGTTGTTGAAGCGCAGCCTTTTTTCCATGCTGTCGAGGCTGGCTGAGAGCGCATTGAAAGTATCCAGAAGACTGGAGACCTCTCGGGTGGTGTGGCGCGAGGCAGCGACGCTCACTGAGAAGTCGCCGGATTTCAGGCCTTCGGCAGCAGATGTGAGTTCTGCGAGAGGCCTTGCGATCTGTCGCGCCAGAAATATCCCGATAATGGCGCAGACAAGGGCCGAAAGCAGGCCGCAGGTCAGAATCAGGATCTGGAGCTGGAAATCTGTCTGTTCTTCCTGCAGCCCATTGAGGTTAGCGAGGAGGAGCTTGAGCGAATCCTGGTCGGGGACGACGCCATTGTCCAGATCGCGATAAGCAGCCGCGGCTCTCGGCGGCAGGTTTTCAATGATGCTTTCCTCGAGATAGGTGGAATACCAGATGGCCCCGAGATAGGTCATGCCGACGCTGAGAAGCAGCATCACTCCGATGATGACAGCGGTGACCGTCGCAAGCGGCAGCGAGGGGAGCCTGAATATCTTCATCTCGGATCCGAAAAACGATAGCCAATTCCCCTTACGGCAGGAAAGAAGCCGTTCTGCCCCATATCTTCCAGTTTGCGCCGAAGGTTGGAAATATGCGTGTCGACAGTGCGCACCAGAGCGTCGCTTTCCGGCAGGCAGGCGTCGAGAATATCGGCGCGCGCGAAAGCCTGGGTCGGATGGCGTATCATATAGGCGAGAATTCGAAATTCACTGAGCGTCAGGGATAGATGCGTGCGGCGCTCGTTGCTGGTGACAAACGCCGTGTAGCTGGTGAAATCGACCTCTATAGTCCCAAACCGCTTGATGACGTTGGCATGTTCTCCCCGCGTCCGGCGCAAGACGGCTTTGACCCGGGCAACAACCTCCTGCGGATTGAACGGTTTCACCACATAATCGTCGGCGCCAAGGCGCAGGCCGCTCAACCGGTCGATGTCATCGGCAATAGCCGTCACCATGATCACCGGCGTTGATCCTGTCTGGCGCAGGCGCGCGAGCACGTCGAAACCGTCGAGTTTCGGAAGGCGCACGTCAAGCAGCACAAGATCGGGTTTCAGATGGGCATGATGTTGAAGCGCTATTTCGCCGTCGCCGGCGCGAACGGTACGGAACCCGTCACGCAACAAATAGGCTTCCAATATCTGCGCGATTGCCGGTTCATCCTCAACGATCAGAACGAGACTGTTATCCACCCCAATGCCCTGCAGTTGTTCAATTGCCTTTGCCGGCTTTGCCGCCGGACGCCCACTATCGCGGACAAGCGAGATTTCTGCAATTTGCAAGCGCGCTTTCAGCAGCCAGGCAACCTCTTCTCAACAGCGCCTTGATCCCTTCCTCGCCATTTCTTGACAATTCGAAACCAGCTTGCCGCCCGACTAGAGCGCCGTGCGTCCATTCGGACGCACAAAGGACGCTCTAACCCTTTGATTTGACGCATCAGGCGTTCCGAAAATCGATTCCGATTTTCGGGCCGATGCTGTAGCCTTCGGAGATACCGGCTTGCGAAAATTTGTGTTCGATGACTGGAATTCTGCCTCCGGCGGCGTGGCCCTGCCGGCAACGCCATCCACGGCGGACCGGGCGATCGCCGCGATCGGTACGTCGATCGTGTGGATCAGTTTCGTCTTTGTTGCCTTTCCCAATCTCGATCTCATGGTCTCGCGCTGGTTTGTCAGCGGGGGGATCTTCATTCTGGCCGACGATCCGTTCTTGCGTGAGGTAAGGGATATCAGCCGCCTCGCACAGCCCTATCTTATCGGCTCGATGATCGTGCTGATCGCGCTGCAACGGCTCCTGCCGGGACGCATGCGGTTCTGCTCGCCGCACAAACCCTTGTTCGTCCTCCTGAGCTTTGCCGCAGGCCCGCTCCTCACGGTCCAGACGCTCAAGGTTCTCATCGGGCGTGTACGGCCTCGCGAGCTTGTCGAGTTCGGTGGGACCATGGATTTTACGCCGGTGTGGCAGGTTTCCGCCGCGTGCAGCCGCAACTGCTCCTTCCCTTCCGGCGAGGCTTCTGCAGCTGCGGCATCACTGTCGCTGCTGGTTCTGGTGCCCGCCAGGCTCAGGTGGGCGGCCGCGATAGTGCTGGTGCCTTGCCTGCTGTTTGTGGCGTTCAATCGCGTGATTTTTGGCGCTCATTTCCTTTCTGACGTCGTGCTGGGCTGGCTGCTGACGATGTTCGCCATGGCCTGGGTCTGGCGCTGGATGGATGCGTATGCAGTTTCAAAGCTTTGGCGGTGAGGGGACCAGTCGTCACGTTCTTGAGGATTGATCTCTGCCGCAAGCAACGATCCCTCTATTTCAGCACCAGCTAACTCATGCTATCAATCCGTGTATCCCGCGATCATCCTGGGGGACATACGCCATGAACAGACAGCAGGTCGCAGCCCTCTTCGCCCATCTCGAACAGGGCGACGGCGCCGCCTTCTTCGCTAAGGTGGCCGAAGACGTCGACTGGACGGTCATGGGCACCCATCCGCTCGCCGGCCACTACCATTCCAAACAGGAATTCCTCGCCGGCACCTTCGCCAAGCTGCACAAGGTGCTGCCCGAGGGCACGCAGCTTTCCACGGAGAATATCCTCATCGACGGCGACTGGGCGATCGTCGAGCTCCGCTCCATGGCGACCGCCCGCGACGGCATGCGCTTCGACAACCGCTATTGCTGGCTCTGCCGCTTCTCGGGCGAGACGATCGTGGAAGTGCGCGCCTATCTCGACAGCTGGTTGGTCGGCGAACTCTTCCGGCGCAACCCGATCGGTGCGAGGGGTTCGGCTGTCGTTTGAGGGCGAGGGCGTTCCATCCGCCCCTATGGAGCCACCTCGATCCGCCCCTTCATATTGGGATGATAGCGGCAGTCATAATCAAACGCGCCGTGGCTCTTGACGACTGTCGACCCCGACTTGCCCGCCGGGATCACCACGTCGAAACTCCCCTTGGATGTTGCCGTGTGATCCATCACATCCTTGTTCCTCCAGAGGATCGTATCGCCCGGTTGCGCCTTCACCACCGCCGGCTTGAACTCCAGCTTTTCGATGGTGACCTCGATCGTGGCGGCGCTTGCGGCCGTTCCCATGAGGGAGAGGCCGGCCGCAAGGCAGAGTCTCGGCAGGATTGCCATGACCGTCATGACACTCATGACGGTCATTTCAGCATCGAGGCAACATGCTCGGCATGCTGCTCATGGCCTTCGAAGAGTTTCAGGCCGGTTTCGAGCAGGGCCTTCAGGTCAGGGTTCTGGGCTGCCGGGATCAGTCCTGTCTTCAGCGCCTCGTTGACCTGCTTGTGGTAGGCCACTTCATTATCGACATAGGCCTTGTCGAAGGTCGCACCCTTGAGCTTGGAGAGTTTCTGCCGCTCCTTTTCGGCCGCCGATGTCAGCGATTTGCTGGTATCATTGTCCTCGGGCGTCACCTTGAGCTTTTTGACGAGATCGAGCGCCTGCTTGTTGACGGCCTCGTGGTCGCGGATCATATCGTTGGCGAAGGCGACGACTTCCTTGTTCTTGGATTTCTCGACCGCCTGCTTGGCCGCCGCGATGTCGATGACGCCTGCCGTATAGGCGATATGGGCGATCTGCGGATCGGTGGGTGCTGCGCCGGCGGCAAAAGCCGCGGGGGCGGAGAGCGCGAAAGCCGAGAGCGCGGCGATAAGGTGTTTCTGCATCTGGTCCTCCATCCGGCTGATACCGCCGGTCGATGTTTCCTACGCAGAATTGGATGCCGGCATCGGGCAGACGTTCCCGAAAAGATTTTTCCGGATGTCGGGAACCTTTATCCTGCCCCGGCATCCAATGCGAAAAAGGCCCGCATCCAGTGCGAAAAAGGAATGAGCCATGGTGCAGCAGGTGGAAAGAGCGGCAGCAGAGAGAAGCGACCCGGAGCTTGTGGCGATGGCGCTGGCGCGCAATCCCGAGGGTTTCCGCGCCATCATGCGCCGCTATAACCGCCGGCTGTTCCGCATTGCCCGCGGCATCCTGCGCGATGATGCGATGGCGGAGGATGCCCTGCAGGAGGCCTATCTCAAGGCCTTCCGCCACCTTGGTGATTTCCAGGGCGCCAGCGCCTTTTCCACCTGGCTCACGCGTATCGTCATGAACGAGGCGCTCGGCAGGCTTCGCAAAGCGAGCCGCACGCCCGAAGTGCCCGTTGATACCGCCCGGATGCAAAGCCGCATCCTCGATTTTCCTACCGGTTCGCCCATCGACAATCCCGAGACCACCATGGCGCAGCGACAGATCCTGAAACTCGTGGAAGAGGCGACCGACAGCCTGCCGGAAGAATTCCGCCTCGTCTTCATCGCCCGGGTGATCGAGGAGATGAGCGTCGAGGAAACCGCCGAACTGCTCTCCCTCAAGCCCGAAACCGTGCGCAGCCGGCTGCACCGCGCCCGCGCGCTCTTACGCCGTCAGCTCGACGAGATGATCGGGCCGATTGCGCTCGATGCGTTCCCCTTTGCCGGCTGGAAATGCGACCGGCTGACGGAGCGGGTAATGGGCAATCTGACGGGAAAGTAACGGCGCTATTTGGGCTCCGGCTGCTGGATGACAGGCGGCGGCTTATCGCTCTTGCTGCCGCCGAACATCTGCACGCCCAATATGCCGACGACAGATGTGATCATCAGCGCCAGGATCAACATCATCAATAGTCTCATGGGCCGATCCGTTACCATTGCTGTCGGGAAGTAACTTCCTTTTCCGGATATCGTTCCTGGAGGCCCTCTAAAGCGCGTCGCGATCTTTCCCGCTTCCACCCTTTGAGCCTTTGTTTGACGCATCCGTTATCGCAAAACCGCAGCGCACTTTGCGCGCTCTGTATAAGAGACGCGCGATCCAGTCGCGACCAGGATGGCAATGTTGCAACCAGTGCCGAGTTTCGCCGGCATCATGGCTTGCCGCGTTGCTCCTTCGCATCCGGAAGGCCCGGACGGTAGGATACCGTGACCTTTTTGGCCCGGATGAATCCATCCAGCCCGTAGCAGGGGCGAAGTTCTACTTCGATCTCGTCAGACCGTTCCGGCAACACCCGCCCTCTATGCGTCGCGTGGCGCAACGTCAGGCCGGCGATTACATTCTGCCCGCTGAAACCATCCAGCTGCAGGTCCATGATTTCCTCGAAGCTAAAGGTGACCACGGCGTGTTTGTCGAGGATGGTTCGGCCATCGGGGTCGACGTCGGTGCTGATCCAGCCATGGAGTTTCAGCTCGCTGACGCCGCTGCGGTTAAGCGACAGGCTGATGATTTCAGCGTCGTTGAATGCCGGTTCCTGGCCGAACCAGGTCAGCAATTCCGGACCGCCCGGGATCTCCTCGTAGATCATCGCCATTTACGCGCCAGGTTGATGATGGCTCACGATAACAACCCCGACCGGTTTGGCAATTGACCGGGGCAGGGCCGACCTCGAACTTTCTGCGATCCGCCGCGTTCCCAGATCAAAGGAGGCAATCAATGTCCCAACGGAAGTTCAAAAAACTCACCCATCGCCTTCTCGGTCGGTTCGATGAAGTTCAAACTCTTCTCGACAAGATCGAGGGCAGCGCCATGAAGCTGCAGACGTCCTGTGACGAGGATGCCGGAGGCGAGGGCGTCACGCACCCTGTCGTTATCTGCCGCAATGGCCAAGGCATGGGGCGGCTCCAGCCGCCCTGTAGCGCTTCAAACGCGGGCGGACTTCCCGGCAAACAGGTCCGCATGCGCGGCAAAGAGCGCGCTCAGCCTGTCGATCACCATGCGCACTTCCGGCCGCTGGCGCTCATCTTCATGCACGGTGATCCAGATGTCATAGGTCAGGCTGTCGATGACAGGCCCGGCGCGGACCAGACCGGGTTCGGCGTCGCCCATGAAGCAGGGCAGCAGGCCGCGGCCGGCGCCACCGCGGATGAGGTGGAGCAGCATCAGCGGCGTATTCGTCCAGCTGGTGATCCAGTGGTCGGGCTGCTCGAAGGTCCATTTGTCGGCAGGTGTCACCGCAATCTCCGTTCCGAGCGAGATCCAGTTGTGATTGGCGGCGCTGAAGGTGCTGGCCTGATAGGCTGCGTGGGCAACGGAGACGGAGCGGCGCGTGGCGAAATTGCCGCGCTCGGGTCGCCTTTGCATGATAGCGAGATGCGCCTCGCGATAGGTCAGGTCGAGGCCGGTATCGAGCGCCTTGTAGCACATGCGGAACCTGTCTTCCGGCTGCCAGACGGCATGCAGGTGGCCGGCGATGAACCATAACATCCAGGCATCCGCACCCGTCGAGACGATCGGCAGGGTCAGCACGTCGCCGCGCCAGTCGGCGATCGCCTCGGCTGCCTCCTTCATGACCAGGACGCGCTCGAGCAGTGTCTCGCCATCCGTAGCCAGCAAATAGCCGGTCGGGCCGCGCCGGAAGAGCGTGCGCCCGGTCGCCCGCTCCAGCGCCAGCATCCGCCGCCCGATGGTGGGCGCGCTGAGGCCGGTGCGGGCCGCAGCACCCGTCAGGCCGCCCGATGTCGCGACGTGGAAGAAGAGCTGCAGGTCATCCCAGCTTGCCTCTTTCATCCGTGAAAACCCCCTTTTATCCGCGCGTCTACCTTTGCTGGGGCCGGCGCCTTAGCTCAGTTGGATCTGTCATAGATGGAGGCAGGATCATGCTTCTCAACTGGATCATGCTCGCAAACGAGCTTCACAGGAAAAGCCGCCAGCAGAGACAAGACCCGCTCGCCGATCCGCTCGACGCGCCCGAGTGGGATGGCCTGCGATGGGCCTTGCCGCTTTTAAGCCGGATGGCGCGGAGACAATACAAGGACGGTCAGGCGCCTGCGCCGAAGAACCGGGTGAAATGCGCAATGACAGCGTCAGGCGCTTCCTCGGGAATGAAGTGACCGCAGGGCAGGGCTTCGCCCTCGACCCGCTTCGCCCAGCCTCGCCAGGGCTCGAGACCATCCTTGCCTTTCAGCGTGCCGCGTTCACCCCAGAGCATCAAGAGCGGCATGTCGAGTTTGCGGCCGCGATCCTGCTCGTCAAGTTCGCGGTCGATCGTCCAGCCGGCACGATAATCTTCGGCCCAGGCATGAACGCTTCCGGGGTCGCTGGCGCAGGCGACATAATCGGCCATGTTCTCCTCCGGAAAGGCAAACCCCTGAGCCGATTGATGCGAGAGGATGTAGCGGATGAACCACTCCGGATCGGCGCCAACAAGCTTCTCCGCCAGCCCGTCCGGCTGTGCCAGCATTGACCAGTGCCAGGCGGAGACGGCCTCCCTGGCGCCCATCCGCGCCCACATATCGGCCGTCGGGATCACGTCGAGGCTTGCAAGGCGGGTGACGGTTTCGGGGTGGTCAAAGGCGAGGCGATAGGCGACGCGCGCGCCGCGATCGTGGGCGCCGACGGCAAAGCGCTCGAAGCCGAGTGCGCGCATGGTTGCGATCTGGTCACGGGCCATGGCGCGCTTGGAATAGGTCTGATGATCGGCCCGGCCCTCGGGCTTGTCGCTCCGGCCATAGCCGCGCAGATCGGGCACGACGACCGTGAAGTGTTTGGCCAGATCAGGTGCGACGCGCGACCAGCACATGCGGGTCTGCGGCCAGCCGTGCAGGAGGAGGAGTGGTGGGCCATCGCCGGCAACGAGCGCGTCGATCTCGACGCCGTCGCCCGGGAGGCGGCGGCGCTGGAAGCCTTCGATGATGCCGGTGGACATGGTGTTCCTTCCTCGGTTGCGGGGAGAACTCTTGCGGGTGGGGTTTGATTCAAGCGCTAGCTAGGCTGCAAGCGGATGACGTCAAGTTACAAGGGGCGCCTCCCGGCACGCCGTTTCAGATACGCCCAGCCACCCGCCTGCCGCCTTCTCCGCCAGCTGACCCCGATCTCCGTCATCAGGTGCACATCGGCCGGCGGCGAAGTGGGCAACCATGCTCACGCGCCTTCGTCGGGAATGTTAAGAATCTCGCCGCAGGCCTTGCAGTGGACGGCATCGGCATCGTGGCGCTGCAGGCCGCAGCGGTGGCAGGGAAAGGGTGACCTTGTGCGGCCGCACCACCGCCTGCGCCAGCCGGACGAAGAGCGAGATGCCGACAATCATGGTGACGACCGAGGTGAGCTTGCCGAGCGTGCCGGGCAGGGTGATGTCGCCGAAGCCCGTCGTGGTGACGGTTGCGACGGTGAAATAGAGCGCATCGACGAAACCTTCGCCGCCCTCCAGGTTGTAGAAGAAGGATGTGTAGACGAAGCCGGTGACGAGGAAGAGGAAGACCACGAAATTGATGACCGCCCGGACAACATCGATCCGGTCGGCACAGCCCATCCTGCGCAGCGCCTCCTTCAGCAGCGGGCTGCGGCCGATCGCCCACAGCCGCATGACCCGCAGGAAGGCGAGGTTGAAGAGCGTGAAGGGAAAGAGAAGCGTCGCCAGTATCAGGAAATCGATCCAGGTCATCGGCCGCAGGATCCAGGTGCGCAGCGACGGGGCGGCAATGGCGCGCGCCGCCATCTCGGCGGCGATCCACAATGCAATCGCGTAATCGATGACGAGATAGGTGGGCGCGGCGCGGAAATAGGGGCCGAGCACGAAGAAGGCGAGAATGGCGATATCGATGACGGTAAAGAGGAACTGCAGGGCAAGCGCCTTGTGGCCTTCGCCCCGTTCTATCCGCCGAAGTGTGAGGCGCAGCCCCTTGCTGCGCGACGTTTCGTCAAAGATGCCCATGCCGGCGAGATAGCTCGCGGATCGCGTGTATCAATGGCTCACTGGGGCCGATTTACCGCCTCGCGAAATTCTTCCGGATCGGTCAGTCCGCCCGCTGCTTGCCACGGGCCTTCTTCCTGACCTTGCGCAGCTCGTCCCTGTCGATGAAATGGTCGGTGACACCGGCTTCCTTGTCGGGGTGGGAGATTTCCACGTCCAGTTCTTCCGGCAGGTCAAGCGCCTGCCTGGTATTCATGATGCCGAGCGGCACGCGGCCGTCCACGGTCCTGGCGGCGACTTCGACGAGCGGTTTTGTCTTGTGGGCCATGAAGCGCTCCTTTCTCTTGAAGCCCAACGCGGGGCGGACTCGCCTGTTCCATCGAGGCTGAGAATTGCGGGCAGGCATCATGGCGCCCCGTTTCGGAACAAACAGCATTTGCCGGCGTTCGATCCTTGCGAACACACTCATATCATGGAGGATTTTCACATGGGTCGCGGTATTCTTCTCTGGCTTCTCGGCATCCCCCTGCCGATCGTCATTCTTCTCGTTCTGTTCATGCGATAGGGGGCTTCCATGTCTCTTGCTGAAGGCAGATACCCTCTTGAAGGTGGGCAGACCGGTGTGATGCCGGTCGAATCATCTGTAGCGGCCATCGCCTGGGGGCCGATCATCGGCGGCGCCGTGGCGGCGACGGGCATCACGCTCATCCTGCTGCTGCTCGGCTCCGGTGTGGGGCTGACGATGGTTTCCCCTTGGTCGGGCGAAAGCAGTTCGGCGGCCACCGTCGGCATCACCGCGGCCATCTGGCTGGTCGTCGTGCAGTGGCTTTCCTCAGCCCTCGGCGGTTATCTGACCGGGCGGCTCAGGACCAAATGGGCGGCGGTGCACACGGATGAAGTGTTCTTCCGCGATACGGCCCACGGTTTCCTCAGCTGGGCGCTTGCGACCGTCTTCGTCGCCGGCTTTCTGGCCTCGTCGCTGACCTCGCTTGCGGGGGCAGGGGCAAGTGCTGCCGGTCAGGCCGCCATGGCCGCCGGTGTCGCCGGAGGTGCCGCCGCCGCTTCGGCCTCGGACACGGATTCGGCCGGTGCGCCCACCGCCTATTTCACCGATGCGCTGCTGCGTCCGCAGAATATCGCCGACCGCGCCAACGCGGATAATGGTGCGGCCGCTGCCGAAATCTCCCGCATCCTCTTGCAGGGGGCGGCGAACGGCTCGGTGCCTGACGGTGACAAGACCTATATTGCCGGCATCGTCTCGGCCCGCACGGGCCTTCCGGAAGCCGATGCTCGTGCAAGGGTCGATACTGTGCTGAAGCAGATCGACGATGCCAAGGTTGCAGCACAGGCTGCTGCCGACAAGGCCCGCAAGGCTGCGGCAACCTCGGCTTTGATCGGCTCGCTGTCGCTGCTGGTCGGTGCCTTCATCGCCGCTGCGGCCGCTGCTTTCGGCGGGCGTCAGCGGGACGAGGAGGAGGATCTGATCGCGACCAGCCGCGGACCGCTGGTGTGATGGATGGGCGGTGCTCTCGAAGGAGAGGGTGCCGCGCTCTCGTCAGGTACGTTGCGGCACACCTTTCCTCCCTCATTCCTGTGCCTGTCACAGGAATCCAGCCACCGCGCATCTGCGCGGTGAATGAGTCCCTACTTGCCGTAGGCGAAAAAGTCTTTCCTGCCCAAAGACTTGGGCAGGCTGGATCCCTGTGACGGGCACAGGGATGAGGGGAGGTTGGGGCGGTCTCAGTGCCCCAAGCAAGCCCGGCGCATTGGCGGTGACTCTGCGCCGGGAAAGTGTTGCGGCAGACGTCCGCAAGTTCATCGTCGTTCGACTTCCATATTCCCCAGGCGAAACATCTGCGTGAAGAATGCCTTGTCGGGCAGGCGGCGCAGCAGGGCGGCAATCGCTGCGCATGCCGCTACGGCGAAGATGAGCCGGCCGGTCAGAACGCCGTGCAGATCCGCGCCGAGCGAGATCACCACGATCGTGTCCTCGATCACGCTATGCGCAAAGCCCATGAACACGCATGACAGAAAGATCTGGCGCGGCGATATCGCTCCCGATTGCGCCTCGCGGATCAGCAGGCCGGCGCCATAGGAAATGCCCAGAAACAGGCCGATAGCCGTGAGATGCTCGGCCTCGCCCCTGATACCCGCGAGGCGCAGCACAGGCGAAAGCGCCTTCATCATCAGGCCCAGCAGCCCGGTCACCTTGAGGATTTCAAGGCCCCAGGACAGGACGACGAGGATGACCAGCATCCAGACCATGGTCTCGGCAAGCCCTCTCATATAGTCGGCCCAGTCGGGCGTTGCGCTCATCGGCAGCCAGACAGGATTGGCCGGGCCAGACAGCCAGCCTGTCGCCGTCAGAACATGGTGCAGCAGGAAGGCATAGAGCAGGCCGCCCGCGATGCGCAGCGTGGTCGTCGCGATCATGCCTGGACCCGCCTTCTGGATGATCTTCTGCTCGATCGGCAGACCATGTGCGAACAGGATGAGGGCCGAGAATACAGTGATGTCAGCGACGCTGAGCGAGGATGCGGGAACGAGGGTAAAAACGAGCGGAACGGCACCCCAGATCCCCACCAGCATGCCCGTCAGCCAGGCCACGCCCAGCTCCGGAGGCAGCCCGATCAGGTTCATGACGGGCGCAAAGACGGGGGCGACCGCCTTGACCGCTCCCATCCTCGACAAGAGCTCGGCCGCAACCGCGATCGGAACCGTGATGCGGACAAGCACCCAGTAAATTGCGAGTGTTTCCCTGGTGTTGCGGCGGATGAGCGATAAGAACGACATTTGAGACCCCCTTGATGGTGCCTCAATCTGTTAGCCCCGTTCGCTTCGAATTTGTGGTCAAAGATTGCAGGTCTGTGCAATTTTATTGCAAAGGCGCGTTTGGCCGTTATGCTCGCTGGCATGGATCGTATCGACCGAAAACTTCTGAACCTGATGCAGCGCGACGCATCGCGCACGAATATCGATATGGCTGAGGAGGTGGGCCTGTCTCCTTCCAGCTGCCTGCGGCGCGTGCAGCGGCTCCACAAATCGGGTGTCATCGACCGTATCGTGGCAATCCTCAATCCCGCCAGGGCCGGACGCGGGATCAAGGCGCTGGTGACGGTGGAAATGAAGTTGCATGGCGAGGCGCATATGCGCCGCTTTCTGGATATCGCGGTCGCTGAAGAGGCCGTTTCGCAAGCCTATTCCGTCACCGGCGAAACCGATGTCGTCCTGATGCTGCGCCTGCGCGATATGGAAGAATTCGATGCTCTGTGCGACAGGCTTTTCCGCGACGAAAACAATGTCGCCCGCTTTTTCACCATGATCGTTATCCGCACGGCGAAAGAGGAGACTGCCATCAGGCTTTGATCGGCTCGCCATGGCTGCGGGCTGACGCCCTCAAAAGGAGGTCACGGCTCTGAAGCCAAAAATCGCTGCATTCTGTATCCGCGAATTCGGCTTGTCAGGATCGGCTGCGTTGCCGCCGGGTCGGATGACATATTGAAAGAATGGCTGGGCCGTAAACCATGGCGTGACAGCCGCCTGATATGTGGCTTCGATCACGGCTTCGGAGCTCGGAACCGGCTGCGACGTCCCGGTGAAGGCATTTTCGGCCTTTACCAGATCCGACATGCCCGAACTCATGCTGGCATAGGCAAAGCTCACGCCGGCTGTGTCATTGTCGCGGCCCGGCAGAAGCCCCTTATAGGCAAGGCCCAGATCAAAATACCAGTTCATACTGTTGCGCTCCTGCTGCGGCGCAACCGCGATACGGACAAATCCATTGAGGCCATTGTCCGTACTCCCGGGCTCCTGCCAAAGCGTCTGATCGACAACGGCATAAACAGCAAAATTGCCCGAGAGCTGGCGCGGACTGCCGCTCGACAGGGGATCGGCGAGCGAAACGCCGTTCGATGCGGTGGACAAACTGTCGAACTGCTCCGAATTATACCAGGCGCCGAGCTTGTAGGTGCCCGGCAAGCCGGGCTCGCCCTTTCCAGGCGTATAGGCATAAGCCGCCTCGGCAATCGCAAGCACGCCATCGCCAACCGGAAACCCCAGTCCATTGGCATTGCCATCTGGGTCCGAACCGGTCGGGCTGCCATTGAAGACGGCAGCCTGCAGCGTCCAGGCATCGTCCGGCTTGATGATGATCTGAGCGCCCGGAACGGCGAAGGGATAGGCCGGTCCTCCTCCGGGCAGATCCGCGGCAAAAATGCCGGGCCATCCGAATGTCGAGTTGACGAAAAGGCTGGCCGTATTGCTGATCGCGAAATTCTGATCCGCCAGGATTTGCCCGAGCTTCACCGTCACGGTGTTGTTCATAAGGCTCTGCGAGAGATAGAATTCGCCCAGCCTGAAGTCGGGATCGGCCTCCACCGAGGTTACGGTCAGAAGATTGCCGACATCCTTGCCGGACAGGCCCTGGCCCTGGATCGCATAACCGGAAATATGAATGGCGCCGCCGGTCCAGCCTGCCAACCGGCCCATGTCGAAATCGCCCTGCAATTGGAAAAGACCGTCATAGGCCGTTCCTCTTTTCACGCCGCCCGATACGTTGCCGAGCACATCGCTGGTCTGCGACATCGTGAAAGTGACGCCCTGGTCCCGCAGCCAATTGCGGTAGCCGTACCAATCGCCTGTCAGTGTCGTATCGGCATAGGATGGCGGTGCCGTATCGTCTGCCCGTGCCCCCGCGCCGTAAACAGCAATCGCAAACACAAGGGCGGCGCCGGGCAGTTTTTTCATTCTCTTCCCTTTTTCGGAGGCTCTGATTTGGGAGGATGCAAAGGGGCTCACCTGTAGCGCCTTTGGCGCGAATCTGAGCTCGCTATCATTGGAACGAATTGCGCAGCTGGGCAAGATTTGCGCTCTTATGCAGCACATGCCATCAACCGCGCGCTCATTTACGAGCCAGATTGCCACTTGATACTGCCGGAACGTTTCGCTCTCCGAGGTCCCAATATAGCCCGGCCATCAACGCGAGTCCTTCACGCGCGATATTCATGGGCAGGTGCTCGTTCGGCGCATGCTGAGAGCACCCCGGATATGAGTGCGGTATCCACACGGTCGGAAGCTGCAGAGTTTCAGAGAAGGCATCATTCGGCAGCGAGGCGCCGAGGTTCGGCAGTATTGCCGGCTTTTTCCCTGTTGTACGGCCGATCGAGTCCACTACCCAGTTGACCCAAGGATGCTCAGGATCGAGCCTTGTGGCACGAAAGACCTCATCGCTTGCCTGCGCTATTTGAACCTGGGAAAAACCGTGATGATCCAGGTGACGGCGCAGAGCCGGCAAGACATTTTCCACGTCAATACCGACGACGAACCGTAACTGACAGCGGGCCCAGGCTCTCGCAGGAATAGCCCCAACAGGCGTTCTCGGGTTTCCGGCCTCGAAGGCGAGGACAGCAAATGAACACCAGGCGAACAGCTTTTCCGCTGCCGTCAGCCCAGGCTCGCCCCAGTTCGGATCAATCTGCGGGCCTTCGGCATCGCTCTCGACCTCACAATCCGCAAGCACTCGACGAACATTGTCCGGGATACTCACCGGAAGCCATTCCGGAACAAGAATCTTGCCAGAGGGCTCAGTGATGCTGGCGATCGCGTGGGCAAGCTGGATTGCAGGATCGGAGAGAAGACCGCCCCAGTTACCGGAATGATGGCCGCCCTTGCGCGCATCGATCCAGATGTCAAAGCTGATCGCGCCGCGAGATCCCAGAAAGACGGTCGGCCGCGCCGCGGAAAGTCGGGGACCATCCGAGGCGATCAGCACGTCGGCGCGGAATAATTCCTTATGGGCGTCAACCAGTGCATGCAGGCCAGGGGAAATTCTTTCCTCCCCCATCTCAATCAGATACTTGGCATTGAATCCGAGTTTCCCGCGCGTCTCCAATACGGCCCGGAGCGCGCCGATGTTGACGGTATGCTGACCTTTATTGTCGGCGACACCGCGACCGTACCACCTGCCGTCCCGCTCGATGAGTTGCCAGGGAGAGAGACCGTCGGCCCATTCATTATCGAGCCCCCGTATGACGTCACCGTGGCCATAACCCAGCACCGTCGGCCGAAGGGCATCCTCGTGGCGCTCGACGTAAAGGAAAGGCCAGCCGTTTTGGGAAAGCTTGCGACATTGAAAGCCAAGGGCTTCAAAGGCGGGTGTCATCTCACTATCGAGATACTGATCGAGAACCGGTGCACGATCAGGGTTCTGGCTCTCGGTCGGCATCGCGACACGTCGCGCCAGATCCTTCCGAAAATCGCCGGAAGCGAAGTAAGACTCTGCTCTGGCAATAGCGGCGTCTCGGCTCATACCTGCAACCTAACACGAGAGGGAATTGGCCGGAATGGTCAAAGCGGAATGCAACAATGATCGCGTTGGGCCGTGAGCGGGTTTGGTGACATTTGCTACATGATGCCGAGGTTTCGTCGCACACCGCGGTTGTTCGCGGGGTGCGACAATGGTTCGTCATGATGGATGTGATCTTGCCGGTGCCGCATCCGGCAGCATGGCGTCACGGCTTGGCGAGATGCCAAACGCCTTCGGCCCCATCACCGTGGATATCTCCGGGCATGGCATCGAAGTGATAGGTGTATAGCGGCGAGCCGTTATAGGCCCACTGGGTTACCCCGGTCGGTCGCGTGACGACGCTCCAGGGACCGGATGCCTTGGCGCCGGCCGGTGCGACAAAGGGAGGCCAGGCGAGGGCACAGAGTAGGGTGCAGGATGACTTGCCGGGCTGGTCCTTGTCGAAGGTGTAGAGCGATTGGCCGTCAGCGTCCGCCAACAGCTTTTGCTGTCCGCTCGTAACGACCGTGGCAGGCGACGCGGTCTTTGCCTCTGCAGCCGAGAGTGAGATCAGGGCGAGGCCAAGTGAGATTACCAGGCTTTTCGTGGTACCAGACATTTTGGGGGCCTTTCTGCCGCAACCCTGTGCCACAGGAGAGGTTCCTGCCGGCCACAGGCGGCGTTTGGTTCAGGGGTTGGTGGGATCAGTTTGCGGGTAGCTAACCCTTGGCAGCCGGTGCCGGCGGCACCGGCAGAATGATTTCTGAAGCAACCTTCCAGTCCTTTCCGATATGAAGCCAGTCGATGATCATCAGGAACGGTTTGGGCGTCCCGTCCTGGCCGGCATAGGAGACGGTGATGTTCATCGGCGCGTAGGATTCCGCCACGTCAGGCGTCAAGCCGACGATCTTGAGCTTGGTGTAATCAGGCTCAAGCACGACCGGGCCGGATGTGCCGATGTCGCGCAGCTTCCGGTCGATCGCTTCGTTGCCCCAGAAACCTGCCCAGTTTCCCTCGGCGGGAACGGCGCTCTTGGCAACGAGGAGGGCTGAGGGGGATTGCCAGAACATCCCGTGAAGCGCCTCGAAGTCGTGCCGGTTGGCGAGCTCCATCAGCCTGGCGAACTCTGATTTGATCCTGTTCGTGGTCTGAGCGTTCAGTGGTTTCTCGTTGGCGGAAGCAGCAAGCGAGGGCGCGGCGGAAACGGCCAGGGCGAAGGCCGCGGCCCATAATGTCTTATGCATGTCATTGTTGCCTTTTGCGGATTTGACGGCGGGGTCGTTAGGACGGACATTATCTTATGGGCTTGCTCGAACTGGTATTCACTGCGCGTCCGGCGAGCGAGGCGGACGCGTGACGCGCACGGGCGGATCGTCGGCATAAGCGAGCGGCCTCATCGCCTGGCAGGGCGTGCTCCGTTCCATGACCATCTCTCCGTGTCCAAGAGTGACTGTTTTCAGCCCCGTCAGGATCACCGGGTTAGCCGGGATTTGTAACTATACGAAGGTAGAGAACGCGGTAGATGAAGGGGTGAGTACAAAGTTCCGTGAGCCTGATGTGACCGTGCCGGCCTGCCGTCGTGACGGCCGCTTGGCTCGGCCGCGGCGTGCGCGATCTGCGGGCGGATCTCGGGTACGGCGGCCCTTGCAAAAGTGAGCCGCTGCACACAGTTGATGGGTTCAATATCCCTACGGCATCGGCCCGAAAATCGGGATCGATTTTCGGGGGGCCTGATGCGTAGATTCAAAGAAGTAGAGCATCCCTAGTGCGTCCGAATGGACG
>UCCS01000233.1 GCA_900470965.1 Hyphomicrobiales bacterium
GCACTGATTGGACTAGGGGCCCCCAACGGGTTACCGAATTCAGTCAAACTCCGAATGCCAAATACTTATTCTTGGGAGTCAGACTGCGAGTGATAAGATCCGTAGTCGAAAGGGAAACAGCCCAGACCACCAGCTAAGGTCCCAAAGTATACGTTAAGTGGAAAAGGATGTGGAGTTGCTTAGACAACCAGGATGTTGGCTTAGAAGCAGCCACCATTTAAAGAGTGCGTAATAGCTCACTGGTCGAGTGACTCCGCGCCGAAAATGTACCGGGGCTAAACGTATCACCGAAGCTGTGGATTGACACCGTATGGTGTCGATGGTAGGAGAGCGTTCTAAGGGCGTTGAAGTCAGACCGGAAGGACTGGTGGAGCGCTTAGAAGTGAGAATGCCGGTATGAGTAGCGAAAGAAGGGTGAGAATCCCTTCCACCGAATGCCTAAGGTTTCCTGAGGAAGGCTCGTCCGCTCAGGGTTAGTCGGGACCTAAGCCGAGGCCGAAAGGCGTAGGCGATGGACAACAGGTTGATATTCCTGTACCACCTATACATCGTTTGAACGATGGGGGGACGCAGAAGGATAGGGTAAGCGCGCTGTTGGATATGCGCGTCCAAGCAGTTAGGCCGGAAACGAGGCAAATCCCGTTTCCATTAAGGCGGAGCTGTGATGGCGAGGGAAATATAGTACCGAAGTTCCTGATTCCACGCTGCCAAGAAAAGCCTCTAGTGAGATGTAAGGTGCCCGTACCGCAAACCGACACAGGTAGGCGAGGAGAGAATCCTAAGGTGTGCGAGAGAACTCTCGTTAAGGAACTCGGCAAAATGACCCCGTAACTTCGGGAGAAGGGGTGCTTTTTAGGGTGAATAGCCCAGAAAAGCCGCAGTGAATAGGCCCAGGCGACTGTTTAGCAAAAACACAGGTCTCTGCGAAGCCGCAAGGCGAAGTATAGGGGCTGACACCTGCCCGGTGCTGGAAGGTTAAGGGGAGAGGTTAGCGCAAGCGAAGCTTTGAACCGAAGCCCCAGTAAACGGCGGCCGTAACTATAACGGTCCTAAGGTAGCGAAATTCCTTGTCGGGTAAGTTCCGACCCGCACGAAAGGTGTAACGATCTGGGCACTGTCTCAACGAGAGACTCGGTGAAATTATAGTACCTGTGAAGATGCAGGTTACCCGCGACAGGACGGAAAGACCCCGTGGAGCTTTACTGCAGCCTGATATTGAATTTTGGTACAGCTTGTACAGGATAGGTAGGAGCCTGAGAAGCCGGAGCGCCAGCTTCGGTGGAGGCGTTGGTGGGAT
The DNA here is from genome assembly GCA_900470965.1 of Hyphomicrobiales bacterium. Taxonomy (GTDB): domain Bacteria; phylum Pseudomonadota; class Alphaproteobacteria; order Rhizobiales; family Rhizobiaceae; genus Rhizobium. The sequence continues at coordinate 1,298 of UCCS01000233.1, forward strand.
ACTACCCTGGCTGTATTGAAATTCTAACCCGCGCCCCTTATCGGGGTGGGAGACAGTGTCAGGTGGGCAGTTTGACTGGGGCGGTCGCCTCC
>UCCS01000111.1 GCA_900470965.1 Hyphomicrobiales bacterium
GGCAGCGCGACTGGGCCCGTCTCGAAACTGCGGGCAAGATGACGGACGTGCTCGTGCAGCACGCGGCCGGCAGCGGCATCGCCTATCTGTGGGAACAGCAGCTGCTCAACACGCCGGTGCCAGGCACCGCGGGCTGATCTGGGCGGGGATGACGAGCGCTTATCTAGGCTCGTCATCCCCATCATTTGGATGCGAGGGTTCGGTATTTCGTTTGGGCCGGAAGGCGTCATTTGTAGATTGACCACCTTCGCATTAATTCCCCACCCAGATAGGTCCCGATATACTCCCCCCGCTTCCAGAGCTCGGCGCGCAGCCGGGCCTCGACACCCCCGGATGTCACCGGGCTCAGACACAGCATGCAGTCGGCAATCACCTCCCCCGGCTGCAGGATCGCCTCGATGGCGGCTGCCTCCTGCGCGATATCAGTGTAATCAGACATCGCCAGCAGTTGCCGCTCCGCCACCCTTGCGGCTTCATGCAGTTTGCGCCTGAGCGCAATAAGCACCGCATCGTCATCGTCGGCGGGCGCTTGCTCCATCGTGCCGCCACCCGCCTCGATCCGCGCAAGCAGCAGTTCGATACTGCGGCCTGGATCTTCACCGGCCGTTAGCCGAGTCCGCCATGCCTCAACCGCCTGCCTGCATCGCGCGCGTTCCCGGCCGATCGCCGAAGCAATCGCCCTTTCCTGGCAGAAGCCGGCCGAAAGCTGCGCGGCCCGCACCAGCACCATCAGGTCTTCGGGAATATCCTTCAAGAACGCCACCCGTTGGGCGCAGGAATGGCTGGCGTTTCTGCCGGCTGGAAGCATGTCACCGATCGGTGAGAGGCGCCGTCAGACACCGCCGACAATGCTGCGATCCGCCGTGATGGCGCACCGTGCCCGAATGCCTTGATGATGGTGATGTCGCTCCTTTCGAGCGGGCAGGCATGCATGCAAAACTCTCCTGTTGGATATCGCTGCCGTCATAAGGTTGTACCCGCCAATGCCCGCAACAATCAAGGAAATTATTCCTATATTCGATCACGATCCATATCAGGCGAGACTTTTCGGGGACCCGGAACGCGCGAAAGCAAACAAAGATAGGTTTATGTTCCGCACCGGCAGGCGGCGCTCAGGCCGCCTCGCTGTGACGCTCCACGAGCTCGGCCCATTCCATTGCCGCGTGGCGGCCGAGCACCGTCTTGTCGTTCCCGATGACGGCGGCAATGCGCCGGAAGAGTTCGTCGGCAAAGGGCGCGGGCCTGCCGGATTCGGCATTGCCGGCCGGGCGTAGTACCGTGCCCTCGGCAAGATGGATCATCTCGACGCCGAAGCCCTCATGATCTCCCGAGAGCTCTGCCGATCCATATAGCAGCAGGCCGTTGTCGTTCCGGCCGAGGATGGGGATGACGAGTTCGTCGAAATCGAACCGTAGGCTGAAGGCGTTCATCGGCCGATGACCTCCTGCTGGAGGCGCTCCGCACGGATGAGCTGGGCCTCATAGCGGCCGGCCAGCGACATCACGAAGCCGGCGGCAAGCAGCAAGCCGGCAAGCGGCTGGAGCATGCCGATGGTGTCGAGGCGGCGGAGGCCCGGCGTCAGCGCAGGCGCGCGGAAAGGCGCCTCGCCCCTTGCTTCAAAATATCTCGATATCATGCGGCAGCTCCTGCATCGGCTTTGATTTCAGCGACGCGGGAGGATGCGATGCCAATGGTTGAGTGATGGAATGGGGGCCGGCGGGCCTATACGGCCAGCGAACGTATATCCTTGGCCACGTCGGCGAGATCATTGTCGAGCTGGTGATCGCGCCCCGGCAGCGAACAGAGGACGGCATCCGGGATCGCCCTGGCGTAAGCCTCAATATGGGCAAAGGGCACGGTGTCATCCTCGCTGCCGTGATAGATGAGCACGGGCAACCCCTCCGGCAGGCTTTCGGAAAAGTCGTCACGTCCGGCGATCTCATCGCTCTCCNNCGCCGAAGGAATGGCCGATCAGGATGGCCCCGTCTTCGAGGGTCTGGAACTCAGCGACGACTGCGGCTTTCCAGGCCTGATAATGCGGGTCCGCTTCATCGGGCATGCGGGGATAGCGGATGGCATAGTCCTCGCCGAGTTCGCTGGCGAGGCTGTCGACGAGCTTGTTGTCCCACTGGTCGTGGGTTGTTTCGCCGGCGCCCTGGATGAAGAGGATCTGAGTTGGCATGGGTAATGTTCCCGTTGTGACCGTCAGGGAGATGGGTCGTTACGGGAACAGGGCAAGGGCCTCGACCCGTGCTTCGCCCTCGACAAGGAGGGAGGTCGACGGGTGCCGAATTCGCCAGCGGATGCCACTAACCTTGTTGGCGTCGTTCAGGCCAGCTTGGCGCCAGATCCGGACGAGCGCGTGGCTCACCTTTTCGGCGCTATCGCCTTCCACCGATNNGCGCATATCCACAACGCGGCCATCACGCTGCCGTATGGAAATTTCGAACCGGCTGTTGCCTCTGCGGGCATGATAAACGAAGAAACGACCACGGCAGTCGATCCGCCTGACGTCGCGGAAACCGCGGCTGCGGAGCAGCCTCTCGCCCTGACTACAGGTAATCCCTCTGCCTCTGTTGAGATTGGTGCCAACGCTAATGGAGATCTGGGCCTGTGCGCTTGCTTCAGTCGGCACGGTTATTGTTGGGACTGACAGGCCGACGGCCAGCACGAGTGACAGAAAAAACGACGATCTGGACAAGGCATCCTCCCTTGGGTAACGGGGTCTGAATACACCATACTCGTTTGCCGGCGGAATTATACAACCGTGAGGATAGGAGCGATAGAGGGTCGCGTCAGGACGAGCCGTCTCCGCTCCCCATTCGGTTAACCACAGGCATGTTGAGGACCGGCCAGGACGGGTCGAGACCCGCGGCTCGACCCTGGTCGAACGGAGGGGGCTTCCGACACACCCCCTACTCATCCATGCACCCTCACCTCGCCGCAACCACCTTCCCTCGCCTCAACACGACAGCGATCACAAACCCGCAAACCGCCGTCACCCCACCTACGAGAAACACGCTCCCGTAACCCGCCCGATCCGCCAGCACACCCGCCAGCGGTCCGGTGAGCCCGTAAGCCAGATCCTGAAAGGCCGAAAATCCGCCGAGTGCCGTGCCGCGCAGATGCGGCGCCACGAGATGCACGACTTCACGCCCCATGGCGGGAAAGATCATCGAGCAGCCGAGGCCGGTCATGAAGGCGCCGATCAGGGCGACGGTGGGATCGCCGGCACTCCAGATCAGCAACTGGCCGATGGCCTCGACCGCAAGCGAGACGACGGCGACCGCGAGNNCCGCGAGCCCGCCGTAGCGATCCGGCAAGTGGCCGAGGAGCAGACGCACCAGCACGAAGCCGCAGCCGAAGGCGGTCAGGCCGAGACCTGCATGATCCCAGCCGAGATCGCGGAAATAGAGAGTGAAGAAGGAGCCGATTGCGGCAAAGCCCATGCCCTGCAGGCAGACGATCAGCCCATGCACCCAGATGCGGCCGATGACGGCGGCAAGCGGCGGACGCTCCCTGCCCGGATGGGCGGCAACGGCGGGCACGCTGCGGATTGCGGCAAGCCCCAGCAAGGGCAACACGGCGCTGACGGCCATCGTGCCGGCAAAGCCGAGATGATCGAGCAGCAGCAGCCCAACAGGCCCGCCGAGGCCAAGCGCGCCGTAGATCGCCGCGCCGATGAGCGCCAGCACCCGGCCGGAACGCTGCGGCCCGACAAGCCCGATGCCCCAGGCAATGATGCCGACGGCGACGAGGCTTTCGCCAAGCC
>UCCS01000235.1 GCA_900470965.1 Hyphomicrobiales bacterium
CCGGTCAATATCATGATGAAGGCGGGCGCGCCCGATCCGGCTGATCTCGCAAGGCTCGGTGTTTCGCGCATCAGCTACGGTCCCGGACCGTATCGGGCCATGATGGAAAAGCTGAAGGAAGCCGCGACCGCGATCTATTCGGCGATCTGATTATTGTTGGCGAAGCTTTTCTGTGTGGCGATCGCCTGAGCTATGAAGTTACGAATGATGGAAGAGCGCTCGTCGCGTCGGGTGGCGAGCGCCAACTGTGCTGTCGGTGCTTCGCCCGCAATCGCAATGTAGCGAACGCCGGGAACATTGATCTTCGCCATGTCCGCCGGGACGATCGAGACGCCGAGACCAACTGCGATCAGGCTGGCGATCGAGGTGATCTGCGGTGCCGACTGGCCGAGCTGTGGTTCAAATCCCGCTCGCCGGCATGCGGCCATGATATCGTCGAAGAAGCCGGCACCCGCCTCGCGTGGAAAGAGGACGAAGCTTTCTCGGGCCAGCGCGTCGAGGCGCAATGTCTGCGCCCCTGACAGCGGGTGCTTTACCGGAAGCACGATGACCATGGGGTCTTCGGCCAGCAGCTGACATCGGACCTGTGGCACATCACCACTTCCCGAGCGGATAAAGACGGCGTCGAGCTCTTCCCCATCGAGCCGCTCCAGCAGTTGCGTGGTAGGCGCTTCCTCCAGGTTGAATTCGACGGCTGCGTATTTCTCGCGAAAGGCGTTCACGATGGCGGGCACGACCGGATTGAACACCGCAGAGCTGGTGAAGCCAACCCGCAACCGCCCGCTCTGGCCGCGCGCCGCCCGGATGGCGGATTGCTTGGCCTGTTCCGCCTGAAGCAAAATCGCCCGGGCTTCCGGCAGGAAAGCACCGCCTGCCTCCGTCAGTTCCGCACCGTTCGACAGGCGGCGGAAAAGGGGTGCGCCAATCTCGTTTTCAAGATCACGTATCTGGTTGCTGAGTGGCGGCTGGCCGATGCCGACCTTCCGTGCAGCGCGCGTGAAATTGAGTTCTTCTGCGACAGCAATGAAATAGCGAAGATGACGAAGCTCCATACGATACTTTTAAAGTATCGCATTCGCCTGTGCAATATATTGGAACTACCTCCCCTGCGCCGCCACATGACCGAACGCGCCGCCTCTTTGTGGCGGTTGCGCTAGGACAGGAGTTCACGATGAGTTCAATCGAAAAGCAGTTTCTCATTACCGGTGTCAGTTCGGGCTTTGGCCATGCCTTTGCGCAGGCCGCATTGGAGAAGGGGCATCGCGTGGTGGGAACCGTGAGGAATGAGGAAGCCGCAGCTCTGTTCGAGAGCTTGGCGCTGGGTCGTGCAACGGCGGTCCGCCTGGACGTTACCGATATCGAAGCAATCGAACCGGCCGTTGCTGGTATCGAGAGAACAATCGGCCCGGTGGACGTTCTCATCAACAATGCCGGCTACGGGCACGAGGGGACATTGGAGGAATCGCCGATCGAGGAGATGCGCCGGCAATTCGAGGTCAATGTCTTCGGCGCCGTCGGAATGATGAAGGCCGTTCTGCCGTTCATGCGCCGACGGCGGGCCGGTCACATCATCAACATCACATCGATGGGCGGGTTCATCACCATGCCGGGCATCGCTTATTATTGCGGCAGCAAATTTGCGCTCGAAGGCATCAGCGAGGTTTTGGCGAAGGAAGTGAAGGCGTTCGGCATCGCAGTCACGGCGGTCGCTCCCGGCTCATTCCGCACCGACTGGGCCGGACGATCGATGATCCGCACCGACAGGAGCATCGCCGACTATGATTCGCTCTTCGATCCTATCCGCAGGGCCCGCGAGGAAAAGAGCGGCAAACAGGTAGGCGATCCTCGCAAAGCGGCCGCCGCCGTATTGGCGCTGGTCGAGGCTGAAAACCCGCCCGTGCATCTCTTGCTCGGCGCCGATGCGCTGGCGCTTGTTCGCGACAAGCTGAAGAGCCTGAGCGCTGAAATCGATGCCTGGGAAGATCTGACGCTCTCGACGAGCTTTGCCGAAGCATGAGAAAAGGCGCCCGGAAGGGCGCCTTTCTCAATCAGGGAACGATCAGCGTGCCGACGCCGTGCTCGGTGAAGATTTCGAGCAGCACGGAATGGGCCGTCTTGCCGTTCAGGATGACGACGCCCTGCACGCCTGCCTTGATGGCGTCGATGCAGGTCTCAACCTTCGGGATCATGCCGCCGGAAATCGTGCCGTCGGCAATCAGCGCATGCGCTTCGGCGACGGAAAGCTCCTTGATGAGCTTGCCCTGCTTGTCGAGCACGCCGGGCACATCCGTCAGGAACAGCAGCCGGGTGGCGTTCAGCGCGCCGGCGATGGCCCCTGCGAATGTATCGGCGTTGATGTTGTAGGTCGCGCCGTCGCGGCCCGGAGCAACCGGCGCGA
>UCCS01000149.1 GCA_900470965.1 Hyphomicrobiales bacterium
TCGGCGCCGGCATCGGCGCACTCGTTCTCCTGCCCTTCACCTCGCTCGGGGAGACTGTCAGCTTCACCGGCACGCAGACCTTTCACTTTGTGCTCTGGGCGACAATCATGGGTATTGCCGGCTCGTGGCTTGCCACGCTGTGCTGGATGATTGCCTCGCGCCTTCTGCCGCTCGCACTTGCCGCCCAGCTGATCGTCGCGGAAACCATCTTCGGTCTTTTCTACGGCTTTCTGTTCGAACAGCGCATGCCGACCGTGCCCGAAGCCGGTGGTGCGATCCTCCAGCTGATCGGCGTCGGCATGGCGATTGCGATCTTCACGCCGAAGCGGGCCAAACAAGCCTGAGTGCCGCGATTGCATGTTTTCCGCCAAAGGCTTAGGGTTTTGTCCGGTCAAAGAAGCGGCGGGAAAAAACCATGGCTCTCAGCGGCAAACGCATTCTCCTCATCATCTCGGGCGGCATCGCCGCCTACAAGAGCCTCGATCTTATCCGACGCCTGCGGGAACGCGGCGCTTCCGTGCGGCCGATCATGACGAAGGGTTCGCAGGAATTCGTGACCTCGCTTGCCGTCGGGGCGCTCGCGGCCGACCATGTCTTTACCGATCTCTTTTCGCGGCAGGACGAGCAGGATGTCGGCCATATCCGGCTGGCGCGGGACTGCGATCTGGTGCTGATCGCGCCCGCCACCGCCGATCTCATGGCGAAGATGGCGCATGGGCTTGCCGATGACCTCGCTTCCACGGTGCTGCTCGCCACCGACCGGCCGGTGCTTGCCGCCCCGGCCATGAACCCGAAAATGTGGGCGCATCCGGCGACGAAACGCAATATCGAGACATTGCGGCGCGACGGCATCCGCTTCATCGGTCCTGTCGCCGGCGAGATGGCGGAAAGCCGGGAGACCGGCACGGGCCGTATGGCCGAACCACTGGAAATCGTCGCGGCCGCCGACGTCCTGCTCGATGATGGTCCGAAACCGCTTGCCGGCAAAAAGGCGATCGTCACTTCAGGTCCGACGCATGAGCCAATCGATCCCGTGCGCTACATCGCCAACCGCTCCTCCGGCCGGCAGGGCCATGCCATTGCCGCAGCGCTGGCGCGGCTCGGCGCGGATGTGACGCTGGTGTCCGGCCCGGTAACCATTCCTGATCCTGCGGGCGTCAGGATGGTGCATGTCGAGCGAGCCGAAGAGATGCGCGATGCTGTGCTCGCTGCCCTTCCCGCCGATGTCGCCGTCATGGTGGCTGCGGTCGCCGACTGGCGAGTGGCCTCGGCCGCCGACCAGAAGCTCAAGAAGCATCCGGGCGAATCCATTCCGACGCTGGCGCTGACGGAGAACCCGGATATTCTCAAGACCGTCGGCCATCACACGACGCGGCCTAAACTGGTGATCGGCTTTGCAGCAGAGACGCAGGATGTCGAGGCCAATGCCAAGCTGAAGCTGGAGCGCAAGGGTGCTGACGTGATCGTCGCCAATGACGTATCGCCTTCAACCGGCATCATGGGGGGTACGCGCAACAGCGTAAAACTCATCCGCCGAGACGGCATCGAGCAGTGGCCCGATCTTTCCAAGGACGAGGTAGCGGATCGGCTGGCGGCGATGATCGCCGAACGACTTAAGCAGGAATAGAGACAGGCTCCGGCCTTGCGGACGCGCGCTTTTCAGGCCGGAAGGACGTGATCTCAAGACCATCGGCGCTGACAATCACAGCACTGCCATCGGGTATTTCCTGCCAGGCATCACCATCGTCATTCAGCGGCTCGGACACGAGGCAGTAGCCCTCGGCAAGCGGCGAGGCATAGAGTGTCGGCGCCTTGCGGTCGGTGGCATAGCGGACCGCGTAAAGAGACTTGCCGTCCGAGAAGGCCGCGGTGAAGCGCAGCAGCACGGAGCCGAGAATATTTTCCGCCAGGCCTTCGACGAAGGCGATGGTCTGGGCCACAGCGGCGATCGGCGCATCCCGCAGGCCGAACTGCAGAGCGAGCAGGAACAGAAGCTCGGAATCCGTCGTGCCACTGCGGGCGTTGAAGAGCTCGTCATCCAGCATGGTCTCCATCGGCCGACGCAGCCGCTCGAAGCCGGAGATCTGGCCGTTATGCATAAAAGACCAGGTTTCATGCGTGAAAGGATGGCAGTTGTCGCGCCGTGTGCCGCCGCCGGTCGCTGCCCGCACATGGGCGAGGAACAGCGGTGAACGGATCTGCCGCGCCAGGCTCTTCAGATTACAGTCGGACCATGCCGGTAAGATATCGCGATAACGGCCCGGCTCAGGCCGGTCACCATACCAGGCGATGCCGAAACCATCGCCATTCGTCGCCGTCTTGGCGCGGGTGGCACAATGGGATTGCTCGATCAGGGAATGGGCGGGCGAAGACACAAGCTCCTCCAGATAGAGGGGGTCTCCGCGATAGGCAGCCCAGCGACACATGCTCTTGCTCCGGCCCACCGCCTGCTGCGGCAGGAATGCTGAAAACATCTTGGATAGTCTGATGCTACGGCTAACAACGACTTAACGACCACCCGATTTGCAAGGCGAAGATGACAAATTCTTGACGCCGACCGAGATCACTTTCCGCAAAAACGATATGGATTTGCGTGATCGCAGCAGCAGAAAATCAGGCAATTGAACGAGATAGCCAGACGCCGGCTAAAAAACAGCCCTGCGTTTTCCTCTTGCATCTCGGAGGAATCGGGCTACTTTTGACCTATCGTCAACGTAACGAAAGGAAGGTGATCCAATGTCTAATGAGTTTTCGGACCTCGTAATGGGCATGGAAGTGGTGATGAAAGCGAGGCAGCCCTCGCTCTAAAACCCCACCTTCCTAGGATCGCACAAGACGGTCCGGGCCAGTTACAGGCCAAACCTCATGGAAAGGGTCGCGAAAGCGGCCCTTTTTTATTGCTTTCTTTGCCCCGTTGACGCTCGAGCGGAATAGCATTATTCATAAAGTCA
>UCCS01000112.1 GCA_900470965.1 Hyphomicrobiales bacterium
GATCGTGTTGATGGCGCCGGCCGGGACGGCGCCATCAACACGATCGAGGAAATGTTTGCCGATCCGCAGATTGTCGCGCGCGGCCTGCGCATCGATCTGCCGGATGCTGCAGGCACGATGATCCCGGGTGTGCGCACGCCGGTCGTGCTATCGGAAACGCCGCTGCGTTACGAACGGCCGAGCCCGCGCCTTGGCGAGCACAATGAAGAGGTTGTGACCGAACTAGTAGAATGGGAGAGGAAGACATCGCCATGAGAAGGAAGGGGCCATGAAGAGGACAGGCGGGCAATTGATCGTCGAGGCGCTAAAGGCAAACGGCGTGAAACGCCTCTCCTGCGTGCCGGGAGAGAGTTTCCTTGCCGTGCTCGACGCCCTGCATGACAGCGATATCGACGTCATCGTCTGCCGCCAGGAGGGTGGTGCTGCCATGATGGCGGATTGCTGGGGCCGGCTGACCGGCGAACCCGGCATCTGCATGGTCACCCGCGGCCCAGGCGCCACCAATGCTTCTGCCGGCCTGCACATTGCCCGGCAGGATTCGATCCCGATGATCCTCTTCATCGGCCAGGTGCAGCGGGAGGCGCGCGAGCGCGAAGCCTTCCAGGAGGTCGAGTTCCGCCGCGCTTTCACCGAATTTGCCAAATGGGTCGGTGAGATCGACGATGCCGCCCGTATCCCGGAATTCGTCACCCGCGCCTTTGCGATCGCCACATCGGGCCGTCCGGGTCCGGTCGTACTGACGCTGCCCGAGGATATGCTGCGCGACGAGGTCGAAGCGCCTCGCGCCAAGCGCCATACGCGCGTCGAAGCCCATCCGGGCCGCAGCCAGATCGATGATCTCTACCTGCGCCTCTTGAAGGCCGAGCGGCCGATGGTCATCCTCGGCGGCACCCGCTGGGATGCCGACGCGGTCGCCGATTTCCAGACCTTCGCCGAGCGCTTCAACCTGCCGGTCGGCTGCTCCTTCCGCCGCCAGATGCTGTTCGATCATCTGCATCCCTCCTATGCCGGCGATGTCGGTATCGGAATCAATCCGGCGCTGGCGAAAGAGATCAAGGAAAGCGATCTGCTGATCCTGCTCGGCAGCCGCATGTCGGAAATGCCATCCTCGGGCTACACGCTGCTCGATATCCCCTACCCGGCTCAGTCACTCGTCCATATCCATCCGGATCCGTCCGAGCTCGGTCGTGTCTACCGCCCGGATCTGGCGATTTGCGCCAGTCCCGCCGATTTCGTCGAAGCGCTCGCCGATCTGGAAGCCCCGGCTGAACCGCGCTGGGCCGAACGAACCGAGCGGATGCATCAGGCCTATCTCTCCTGGTCGAAGCCGCCGGCGACGGGTCCGGGCGCCGTCCATATGGGCCCGATCATGGAGTGGCTGGAGGCCAATACCAAGCCGGATACGATCTTCACCAACGGCGCCGGCAACTACGCCACCTGGGTGCATCGCTTCCACCGCTTCCGCCGCTTCAATACGCAGGCAGCGCCAACCTCAGGCTCCATGGGCTACGGCCTGCCGGCCGCCGTTGCCGCCAAGCGGCTCTTTCCCGACAGGCAAGTCATCTGCTTTGCCGGCGACGGCTGTTTCCTGATGCACGGACAGGAATTTGCGACCGCCGTGCGCTACGACCTGCCGATCATAGCGGTCGTGGTCAACAACGGCATCTACGGCACGATCCGCATGCATCAGGAGCGCGACTATCCGGGCCGGGTCAGCGCCACCGACCTCACCAATCCGGATTTTGCAGCCCTTGCCCGCGCCTATGGCGGCCATGGCGAGACGGTGGAAAAGACCGAGGATTTTGCACCGGCCTTCGAGCGGGCGCGCGACAGCGGAAAGCCGGCGATCATCGAAATCAAGCTTGATCCCGAAGCGATCACGCCGACCCGCACTCTCTCGGAAATCGCCCAAACAAAAAGCCGGTGAGGCCGTGAACCAATCTGGTTCACACTTCACCGGCTTTGATTGGTCGCTCTTGAGCGCTCTTAGTCGAGAGCAGCCGTGACGATGAACTCGACCTTGTACTTCGGCGCAGCGAGCTTGGCTTCGCTGGTGGCGCGGGCTGGCGGGTTTGCGGGGTCGATCCAGCCTTCCCAGACGGCGTTCATCTCTGCGAAGTAAGCGATATCGGAGAGATAGATGATCGTCTGCAGGATCTTGGACTTGCTGCTGCCTGCAGCGGCGAGCAGGCGGTCGACTTCGCCGAGTGCCGACTTGCACTGATCGGAAACGCTTTCGCCTTCGCCGACCTGGCCTGCGAGATAGACGGTGTTGCCGTGGATGACGGCACCGCTCATGCGGGCGCCGATGTCGATACGCTTGATGCTCATCGTGTTCTCCTGTTCATCAAATGAAAGACGCCGCCTTCAGGCGGCATCGGAATATTCAGCCTTCCAAACTGAAGACTAAGCGCGAATGTGGTGCGTCTTCTGATAGATCGCCGTCGAGCGTGCGCCGGAGCGGCAGTAACCGAGCATCGGGCGCTCGAATTCGTCGAGTGCGTCGACCATGCCCTGCACAGCTTCCTCGGTCACGCCCATCGGGCCGACCGGCACATGGGTGACCTGCAGGCCAAGCTCCTTGGCACGGGCTTCGATGACGGCAAAAGGCGTCTGGTCCGGGCTTTCGCCGTCCGGACGATGGCAGACGATGGATTTGAAGCCGAGCGCCTTGATCTGGTCGAGTTCGTCAACCGTGATCTGGCCGGAAACGGAGTATTCATCGTCGATCTGGCGGATATCCATCGTCTCAATCTCCTCGAAAATGGTGGGCTGAAGGTCTACGACGCACTCCCGTAGGCGTCAACACGTCTTCGCCGGACGCCCTTCATTTGACGAAAGCAAAACGCAGGCCGTAGCTGCGGCTTTCACCCGGCTTCAGCCAGTTGAACTCACCGGCCGCCTCCAGCTCATGGCGCAGCACCCAGCGGTGCGACACGGGCTCGATACCGATAATATGCGCCGGCGCTTTCTGGTTCCGCCAGATCTGCAGATGCGGCAGCGTATCGGCGCGGAACCGCACCCTCAGCGTCTTGCCGCCGATCGCAGCAATCGGCCCGAGCCGGACTTCGGCGAAACCGTCTTCAGTGGCCGGAGCTTCGACGCAGAAAATGCCGCCCGGCTCCTCGCCGAAGGTCCAGGGAAACCCGCCGCCCTCCAGCATCCGGCCTTCGAGCCGTGTCGCCGCGTCGAGCCATTTGCCGCCGGTGTTCATATGGTACATCAGGAAGGTCGGCACCGTCTCGCTGCTCTTATTGACGACGCGATCTTCGAGCGAGACCTCGCCGGTCACCCCGTCTATCCGCCACAGCCGCTCGATGCGCTGCGGCAAGCCCTCGACCGTAGTGATGTCGATATCGGCGCGGCATTCGGCATTGCCGTTTTCCAACCTCGTCCACAGCACCCTGGCCGGATGGCCGGAGGCAGAGCCGTGCAGCGGATAGATCTTGCCATCAGTGCCGGGAATGGGCTGGCGGTGGCGGATATGATCAGGACCGCAGGTAAAGAGGAAGCCTTCCAGCGAGTGATCGATTCGCGGGTCGCCATCGTCGGGAATGGCCCGCTTGGGCGCGATATCCACGCCCTCGATAATGCAGCCCGCGATATCCAACACCGATGTTTCGTCCAGCATCAGGCGCGGCCCGCTTGCGGCGGCAAATTCGATCATCGGCTGTCCTCCCGGGGAATCTTGGCTGCGGTAGGGTTAGGTCGTGCGATCACCCTCGTCAATCGACACCGGTGAAATGGTCAGGGAGCACCGCAACCGGCGACTTCACAGGAACGTCATCTTCGCGCAAGCGTTTATGAGTAAACGCAAAACACCGTTGTTTTTATGTTTTGTTCAGCACGGCTTAAGAAATTCCACACTAGCGTCAAAATTCGCAGGTGTGTGTCTGCCGAGCCACTGATCGAGGTGTGAGACGTGAATCGCTTTATGAAATCGGCCTTTTCTTTTTCGGCCATGCTGTTGGCGCTCGCTGCCGTCGCGCCACAGGCCGATGCCCAGCAATATGGCCGAAACCGGAGCGATATCGTGCTGGTGACGCCAGGCGGCGAAATTCTCGACTATGTCCCGCCCGGCCGCGGCTTCGTCTATGCCCGTGATTACAGCGGCAATCGCGTATTGGTCGACCGCTACGGCAACATCATCGCCACAGAGATGCGCGCCCGCGGCTATTATTCGCCGCGCACAAATCGCGAAGTCTATAACGACGCCTACAATAACGATCCCTATTATCCTGACGACAACCGCCACGGCGACACGCGCTATTCCGAGCGCGGCCCGGTAACCGGTTCCATTCCGCAGGATGCGGCCATAGAGCGCCGGCCACTCGAGGATCAGCCCTATCCAGGCGATCAGCAGGGTCAGGACGACTATGCCGCAATCGAGCCCGATCAACAGATTCCACCCGCCGATGAGCCGCGCCAGGTACCGCAGGAACCTGTGATCACGCTCAAGGACAAGTCGAAGCCCGAGATCGTGGCCCTTCAGGTCTTTCTGGATCGGTCCGGCGTTTCGCCTGGCGTCATCGACGGCCATATGGGCTCCAATGTCACCAAGGCGATCTACGCCTATGAACAGATGACCGGCACCAAGCTCGATCCAAACAATACGGATGCGATCCTCGAAGAACTGCGCATGAATGGCGGCCTGCCGGTCGTCAACTACACGATCACGGATGCGGATGCGGCCGGTCCCTATGTCGCGCAGATCCCGGAAGATTATTCGCAGAAGGCGCTCCTGCCGTCCCTCGCCTACACATCCGTAACCGAAGCGCTCGCCGAACGTTTCCACATGGACGAAAACTTCCTGAAGGAAATGAACCCCGGCGCGGATTTCACAATTCCAGGCACCGTCATCAAGGTCGTCAATCCCGGCGAGAACAAGAAGGGCGCAGTCGCGAAGATCCTCGCCGACAAGGGCCGCAAGCAGGTCTTTGCCTATGACGACGCCGGCAACCTCGTTGCCGCCTACCCCGCCTCGATCGGCTCCACCGACACGCCATCTCCATCAGGCATCGTCACCGTCGAGCGCGTCGCCTTCAATCCAGGCTATACCTACAATCCCAAGATCAATTTCCAGCAAGGCGCCAATGACAGGATCCTCGATATCCCGCCCGGTCCAAACGGCCCGGTTGGTACGGTCTGGATGGCGCTTTCCAAACCCACCTATGGCATTCACGGCACGCCCGACCCCTCCAGGATCGGCCGCACCCAGAGCCATGGCTGTATTCGCCTGACGAACTGGGATGCGACGGAGCTTGCCAAGATGGTCAAGCCCGGCGTGACGGTCGAATTCGTCGACTGAGGAACACTATTCGCCCGGCGCCTCGGCTGGGCGCTCGCCGAACTGGATGAGACGCAAGAGCTCCACCTGCTTCCTGGCACCAGTCTTCATGTAGACGGACCGCACCTGCGAGCGGATCGTCTCTCGTGAACGGCTGGTTTCGGCAGCCAGGCCTGCAACCGAGCCTCCCGAAACCAGCGCCCTGACGACCCTGATTTCAGCCTGCGTGAGACCGAAATCGTTGCGCAGTTTCTCATCACTCAGCCCCGCGGGCCTTTGTTTCGGCTCGATCAGGACGGCGACAACAGGCCTTTCGAAGAAGCGTGGCTGGAGGCTCTTTTCAAGCTTGAGCAAGGTGATCTTCCGGCCGTCGATCAGAACCGTCTGCTGACGCTCCGCCTCCTCTCCATGCCGCAGCATCAGTGTCAGGCGGTCGTCGGCATCCTTGTCGGCAAGATGCACCGTTCCGAGCGGTGAAAGCCAAACACCTGTTCCCTGTTCGAGCACCGCCTCTCCCAAGCCAGAGGTGGACATCAGTCGTCGCTCTGAATTCAGGAGGAGCACACCGACCCCAATGGCATCGAACAGTCGTCCGTTGATCTCCGAATGGCTCTTTTGCCGGCCGCCGGATTCGACCGCGATGAAGGCCCGTCTCAGATGCGGCCCGATCCTTGTCAAAAGCGCAGCGCAGGCCCGGCTCTCATTCGGATCGGTCCAGCGGGTCGTGGTGATCGAAAGATTGAACGACCGGTTGCCCTCCCGCAGGATCGCCATGCCGACAGCGCCGTGACCTTCATGCCGATGCCAGAAGTCATTGAAGAACTCGGTCCTGGAAAGCTCCGCATAGGATATGAAATCCTCGCCGATTGCCCCCTGCCCTGTGGGTGTCCTGTTCAGACCGGATATCCACGGGTTCAGCCGGCAGTAATAA
The DNA here is from genome assembly GCA_900470965.1 of Hyphomicrobiales bacterium. Taxonomy (GTDB): domain Bacteria; phylum Pseudomonadota; class Alphaproteobacteria; order Rhizobiales; family Rhizobiaceae; genus Rhizobium. The sequence continues at coordinate 6,219 of UCCS01000112.1, forward strand.
CGCGTGTAGGTGTCGATCCACGACTGATCCATGTTGATGTGGAATTGCGACGAACCTTCCGCCCGCGCGGCGTCATGATAGAAAAGGCTGGTTCCCGCCCCCGGCAACAGCCCGTTCAACTCCGTCAGAAACGTATCCCATCGCGCTTCGCCAAAAACGATTCCGTAGATGGAATCGATGAGCTTGTCGTCGACCTGCCGGGTAATGCTCATGCGTTGCTTCGCGCGTGAAGAGATTTTTACAACCTGATAACCATTACACCAGTGAGCAAATGTAATTTCAAATGGAAAATGCCCCGGTCGAAGCCGAGGCATCAATTTCCCTACCCCCCGGTAGTCTGATCAGGCAGCACGGACCATGGCGTTTGCTAGGCGAATGGCAACCGGCAGCCGGCCCGGCACCTTGCGGATGATTTCCTCGGCGAAACAGAGGGCGTTTTCACGAGCCTTGTCGAGATTGCTGACGCGCATCGGATCCATCGTATGCAGCGTGCCGCCGCAATCGAAGATGTCGCGGAAGGCCGAGCGTTCGATGATCGCCGTATCGAGAACCGGCACGTGGCGCTCGTTCAGCAGCGCCTTGACGAGCTGCAGTGCGCGGGTGGTAACCATGGAGTTGACGCGGGTCAGCACGACCGAATGGCCGATCTTGATGCCTGCCTTCTCCTCCAGATACTGCAGGAGCTCGAGAACCTGAGCGCCGCCGCGGGCATCCATGGCGCAGCCCTGGATCGGGATCAGCACGTGGTCGGAGAGACCGACGGCAGTTGCCAGCAGCGGATTGCGTGCGCCAGGCAGGTCGATGATGAAGTAGTCGGTATTCTGCTTGTTCTCGCTGATGTGCTGCGGCAGCGAGGCAGTCGTTACAAAATCGATGACGCTGATATTTGCCACATGGCCGGAGATTTCGTGCCAGCGCGAAATCCAGTGCTGAGGGTCGGCATCGAGGATGGTGACGCGGTAGCCCTGACGGGCAAGTTCGGTAGCAAGCAGCAATACGGCTGTGGTCTTGCCAGCGCCGCCCTTGGTATTTGCGAATGTGATGACTGGCATATTCTTAGTCCTCGAAGGGAAATGGCGCGAGCCGGCATCGCTCTTTCATTAATCGCACTGTCGGAGCATCGTGCGGTTAACCCATCCTTTCCAATCGTGGTTAACAAACTGTAAACAGACCCGCCGAAATTGCGGTCCGCATTTCTCACATCCTCAAAAATGAGGATGACCCAAAGCGCGAAAAACAACAAAAAAGCCCGGAAAACCGAGATTTTCCGGGCAAGTTTAGAGGTCCGCCTTTATCTGATCAGAAGCAGTCCGCAAAAAGGGTCTTGGTATTTTCAAGCGTCAATGCAACCGGATTACCGCCGGCGCTCGGGTCTTCGATCGCCATCGCCGCCAGTTCGTCGATCCGATCAGGAGTGATTCCCATCGCCGTCAGATTGTCAGGGACGTTGAGTTCGGAACGCAGCTTCAGCACGTAATCGTAGAAACCGTCGAAACCGCCTGAAATTCCGAGATAGGCAGCGGCACGCGCGATCTTCTCTTCGATGGCCGAGCGGTTGAAGCGCAGTACAGCCGGCATGACGACGGCATTGGTCATGCCGTGATGAGTGTTGTAGACGGCGCCGATCGGGTGCGAGAGCGCGTGGATGGCGCCGAGACCCTTCTGGAAGGCGACAGCACCCATGGCGGCTGCCGACATCATGTTGGCGCGGGCTTCCAGATCCGTGCCTTCCTTATAGGCGCGCGGCAGGAATTCCTTGACGAGACGCATGCCCTCCAGCGCGATGCCGGCCGACATCGGATGGTAGAAGGGCGAGGAATAGGCTTCCAGGCAATGGGCGAAGGCATCCATGCCGGTGCCTGCCGTGATGATCTTCGGCATGCCGACCGTAAGTTCCGGATCGGCGATGACGACACCCGGCAGGAACTTCGGATGGAAGATGATCTTCTTCACATGCGTCGCGGAATTGGTGATGACGCTGGCGCGGCCGACTTCCGAACCGGTGCCGGCCGTCGTCGGTACGGCAACGATCGGCGCGATGCCTTCGACGCTCGCCCGTGTCCACCAGTCGCCGATATCCTCGAAATCCCAGACCGGGCGCGTCTGGCCGACCATGAAGGCCACGCACTTGCCAAGATCGAGGCCCGAACCGCCGCCGAAGGCAACAACGCCGTCATGGCCGCCGTCGCGGAAGGCCTTGATGCCGGCTTCGAGGTTCTTCTCGTTCGGGTTCGGATCGACATCGGCGAAGATCGCCCGGCCGAGCCCGGCCTCTTCGAGAATGTCGAGCGCGTTCTTGGTGATCGCCATCGAGGCGAGGCCGCGGTCGGTGACGAGCAGCGGCTTCTTCATGCCGAGGCTCTTGCAGGTGTCGGCCAGTTCCTTGATGCGACCACGGCCGAGCTTGACTGATGTCGGGTAGCTCCAGTTTGCGGTGATGTTGGCGCTGCTCATGCTGTAACCTTCTTGAGATGGTAGGATTTCGGGCGCGTCAGATTGTGGAAGCCGATAATCGACAGCGAGCCGCCGCGGCCGGTTTCCTTGACGCCGGTCCAGCACAGAGCCGGATCGAGATAATCGGCGCGGTTCATGAAGACAGTGCCTGTTTCGATTTCACGGCCGAGCCGTCCTGCCCGCTCCGCATCCTTGGTCCAGAGCGAAGCAGTCAGCCCGTACTGGCTGTCATTCATCAGCGCCAATGCCTCGTCGTCATTCCTAACCTTCATGATGCCGACGGCTGGGCCGAAGGTCTCTTCGCGCATGAAGGCCATGGAATGGTCGACATTGACGAGGATCTGCGGTGCCAGATAGGCGCCGCCGTCATCGGCCGGGAAAAGCTTCGGATCGACCAGCGCCTTGGCGCCTTTGGCAACAGCATCGGCGATCTGCTCGCGCACCACCTTGGCAAAGCGCTTGTGCGCCATCGGGCCGAGCGAGGTCTCCGGATCGAGCGGGTTGCCAAGCTTGTAGTTCGAAACCCAGGCGACCGACTTCTCGACGAACGCGTCATAGAGCGATTCATGCACATAGATGCGCTCGATACCGCAGCAGCACTGGCCGGAATTATAGGTCGCGCCATCCATCAGCGTGTCGACGGCGGCGTCGAGATCGGCATCCTCCATCACATAGCCCGGATCCTTGCCGCCGAGCTCGAGGCCAAGACCGGTAAAGGTGCCGGCCGCAGCGCGTTCCATCGAGCGACCGCCTTCGACCGAACCGGTGAAATTGACGAAGTTGAAGCTGCCGGCGGCGATCAGCGCCGAGGTCGTCTCATGGTCTAGGAAGACGTTCTGGAACACATCCTCTGGAATACCGGCCTCGACAAAAGCCTGCACCAACCGCTCGCCGACGAGCAGCGTCTGCGAGGCATGCTTCAGCACGACGGTATTGCCCGCCATCAGCGCCGGCGCGATCGTGTTGATCGCCGTCATGTAGGGGTAGTTCCAGGGCGCCACGACGAAGACGACGCCATGGGCTTCGCGCTCGATACGGCGCTCGAACTTGTCGCTCTCCTCGACGACGAGCGGAGCCAGAGCATCGGCCGCGATCGAGGCGACGTAATTGGAGCGCTCGTTGAAGCCGCGATATTCGCCGCCATACTTGATCGGCCGGCCCATCTGCCAGGCAAGCTCGGGCACGACGACATCGGACATCTCGTTGAGACGGGCGGCACCCTTCAACACCAGTTGGACGCGATCTTCGAGCGGGCGCTTGGCCCAGGCCTTCTGCGCCTTGCGCGCACGCGCCACGGCTTCCTTTGCCGCTTCAAGCGAAAGCGCCGGACGCTCCGCGTAAACAGAGCCGTCAATCGGCGAAATGCATTGGATCATTGTCATGATCTAAATCCTGTTTTCTTCTGAGCCGCAGGGAAAGACGACACGACTTGTCTTCCGCAGGGAGAATCCAGTCGGGCGGCTTTCCGCTTCGGATACGTTCTTAAGCTCTCTCGAAGCCGCGCGCCACTTCCCAATCCGTGATGCGGCGGTCGTATTCTTCCTGCTCCCATTCGGCAGCGCGGGTATAGTGATCGATCACCTCGTCGCCGAAGGCTGCCCGCAGCATCTCCGATTCCGTCATGGCCTTGGTGGCGGCCCGCAGCGTGCGCGGGATTTCGCGGATGTCCTTGCCGAAATAGGCATCGCCCACATAGGGCGCCTCCAGTTCCAGCTTCTTCTCGATGCCGTCGATGCCGGCGGCAAGCAGGGCCGCGAAGGCGAGATAGGGATTTAGGTCGGAGCCGCCGACGCGGCATTCGATGCGGATCGCCTTGGTCTCCTCGCCGCAGAGGCGATAGCCCGCCGTGCGGTTATCCTTGCTCCAGACCGCCTTGGTCGGCGCGAAGGTGCCGGCCATGAAGCGCTTGTAGGAATTGATGTAAGGCGCCAGGAAATAGGTGATCTCGCTCGCGTGGCTGAGCAGGCCGGCAATATAATTCTGCATCAGCGGTGTCATGCCGTGATGGCCGGCATGGTCGAAGAAGAGCGGCTTTTCTTCGAGACTCCAGAGCGACTGGTGGATATGCGAGGAACTGCCGGCGGCATTGTAATGCCACTTGGCAAGGAAGGTGATTGCCTTGCCCTTCGACCAGGCGATCTCCTTGCAGCCGTTCTTGATGATCGCATGCCGGTCGGCCATGGTGAGCGCATCGGCATAACGCACATTGATTTCTTCCTGGCCGGCGGAAGCCTCGCCCTTGGAATTTTCGACCGGGATGCCCGCACCCTGCAGGCCCTTGCGGATCGCCCGCATTACCTCTTCTTCCTTGGTCGTCTGGAAGATGTGATAGTCCTCATTATAGGCGCTGGCGAGCTTCAGGTTTCGGTATCCGGACGCCTGTGCCGCCTCGTAGGTCTGGTCGAACAGGAAGAATTCGAGTTCGGAGGCCATATAGGCCTTCATGCCCATGTCCTCCAGGCGCTTGACCTGCTTCTTCAGGATCGCGCGCGGCGAATGGGCCACTTCCTCATGCGTATGGTGGTCGAGCACGTCGCAGAGAACGAGCGCGGTACCTTCGAGCCAGGGAATGACGCGCAGCGTCGAAAGGTCCGGCTTCATCGTATAGTCGCCGTAGCCCTTCTCCCAGCTGGTCGCCTTGTAGCCGGAGACGGTTTCCATCTCCATGTCGGTGGCCTGTAGGTAGTTGCAGCTATGCGTTTCCTTCCACGCGCTTTCGAGGAAGAATTCCGCCTGGAAACGCTTGCCCATCAGGCGCCCCTGCATGTCCACCTGGCAGGCAAGCACCGTATCGATGCGCCCGTCGGCAACGTCCTGTCTGAGATCGTCGAGAGTATAGCTGCTCATGATGTATCCGCCTGAAATTGAACCTGAGAAATCGGGAAAACGAAACGGCATGCGACCGCCGGGATCAACCCGCCCGATGCCTTTTCGTTGAACCGTGAGGGGGCCGCGTGATGCGGCCCCGCCATGTGAGAGGGAAGCCTCAGTTCTTAGCTTTCGCCGACGGCCTTTTCGGCCGCTGCGATCTCGGCCTGGCGTTTTGCCACTTCGTCGCCGATCGGGGGGCCCTTGAAGCGGCGGCTTTCGAAGCCGAACCAGACGATGCCAGTCAGCACCAGGAACCCTACCGTGACGTAGAGCGCCGGCCTGTTCGGCGGCTGAATGCCGAGAACGAAGATCAGGATCATCGCGAGGATCGAGAGGACCGCGAAGAGCTTGAACATGCCTTCGCCGAGGTTCCACGGACCCATCTTGTCCCACTTCGAGGTTCCCCAGGCAAAGAGGCCGAGTGCGATCGGGATCGCGAAGGAGAAGAACAGGAAGATGACCGTGCAGGATACGACGATCGTGTAAACCGGCGTGTCGCCGATCGAGACGAGCGACGAGCCCCAGACGAAGAGCACCGAGAGGATCGAGCCCGTCCAGATCGCAGCAACAGGCGTGCGGTAGTTTGGGCTGACCTTCGACAGCGCCTTGGAGGCCGGCAGGCCGCCATCACGCGAAAAGGCGAAGATCATGCGCGAGACCGAGGTGACGGTCGCAAGGCCGCACAGCCATTGGCTGACGAAGATCGCCAGATACAGGATATCCTTGACGATCGGGTTCACCTGGCTGTCCATCGCCCAGAAAAACACGTTCCAGCCCTGCTTTGCCGCGTCGTCCATGTTCGGCAGCATGAGGACGAAGGCGCACAGCATGATGTAACCGAAAAGCGCCGACCACAGGACCGACGCGACCATGCCGCGCGGAACGGAATGCGCCGCCTTGACGGTTTCTTCCGAAGTATGCGCGGAAGCGTCATAACCGGTGATCGTGTAGATCGGCAGCAGAAGGCCGAGCAGGAATACCCAGGCGCCCGATGTCGTGGGCCATACGTTGCCGCCGACTTCGCCGGAATAGTTGGCAAAGGTGAAGAGCCGGCCGAACTCATAAGACGGGGCGGCAAGCAGGCACACGGCAGCGAGCGCGATCGCGGTCGCAAAGATCAGGTAACCCGAGAAGTCCGTGAGCTTTGCGGTGAGCCCGATGCCCATATGGTTCACGAGCGCCTGCGCGCCGGTGATGATCACCAGGAAGACGATACGCACCGTCGTCGTATCCGTCAGGCCGAGATAGCTCGTGCCGAAGGCGCCCATGAAGAAATAATAGGTGCCGACGTTGATCGCGCCGAGAACGGTGACGAGGCCGAGCAGGTTGAACCAGGCGGTCAGCCAGCCGGTGAAACGGTTACCGAGGATCGAACCCCAGTGATAGAGGCCGCCCGCAGTCGGATAGGCGGAGCTGATCTGCGCCATGGCGACGGCAAAAACGAGCGAAACAAAGCAGCCGATCGGCCAGCCGATGCCGATGGCGGCACCGCCCGCGCCCGAGGTCGCCTGCGCCAGCGAGTTGATACCGCCGGAGAGGATGCAGATGATCGAAAAGGAAACGGCGAAATTCGAAAACGAGCTCATCCGCCGTTCGAGTTCCTGGGCATAGCCCATGGAATGCAGGATATGCACATCCTGCTTTTTATCACTTTCGGTATAGTCCGACATGACTTCCCCCTGTTGACAATCGCCCGCGGAATTGCGGCCGATCCAGTGCCAATAGTGCCCGTGGCTTTTCGCCTTGCGGGCTGTTCGCAGTTAAACTGCTCCCCGGGGTCTTATGTTTTATTCAGGCGTCCAGACTTTCCTGGATGAGCCTTGCGAGATAGTCGGCCACGACCCCTTGGCCGGTATCGTCTGCGATGAGGTCGTTTCGGACCTCGATCATGACATTGCGAAGCCCGTTGGAAATGCCGTGCAGGATCAGCGTGTGCGTCACGCCGTCCTCCGGCCCGTAGGGCTCGTTGCGTTCGGTGCGGTAGAGCGGCGCCTCGGCCGCTGATACCAGCATGCGGTCGGCAAGGCGGCTGTCCTCGTCATGGAGGATGCCGAGCTCGACGGCGCGCTGCCGGCCATTATAGACGGGCGTGAAACTGTGAATCGTCACAATGACGCTATCCTGCCCCCTCGCCTGGCGGTCACGGATCAAGGCGCGAACAGCATCGTGGAACGGCTGGTAAAGCGCTTCGGTGCGCGCAAGGCGCTCTTCCCCAGTCAAATCCTTGTTACCGGGGATCGTGTAGATCTCGCTGACCTCGGGCATGGCGCCCGGCGAGTTCGGCGGCCGGTTGCAGTCATAGATCAGCCGGGAGAAGCGCTGGTAGATGAGCGCCGCATCGAGAGCAGCCGAAATGCCGCGGGCAACGGCAAGCGCGCCCGGATCCCAGGCGATGTGGCTTAAAAGCGCTTCTTCGGAGAGGCCGAGATTACCGAAATGTTCAGGAAGCGTGCGGGATGCGTGCTCGCAGATGATGAGCACGGGACTCTTGCCGTGGACGCGTTCGATTGCGACGCAATCGCCGTCCGCTTCGCTGAGAATTCGGGGCTGAGCCAGCACCAACAGCACCTCTCCATCGCTTAATAAAATCTTTACAAGAAAAGAATTCTTCAGGTTCACGGCAGTGTCAAGCGCGCTCTGAAAATTTCTTTTCATGACACTTGTTGACATGGATTGTGACAGCGTTGTTAACTTTCAGTGGGAAAGTGGCATCAGACCATCCCGGGGAGCAAAATCACGTGAGTGTCGCGGCTAAGACCGTTTCGGACGTCATTCATTCACATCTCGGCGTGCTCACACGCGCCGAAAAGCAGTTGGCCGAAAGCCTGCTCGACAACTACCCTGTCTCCGGCCTCGGCAGCATCACCACGATTGCTGAAAATGCCGGCGTCTCTACGCCGACGGTCGTGCGCATGGTCCAGAAGCTCGGCTACAAGGGTTATCCGGACTTCCAGCAGCATCTGCATCAGGAAGTCGAGGCGACGATTTCCAATCCCATCGCCAAGCACGACCGCTGGGCCCAGAACGCGCCGGGCACCCATATATTGAACCGCTTCGCCGATGCCATCATGGGCAATCTGCGCCAAACGCTCTCCGACCTCGATACGGCTACCTTTGACAACGCCGCTGCCCTGCTCTCGGACCGCAAGCGCACGCTCTATTTCGTCGGCGGACGCATCACCGGCGCACTCGCCGAATATTTCTTCACCCATATGCAGGTCATCCGCCCGAACACGGCGCTGCTTTCTTCCAACTCGTCGAGCTGGCCGCAATACGTCCTCAATATGAATCCGGGCGACCTGCTCATCATCTTCGATATCCGCCGCTACGAGCAGGAGATGGTGAGCCTCGCCACCGCCGCCCGCAAGCGCGGAGCCGAAATCATCGTCTTCACCGACCAGTGGGCTTCGCCCGCTGCCAAGCTCGCCCGTCACGCCTTTCGCGTGCAGATCGAGGCACCGTCGGCCTGGGATTCCTCCGTTGTCACACTCTTTATCGTCGAGGCGCTCATCGAGGCGGTTCAGAACTCGACCTGGGACGAGACGAAGGAGCGCATGAAAACGCTGGAAGGCCTGTTCGAACAGACCCGGCTTTTCCGCAAACCCGGTTAGGAGGGACAACTAAAAAAAAGCAAAAACAATGACGGATTTCGCGGAAACAGGACAGCCTGTCGCAAATGAAACATTGCCGCAAGCACCTGCTATTCATGACAAAATTAACGTCATTCAACTGTCATACAAGCTTCATCTAACGCCAGTAACAGCACATCGGACACTGAAAACCCGAAGGAGAACAACAGTGATCTCTAACATTTCTCGACTGCTCTCGCTTTCTACTGCGATGATCGTTGCTTCGACTGCGATCGCAGCAGCTGAGCCGAGCGCTGATCTTATCGCTGCCGCCAAGAAGGAAGGCACGCTGACCACGATCGCTCTCCCGCATAACTGGTGCGGCTACGGCGACGTCATCGCAGGTTTCAAGGCCAAGTACGGCCTCGAAGTCAACGAACTGAACCCGGATGCAGGTTCGGGCGACGAAGTCGAAGCAATCAAGGCCAACAAGGGCAACACCGGCCCGCAGGCGCCTGACGTCATCGACGTCGGCCTCTCCTTCGGTCCGTCTGCCAAGAAGGACGGCCTGATCCAGCCTTACAAGGTCTCCACCTGGGATTCCATTCCGGACAGCGCCAAGGATGCCGAAGGCTACTGGTACGGCGATTACTACGGCGTTCTCTCCTTCGTCGTGAACACCGATATCGTCAAGAACGTCCCGAAGGACTGGGCTGACCTCAAGAAGCCGGAATATGCCAACACGGTTTCGCTCGCCGGCGACCCGCGCGCTTCGAACCAGGCTGTTCAGGCTGTCTACGCTGCCGGCCTTGCAACCGGTGAAAAGGACGCGACAAAGGCTGGTGAAGCTGGTCTCGCTTACTTCGCAGAGCTGAACAAGGCGGGCGCGCTCGTTCCGGTTATCGGCAAGTCCGCTTCGCTCGCTCAGGGCTCGACCCCGATCGTCGTTGCATGGGACTACAACGGTCTCGCATGGCGCGACAGCCTTGCCGGTAACCCGCCGGTTGAAGTCGTCGTTCCCTCGACCGGCGTTGTCGCAGGCGTCTACGTTCAGGCGATCTCCGCTTTCGCTCCGCATCCGAACGCTGCCAAGCTCTGGATGGAATACCTCTATTCGGACGAAGGCCAGCTCGCTTGGCTGAAGGGCTACTGCCACCCGATCCGCTTCAACGACCTCGCTCAGAAGGGCAAGGTTCCGAAGGAACTCCTCGACAAGCTGCCGCCGGCCGAAGGCTATGCAAAGGCCGTCTTCCCGACGCTCGACGAGCAGGACAAGGGCAAGACCGCAATCACCACGAAGTGGGACAGCGTCGTCGGCGCCAACGTTCAGTAATATCTGACCTCGCCTCCCCGCCTACAAAGGCGGGGAGGCTTTTCTCACTCCGACGCCTCAGGATGAGCTTTTCCATGAGCACCGTTTCAACGCCTATGGTAAGCACTGCCCCCTTGATCAACAAAGATCGCGTGATCGACTGGCTGGGCATTGCACCCTTTATAATTTTTTCTCTGCTATTCCTGATCATCCCCACTCTGTATCTTGTGGCGGGCGCGTTTCTGACGCCCGATGGCGATTTCACGCTGAAAAATATCAGCGATCTTTTCACCCCATCCATTATGAGCGCCTACTGGATCAGTATCCGCGTCTCGGTCGCATCCGCTCTTGGCGGCGCGCTCATCGGCTTCTTTCTCGCCTGGGCAGTCGTGCTCGGCGGCCTGCCGAGCAGTGTCCGCGCGACGCTGCTGACATTCTCGGGCGTTGCCTCGAACTTTGCCGGCGTGCCGCTCGCCTTCGCCTTCCTGGCGACACTCGGTCGCACCGGCCTCGTCACCCTCTTCCTGCGCGACTGGTTCGGCTTCAACCTTTACGGCACCGGCTTTAACCTTCTCTCCTTCTTCGGCCTCACCATCACCTACATGTATTTCCAGATCCCGCTGATGGTGTTGATCCTGACGCCGGCGCTCGACGGCATGAAGAAGGAATGGCGTGAAGCTTCGCAGATCCTCGGCGCCACCAACCGCCAGTATTGGACAATGGTTGCCCTGCCGATCCTCTGGCCAAGCCTGCTCGGGACGACGCTGCTTCTGTTTGCGAACGCTTTCGGCGCTATTGCAACGGCCTATGCGCTGACCGGCTCGTCGCTCAACATCGTCCCGATCCTGCTCTATGCGCAGATCCAGGGCGACGTGCTTCACAACGCCAATCTCGGCTACGCGATCGCGCTCGGCATGATCGTCATCACCGGCGTTTCGAATGTTCTCTATCTCATGCTGCGCATGCGCGCTGAACGGTGGCAAAAATGAAGGGACAACGTATCGGCGCCTGGATCGCCATCATCATCGGTGCAACCTATTTCATCGTCCCGCTTCTCGGCACGCTGGAATTCTCCCTGCGCAAGCGTCGTGACGCTTATTCATTCGACGCGTATCAGTCTGTCTTTTCCGATGCCAGTTTCCGCGAGACGTTCGGCTACTCCATGATGATGGCCGCGCTGACCATCGTCTTCGGCATGCTGCTGGTCGTACCCACCGCATATTGGGTACGCCTGCGCCTGCCGCAGATGCGTCAGGTCGTCGAATTCATCACGCTGCTGCCGCTAGTCATCCCGGCGATCGTCATCGTCTTCGGCTATATTCAAATGTACAAGTCCTCCTCGTACCTGCCGCTGACCGGCTCCACGACGGGCACCAACATCCTGCTGATGTTCTCCTACATCACGCTCTCGCTGCCCTACATGTACCGCGCCGTCGATACCGCCATGCGCGCCATCGACGTCCGCACGCTGACGGAAGCAGCCGAAAGCCTTGGTGCGAGGTGGACGACGATCATGTTCAAGTGCATTTTTCCCAACGTCATGAGCGGCGTGCTTTCGGGCGCCTTCATCACGCTCGCGATCGTCATGGGCGAATTCACCATGGCAGCCTTGCTCGGCCGCCCTGCTTTCGGCCCCTATCTGCAGCGTGTCGGCGCCAACCAGGCCTATGAGCCTTCGGCGCTCGCCGTCATCGCATTTTCGATCACCTGGCTCAGCATGGGCCTGCTCAATCTCGTTTCCCGCTTTGGCAAAGCCCGCCCGGCTAGGGTATAAGGTATTTGGCTCATGTCTTTTCTTACGCTGACCAACATTCAGAAATCCTTCGGCCAGACGCAGGTCGTCAAAAACTTCAACATGAACATCGAGAAAGGGGAATTCGTCTCCTTCCTCGGACCATCGGGCTGTGGCAAGACGACCGTCCTGCGCATGATCGCTGGTTTTGAAACGCCGACCGGCGGCACGCTGACGATCAACGGCAAGGACCAGCGTGCGCTGAAGCCGAACCAGCGCAACATCGGCATGGTCTTCCAGGCCTACGCCCTGTTCCCGAACATGACGGTGCATGACAACGTCGCCTTCGGCATGAAGGTCGCGGGTGCTCCGAAGCCGGAGATCGACAGCAGAGTCAAGGAAATGCTCGGCCTCATCAAGCTCGATCACCTGGCAGACCGCTTTCCCTACCAGATGTCGGGCGGCCAGCAGCAGCGCGTTGCTCTTGCCCGCGCCCTTGCCGTCAAGCCACAGGTGCTCCTGCTCGACGAACCGCTCTCGGCTCTCGATGCCAAGATCCGCGTGTCGCTGCGCGAAGAAATCCGCCAGATCCAGCAATCGCTTGGCATCACCACGGTTTTCGTCACGCATGACCAAGAAGAAGCGCTTTCGATCTCCGACCGCATCGTCGTCATGAATGGCGGCAAGGCAGACCAGATCGGCACGCCCTTCGAGATCTACAACACGCCGGCAACGCGCTTCGTCGCCTCCTTCGTCGGCACGCTGAACCTCATCGAAGCCAAGGTAGTCGACCCGGATAGCAACCGTATCCAGATCGGCGATCAGGGTGTGACACTGAAACAGTCCGTCCAGACCTACAAGGCTGGCGACACCGTTCAGCTTGCGCTCCGTCCGGAAGCCGGTTCGCTCGCCGAAGGCACCCAGAGCGACACTGCGCTGACCGGTCAGGTCGTCTCCGCCCACTTCCTGGGTTCGGTCATCCGCACCCGCATGAATGTCGGCGGCAACGTCATCTCCTTCGACATGTTCAACAGCCCCGGCGTCACCCCGCCGGCCACTGGCGAAACCGTGACGCTCCGCTTCATGGCTGCCGACCTGCTCGTCATCCGCGACTGATCGGAAGAGACTGAAATCAAACGAAGGCGCCGCCAACGCGGCGCCTTTTGCATGCCTGCTACCTAATTTTCATGAGCCCCTGCCCCTCTGAATATCCAGGCCAGGGAGATAGCATCGAAACGGAAGGCAGCGTAAAGGAACTGACCAACGGCTTGCCTCGAATCCGGGCAAGCAATACAGACCGGACGGCCATCCGCTCGGTCGTTCCACAACGGGGTCTTTCAATGATTACCTGCCATCTGCGATACGTCATCGACCCTTACAAGCTTGCCGAATTCGAACAATACGCCCGGCTCTGGATCCCCATCGTCAACAGGATGGGCGGTGCCCATCACGGCTATTTCCTGCCGTCCGAGGGCGCAAACAACATTGCAGTTGCGCTGTTTTCTTTCCCGAGCCTTGCCGCCTATGAGGACTATCGCACCCGTATGGCAAGCGACCAGGAATGTCAGGCCGCCTTCGAGCTCGACAAGCGTAACCGGAGCATCATCAGCTATGAGCGCAGCTTCATGCGCCCGGTTCTCGGCTGATCCCCTGGAATTCAGTCCAGACATATCAATCCGGCCGATCGGGATAAGAAAGCACCAGATTCCATAGAATTCGGATATCCGGATTGTTCCGTTGCTGTCGGCCGCCCCAGCCGGGGATAGAGTGCAAGGCATATCTCCATCTATTGGATGACGGCTTTGCGCACCGAAGCGATGACACAATCAATGTCGGCGAAGGATTGGGGCCAGCTCGCGCTCCTGGGCGCGCTTTGGGGCGGGTCGTTCTTCTTCGCCCGCATAGCCGTATCCGAAATTCCGCCTTTGGCCCTCGTTCTTTATCGCGTGGCGATTGCCGCGCTGGTCCTGCATCTCTGGTTGAAGCTGCGCGGCATTTCCTTCGCGCCCGTTCTCGCCCGGCCCGGCTCTTTTCTGTGTCTCGCCCTGCTCAACAACGTCATTCCCTTCTCGTTGATCTTCACTGGCCAAACGGAGATCGGCGCCGGCCTCGCCTCGGTGTTCTACGCAACAACACCTCTTTGGACGATCCTCGTAGCAAATACTCTGACACCGGATGAAAAGATCTCAACCGTGAAGATCGCAGGCGTCGCGATCGGCATCGCAGGCGCTGCCGTCATGATCGGCCCTGGACTTCTTTCCAATCTTGGCGGCCCCACATGGGCAAAACTCGCAGTCATCGGAGCCGCTGTCTCCTATGCCTTCGCCGTTGTCTACGCCAAGCGCTTCAAAGGCATAAGCCCGACGGTGGTCGCGACCGGCCAACTGACAGGCGCGACCGTCCTCATGCTGCCGATCGTTTTCTTTTTCTACAGCCCGGCCGACATCGTCACGCCGTCTGTTCCGATATGGATGGCAGTGCTGGTTCTCGCGATCCTGACCACCGCCTTCGCCTTCATTCTCTATTTCAATCTCATCGCCTCGGCCGGAGCGACCAACGCTTCCCTGGTGACGCTGTTGGTACCCGTCAGCGCAATCCTGCTGGGCACGGTCTTTCTCGGCGAAAGACTGGAAACGTTCGAGTCTGGCGGCATGATCCTGGTCATGACGAGCCTGATCATCGATGGACGGCTTTTTCGGCGCTGACCCATCTACCTGTCGCTCGATAGAAAAAGCCCCGCTCGATGGCGGGGCTTTTCATTCAGGTGGCAATCAGCGGATCGCTTGGTCGTTCGCATCGAAGCGATGGACGTGGCCGCCATCGGGCGTCGCATAGACAATCTCATCGGGTTCATACTTATGTTCGCCGAAGAGACGCGCGGTCAGCAGGCCGCACTGGTCGGATTCCAGATAGACGATTGTGTCGGCGCCGAGATGCTCGACATGTACAGTCTTCGCCTTCCAGGTACCATTGTCGCGAGACAGCATCAGGTGCTCGGGGCGGATGCCGACCGTTTTTGCCTCCGCATCGCCGACCTTGTCGCCGGCAATGAAGTTCATCTGCGGCGAGCCGATGAAGCCGGCGACGAATGTATTGGCCGGGCGGTTATAGAGTTCCATCGGCGAACCGATCTGCTCGATTGCACCGGCATTCAGCACCACGATCTTGTCGGCGAGCGTCATGGCTTCCACCTGGTCGTGGGTGACGTAGATCATCGTCGCCTTGAGGCTGCGGTGCAGGCGAGCGATTTCGAGGCGCGTCTGCACGCGCAGCGCCGCGTCGAGGTTGGAGAGTGGCTCGTCGAACAGGAAGAGTTCCGGCTCGCGCACGATCGCACGGCCGATCGCCACGCGCTGGCGCTGACCACCAGAAAGCTCGGCCGGGCGACGCGCCAGATATTGTTCGAGCGACAGCATCGACGACGCCTTGCTCACCCGCTTCTCGATCTCGTCCTTGGCCGTACCGGCTTGCTTGAGACCGAGGCCCATGTTGTCCTTGACCGTCAGGTGCGGATAGAGCGCGTAGGACTGGAACACCATGGCGATACCGCGTTTGGCCGGCGGTGTCAGCGTCTCATCGCGGCCGTTGATGATGACGGCGCCCGAGGTCACGTCTTCCAGGCCGGCAATGCTGCGAAGCAGGGTTGATTTTCCGCAGCCGGAAGGGCCGACGAAAATGACGAATTCGCCGTCTTTGACCTCGAGGTCGATGCCCTTCAGCACATCATGCGTGCCATAGGCCTTGCGGATGGATTTGAGTTGAAGCGATCCCACTAGTCTTTCCTTATAGTCTAACCGGTCGGCCGGTGCGCACGCTTTCGTCAGCGGCAAGGCAGATGCGCAGCGAGGCCACGGCGTCATCCATATGGCGGGTAAGGTCCAGATCTTCGCTGACAGCGCGCAGCACGAAGGCCTGTTCCAGGTCGCAAAGCGCCTGATGGCCGGGCTCGCCTTCCATCGTCATGTCCTGATCGGGACGGATGAATTTGCCGTCCGGGCCGGTCTCTGCCGTATGCAGCCGGATGACGGATGTCTTGGTATGCGTGTCGATATCGTCGGACTTCGCCTTCGGATCCATGACGATCGAAACCGCGCCGTTCGGCGACATGACATCCTTCACGAAGAAGGCGGTCTCGGAGATCATCGGCCCCCAGCCGGCCTCGTACCAGCCGACGGAACCGTCTTCATAGAGCACCTGCAGGTGGCCGTAATTATACATGTCGGGCGCAATCTCGTTCGACAGCCGCAGACCCATACCGCGCACCTCGACCGCCTTCGCATCGGTGATCTGGCACATGACGTCGACATAGTGGACGCCGCAATCGACGATCGGCGAAGTCGTCTGCATCAGCGACTTGTGCGTCGCCCAGGTCGGGCCGCTGGACTGCTGATTGAGGTTCATGCGGAAGACATAGGGGCCGCCGAGCTTCCGCGCCTCCTCGATCAGCTTCTTCCAGGATGGATGGTGGCGAAGGATATAGCCGATGACCAGCTTCTTGCCGGCCTTCTTCGCCGCAGCTACGACGCGCTCGGCATCGGCAACCGTCGTTGCAAGCGGCTTCTCGACGAAGACGTCACAGCCGGCCTCAAAGGCAGCCACGGCGTAATCGGCATGGCTGTCGGAATAGGTGTTGATCGAGCAGAGATCCGGCTTCAGCTCGGCAAGCGCCGTCATGAAGTCAGGATGGATCGTGTATTGATCCAGTTCTGGTGCGAGCTGCGACGGCTTGGAGCGGTTGACGAGGCCGACGATCTCGAAGCCCGGATTGTTGTGATAGGCGAGCGCATGGCTGCGGCCCATATTGCCGAGGCCGGCAACGAGAACACGGATCGGCTTTTCGGATTGGCTCACTTGACAGCTCCCGAGGTAATGCCGCGGATCAGCTGCCGCGAGAAGATGACGTAGAGAACGAGGATCGGCAGGATCGCCAGCGACAGTGCTGCCAGAACCGCATTCCAGTTCGTGACGAACTGGCCGATGAAGATCTGCGAACCGAGCGTCACGGTCTTGGTGGCCTCGGATGGCGCCAGGATCAGCGGAAACCACAGGTCGTTCCAGATCGGGATCATCGTGAAGACGGCGACCGTCGCCATAGCCGGCCGCACCAGCGGCAGCACAAGGCGGAAGAAAATCGAATATTCCGAGAGCCCGTCGATACGACCGGCGTTCTTCAGGTCGTCGGAAACCGTGCGCATGAATTCCGACAGGATGAAGATCGCAAGCGGGATACCCTGCGCCGTATAGACGAGGATCAGGGCCGTCAGCGTATTGACGAGGCCGGTCGCGACCATGCCCTGCAGGATGGCAACTGTGCCGAGGCGGATCGGGATCATGATGCCGATCGCCATGTAGAGGCCCATCACCGTATTGCCGCGGAAACGGTACTCCGACAGCGCAAAGGCAGCCATCGCCCCGAACAGCAGCACAAGGAAGATCGCAACGATCGTTACGATGAAGCTGTTCTGGAAATAGGTGGCGAAGTCACCCTGCCCCAATACAGTCTGGTAACCGACGAGGCTGAAGGTCGAAGGTGTCGGCACCTGCAGCGGCGAACGGAAGATCGAATTGCGGTCCTTGAACGAATTGACGATCGTCAGGAACACCGGAAAGATGGCGATCAGCGTGTAGCCGATCAGCGCCAGATGCACGAGGCCGGCACGGATGGGGGATGTGCGCGCTCTGTTCGACATGGGGCTCACACTCCTCAGAACTGGTAGCGACGCATGCGCCGCTGGATAGCGAAAAGATAGAAGGAGACGCCGGCAAGGATGATCAGGAACATCACCGTCGCGATCGTCGCCCCCATAGAGCGGTCGCCGAGCTGCAGCTGGAAGCCGAAGAAGGTGCGGTAGAGCAGCGTTCCCAGAATATCCGTCGACATGTCGGGGCCGGCAAGCGCGCCCTGCACCGTGTAGATCAGGTCGAAGGCATTGAAATTGCCGACGAAGGTCAGGATCGAGATGATGCCGATCGCCGGCAGTATCAGCGGCAGCTTGATCTTCCAGAACTGCGCCCAGCCGGTAATGCCATCGCATTCGGCGGCCTCGATCACTTCTTCTGGAATGCTGAGCAGCGCGGCATAGATCAGCATCATCGGAATGCCGATATATTGCCAGTTGGAGATCAGTGACACGGCGACCAGCGCCGGACCGGACTGGCCGAGCCAGGGCGCGAAGGCCCATTTCATGCCGACAAGGCTCATCAGCCAGGGCGCCACACCCCAGATCGGCGAGAGAATCAGCTTCCAGATAAAGCCGACGATCACGAAGGAGAGCAGCGTCGGCAGGAAGATTGCCGTACGGTAGAAGGCGACGAAACGCAGCCGCGGCGTCGACAGCAGCGCGGCAAGCGCAATCCCGATCGGATTCTGCACGCACATATGAATGGCGAAGAAGATCAGGTTGTTGCGGAGCGCGTTCCAGAAGTCGTGCGCCCAGCGGGCGTCGCCGAAGAGAACCTTGTAATTAGCAAACCCAACGAAGGCCGGGGCGCCATCAACTGTATTGTAGAAGGAAAGCCGGAGCGTTTCGATCAGCGGCAGGATCATGATCGCCGAATAGACGATAAGGGCCGGAAGAAGGAAGATGCCGATGTGCCAGCGTATGGGGCGCTTGATCGGGATCAGGTCGACTGCGTTGTCGGCTTCGCTCATGGCTTATGCCTGTTCTTATTGGCTGAGCCGGAGGGCACAGCTCAGGTGGAAATCTTGCCCCTCCCTCCCCCTCTCCTCTATTCGGAGAGCGGGCAAGCCCATACCTGAAAACCACGGGCTAAGAGGCGGCTGCGAGTCTCCTGCCCCTCGCGGGACAAGATGGCCGGCAGGCCGATAAGGGGCGGCCGGAAGGACCGCCCCTCACCTTCAAAACCTTACTTCGCCGGCTTGTACCAGCTGTCGAGGCCCTTCTGGAGCTTTTCGGCAGCAGCGGCCGGGGTGTCCGTGCCGTTGATCACGTTTGCCGATTCAACCCAGGTCTCGTTTTCGAGGTTCGGCGTACCGCGCGACAGGATCTGATAGGTCGAGCGGACGGTCGACTTGTACGGGCCGCGCCAGGAAACGAATTCCTGAGCGAGCGGATCGCTCATCTTGACCGGGTTGGAGTTCAGGCTGAAGAAGCCTGGCAGGGAGTTCGCATAGATGTCTGCGAATTCAGGCGAAGCGACCCAGGTGAGGAACTTCTTGGCTTCTTCCTGGTGCGTGCTCTTGGCGTTCAGGGCAACGCCGATATCCGGATGGTCGGAGATATAGCCCTGGTCGCCAGCCTTCGGAACCGGCGGCGGGAAGGCGCCCATCTTGAACTGCGCCTGCGTGTTGAACAGCGAGATTTCCCAGGAGCCTGCCGGATAGATGGCGGCGCGGCCGAGCGTGAAGAGGTTCTGGCTGTCCGAGTAGGTCTGGGCTTCGAAACCGTCGCCGAGATAGGGCTTCCACTTGGCAAGCTCTTCATAGGGCTTGACCCAGTCGGCGTCCGTCAGCTTCTGCTTGCCGGCGATAAGAGCTTCGCGACCCTCTTCACCCTTCCAGTAGTTCGGGCCGATATTCTGGTAGCCCATGGTAGCGGCTTCCCAGAGATCCTTCGTGCCCATGGCGAGCGGGATGTAGGTGCCGTCAGCCTTGATCTTGTCGAGGGCTGCGAAGAACTCGTCTTCCGTCTTCGGAATAGCGATGCCGAGCTTGTCGAAGGCATCCTTGTTGTAGATGAAGCCGTGGATGACCGAAGCCATCGGCACGCAGAAGGTCGACTTGCCGTCGTCCGTCGACCATGCAGCCTTGGCGACCGGCGAGAAGTTCTCCATGCCGGACAGGCTGGTCAGATCGACGAGCTGCTTCTTGTTGAAGAGTTCGAGCGATGCGTCGAACGGACGGCAGGTGATGATGTCGCCTGCGGAACCGGCGTCGAGCTTGGCGTTCAGCGAAGCATTGTATTCAGTCGGAGCGGTCGGCGAGAAGACGATCTTGATGCCCGGGTTCTTGGCTTCGAAAGCCGGGATGATCTTTTCCTGCCAGATCTGCAGGTCGTCGTTACGCCAGCTTTCAACGGTAAGCGTCACGTCAGCGGCGTGAACGAGGCCGGCTGACGACAGCAGGCTGGAGGCAAGCAGCAAGCTTTTCAGAGCAGTGTTTTTCATTTCCCTCTCCTGTTTTGAGCGCCGCTAGGCGCTGTTTTCGATCTGAAACAAGCAGTTGGCGTGTCTGAGGAAACACCCAACGCCCCTTTTAGAGCCGCCAAGATTGCCGGCTCCGAAGCTCTGTCGACACGGAAGACGATAGCCCCCGGCCGGACGGTGCGCCCTCCCGATACACTGAACCGGGCGCCAGAAAATAAGGGAAAACTTGGAAGGATGCCGCGCGCTTCCGCGAGCCATGTCGGCTCCTGCGGATCGTTGCCTGCACCTTTCTCGAAACCTGGCCGGCGCTGTTTTTCTTTGCCGGTTTTCACATGCCTCGATACGCTGTTCCCTTTTCCGGAATTAAGGCCAAAAAAATACCAATTGTCCAGCCGAAATTAACTTCTGGACCTGAGAAAATTCATAAAAAAATTTTATCATTTAAAATCAATATGTTAAAAACTGGGAATTTCCCGATCATTTCTGCTTGGTAAATGGTATTTTTTTGGTATTGTATTAAAAAACATAAGGGAACAGCGTATCCGGAGGTCCGATGACGGAACTTGCAATCGGTGTAGATGGCGGTGGAACAAGCTGCCGAGCCGCAGTTGCGGACAGAATGGGCAATGTCATTGGCCGCGGCAAGGCGGGCCCTGCCAACATCCTTTCCGATCTGGAAAACTCTCTCGTCAATATCGTCGAATCCGCTCGTCAGGCTCTGCGTGATGCAGGATTTGAAAATGAAACCGTTTCCACCGCCACCGCTGTCATCGGTGTCGCCGGTGCCAATGTCGGCGATTACGGCAAGCGCATCGAAAAGGCTCTTCCCTTCAAAAATGGCCAGGTCGTCACCGACGCGCTGATTTCGCTGCAGGGCGCGCTCGGAGACGGCGACGGCATTGTCGGCGCTCTCGGAACCGGCTCGGTTTATAATGCCCGCCGGGACGGCAAACTGCATGGGATCGGCGGCTGGGGTTCGATCGTCGGCGATCAGGCAAGCGGCGCTCGGCTTGGCCGCGATCTCCTGGAAAAATCCCTGCTTGCCTATGATAAGGTTCGCGCTGCCTCACGGTTGACGGAAAAGGTCATGGCCGAATACGGCAACGATCCGGAACGCGTCGTCGAATTTGCCCATACGGCCCGGCCGGCAGACTTCGCGCGTTTTGCGCCGATGGTCTTCGAAGGCGCTCAGGCCGGCGATGTTACTGCAATCGAGATCGTCAAGGATGCGGCGCGCGCTATCAGCGAAAGCCTCGATGCACTCTCATGGGCGGAATGCCCGTCCATCTGCCTGCTTGGCGGACTGGCCAAAGCCTACCATCCGTGGCTTGCCGATCGGCACAAGGCCCTTCTCGTAGAACCAAAGGCCGATGCGCTGCAGGGCGCCGTCGACCTTGCCGTAAAGCTTCGGAACGAACGGCAGAGAGGTGTGGCATGACCGACGATCTCGCCTCCATCCTTTCACCCGAACGCTTGCAGGCCGGCGGCACCGGCCCACTCTATGTGAAGCTGCGCCGCACACTCGAAGATGCCGTGCGCACCGGCACACTCGCCCATGGCGATGCCCTGCCCCCGGAACGCGACATCGCCGAATTTGCCGCCGTCAGCCGCGTCACCGTGCGCAAGGCGATCGACGAGCTTGTAGCCGATGGCCTGCTCGTGCGCCGCCATGGCTCAGGCACCTTCGTCGCAAAGCCGGTTTCGAAAGTCGAACAGCGCCTGTCGCAGCTTACCTCCTTCACCGAGGATATGGCCCGGCGCGGCATGACCGCCCGCTCCGAATGGCTTCACAAGGGCATCCACACGCCCTCACCCGACGAGATGATGATCCTCGGCCTCGGCACCGACATCAAGGTCTCGCGCCTCTCGCGCCTGCGCATAGCCGACGACGAGCCCTTGGCGATCGAACATGCGAGCGTATCAGGCGAATTCCTGCCCGATCCCTCTGCCGTCACCAATTCGCTCTATGCCGAGCTGGAACGACGGGGCGTGCGCCCGGTGCGCGCCGTCCAGCGCATATCCGCCACCAACATGAAGGAAGCCGACGCCCATCTGCTCGGCGTCCCCGTCGGCCAGGCCGGGCTTTCCATCGAGCGTATTTCCTATCTCGGTTCCGGCCGCGCGGTGGAATTCACCCGCTCGCTTTATCGTGGCGATGCCTATGACTTCGTCGCCGAGCTGACGATTGGAGCGGGCTAATTTTTTCATTTCAATTCAGAAAGATAAAGCCGGAAAGTGAATCACTTCCCGGCTTTTCCATTCATTGAATCGACCACTGAGCCTGCTGCTTTAAGCGACGGGAAAGACTCAGAATTCAAGCCGCGTCTTCGATCTCTTCATTGATCTTGCGCGGCACGTAGTTGAGCACCGGTCCGAGCCAGCGCTCGACCTCGGTGACGTCCATGCCCTTGCGCTTGGCATAGTCCTCCACTTGGTCACGCTCGACCTTGGCAACACCGAAATAGTAAGAGTCAGGATGACCGATATAGATGCCTGACACCGACGAACCGGGCCACATCGCATAGCTCTCGGTCAGCTTCACGCCAGCGGTATTTTCCGCGTCGAGAAGAGAAAACAGCGTCTTCTTCTCGGTGTGGTCGGGCTGGGCCGGATAGCCGGGCGCCGGGCGGATGCCGGCATAGGCTTCGGTGATGAGATCCTCGTTGGAGAGCGTCTCGTCCTTGGCATAACCCCAATATTCGCGGCGAACGCGCTCATGCATGCGTTCGGCGAAGGCCTCGGCGAAGCGGTCGGCGAGCGCCTTGACGAGGATCGAGGAATAGTCGTCGTTCGAACGCTCGAAACGTTCTGCAATGGCAATCTCCTCGAAGCCGGCCGTCACTACGAAGCCGCCGACATAGTCCTGCACACCGCTATCGACCGGCGCCACGAAATCCGACAACGCCACGTTCGGGCGGCCGTCGCGCTTCGAAAGCTGCTGGCGAAGCGTGTAGAACGTCGCCAACTCCTCCTTGCGCGCATCGTCCTTGAAGAGGCGGATATCGTCACCGACGGTACCAGCCGGCCAGAAGCCGATGACGGCGCGCGGCCGGAACCACTTCTCGTCGATGATCTTCTTCAGCATCGCCTGGGCGTCGTTCCAGAGCGCCCGTGCAGCTTCACCCTGCTTCTCATCCTCGAGGATCGCCGGGTAGCGGCCACGCAGTTCCCAGGTCTGGAAGAACGGTGTCCAGTCGATGTACTTTGCAAGCTCGGCCAGATCGTAGTCCTCGAACACCTTGGTGCCGAGGAAGCTCGGCTTGCTCGGCTTATAGGCCGCCCAATCGACCTTCTGCGCATTTTCGCGGGCACGCGAAAGCGGCAGGCGCACCTTTTCGGCTTCGCTGCGCGCATGAGCGGCAGCAACCTTGGCATATTCAGCCCTGATGTCGTCAATATAGCCCTGGCGGTTTTCCGGCGAGAGCAGCGAGGACACGACGCCAACGGCGCGGCTGGCATCCGTCACGTAGATCGACTGGCCCTTGTTGTAGCCCGGATGGATCTTGACGGCCGTATGCACGCGGCTGGTCGTCGCCCCGCCGATCAAAAGCGGAATGTCGAAGCCCTGCCGTTCCATTTCGGCCGCCACATGCACCATCTCGTCGAGCGACGGCGTGATCAGTCCGGAGAGACCGATGATATCGACCTTCTCGGCAATAGCCGTTTCGAGGATTTTCGTTGCCGGCACCATGACGCCGAGATCGATGATCTCATAATTGTTGCAGGCGAGCACGACGCCGACGATGTTCTTGCCGATATCGTGCACGTCACCCTTGACGGTCGCCATCAGGATCTTGCCGGCAGACTTGCGTTCTTCACCGCCATTCTGGCGCTTCTCCTCCTCCATGTAGGGGAGAAGCACGGCAACGGCCTGCTTCATGACACGGGCGGATTTCACCACCTGCGGCAGGAACATCTTGCCCGAGCCGAAAAGATCGCCGACGACATTCATGCCGGCCATCAGCGGGCCTTCGATGACATGCAGCGGACGAGCCGCCTCCAGGCGAGCTTCCTCGGTATCGGCCTCGATATATTCGGTAATGCCGTTAACCAGCGCATGTTCGAGACGCTTCGCCACAGTCCATTCGCGCCAGGAGAGATCCTGCACCTTGCCTTCCTTGCCGGCAGCTCCGCGGAAACGCTCGGCCACTTCCAGCAACCGCTCGGTTCCGTCAGGACGACGATTCAGCACCACGTCTTCGCAGGCTTCGCGCAGGTCTGGATCGATCTGGTCATAGACAGCCAGCTGGCCGGCATTGACGATACCCATGTCCATACCCGCCTGAATGGCGTGGTAGAGGAACACGGCGTGCATCGCCTCGCGCACCGGCTCATTGCCGCGGAAGGAGAAGGAAAGGTTCGACACACCGCCGGAGATATGGACGAGCGGCATGGTCTTGCGGATCGTGCGCGTCGCCTCGATGAAATCAACACCGTAGTTGTTGTGCTCCTCGATGCCGGTCGCGACAGCGAAGATATTCGGGTCGAAGATGATGTCTTCGGGCGGGAAGCCGACCTTCTCGGTCAACAGCTTATAGGCGCGCGTGCAGATGTCCACCTTGCGCTGGTAGCTGTCCGCCTGCCCCGTCTCGTCGAAAGCCATGACGACCACGGCCGCACCGTAATTGTGCAGCAGACGTGCCTGGGCTAGGAAATTTTCTTCGCCTTCCTTCAGAGAGATCGAGTTGACGATCGGCTTGCCCTGAACGCGCTTCAGGCCGGATTCGATGATCGAGAACTTCGAACTATCGATCATGACGGGCACGCGGGCAATATCGGGCTCGGCAGCAATCAGGTTCAGGAACTCGACCATCGCCTTTTCGGAATCGATCAGCCCTTCGTCCATGTTGATGTCGATCACCTGCGCGCCATTCTCGACCTGGTCGCGGGCAACATCGAGCGCTGCCGTGAAATCGGCATTGGTGATCAGCTTGCGGAAGCGTGCCGAACCAGTGACGTTGGTGCGCTCGCCGACATTGACGAAGGGAATATCCTTGGTCAGCTCGAAGGGTTCGAGACCCGACAGCGACATGAAAGGGCGATGCTCGGGGATCGGGCGCGGCTTGTACTTGGCCACCGTCTCCGCGATCATCCTGATATGTTCGGGCGTGGAGCCGCAGCAGCCGCCTACGATGTTGACGAGGCCTTCGCGGGCGAAGCTGTCGATCTGCGCCGCCATCAGTTCCGGCGTCTCGTCATACTGGCCGAACTCGTTCGGCAGGCCGGCATTCGGATAGGCGCAGATGAAGGTATCGGCAACGCCCGAAAGCTCCTGCAGATGCGGGCGCATTGCATTGGCGCCCAGCGCGCAGTTGAGGCCGATGGTGAACGGGTTGGCATGGCGCACCGAGTTCCAGAAGGCGCTCGGCGTCTGGCCGGACAGTGTACGGCCCGAGAGATCCGTGATCGTGCCAGAGATCATGACCGGCAGGCGGATACCCTTGGCCTCGAAGCGCTCCTCGCAGGCAAAGATCGCAGCCTTGGCATTCAGCGTATCGAAGATCGTCTCGATCAGGATGATGTCGGCGCCGCCGTCAATCAGGCCGTCGATCTGTTCCGCGTAGGCATCGCGCAGGTCGTCGAAAGTGACGGCGCGGAAACCGGGATTGTTGACATCGGGCGAGATGGAGGCCGTTCGGTTGGTTGGGCCGATGGCGCCGGCAACAAAGCGGCGCTTACCGTCTTCGCGTTCGGCACGCTGGGCGGCGCGTCGAACGATCTCCGCGCCTTCCTTGTTCAGCGCATAGACCTCGCCTTCCATCTGATAATCGGCCTGCGCGATGCGGGTCGAGGAGAAGGTATTGGTTTCGAGGATGTCGGCGCCGGCCTTGGCATACTTATAATGGATCTCCTCGATCGCGTCCGGCTGGGACAGGATCAGCAGGTCGTTATTGCCCTTCTGATGGCACGCGCAGCCGATGAAACGCGAGCCTCGGAAATGGTCTTCATCATAGCCCAGCCCCTGGATCTGCGTGCCCATGGCGCCGTCAAGAACGAGGATGCGCTCGCTGGCAGCTTGTCTCAGCGCCGCAAACACTTCACTGCCATCACGCTTGCCCCCTTCGGGACCAAAGAGATTATCGAACACGGGAAGGCTCCTTGACATCATAGGATCATAAGATCGAAAACGACAAATCACATAAAGATATCTTTATGTCAACATATGCCTATCGGTTTAGGCCATTGCAAGCCTTGGCGGATGACAGACTCGCCCGACCTCTATATAGGCGTTTTCCTAAAGGCATTGTGCACGAATTCGGAGGAGTATCATGGCACCTGCACTCGGCAACTGGTCCACCCGCGCCTATCATCGCGGCTGGCTGCTTTCGCAGGCCAACGGCCTCTTTGATTTCTTCCAGCATAACTCCATCAATCCCAAAGGCGGCTTCTACGATCTCGACGACGCTGGCAAGCCGCTTAATGCCGAGGGACAGGTGCGTCCGATCCATATCGCATCGCGCGCCGTCCACTGCTTCTCGATCGGCACCTTGCTCGGCCGCCCCGGTGCCGCCGATGTCGTCGACCACGGCATGGATTATCTCTGGAACCACCACCGCGACCGCAAGAATGGCGGTTACTTCTGGTCGCTGAACAATGACGGCCCGGTTGATTCCAACAAGCAGGGTTACGGCCACGCCTTCGTGCTGCTCGCAGCCTCCTCGGCAAAGACGATCGGCCATCCCCTGGCAGACGGCATGCTCGCCGATATCACCGAGGTCCTGAACACGAAGTTCTGGGAAGCCAAGCACGGTGCCATCGCCGAGGAATTCACCGCCGACTGGCAGCCGCTCGATGGCGGCGCCTATCGTGGCCAGAACTCCAACATGCACCTCACCGAAGCGCTGATGGCCGCATTCGAAGGGACTGGCGATCGGGATTACCTCACCAAGGCCGAAAGCATCGCCGACCTCGTCATCCGCCGTTCAGCTGGTTCCGTCGGCTGGCGCGTCGCCGAACATTTCGATGCCGAATGGAACCTCGACAAGGATTACTATCATCCGAACGAAATGTTCCGCCCAGCCGGCACGACACCCGGCCACTGGCTGGAATGGACCCGCCTGATCCTGCAGCTCTGGGCGCTCGGCGGCAAACGCATAGAATGGATGCCGGATGCGGCAAAGGCCCTCTTCGAGCAATCCATGGTGCTCGGCTGGGACAACCACAAGGGCGGCTTCTTCTATACGCTCGACTGGGCCGATAAACCGGCCAAGCGCAACAAGCTCTGGTGGCCGGCCTGCGAGGGTGCGGCTGCTGCGCACTTCCTCAACGAACACCTGCCGAGCGATTATCACGAAGAATGCTACCGCAAGATCTGGAACGTGATCGAGCGCAGCTTCATTGACCACAAGAACGGCGGCTGGCACGAGGAACTGACGGAAGACCTCGTGCCCTCACACTCGCTTTTCCCCGGCAAGGGTGACATTTACCACGCCCTACAAGCCTGCCTCATCCCGCTCTTCCCGGCAACGGGCAGTCTGACCAAGGGTATCAGCGAAACCGGCGGCAAGCTCTGAGGCGAAAGCCTCAATAGCCGGGCGCGACCGGCGGCGCTGCGTTCGGGTTCTGCTGGAACCATTGCACCTCAGCGCTCGCGTCATCGAGTTCGTCCTCAACGTCGCGCTGCTCTCTGCGAATGCGGCGCATATCGTCTTCGAGATCGTCCATCCGCCGGCGGATATCATGCCGGTCCGCATCGGCCGCATCCTTGAGCTTGCGCGACAGGTCGTCGATCTCGGCTTCCTTCGATCCGTAGTCGCTCTGCAGCGAGCTTAGCCGTGATTGCAGCGAATGCTGACGGTTCCCGAGCGTATAGCCGCGCAGGAAGCCTGCAGCCGTCTCCGGCGGGCAGACATTGGAGTAGCCGTGACCCGCTTGCCCGTGCATCAGGCCGCTCATCGGCGTGCAATAGCGCACGAGGCCCGCCTGATAGCCCTGATACCAGATCGTCTGGTCGGGCACGATCTTCACCCGCTCGCAGGATTTGGCATGTGCGGCAAAACGCTCCTGCGGCTCGTAGCCGGCAGCGCCGTCGGATTCACCGATCACCCGCCAGTCGGCGGCGACGCATTCTTCCTTCGAGAGCGTATTGCAGGAGGCGAGGAAAAGGCTGAAACCAATGGCAGCAAAGGCAAAGAGCAAACGTAACATGATGTCCCGGCAGCAAGTCACAAAACCGGGCGCACCTTATCGTCACGAAATACGACCGTCACCGGGAACGGATCGCGATCTTGCGGTTTTCGTGACTTTTATTTGTCAAAAATGCGGCAGGCCTCATGCAAGCCGCAGGCTTTCGAGATCCTTCGCCAGGATCAGCGCCAGGGCCTCGACCGCGAGATTGTGGTCATCGCGCTGCGGCAGGCCGGATACGGTGACGGCTCCGACGCAACCTGTGCCCCTGACATTGATCGGGAAGCTGCCGCCATGCGGGGCATAATCAGCGGGAGGAAGCCCGTTGTCCTCAACCGTCTTGCCTTCCTTCCGGAGCTTGAGGCCGGAGGCATAGCTGCTGCGAAAATAGCGGAACACCATGTTGCGCTTGCGGCGGACCCAATTGACGTTATCAGGCGTCACACCCGGCAAGGCCGCATAGAACACCGGCATGGAATGCAGCGTGATATCGATGGCAATCCCGAGGCCGCGCTCGGTAGCGAGTTCCTGCAAGAGCTTGCCAAGCTGCCATGCAGTCGTCAGATCGAAGGCATCAAAGCTCAGTGCCTTTTCCTGTTCCGCGATACGGATCAGATCTTCGTCGATCGACATGGCACGGCTCTCCTCTCAGCGCGATGATCGGCTGAGACAATTCTCACGCGAGGGGGAAAAGTAAAGCAGAAACTTGGCACTATGCACCGTCAAGAGCTTCGGTGCGATGCTCATCCGACTGCCCGGATCGGCGCAAAACCGCTCATAGCGCCGGTGAAATGTTTCGGCAGCGGCGAGGCATAGGAGCCGCGCTTGCTGGTCGAAAGACCGAGCGACACCAGCGCTTCCGCCTGCTTGACGGCGGCCGCGACCCCATCGATGACGGGCACGCCGTAGATATCCTGCAACTCGCGCGCCAGATCCGTCATGCCGGCGCAGCCGAGCACGATCGCCTCCGCACCGTCTTCGGAAAGCGCCCGTTCGATTTCCGCTCTCAGCTTGCCGATCGCGCCAGACGCAGCATCTTCCAGCTCCAGCACCGGAATATCCGATGCCCTCACCTTCGCACGACTGCCCATGCCATAGCGGCGCACGAGATTATCGATCAGCACCCGGGACCGCTCCAGCGTCGTCACCACCGTAAAGCGCTGGGCAAGGAAGCCTGCGGTAGCGACAGCGGATTCGCAGAGCCCGAGAACAGGCACATCAGCGAAGGTGCGCGCGGCGTCGAGCCCCGTATCGTCGAAGCAGGCGACGATCGCCGCATCGTAACCGGCCTCCTGCCGCTCTTTCAGCTCCGTCAACAGGCCGGGGATGGCGAGAGCCCCGTCGTAATGCCCCTCGATGGAAACAGGTCCCATGCGCGAGGTCGCGGCGATGATCTCGGTGCCGGCAGCGGCGACCGCACGCGCGGCGGTTGCCGCCTTCTCGGTCATGGAAGCGGTGGTATTGGGATTGACGATCAATATGCGCATGTCAGCGGGTCTTTGCCTGCCGTCGGCCAAGCATCGTCATGATGCCGAGCGCGACGAGAATGATGGTGAAGGAGAAGAGCGTCGTGACCGTGCCGAGCGCATAGAGCACCGGCGTCGTGACGTTCGTGGTCATGCCGTAGATCTCGAGCGGCAGCGTATTGTAGGTGCCAGACGTCATCAGCGTGCGGGCGAACTCATCATAGGAGAGCGTAAAGCCGAACAAGCCGACGCCGATCAGGCTCGGCGCGATCATCGGCAACACGACATGGCGAAAGGTCTGCCAGGAGGTCGCCCCGAGATCGCGCGCGGCCTCCTCATAGGCTGGAGAAAAGCGATTGAAGACGGCAAACATGATCAGAACGCCGAACGGCAGCGTCCAGGTCAGATGCGCGCCAAAGGCCGAGGAATACCAGGCGGGCCGTATTCCACCCTGCTGGAAAACCACGCCGATGCCGAGCGAGATGATAATCGATGGCACGACGAGGCTTGCAACCGTCGCGTAAAACAATACCGACGAGCCGCGAAAACGCCGCCGAAATGCAAGGCCCGCCATTAGCGAGACCACGACGGTCACCACCATCACCATCAGCCCGAGAATGAAGGATCGCTGGAAGGAGGCACCGAAATCGCCGACCGCCTGCTTTTCGAAGAGATTGAAGAACCAGTGCGTCGAAACGCCGTTCAGCGGGAAGGTCAAACCGCCATCTGGCCCCTGAAAGGAGAGGATGACGATCGCCGAAAGCGGCCCGTAGAGAAAGAGCACGAAAAGACCGAAGAAGGCGGCAAGTACGTAGAATTCGAGGGAGCGTTTTTCTCGGTTCATCTCAGAGCTCCTTGCGGATATCGACGACGCGCAGGATCGCAGCGACCATCATCAGCACGACCACCAGGAGCACGACCGCGTTGGCGGCAGCGGCCGGATATTGCAGCAGCGACATCTGGTTCTTCATCATCAGCGCCACTGAGGCGCTCTGCCCGCCGGACATGACCTGCACGGTGGAGAAGTCAGCCATGACGAGTGTGACGACGAAGATCGTACCGATCGCCATGCCGGGCTTGGCAAGCGGGATCACCACATTCCACAGCACCTGCCAGCCGGAAGCACCGGCATCGCGAGCCGCCTCGAACAGCGAGCGGTCGATGCGCATCAGTGTGTTGAAGATCGGCGTGACCATGAAGAGCGTGTAGAGATGCACCATGGCGAGCACTACGGCGAAATCGGAATAGAGCAGCCATTCCACCGGCTGCGGCACGATGCCCATCTCCACCAGCGCCGAATTGACGAGGCCGTTGCGGCCGAGCACCGGGATCCAGGAGATCATGCGGATGATGTTCGACGTCATGAAGGGCACGGTGCAGACGAGGAAAAGGATCATCTGCGTCGAAGTCTTGCGGATATGGAAGGCCAGGAAATAGGCGACCCAGAAGCCGATGCAGAGCGTCAGCCCCCAGACGATGACCGTGAATTTCAGCGTGTTGAGATAGGTCTTCCACGTCACCCATGAACCGAGCGTGTCGGTATAATTCATGGTCAGGAAGTCGGGATAGATACCGGCGAAATCATAGTCCCAGAAACTGACAACCGCGATCATCAGGATCGGCAGGATGAAGAAGAAGCCCAGAATGGCGATCAGCGGCGTCGCCTGCAGATAGGAGATCACCCATGGCGCAAGCCGGAAGGAGCGTTTGGGCGCCTCCGCTGCCGGTATCGTCTGCTCTGAAGCGATCGTGGCCATTCTTCCCCCTTCGGAAATCTGTCCTGTCCGAATGAGAGGGATCGAAAGACCCCTCCCCAGCCCTCCCCACAAGGGGGAGGGAGAACGGTGCCGCACCCTCGACAAGTTCCCTCCCCCTTGTGGGGAGGGTTAGGGAGGGGAAAGCG
>UCCS01000113.1 GCA_900470965.1 Hyphomicrobiales bacterium
GCCGGCACCGACGAGGCCGGCAATGCCGAGGATCTCGCCCGCGTGAACGTCGAAACTTACATCCCGGAAGGAATCATCCGGCGACGTCAGGCCGGACACTTCGAGCACGGGCCTGCTGGTCGGCTCGGGAAGGGTCGGAAACATGCGATCGAGCGAGCGGCCGACCATGCTTTCGACGATCGTGCGTACCGGCGTCGAACTGTCGGCAAATTCATGGACGCGCTCTCCGTCGCGAAGCACGACGATGCGATCGGTGATCTTTTTGATCTCTTCCATGCGGTGGGAGATGTAGATGATGCCTACGCCCTCGGCGCGGAGCTTACGCACCTGCTCGAACAGGGCTTCCGTCTCCGCCCCGCCAAGGGCTGCGGTCGGCTCGTCGAGGATCAGGAGTTTTGCATTGAGCGCCAGCGCCTTAGCAATCTCGATCAGCTGCTGGTTGGCGGTCGAAAGACCGGCAACCTTTCGGGTCGCGGGAATGTGCAGGTTCAGCCGTGCGAGCTGTTCCTGGGCGCGGCGGACCATCTGGGTACGGTCGACCACGCCGTTCTTCATCGGCCAACGACCGATGAAGACATTTTCAGCGATCGAAAGATGCGGCAGAAGCTGCAGTTCCTGATGGATCAGCACGACGCCCTTGTCGATCGCCTCGCGTGGAGCGGCCGGGGCATAAGGCTGCCCCAGCCATGTCATCGTGCCCTCGGACGGTGTGCGTGATCCGGCAATGATGCCTGACAGCGTCGACTTGCCGGCGCCGTTTTCGCCGAGAAGTGCCACCACCTCGCCGGGATAGACGTCCAGGTCCACATTTTTCAGAACCTGGAGCGGTCCGTAGCGCTTGGATATGCCCCTCATGGAAAGAACCGGCTCGGTCACAGCACACCTCCTCGAGATTTTGACTGATTACGGATGGTTGGCGATGAAGCCTGCCACGTTTTCCTTGGTCGTCAGCGTGGCGTCCATCAGCTGAACCGGTGGCACCTTTTCCTTGGCAGCGAGCTTGACCGCGTTCTCCACCGCATCGCGGCCCATCTTCTGCGTCTGCTGTGTCGCGGTCACGTCGAACACACCCTTGCTGAGGGCCTCGAGCGCAGCGGTGTCGCCATCAAAACCACCGACCACGATCTTTTGCGATGGATTAGCGACCTTGATCGCCTGGGCCGCACCGAGCGCCAGTCCATCTGCCTGGGCAAAGACGATCGAGACATCAGAATTCGACTGGAGCATATTCTGCATGATCTGGAAGCCCTCGTCCTGGCTCCACATGTTGGAATATTGCTCGGCGACGACGCTCACGTCCGGATAGGCCTTCAGGGATTCCTGGCACCCCTTGGTACGGTCCAGTTCAGGTGTGGTGCCCTTCTGGCCATGGATGATGACCATCTTGCCCTTGCCGCCGGCTTCCTTGAGGATGTAGTCGCAAACCGCCTTGGCGGAGGCGACGGAATCGGTCGCCAGGAAGGTATCGCCCGGAGCGCCTTCAGCATTCCGGTCGACGTTGACGACCGGAATGCCGGCCTGCTTTGCGAGCTTGACCGGCACACTGGCTGCAGCAGCGCCTGCCGGGATGTAGATCAGTGCGTCGATATTCTGGGTCAGCAGGTCCTGGATCTGGTTGACCTGGGTCGGGCCATCGCCTTTGGCGTCGACGGTGAGGACCTCGATGCCACGCTTCTTGGCTTCAGCTTCGACGGACTGCTTGATCTGGTTGAAGAAGTTTGCCTGCAAATTGGCGACGGCAAGGCCGAGCTTCTTGACTTCGGCCGCCTGAACGGATCCGAGGCTGACGCCAAGCAGGGCGGCAGACGCGAGCAGAGTGCGCGCAAATTTCATGTCAGTTCCTCCGTTGTTAGTGAACCCTCGGGTATCCTCCCCCTCGGGCAATAGCTCCGCTCCAAACCTCTCGGAGAGGAATTTCTTCACGCCCGCATCGTCTGCGGGCGGAATGATCAGGCAGCCCGCCGCTTCCGGATCGTTTCTGCGCCGACAGCGAGAACGATGACGACGCCGATGATGACCTGCTGCAGGAAGGGCGAGACGTTGAGAAGGTTGAGGCCATTACGCAGCGCGCCGATGATCAGGACGCCGATCAGCGTGCCGCCAATACCGCCTGCGCCTCCCGACAGAGAGGTTCCGCCGATGACGACGGCCGCGATCGTGTCCAGCTCGTAGCCAAAACCGCTGGACGGCTGAACCGAGTCCAGACGGGCAGCAAGAACGATACCGGCAAGACCTGCAAGGACGGCACTCGCCATGTAAACAAGAATAGTCACGAGCTGGACGTTGATGCCGGCAAGACGAGCAACTTCGGGATTGCCGCCGACCGCATAGAGCATGCGGCCTTCTGCGCGGAAGTGAAGGAAAACCCAAGCAGCGGCGACGACAGCCAGCATCAGGAAGACGGTTGCAGTCAGAATGCCGAAATGGCGGTCAATGGCCAGCATCATGAACCAGTCGGGGAAGCCGACGATCTGCTGGCCGTCGGTGATCATGTTCGCCACGCCGCGCGCAGCCGACATCATCGCCAGTGTCGCGATGAAGGCAGGCACCCTGAACCAGGTGACCATGATGCCGACGATCAGGCCGCTGATCATCGAGGCAATGAGCGCCACCACGATGCCGATGCCGAGCGGCAGGCCGGCGACATTCGCCGTCCAGCCCATCACCATCATCGCGAGAGCCAGGACCGAACCGACTGAAAGGTCGATGCCGCCGATCAGGATCACGAAGGTCATGCCCACTGCCATGATCCCGAGCACGGTGATCTGGTCGAGAATGTTCAGACCATTGCGGACGGAGAGAAATGCATCAGTGCTGAAGGTCAGGAACAGGCAGAGCAAAAGCAGCCCGATGAGCGGGCCGGTTGCCCCCGTGAGCTTGCTTACCCACGTGCCGGACGGACGGCTCTGTTCATTCACGTCGATCGCCACCATCGTTCCTCCCTGGGATTAAGGCCGGCGGCCAATACTTCTTCAACCAAGAATATTTATTCATGCCTGCTGGAAAATTCATTAACAACTTGCTTAGATGCTGTCAACCAGCTTTCCGGCCGATGAGCGAAGCACAATGACCAATAAGGGGCTTGACTAAGGCCGCTTGTATGCAAAAATATAACTACTTGAATATTTATGCACAAGAGGAAACGATGGAGCCTTCCGAACTTGAACGTGTTGCTCGCCAGATACGTCTGCGCGACCTCCAGGCCGTATACGAGGCAGGCGCCGGCCATATTGGTGGCGAGATGTCGGTGATCGATCTCCTCACCGCGCTTTACTTCCGTGTGCTGCATATCTGGCCCGACCAGCCCAAACATCCCGATCGCGACAGGTTCGTGCTGTCGAAGGGCCATACGGCCTGCGCGCTCTATGTGACGCTCGCCAAGCGGGGCTTCATTCCGGAAGAGGAAATCGCGACGTTCCTGAAGCCGCATTCCCGGCTGAACGGCCATCCGAACTGCAACAAGGTGCCGGGTGTCGAAACCAATACGGGGCCTCTGGGGCACGGGCTGCCTGTCGCTGTCGGCATGGCGAAGGCGGCGAAACTCTCGGGCGCGAAATACCACACCTATGTCATCACAGGTGACGGCGAGATGCAGGAAGGCTCCAACTGGGAAGCCATCATGGCAGCATACCAGTTCCGCCTGGACAACCTGACGCTGGTCATCGACCACAATAGGTTCCAACAGGGCGCCTCCCTATCGGACACCAACGATCTCGCGCCGCTTCGCCCCAAGCTCGAGGCCTTCGGCTGGGAGGTCAGCGAAATCAATGGCAATGACATGCACGCGATCGTGCCCGCTCTCGAGCATCGCAGT
The DNA here is from genome assembly GCA_900470965.1 of Hyphomicrobiales bacterium. GTDB lineage: Bacteria > Pseudomonadota > Alphaproteobacteria > Rhizobiales > Rhizobiaceae > Rhizobium. The sequence goes on from UCCS01000113.1 coordinate 3,815, forward strand.
GACCGCCCGCATTGCATCGTCGCGCACACCAATAAGGGCCACGGCATCTCGTTCATGCAGGATCGCGTCGACTGGCACCACAAGGTTCCGAGCAAGGAACAGTATGAAACCGCATTGGCAGAACTGTCGGAGGCACTCTAATGAACGCGCCCGTAAACCCACCGAAGCTCTATGATTGCCGCGATGCCTTTGCCGCGACGCTCGAACGGCTGGCTGCCGAGAATGAAACCATCGTTGCCGTCTGCAACGACTCGGTCGGCTCCTCCAAGCTCGGCGGCTTCAAGTCGAAATTCCCTGATCGCCTCGTCAATGTCGGCATTGCCGAACAGAACATGGTCGGCGTCGGCGCCGGTCTCGCCAATGGCGGACGCCTGCCCTATGTCTGCGGCGCTTCGCCGTTTCTGACCGGCCGGTCGCTCGAGCAGATCAAGGCCGACATCTCCTACTCGAACGCCAATGTCAAACTCGTCGGCATTTCCTCCGGCATGGCTTATGGCGAACTCGGCCCGACCCATCATTCGATCGAAGACTTCGCCTGGACGCGCGTGCTGCCGAACCTGCCCGTCATTGCCCCCTGCGACCGGATCGAGACCGCCGCCGCCGTCGAATGGGCCGCAAGCTACAATGGTCCCTGCTTCCTGCGCCTGTCGCGCGTCGGCGTTCCGGATCTGCTGCCCGAAGGCCATAAGTTCGAAGTCGGCAAGGCGAACCTGCTGCGTGAGGGCTCCGATGTCACGCTGATTGCCAACGGCACGCTGACCCATCGCATGGTGAAAGCCGCCGAAATCCTGGCCGCGCGCGGCGTCAAGGCACGCGTGCTCAACATGGCGACCGTTCGTCCGATCGACGAGACCGCCATCATCGCCGCAGCCAACGAGACCGGTGCGATCGTAACGGCGGAAGAACATTCGGTCTTCGGCGGCCTCGGTTCAGCCGTCGCCGAAGTGGTCGTCGACAACGCGCCCGTGCCGATGAAGCGTCTTGGCGTTCCCGGCATCTATGCGCCGACCGGTTCGGCGGAATTCCTCCTCGACGAATTCGGCATGGCGCCGGCGGCGATCGCCGATGCGGCAGAGGCGCTGATCAAGCGCAAATAATCTGATAGCAGGTCTATTGAGCCGGGGCGTGCATCCGCCCCGGCCATTGTCTGAGGAGAAGACGATGCGGGCTATTCTGGCAATCGACCAGGGCACCACCAATTCGAAGGCAGTTCTGGTTTCCGAAACAGGAGAGGTGCTTGCCAAAGGCTCGGCCGCCGTCGGCATCTCCTATCCGCAGCCGGGCTGGGTCGAGCAAGATCCCCGCCGGATCTTTGCCTCCGTTTGCGAAGCGATCGCGGCCTGCCTGAAAAATGCCTCCGGCGCGACCCTCGAGGCGGTGGCGGTGTCCAACCAGCGCGAATCCGTCACGGTCTGGGATGCCGAGACCGGCGGAGCGCTGGGTCCGGTGCTGAGCTGGCAGTGCCGCCGCACCGCGCCGGACTGCGAGCGCCTGATCGCCGAAGGGCATCTGGACCGCGTGCAAGCACTTACCGGTCTGCCCCTCGACCCGATGTTTCCCGGATCGAAATTCCGCTGGCTGCTCGATCGCGTTCCGGCCGGACGCCGCGTGCATCTCGGCACGATCGACAGCTGGCTAATCCATTGCCTGACGGGTGGACGCCGCCATGTCTGCGATGCCTCCAATGCCGCCCGCAGCCAGCTGTTCGACCTCAATGACCAAGTCTGGAGCGAAGAACTCGGCCAAATCTTCGGCGTTGATATTACCCTGCTCCCTGAAGTGCTCGACAGCTCTGCCGATTTCGGCACGACACAGGGGCTTCCCGGCATTGCCGATGGCACGCCGATCCGCTCCGCCATCGGCGACAGCCATGCAGCGCTCTTCGGTCACGGCGCCTTCAAGCCCGGCGACGGCAAGGTGACGTTTGGAACCGGTTCCTCCGTCATGACGACATTGCCGCGCTTTATCGCGCCGCAAAACGGCATCACCACGACGGTCGCCTGGCGGATCGCTGGCGTGCCGACCTTCGCCTTCGAAGGCAATATCCTTGTTTCGGCCGCAAGCCTTCCCTGGATGGCCGGCATTCTGGGCCTTCCCGATGTGGCCGCCCTCGTCGACCTTGCGGCGACGGCCGAGCCGGGCGGACCGGGATTCGTGCCGGCCTTCGTCGGCCTTGGCGCCCCCTATTGGAGTTCCGACGCCCGCGCTCTCTTCGCTCAGATCAACTTTTCCACGACCCGCGCCCAGATGGCCCGCTCGGTGACGGATTCGATCGCCTGCCAAGTGCATGACGTGATCGCCGCCATGCGCGCCCAGAGCGGCGGTCAACTCGGCGCCCTATACGTCGATGGCGGCCCGAGCCAGAACCGCTTCCTGATGCAGTGCGTATCCAATCTCATCGAACATGCCGTCATACAATGCCAAGCGCCGGAGGCTTCAGCCCTCGGTGCAGCCTATTTGGCCGGGCTTTCGCTCGGCCTGTGGAAGGATCTCGATGTGATCGAGGCACTGCCCCGAAGCACCGAAGTGATCCGCCCCGAAGAGATCGACCGCATCGGCCTTCTCAATACATGGAATGATGCGCTGGCCCGCTCGACGTCGCGACCGACACCGGTTAAATGTGAATAAAAATTCAAGCCGGTATCGCCCATGTCCCGCCTCAACGAACTCCGCCTGATTTCCAGGGTTGCCCAGATGTACCACATCGAAGGGCGGCGCCAGGCGGAGATCGCACAGCATCTGCGGCTTTCCCAGGCGACTGTCTCGCGAATGCTGAAGAGGGCCGAGGCCGAGGATATCGTTCGAACCAGCGTCATCCCGCCGGTCGGCACCTATAGCGAGCTCGAGGGGGCGCTGCGACAAAAGTTCGACCTTCCCGAAGCAATTGTCGTCGAGTGCAGCGAGGACCGGGACGGGGCAATCATGGCCCGGATCGGGGAAGCCGCAGCCCATCTTCTGGAGATCACACTTTCACCTGGCGAGATCGTCGGGGTGTCGAGCTGGAGCCAGACCATCTTCAAGATGGTCGAAAACATCCATCCGCAGAAAAGCGCCCACGTAAAATACGTCGTCCAGACCCTCGGCGGCATGGGCGACCCCTCGGTGCAGACACATGCAACGCAGCTCACCACGCGGCTTGCTCGCCTCACCGGGGCCGAACCCAAATTGCTTCCCGTACAGGGCGTGACGACGTCGAGGGAAGCCAGGCTCCTGATGCAGTCAGATCCCTTCGTCCGTGAGACCATGGATCTCTTCGGCAGCATCACGCTCGCCATCGTCGGCATCGGCGCGGTTGAGCCGTCCGAATTGCTTGCCCGTTCCGGCAACATCTTTTCGTCGCGGGAACTCGCCGATCTCGCCGAGGCCGGCGCCGTCGGTGACATTTCACTGCGTTTCTTCGACAAGGACGGCAAACCGGTGAAAACGCCGCTGGATGACCGGGTCATAGGCCTTCCACTCGAGGACCTTGCGCGGGTGGATCGGGTCATCGCGCTGGCTGGCGGCGCGAAGAAGACGGCAGCGATCTCAGGCGCCCTTCGCGTTGGCGTCATCGACATGCTGGTAACGGATAAGTTTACCGCTCAACGATTGATCGACGTATAGGAACTCGCCAGCGAACCAACTGGTCCCGAGAACGGCGCGGAAAATATTGACGTCATGACGTTTCGCCGTGAGGGGTTGCGGTTTGTTCGGGAGTGGTAGCGTTGGTACAATGGTGACCAATCCGCACCTCTATCGCTTGTTTCAGGCGATCGGGAGTTTATCGCATGCCGCAGAGGCCGGCGTCCTTCATCACCCCGACGATGCGGCTGATATTGCTGGCCGCCATCTGGATCTCCAGACAACGCTCCGCGGATGGCTTGACGTGGCGTCGAGCACGGTGCCGGTGGCACTTCTAGAAGCGACGGTTAACAAATTCTTAGATTATTCGACGCAAATCTCGTCACCAGTTGCCCCAGGAGAAACAGGCCTGAAAACGCGCCGCGTTTTCGGAGGTGCTTCTTCGATTTCCGCCGCCTGTTCTGGATTAGCGCAATGACTATCATCTCGCGAATTTTAAAGATCAAAAGCCGTTCCCACATCCGCGTCGAACGTCAGAGGATCGGCATTCACGACAAGATCCCGGGCACGAGAAAGAAGCGGAGCGGCCAGGCAAGGCGGCGCCTGGGAATCTTGATCGCCGGCTTCGTATTCGGCTTCCTACTGATCGGAGGTCGCCTCCTCCAGTATGGGCTGGCTGAGCCGTTTGCCGCCAGCTCGCTTGGCAATCCCAACAGCGTCGCCTCCCGGCCCGACATCATCGATCGCAACGGCCAGCTCCTTGCTACCGACCTGAACATGGTCTCCCTCTATGCAGACCCCCGTCGCATCATCGACGCCGACGAAGTGGTGGAGAAACTCGCAGCCGTCATCCCGAGCCTCGATTGGAGGGAGACCCACAAGAAACTCAAGATGGACAGCGGCTTCCAGTGGTTGCGGCGCCAACTCACGCCGAGGCAGCAAGCTGACATCCTGGCCCTTGGCCTTCCCGGCATAGGCTTCAGACCGGAAAAACGTCGCTTCTATCCCGGCGCGCGCGCTGCGTCGCATATTCTCGGCCACGTGAATGTCGACAATCAAGGACTGGCCGGCATGGAGCGGTATCTCGACCAGCAGGGCCTGGCCGATCTGAGGGCTGTGGGACTGACATCTGGGGTTCCACTTGAGCCCGTCAGGCTGTCGATCGACATCCGCGTCCAGAACATCGCCCGAGAGGTCGCCGCCAAGGCGATGAACGCCTATCAGGCAGACGCCGCCGGCGCACTCGTTCTCGATGTCGAGACGGGCGAGGTCCTGGCCATGGCCTCGGTGCCGGACTACGACCCTAACGAGCCGTCGCGCACATTGGCGGACGGCAGACCGGACAAGGACTACGAGAAAGGCTGGTTCAATCGGATCAGCAATGCGACATTCGAAATGGGCTCGACCTTCAAGAGCTTCACCCTGGCAATGGGCCTCGACGCGGAAAAGATCACACTAAACTCCGTCGTCGATGCATCCCGTCCGATCCGCATGGGCGGCTTCACGATCAAGGACTTCAAAGGCAAGCACAGGCCCCTGTCGATCCCGGAAGTCTTTCAGTATTCGTCGAACATCGGCACTGCCGCCGTCGCGGATATGGTCGGCATTGAAGGGCATCAACAGTTCCTGACCAAGCTCGGCCTTCTCTCCAAGATGGAGACGGAGATGCCGGGTGTCGCAACGCCGACACAGCCACGCACCTGGAAGAAGATCAACTCCGTCACGATCTCCTTCGGCCACGGCGTCGCGACGACCCCGCTGCAAACGGCGTCTGCGGCTGCATCTCTTATCAATGGCGGCAACCTCATTTCGCCGACCTTCCTACCACGGTCGCCGGAACAGGCCGCAGCATTGTCGCGAAACGTCATCAAGCAAAGCACGAGCGCGGATATGCGCTACCTCTTCACCTGGAACGGGCTGAAGGGCTCCGGCCGCGGCGCCCAGGTCGAGGGCTTCAACGTCGGCGGCAAGACCGGCACCGCCGACAAGGTCGTCAATGGACGCTATGCCAGCGACCTGAATTTCAACGCCTTCGTCGCGGCCTTTCCGATGGATCAGCCGAAATACATGGTTCTCTCGATCATCGATGCCCCGAAAACCGGCGAGCATGGCGGGCGAACTGCAGCGTCAACCGCTGCTCCGATGGTGAAGGAAATCATTGGTCGAGCAGCCCCGCTGCTCGGCGTCCAGCCTCGCTTCGGTTCGAATGATGTTCCCTATTCACTGATCAGTTACTGAGCTATCCGCCAGGATCTGCGAGGTGCGCCGCACGTCGCTGCGACAGCGATCGGCCTCGGTCTATGCGCCCGAAGCCTAGGAATGATTTCTGGCCGGTCGGCATCATGCCGAGGCGCCGCAGCGCTCATGGTCCGTCGCCGCAACATAGAAAGTGTCAGATGAAAGTCGCTTCGAACAGCTCACGCGCATATTCGTTGTGCGTTTTTCCATCCTGCAGATCCCGTTTCGAGAGCTCGTCGACGAACCGGCCATCCTTCATGATCAGCACGCGATCGCACATATGGGCGATCACTGCCAGATCGTGACTGACAAGCACGTAGGTCAGCCCCATCTCGTCGCGCTGGTCCGCCAGCAGGTTCAGGATTTCCGCCTGTATCGACACGTCGAGCGCTGAGGTCGGTTCGTCGAGAAGCAGGATCGGCGGGGAGAGGATCAGCGCCCGTGCGATTGCGACACGCTGGCGCTGGCCGCCGGAAAGTTCGTGTGGGAAACGGTTTGCAAATGCGGTCGGCAGACCAACCTGGCGCAGAGAATGCTCCACAGTTTGCCAGATCTCCTGTCTGCCCATGGCCCGCAAAGGCTCGGCAAGTGCCGTGCCGATCCGGTGGCGCGGATGCAGCGAGCCATAGGGATCCTGAAACACCATTTGAGCGCATTTGAGGTCGTCGAGGCTTCTCGACTTGCCGACGGTGCGACCGGCGAGCGCGATTTCGCCCGACCAGCCTTTTTCCATGCCTGACAGGCATCGCAAGACAGTGGACTTGCCGCAGCCGGACTCGCCGACGATGCCCAGCGTTTCCCCACGAGCGACGCTGAAGCTGACATTCTTGACGACATGGTTTTGCTGTTTGCCGGACGAGAATGTGACGTTGAGGTCGCGGACTTCGATCATCATGCTCTCTCCAGGTCGATCTTCGAGCGGTCGAGAACCGCAAGCCGCCGGACGGGATGTCGTGGATCCGGCATCGCAGCGATCAGCCCCTTCGTATAGGGATGGCCGGCATCTTCCAGCCTCGTCAGCGTCTCGACGATGCGCCCCGCATACATGACGATGATCCGCTCACAGAAGGCGGAGACCATCCGGATATCGTGACTGATCAACAGCAGGCCGGAATCGTTCTCCCGGACGAGTTCGTCCAGCAGCGTCAGCACGTCCTTGCGCACGCTGACATCGAGCGCCGAGGTCGGTTCATCGGCGATGACGAGCTTTGGCTTGGCAAGCAGCATCATCGCAATCATGACACGCTGCCCCATGCCACCAGATATCTGATGCGGATACTGCGCCATCACGCGCTCGGCGTCCCTGATGCGAACGCGCTCGAGCATTGCCTTGGCGGCAGCGGTCGCCGCTGCGCCACGCAGGTTGAGATGCAGGCGAGCCGCTTCGGCGATCTGCTTGCCGACAGTCAGCACAGGATTGAGCGAATAGCGGGGGTCCTGCATGATAAGCGCAATATCCTTGCCGCGTATCTTTCCCATCTGCCTCTCGGACAGAGACAGAAGCGGACTGCCTTCGAGTTCGAGACGCCTTGCCGAGACGGTGGCGCCTGCCGACAGAAGGCGCATGATCGCGCGACCGGTCGTCGATTTTCCGGAGCCGGACTCGCCGACAATGCCGACGCGCTCGCGCCCGACTTCGAAGCTGACATGGGAAACGGCAGGCACGGCGTTCCTGCCGAAGCTGACATTGAGGTCTTCGACGGAGAGTACTGGCTTCATATCAGGACCTGGCATGACGGGGATCCAGAATGTCGCGAAGCGCATCGCCTGCGACATTGAAGGCGAGGCTGGTGACGAGAATGGCAACACCCGGCATCACGGCAACCCACCAATAGTCGAGCATGAACTTGCGCCCGCTCGATATCATCGCGCCCCATTCGGGCGCCGGCGGCTGCGCGCCCAATCCGAGGAAGCCGAGCGAGGCAGCCGTCAGAATGATGCCTGCCATATTCAGGGTCAGGCGTACGATCACAGACGGAATGCACATGGGGGCGATGTAGACGAACAGGATGCGCAGGGGCGAGGCGCCATAAAGGCGGGCCGCGGCAACATAGTCGGCATTCCTGACGACCAGCGCCTCGGCACGCGCCAGACGCGCGATGGGTGGCCATGCCGTGAGTGAAATGGCGATGATCGCCGTCGTCAGCCCGGCCCCAAGTGCGGCGGCGAATGCCAGCGCCAGGATCAGCGAGGGAAAGGACAGGACGATATCCGTTGCCCGCATCAAGAGCGCGTCCGTTCGACCTCCGAAGAAGCCGGCGACAACACCGATCAGCAGACCGATCGGGCCGACGATCAGGGAGATCGAAAACACGGTCTGGACGGTGATCCGCGTCCCGTAGATCAGACGGCTCAGAATATCCCGGCCGAACTCGTCGGTGCCTGCCCAATGCGCGGCGCTCGGCGGCTGCAGCGCGTCGGACAGGACCTGGATGTTGGGATCATAGGGCGCGAGCAAAGGCGCAAGGATCGCGACGACGCAGAGCACCGCCAGAATGACGAAGCCGGCCATGCCGAGCGGTTCCTGCCCAAGTCTTGAGACGATCCGCATCGTTGAGCCCGAGATCCGTGCCGGTAGGCTCGGTGGGCGCACAGTGAGGTCCGTTTGGATTGCATCGCTCATTGAGCAGCCTCCCGAGTCCGCGGATCGAATATCGCATAGGCGATGTCCGCCAGGAAATTGAGGAACATGAAGATGAAGCCGATGATGATGGTGGCGGCAACGACGGCGTTCATGTCGCCGATCATCAGTGCGTTCGTCATGTATTGACCGATACCCGGCCAGGAAAAGACGATCTCCGTCACGACGGCGCCTTCCAGGAGGCCACCGTAGGAAATAGCCAGGATAGTGATCAACTGGACGGCGATATTCGGCAGGACGTGACCGATGACGGTGCGTGCCGGGCCGACACCCTTTGCACGCGCGGCAATCACGTAATCCTGGCTCAATTGCTCAAGCGTGAAACTGCGGGTCATGCGGGTGATATAGGCCATGGCGGCATAGGCCAGGATGACAGCCGGCAGGATGATGTGACCAGCCGCGTTCCAGAAGATCTCCGTTTCTCCCTGCAGCAGACTGTCGACGAGCAGCAGCCCCGTCTGCGGCGTCACCATGCCCTCGTAGAAGACATCGACACGGCCGGGGCCTCCAACCCAGTTCAGTCCGGCGTAGAAGATGACCAGGCCGACGATCCCGAACCAGAAGACCGGGATCGAATGACCGACAAGCGCCACGATCCGGGCGATCTTGTCGATAAAAGTGTCTCGAAAGAGCGCCGCCGTCAGCCCAAGCGGAACGCCGACGAAGGTCGAGATCAGGATCGCCAGGGTGGCGAGTTCGAAGGTCGCGGGAAATGCCTGGGCAAGATCCGAAGAGACCGGATTGCCTGTCAGCACCGCCGTTCCGAAATCGCCATTCGCGAGACCATTCAGGTAGATCAGGAACTGCTGGTAGATCGGCAGGTCAAGGCCGAGCTTCTGGCGCATGGCGGCATAGGCCGCTGGATCTGCTAGCTCGCCGACGATCGCTCCGACCGGATCAGCGGGAAGAATACGGCCGATCACGAAAGTGACGCACAGCAGGATGAACAGGCTGACGGCGAGGTGTGCCACCCGGAGCGCCAGTTCCTTGACGGAGAGTTCCTTCATGATCGGCGACCTTGCTTAATCGGTCTCGGCCTTCGTGACGCCCTCAAGGCGCGTCGTCTGGTTCGGATGGCCGACATAGCCATGGACGTCACCATTCAGCACGATGGGCTCGAAGCGCTCGAACATCGGCAGGACGGCCGGCTTCTGATCCACGAACATCTTCTGCATCTCGACGTAGAGTTCGCCGCGTTTCTTCGGGTCTGCCTCGAGCGAGGCTTTTGCCGTCAGAGCCGTCAGTTCGGGAATGTCCCATGCCGAGCGCCAGACGAAGTTACCTGCATTGTTTGCCTCGAGAGAATTGTCGGGATTGGAGGCGAACTGCTCCATCGCCCCGAGCACATTCGGCATGTAGGCGCCTGTCTGCGGAATGAGGAGATCGAAATTCCGGGCACGGTGGGCTGCGATGATGTCGGATCCGTTGCCCTGCTGGATGTCAACCTTGATGCCGATCTGAGCGAGCGAAGCCTGGATTGCGGTGGCAAGATCGATGCGGGGCGTCTGTGCGATGGTTTTCAGACTGACCGAAAAGCCATCCTTGAAGCCAGCTTCGGCAAGAAGCGCCTTCGCCTTGGCGACATCGAAATGCCAATCGGGGCTTGGGATTGCATATTCGAAGTTTTCGGGAACAGGCACTGTACGCGCACGCCCGTAGGGACCCATGATGGTCTTCTCGATCCCCTTGTAGTCGATACCGTAGGCGATCGCTTCGCGCACCTTCGGGTTGGACAGGTATTTGTTGCCGGCATTCATCGACAGCACGTAGAAGCCGCCTGTGGGCACACGCTGGATCTCGAAGCCCTTCTTGTTGTCGAAGGTGGCGAGATCCGACGCGGTCATTGCGCTTGCTATGTCGATATCGCCGCGCTCCAGCATCAGGCGCTCCACCTGGCTTTCGGGAACATGGCGGACGATAACGCGGCGCATCTTCGGAGCACCCCCAACATAATTCTTGTTGGCGTCGAGAATGACAAGTTCATTGGGCGCCCAGCGGTTTAACGTAAACGGTCCGGAGCCGGCCGAATGGGTTCTCAGCCAAGCGTTGCCATAGTCGTCGTTGGCGACATGCTTCTGGACTTCAACGCTGTCGACGACGCTCGCAATGACCATGGCCAGACGGTAAAGCAGAAGCTCCGATGTCACCTCGCCCGAAAGATCGATGCGCACCGTCTTGTCGTCGACGGCTTTGACCAGTTGATCGACATTGTCCTTCGTATAGCCGACGCGCTTGAGGTTGGCGGCTGCGGCCTGATCGAGCTTCAGCAAACGGCCGAGCGAATAGACGACGTCCTTGGACGTCACCGGATTTCCGGAGGCGAAGGTCGCATCGCGCAGTTTGAACGTGATCCCCTTGTCATCGACCTGCCAGCTTTCAGCAAGCTGCGGCACGATCTTGCCGTCAGGCGTCGAGGCAACCAAGCGGTCGTAGAGATTCGACATGATTTCGTTGGCCTTGGCCTCCGTCGCCTGCTGCGGGTCCAGCGAAAGAACCTGGGCAAGCGAGGTGCCGATGACCAGCTGATCGGCAGGCGTGGCCGCCCGAAGTGCCGGCGCCGCCAAGGTCAGCGCGCAGAATGCGACGCCAACAAACAGGCTTCTAGAAAAATGCTTCATTGCAACTCCTCCCTGAGTTACTATACAAGACATAATATGTCGTCCGTATGTCGTATTATGACTTTTCAAAGAAGTTTGCAAGTGCCATGCGGACGAGGACGAGAAAATGGGGAACAACGAAATGGTGGCGGGCACGCGTGGCAGACAGCGTTTGGCGCAACAGGTCATCGACCAGCTGCGCATGCAGATCGAAACGGGACAGCTTCGCGAGGGAGATCAGCTTCCAACCGAACCGCAGCTTGAGGCGGCCTTCGGGGTCAGCCGTACGGTCGTGCGGGAGGCGATCGCCGACCTGCGCGCGGCCGGATTCGTCCGTCCCGTTCAAGGCAAGGGTGTCTTCGTCTCCGATCCCAAGGCACATGGCAGGCTGATCCTGACGCCGGTCGAAGTCAAGAGCATTCCGGAAACGCTGGAATTGCTGGAGTTTCGCATGGCTGTCGAAGGAGAAGCTGCCGCTATTGCCGCCTATCGCCGAACGGCCGAACAGGAGGCGGCAATTCGGCTTGCCAACCGGAAAATGGCCCAACTCATCGAGAGCGGTGAGCCCACAGTCGAGGCCGATTATGAATTCCATACCGCCATAGCCAATGCTTCTAACAACAGATTCTACATCGATGCCCTGCGTCATTTCGGACCGCGCGCGATCCCGCGCGGCCAATTCCCGACCTTGCCGGAGGCCAATGACCGCGCCTATCTCGAAAAAGTCCATGCAGAGCATGGTGAGATCCTGGCGGCTATCGCCGAGCAGGATCCCGACCGCGCGAGACAGGCCATGCGCGCGCATATGATGGCGAGCCAGCGACGATACCGGATGCTTGCAGAGCAGCAATGAGGCTCGACAACCGCAGAAATTCATATTATGTCATATGACATGATTTGAATGATCGGGAGGTTAATCGTGTATTTGGGAACCCAGGTCGCTGCGCGGGACGACGATGATTTTCGCGTTTTTGCTCAGCTAGGCGTAAAGCATATTTCCGCTGACCCGCCCGGTGCGCCGTCGAGCTGGACGCTGGAGGATCTCGAGCGTCATCGTGATCATGTAGAGAGCTTCGGCCTCGTTCTGGACATGATCCAGCTTCCCCTCCCCTCCAAGCCGATCGAAAAGGCGTCCTATCCCGATATCCTGCTCGGAGGTCCGGAACGCGACCAGCAGATCGATGCCGTCTGCCGGATGATCGAGAATTGCGCAAAGGCCGGGATCCCCGCCACGAAATACAATCTCAATCTCATCGGCATTCCCAGGACGGAGCTCGAAAAAGGCCGCGGCGGTTCTCTGAACGAAGCCTTTCGCTGGGAAAGGGCCGATCAGCAGGCCGCGCCCGGTCTTGCCGGCGTCCTCTCAGAAGATGAGAACTGGGAGCGCATCGACTACTTCCTCGAGCGCGTGGTTCCCGTTGCCGAAAGCAACAGGGTGCGCCTTGCCTGCCATCCGCACGATCCCTATACGCCACCGGGCTATCGCGGCGTCACCAGGGTCCTTGGCACTGTGGATGGACTGAAGAAATTCGTGCAGATGCACGAAAGCCCCTATCATGGCCTGAATTTCTGCCAGGGCTCGATCGGCGAGATGCTCGACAATCCGCGCGAGGAGATCGACGACATCATCCGCTGGTTCGGCACGCGCGGAAAGATCTTCAATCTGCACTTCCGCAACATCAGTGGCGGCAAACTCTCCTTCATGGAAACGTTTCCCGATGAAGGCGACATGGACATGGTGCGGTCGCTGAAGGTCTACCGCGAGGTCGGCTACAAATATATGGTCATGCCAGACCATGTGCCGCGCATCAGCGGCCGCGACGCGACAGGCGTCGCCTTCAGCTTCTGCTACGGTTACATAGCCGCGGTGCTCGAGGCGATGGAAGCCGGTCATATGTGAGCGAGGCGCTCACCTTCAATCAGCAACTATTCAAGGAATTCAACATGGATCCCAACGCCATCAAGAAAGCCGTGGGCGACGGCCTCCTCTCCTTCCCGGTGACGCATTTCGACAGCGAGAACAAGTTCAATGAAGCCGCCTACCGCGACCATGTGAACTGGCTGGCCGGTTTTGATGCAAGCGCACTTTTTGCCGCTGGCGGCACGGGCGAATTCTTCTCCCTCAATCCGGCCGAAATCCCCGCCGTCATTCGCGCCGCCAAGGCTGCCGCAGGCAAAACGCCGATCATCTCCGGCACTGGCTATGGCACGTCACTTGCCATCGATATTGCGCGCGCTGCCGAAAAGGCCGATGCCGATGGTCTGCTCCTTCTTCCGCCCTATCTGATGTTTGCCGAGCAGGCCGGGCTTGTCGCCCATGTGAAGGCTGTCTGCCAGTCGGTCGGGATCGGCGTGATCGTCTATAACCGGGACAACGCGATCCTGTCGGCCGACAGCATCGCTCAGCTTTGCGATGAGTGCCCCAATCTCGTCGGCTTCAAGGACGGTGTCGGCGACGTCGATCGGGTCATCGAGATCACGACCAAGATTGGCGACCGCCTTGTCTATGTCGGCGGCATGCCGACCCACGAAGTCTACGCTCAGGCCTATTTCGCCGCCGGCGTTACCACATACTCCTCGGCCGTCTTCAACTTTGTGCCGGCTCTTTCGCAACGGTTCTACAAGGCGCTCAGGGCAGGCGACCAGAAGACCGTCGACCAGATCTTGAAGGATTTCTTCTTCCCCTTCGTTGCGCTACGCAATCGCAAGAAGGGCTATGCAGTCTCCATCATCAAGGCCGGGCTGAAAGTCATCGGCCGCGATCCGGGCGCCGTGCGCGCTCCGCTCACGGATCTGACAGCCGAGGAGCTTTCCGTGCTGCAGTCGATTGTCGAGGCCAACGGCCAGGCGAAGCTGGCCGCGGAGTAAGACCGCGGCCATCGGCGCTGAGATTCATCGTCGCGTTGCGGCGACGATCGGCGTGACCGCCGCTCTCATGCTCTCCGGCGTCGTGCCGGTGACGATAACGCCAAGCAGAGGGGCCGCAATACCCGCGTCCCTCAGCGTCGGCATATCATCCGGCACAAACTTCTTCTGGCTTGGCGCGATGACCGGAATACCCGCCTTGCTCGCGATGGTCCGGTAGCGATCAAGATCGGTCCCGTCGAGCGGCTTTCCATAGTCTGCAAAGGAAGCGACCGAGGCTTCCATCATCGCACCGGGAATGTCGAGAATCTTCGTCAGGTCCTCGTCGGTACTCGCCTCGCCAAGCGCAGGAATGGGCCGTAGCTTCGATTGCAGCAGATGCTGCTGCATGTCGCTGACATAGATGTTGAATCCCTCGAAACCTAGATCGGCGAGCGCGTCCATCTCTTGCGGGCTCGGAACCCTTTCCTGCCCGGCCATGACAAGAAGCGGCACGCCGAGCGTTGCAAGATCCTCGAAAAACGGTCGCTCTTCGGCAAAGCTGCCGAAGGTGGTGCCTGTGGCGCGATGATAGGCGTTGAGATGGACCTTGATTGCAAAGGCACCCGCGTCGATAGCAGCCCTGGCGAGGTCGAGATCGTGACGCGCGAGCGAGACGATGATCGGGAATTCGCCCTCGCGCAGCGCTTTTGTTAGCCTGGTTTCCGGATAGGAAGGCATGGGAACGGCCTCAGTTCAGACGCTGGCCACCATCGGCGGCGAAGAGGTGGATACTGGAGAGCTCCGGTCGGACGCGGATCCTCACGCCCGCAGACATCGATACGCGCTCACGAAAGACGCCGGTAACCTGCGTCTCGCCGAGCTTCATCGTCACCTGGGTTTCCGAACCCATCGGCTCGACCAGGACAATCTCGGCCGGCACGCCAGCGTCGTCGAGCGAGAAATGTTCGGGCCGGATGCCGTAAACAGCCTCGCGGTCGCTCAATTCAGGTGCAGTCTGTGGCAGTGGCAAGACAATGCCGGGTGCCGCGAAGCCCTTGTCGGTGATTGTGCCGTTCAGGAAATTCATGGATGGCGATCCGATGAAACCGGCCACGAACTGGTTGGCCGGGCGGTCGTAGAGGTCAAGCGGCGCGCCAATCTGTTCCACTCTGCCAGCGTTCAGCACGACGATCTTGTCGGCCATGGTCATGGCTTCCACCTGGTCATGGGTGACATAGATGGTCGTGGTCTTGAGCCTCTGGTGCAGGCTCTTGATTTCGCCACGCATGACAACGCGCAGTTTGGCGTCGAGGTTCGACAAAGGTTCGTCGAACAGAAAAACTTGCGGATTGCGAACGATCGCTCGGCCCATGGCGACGCGTTGGCGCTGACCGCCGGAGAGCTGGCGCGGATAGCGATCGAGAAGCTGAGACAGGCCGAGAATATCGGCCGCCCATTTCACCCGCTTCGCGATCTCCGACTTGCTGGTACCGCGATGCTCCAGTGAGAAGCCCATATTGGTCGCGACCGTCATATGCGGATAGAGCGCGTAGTTCTGGAAGACCATGGCGATGTCGCGATCCTTTGGGTCTAGATCGTTGACCACCCGCCCGCCGATCCTGATATCTCCGCCGGTAATCGTCTCAAGCCCGGCGATCATCCTGAGCAATGTGGACTTGCCGCAGCCCGAAGGCCCGACCAGCACGACGAATTCGCCGTCGCGGATGCCAAGGTCGGCGCCATGAATGATGTCGAGTGCACCATAACTCTTGCGGACATGGGAAAGGGTAACGTCAGCCATGAGGAAAATCCGGTTCTTCAGCCCTTGAGGCCGGTATGCGCGAGCCCTTCGACGAATTGCTTCTGCGCGATGATGAAGACGACGAGAACAGGCAACGCTGTGAGTGTTGCCGCGGCGAGCTGGATATTCCACATCGGCCCGCCATAGGCGTCGGTATATTGGGTGAGAGCCTGGGGCAAAGTGAACTTCTCCGCGCTCGACAGGAACACGATCGGTTCGAGATAGAGATTCCAGGAATGCAGGAAGGTGAAGATCGCAACGGAGGCCAGTGCCGGCCTGGCAAGTGGCAGCGCGATCTTGCGGAAGATCTTGAAACGTCCGAGGCCATCGACGCGCGCTGCCTCTTCCAACTCGACCGGCAACGTCACGAAAAACTGCCGCATGACGAAGGTGGCGAAAACACTCGGCGCACCGAAGATCGGCACGAGGATCAGCGGCCAATGGGTGTTGACCATGCCCGCCTTCAAAAACATCTGGAAGAGCGGCACGATCGTGACTTCCGACGGGATCAAAAGGCCGAGCAGCACGACCATGAAGATCGTGTTGGCGAAGGGAAACCTGATGCGTGCGAAAGCGTAGCCGGCCATCGACGAAACGATCATCGTGCCGATCGTCACCAGGGCGGCGATATAGGCCGAATTCCAGTATTGCTTGACGAAAGGCTGCAGCTCGAAGACCTTGCCATAGGTCGTCCAGTCATAGCTCTGCGGGAAAAGTTGCGGTGGAAAGGCGAAGATATCGCTGATCGGCTTCACCGAAGACGTCACCATCCACCAGGTCGGGAAGACGAAGGGGATGAGCAGCACGCACATCAGCCCGTAGAGAATAACCCTCATCCGCGGCGAGATCTCAGCTTTCATAGAATACGATCCTCTTGCGCAATTGCCACTGGGCGAATGTCAGAATGGCCACGATCAGGAAGAGCAGGATCGAAAGCGTCGAACCGTAGCCGAAGAAGTGAAACTGGAAGGCTTGCTGGTAGAGGTAATAGACGAGCACCGTCGTCGAGAGACCTGGACCACCCTGCGTCAGCACAGCGATCTGCGCGAAGACCTGCAGAGATCCGACGATGGTGATAATCGAAGTCAGAAGGATAGTCGGGCTGATCAGCGGCAGGGTAATGCGGCGAAACTGCTTGAAGCGCGGGGCGCCATCGATGCGGGCCGCCTCATAGAGCTCGTTCGGCACGCCCTGAAGGGCTGCAAGAAACAGGATCATATTGAGGCCGACATTCTTGAACACCTGCACGACGATGACCGAGATCATCGCGGAGGTTTCGCCCCGCAGCCAATTCGGACCCTCGATGCCAAACAGCAGCAGCATGCCGTTGATGCCGCCGTTCTTCTGCAACAGAAACCCCCAGACGATCGTCCAGGCCACCAGCGACACGACAACAGGCGAAAAGAACAACGTCCGGAAGATCGTGATGCCCGCGAGCTTCTGGTTCAACAGCACCGCCAGCAGCAAGGCCAACGACAGGTTGAGAACCACAAGCCCGGCGGAGAAGATGGCGGTCGAACCGAGCACCTGCAGTAGGTTCGGATCCTCAATCAGCATCTGGTAGTTCTGCGTACCCGTATAGGTGAAGGTATTGGCAAGCACGTTCCATTCGTGCAGCGAATACCAGAAGACCAGACCGAGCGGGATCAGCACGAAGACGATGATGCCGATCAACTGCGGGGCAATGAACAGAAAGCCGGCAAGGCTGTCGCGCCGCGCAACCGTCCAGAACGGCGACGAGGAGCGGCCTTCCGGTATTGCGTTATCCTGCGTGACAGCCATCTCTTATCTCCTCAGCGCTTGAGCAGCGGGCCGATCTGGCCGCAGATCGTCTGGAGCGTGCCGGCGACATCCGCATCCGGACGCCAGACGGCATCGAGGCCGGAGCGAACTGTCTGCTGGATCTGGGCAAAGCCGGTATGGCCGGGAATGACCTTGCCGGTCGCGATGCCCGCGATGACGACCTTGTCGATCTGTTCCTGGCTGAGCAGCGGATTGGTCTTCTTCAGCACCTCGGCGTTGAGTAGCGACTTGCGGGCCGAGGGGAAGAACTGGCTGAGCTTGGCCGAGTTTTCCGCGTTCGTCATATAGGCGATGAATTCAGCGGCTGTCTTGGCGTTCTTGCCCGACTGCATGACGCCGATGCCGGCCTGGCCGATCAGCGCGTAATCTCCTGCCGGTCCCTTCGGCAGCGGCACGAGATCCCAGGAGAAGGGCTTATCCTTCGGCAGCAGCGAGGCGCGGCTGATCTGAGTGATGGTCATCGCCGCATTGCCGGCGAAGAAATCGACATTTTCACCGGGACCGGGGATCGCCTTCTTCTTGAAGATCGCGTCATGGACGAAGGTGAGCGCATCGACCATCGGCTTCTCGGTCATTGTGCAGGTCTTGCCATCGGCGCTCCAGGGGGCCGCACCAAAGCCGTTCCAGATCGAAGCAAGGTTCTGCCAGATCTGGTAGTTGAAATCGCGCACGATCAGGCCACCCTTGCCGTTCTCGCCAACGGCCGAAGCGGTCGCAATGGCATTGTCCCAGGTCCATTCGCCAGCCGCGATCAACTCGGCAGGTGTCTTTGCCCCTGCCGCCTTGATCAGGTCGTTGTTGACGAACACCGCAAAGGGTGAAGTGGAGAAAGGATAGGCATAGAGCGTGCCGTCCTTTTGCCAGCGCTCCGTGGCAGTCGCGCTCACCTCGTCGAGATTGTAGCCTGGCGTCGCCTTCAGCGTATCGGTGAGCGGATAGAGCGCGCCGGAATTGACGAAGTCATAGGCAGCTGTCTCGAAGATCCAGGCCATATCAGGCGCATTGCCGCCGGCAATCTGGGTGGTCAGCGCCGTCGTATAGGTGTCGAACGGCAGCGACTCGAAGGTCACGGTGACGTTGGGGTGGTCCTTCTTGAAGCCGGCAGCGATCTCATTGAACAGCTTCAGATGCGCTTCTGCCGCACTCCAGATGGTCATGCGCAGCTTGATCGCGTCCTCAGCCTTGGCGATGCCGCTCCAGGCGAGCGGCACGGCAACGGCAAGCGCCGCAATTGCCGTTTTCAGTGTCCTGTTCTTGTTCATTCCCGTTCCTCCTCCAAAGATGGGTTGCTGAGATGGCTGCTTAGTAGGCCCCGATGACCGGCCAGCGGATTTCGATGCCCTCCCGGACGAGTTCCTGCTGGAAGTCGTGGAGATGCGCGTCGTTTTCCTGGACCTGGTGAGGCTTCAGCCCCTTGTCGAGGCAGTGGGCCGCAAGCATGCCGGCCGCTTCGCCGATATTCCATTCGACCGGGTGCAGGCGGTAGCAGCCATTGGTGATATGGGTGGTGCCGATATTCTTGCCCGCGGCAATGAGGTTCGTCATGCGCTGCGGCAGCAGCGCGCCGAGCGGAATCTCGAAGGGGCAGGACGGCACGTCGATATAGTTGTCGCCACCGGTCGAGGGATGAAGGTCGATGCGGTACATGCCGATGCCGATGCTGTCGCGATAGCTCATCGCGCCCTTGTCGCCGCGCACCGCATAGGAGAGATCCTGCTCGGTAATGCGGGTGACTGGCTTGATGCGGCGGCCTTCACGGATATAGGGCGCCATGGCGAGGCCGTGCTCGGTGCCGGTGATGTCGCCGCGAAGCCTCAAGCCCCGGTAACCCTGGCCGCCATCGATGCGTGGCGCCTCGGTCTGCAGCCAGTAAAAGACCGAATAGGAAAGATCGGCGGCCGCCTTCAGATGTCGGGCCTTGTCCTCCTCGGACACGTCGATAATCGTTCCGTCCATGTAGTCGATCATCGGCCAGTTTACGAAGCAAATGTCCGACTGGTAGAAGCCGGGCTCAAAATTGCGCCGTGCCGCAATGCGGCGGAAGAGCCAGAGATTCTCGTCACCGCCACCCTTGCGCTGATCGGCATCGACGAGCAGCGGGTTGTCGTCGACATTGGGCGTGAAGCTGCGCGTGGTGGATTCCAGCGTGCGCGGGTGGGGCGCGGTGAAGCCGAGCAGTGGGCCGCCCCAGAAATGCGGCTGGTATTTGCGCCAGTAGTCGTAATTGTCAGGCTTGTCGATCGTCTGATCGCCATCGACGCAATCGACCGCAAAGCAGATCGAGACTGCCTGGACATTGTCGGGCTGCGCTTCGGACGGTGCGCTCGGTTCGCCGGTATCGGACTGTGCCTCGAAGCCTTTGACATACTCCGTGCCGGTCATCGGCAGAAGGTCGCCGAGCTCGGTAGCGTCAAGGATATAGTCGGCCGAGATGACGACCTCACGGTTCGTGTCGCGATGGCGGACGGTGACGGAGCGCACGGTGTCGCCTTCGACATCAGCAGCGACGGGACGATAGGGCTGCAACACCCTCAGACGGCCGGCGCCTCGATACGGCATCAGCATCGCTTCCATGACCGCCAGGCTGACGCGCGGCTCGGCGCAGATGCGGCTCACCCAGCCGCCGCCGGGATTGAGATCGCCCCAGGTGCGGGCGCCCTCGGTCAGCGGATAGTTGTCGCGATAATATTGCCGCACGCCGTTGCGCAGCCTGCGATAGGAGCGCGTGATGCCGAACTGTTCGACCCAGCTATGTTCGTCGGATGGCACACCCTGGCTGGTCGACTGGCCGCCGATCCATTCGAATTCCTCGGTCATGATGACGCTCTTGCCGGCCCGGCAGGCGCCAAGCGCTGCCGCGACGCCGCCGAGGCCGCCGCCCACCACCAGAATATCCGCTCGCATCTCTTTTGCCGCCATGTCTGTCACGTTCTCAGGTCCGTTTCTTTGCTGGTCCGAGGGTTTGACCCTCGACCGGTTCGCAGGTCAGAAGAATTTGTTCGACGGGCGCGGCATCCTCGATGCGGCGCACGAGCATTGCGGTCGCCTGCCGCCCCATCTCCTCGCGAGGAATGTTGAAGGAGGTGAACTGCACATGGCTGCGCTCGGCCCGTACGTGGCTTCCGAGCACCACGGCCGAAAAGTCGTTCGGAATGGACAGGCCGCGCTCGCGCGCCGCCGCTTCAACACGCACCGCGTCGGCCAGTTCGACGAAGAAGACCGCGCTCGCGCCGCTTCTGACAATCGCATCGAGCGTATCGACGGCGCTCCGGCCGACCTCGTCCACATGCAAAACCAGTTCGGCACTTCCGGTGATCGCGCCTGAAAATCCGCGCCAGCGGTCAACGATGGATTCAGCCGATCCGCTTGGGCCGATGAAGGCCAGCCGATCATGACCGAGTGCGCGCGCCTTTTCGACCAGCGCCCGCGTGCCATTCGCGTAATCACCGCCGACGTAGGGAACGGGTCCGCCGGCGTCCTCACGTCGGCCGATCGCCACGAAGGGATAATCGCCGGTAACCAGCCGCTTGAGCTCGGCCCGATCGAATTCGCGACCAAGGACGAGGCAGCCATCGGCGATCCGCAGCCGGTTGCCGTCGGCAAAAATCTTCCGCTCCCGGCCGACGCCGGCGCCGGTCAGAAGCAAGAGGTCATAATTCTGCGCCTGCGCTTCCTCCTCGATGCCGAGCAGGAACGGCGCAAAGAAATCCGCCTGCTCGCTCGGAAAAGCCGGCTCGTAGGTGAAGACGCCGAGAATGCGGTTGAGACCCTTGGCCATCCGCCGGGCGATCGGATCGGCCACATACCCCGTCGTGCGGATGACCTGCTGGACGCGCTCGCGGGTTTCCTGGGGAATACGCGCCAAGGCCGTCGGTGCACCATTCAGCACAAGCGAGACGGTCGCCTGACTGACGCCGGCCAGTTTGGCAATATCGTGCTGAGTCAAGCGCTTAGTGCCTGCCACGTCGCATCCTCCGGATCTCCTCTTGACTGCTAATGCGTATTAGCAGCTAATACGTATAAACGGGATTTTCCGAGTTGCTGTCAAGCGCGAAAACGTGTGACGATCGATGACATTTGCAGAGCATCTGAAATCGCTGGGGATTTCCGGAATCCGCGTCTTCGGCGACAGCATCACCGCCGGGTTCAACGCTAGCCAGCCGCATCTGGCCTGGCCGGCGCTCTTCCCAGCTGAGCTCGACGCCTTACCGCTTTACAATCACGCAATCCCTGGGACGGTGCTGCAGGCCTCACCGCTTGCCGATGGCAAAGCGCGAGCAGACAACGGCGTCAGCCGATTTGCCGGGGCGCTGCTCGATGCCCCGCATCGCGACGCGATCCTCATCCTCTACGGCTATAACGACGCCCGCTATACGGCCGCGCCCGACAGCATGAACGCGAAGAGCTTCCGTCGTGATTATGCGAATATGCTGGAGAAACTGATCGAGGCAGGCCATGCGGAAAGGCTTGCGATCGGCAGCCCGCCCCATATTCCCGATCGAGGTTTTTCGGTAGGAAGCACTGGCTTCACCGGACAGACACGTCAGGGCTTTGAAGTCTATGTCCAAACCGTGCGAGAACTGGCGCAAAATTTTCGCATCTTCTACGCGCCTGTCTATGAACGAAT
The DNA here is from genome assembly GCA_900470965.1 of Hyphomicrobiales bacterium. Classification (GTDB taxonomy): domain Bacteria; phylum Pseudomonadota; class Alphaproteobacteria; order Rhizobiales; family Rhizobiaceae; genus Rhizobium. The sequence goes on from UCCS01000113.1 coordinate 25,930, forward strand.
GAAAGCATATGGCGATGGCGCACTGGCCTCGCCTGATTTCACACACCCCAACGATGCCGGTCATCGCGTCATCTGCGAGGCATTTAGAGATGCCGTTGTTCATGAGAAACCGGTCTAGGCCTCTCAATAGATCGGGGCGACTTTGGGTCGGGCGCGACACCGCGGAGACCGGCGAGAAGATTTCGTCCGCAGGGGAGATTCTAACGGCGAAAAGGACTTGATAGACCCGGCCCTACCGCGACCGCAGCCATCGCCTGAAGCTGAGGTTGATCGTGATGACGACGCTGATGCGCTCGCAGCGGCCGGCGGATAGCCGGCCGCTTGCGTGACGCTCTCAACGCGCGCTGTATTTTGCGTCGAGCTCATCGATCGCGGAGACATTGCCGGCCGAACGACCGTTCTGGTCGAATGTCTGAGCGAGAAATGCGTCGGCGATCGACTTTGCGAGCTCAGGTCCAATGACGCGCGCGCCCATCGTGATGATCTGCGCGTTGTTGGAAAGAGCAGCACGCTCGGCCGAATAGGTGTCGTGCGTCAGAGCAGCACGGATGCCAGGCACTTTATTGGCCGAGATGCAGACGCCGATGCCGGTGCCACAAACCAGGATAGCCTTGTCATAGGTGCCATCGATCACGCCCGAGGCAACGCGATCCGAAAGGTTGGCATAGAACGGGTCGAGCCCGTCGTTGATGCGTGACACTTCATGAACGTCGAACCGATCCTTGAGGTGTTCGGCGAGCACCTTGGCGAGGCCTTCGCCGGCGCTGTCTCCAGCAATTGCAAGCTTCATCATCTTTCTCCTTGGAGTTTGGCGGCGCATTTCGAAAGGATGTCGAGATAGCCCTCGACGTTCCAAGCGGAACGGCCGATGAAGAGCCCGTCGATATGCGGGCTCGAAATCAGTTCCTCGCAGTTCTGTGGATTGACCGACCCGCCGTAGAGGCAGGGGATTTTCCGCCCGAGCGCTGCTTCGGCGACGGCGATGATCTCGGCCTGGCGTGCATCGGCATAATCCGCCGTTGCCGGAATGCCTTTTTCGCCGATCGCCCATACAGGCTCATAGGCAAGGAGGATTTCCGCCGATTTCTGCTCGTCGGAAAGCTTCGAAAGCGCCCCATGCACCTGGACCGCAAGGATTTCCGCGGCTTTTCCGCTCTCCCGGTCGGCAAGGGTTTCGCCGATGCAGATAAGCGGGATCAGGCCATAGCGAACCGCCGCCTCCGTCTTCAGCCCGACCGTCTCATCCGTCTCCCCGAAGAACTCGCGCCGCTCGGAATGCCCAAGCTCGACGATATCGAGATCGCAATCCTTCAGCATCAAGGGGGAGATTTCACCCGTCCAGGCGCCCTGATCCGCCCAATGCATGTTCTGCGCACCGACCTTGACGGAGGTCTTTGCAAGCATGCGCTTGACCTCCCGCACGGCTGTAAACGGCGGGATCACGAAGCGCTGGATGACAGGGTCGCGCGCAGCGTCAGCCGCCGCGAGGCCGCGGGCGAAATGCTCGGCCTCCGCGAGCGTCTTGTTCATCTTCCAGCTGGTGCCAATCCAGAAGCGCGGTTTCTCCGTCATGCCTGATCCTGTGCTGGAGCGATGGTGAGCTTGATGCCCGCCCGATCGAATTCGTTGAGAACAGCGGCCGTCGGTGCGCTATCGGTGATAATAGTGTCGAAATCAGCAAGGTCCGCCATGACATGCAACGCCGTGTGGCCGATGCGCTGGTGGTTGACCAGGAGGCAGCTTCTGGCCGAAGACGAGATCATCGCTCGCTTGGCGCGAACGACATTGTCGTCCATGTGATAGGCGAGCCTGCCGCTGACCGCCGGCGTCGAAATGAAAGCGATATCCGCCCTCAGGCGTGACAGCGCTTCTTCTGTCACGACGCCGAGATAGGCGTTGAATTTCGCGGAATAGATGCCTCCGAGCGCAATCAGTGCTATGCCGTTTTCACCCTTCAACCGCTCCATGATCGCTGCGTTGTTGGTAATCACCGTCAACGGCCGCTTACGCAGCAGCATCTCGCCGAGTACCGCGGCCATCGAGCCGTCATTGACCATGACCGTCATGCCAGGTTCGACCAGGGCCAGCGCTTCCTGCGCCATCGCAACCTTGGCTTCGCCGCCCTGACGTTCACGAATGCGAAAATCGCTCTCGAATTGCGTTCCGGCATCGATCGTCGCGCCACCGCGCACCTTACGCAGCACACCTGCCTGTTCGAGGTCGTCGAGATCGCGGTGAATGGTCATCTTGGAGACGGAAAACCGTTCGGCAAGATCGTCCACTTCGACGGTCTTGCCCTCAACGAGCAGATTGACGATCAGCTGCTGGCGCTCTTCCCGTTTCATACGTCTCAATCCCAGTTCAATAACAATATAACATCTAAAATGTTAATTTCAACACTATGCAGTGTGATTATGCGCTGAGACATGTGGCAGAAATCATCAATCCAGGAGCGCACGCGCGGTCCGTTCATCAGTAACGAGCCCGTGAAGACGGCGGCTGCGCAGGATGGCCCGTATCGCGGCCACCTTGGCCTGTCCGCCCGCGAGGGCCACGAGGCGCTCCTTCGTCGTCGTCGGAAAGGAGGCCGAAAGCGTGCGACCGGTCAGAGCCGTATCGAGGATCTGGCCATCCGCATTGAAAAAGTGGCCGAGGATTTCGCCGACGCCACCGGCGGCGGCGATGTCCTCGATCTCACCCGGCTCGACCAGGCCGGAGAGCACCAGCTGGGCCTCGGCGTCCACTGTCCCCAAGCCGACGAGCTTCAGGTCGGCGTCATTGGCGAGATCGAACACTTCCTTGACGCCGCGTTGCGCCCTGAGCACCTCCCGATCCTCGGCAGTGTTGGCGAAGAAGGGAACGGGCATGACATAGGCATGTGTGCCCGTCTTTTCCGCGATACGGTGCATGACGTCATAGGGATTGGCGCCGTAGTTTCGCGTGAGGCCGCCAAGCAGGGAAACGAAGCGCATATGCTTGGCATTCGTCCGCGGCATATATTGAACGGCAGCCGAGAGCGTACGGCCGTGGCCAAGGCCAATAACCGAGTGGTTACCGTGTTCGATCTCGCGCTTCAGATAGCCAGCTCCCGCATGACCGAGCGCGCGCAGCGGCAGGCCCTCTTCGCCAAGATCGGGCGCGACCTCGCAATATTGCAATCCGAAGCGCTCCGCGAGCCGCGTCTCCAGTTCGACGCATTCAACGATATCGCCGTCGATCGTGACCTTGACGACGCCATCGGCAACAGCCCGCGCAATCAGTCGATGCGCCTTGACCGAGGGAATGCCAAGGCGCCGGGCAACGTCAGACTGCGTCAGTCCGCCGGCGTAATGAAGCCAGGCGGCCCGCACGGCAAGCGTATCATCGGCATCCGTCATCGCCGCATCCTTCCCATTCTTCGACGGCTATGCCGCCTGATAACGACCAGCCTTTGTAAATCGCCGGATCATATCTTCAAGTCTGCGGCGCCGGTGTCGATATACGGCGCCCAGAAGGCGACGCTTTCGGCAATCTGCGCGATAACCTCGCGATCGTTCGGCTCACGTTCCTTGAAGGAAAGTTCGAGGCAGATCTCATTCTCATCGGCGCCGCCTGCCGCGAAAGCTTCCAACAGCGGAGCGGGTTGAATTCGGCCCTTGGCATTGAATTCCGCTGTGAACGGCCGGTGGCCGCCCTTGTCCATCAGGCTCTGCTTGATATGGATGATCGGCGACTGCTTCGGTACGGCCCGCGCCCAGGCATAGGGGTCGTAGTCGTCGGGATTGGCGGACGTGACGTCGCCATGGTCGATATCCGCCATCATCCACATCGGCACCGCCATATCGGCGGCAGTCAGTCGTGCCTGCAACGCAAGGCAGGATTCGATCGTGTCGCCGAATTCGCGGCCGATGCTCATTGGCTCCCAGAAGACATAGGAAAGACCAGCGGCCCTGGCATGCTCTGCGACTTCGCACCAGCAGTCGATAGCGATCTTGATCAATTCCTCGCGCCGGCTTGCATCGTCGAAGTCCTTGTAGGTGAAGATCGCAAATTGCGTGCCGACGGAATGCCCGCCGAGATCAGCGGTAATGTCGGCGAAGGTCTTGAACCAATCCACGTAATAGCGGCGGACCTCGGCATCCGGGTGCCCGAAATGGTTCAGCCGTCCATAAGGTCCAGTCATGCCCGAGGTAACGCGAACGCCGGTGCGCTCCAACGCTGCTTTCATCTGGCGGGTCAGACGGCGGATGACCGGGGCCTGCCAGCTCGGATTGATGAATTCATGCGTCAGCTGGAGGTCGCGGATGCGCAGGTCCCGAGCCACCGTCTCGATCAGGTCGTCCGGGTCGGCAAAACGGTTCACCAGCGGATTGGTGTTCAGCGAAAGCGAAAGCGGCATCAAGGCCTCCTCAGGCGGCGGCAAGATGGGATGAAGCAAACCAGTCGGCAAAGGCTGCCCGCTCTGCCTCGCTCAGATGCAGGTAGTGCTTGGTGCGGCGATAGAGGATGTCCTCGGCCGTCTCCGCCCATTCGGTGGCGGCGAGATAACGGGCTTCAGCCTCGTAAAGCTGCCCGCCGAAATAGCGCCCGAGGCCTTGCAGGTCCGTTGCCGCGGCCACCAGGTTCTTCGTGCGCGTGCCATAGAGACGGCCATAGTGATGGACGAGTTTTCGCGGCATCCACGGATAGGTGTCACGCAGGCTGTTGGCGAAGGTCTCGTAGTCGGCATTGGGCATCTCCCCACCCGGCAGCGGCGCCTTTTCCGTCCAAGCGCCGCCCATGTTCGGGAAAACGTGTTTGAGGCGCTGCATGCCACGTTCGGCAAGCTCTCTGAATGTCGTAATCTTGCCGCCGAAGACATTGAGAAGCGGCGCTCCCCCGGTCTCGTCAAGATCGAACACGTAGTCGCGAGTCACCGCCGAAGGATTGCCCTTGCCGTCGTCAAACAGCGGGCGCACGCCGGCGAAGCTGTGCAGCACATCCTGACGGCGCAGCTTCTCCTTGAAATATCGGTTCACCGCCTTCAGCAGATAGTCGATTTCCGCCTCGTCGGCCGCCACATCCTCAGCCCGGCCTTCATAGGCGATGTCCGTCGTGCCGATCAGCGCCTTGTCGCCCTCATAAGGGTTGATGAAGATGACGCGTTTGTCGTGGTTTTGAACCAGATAAGCATTGGAGCCAGCCCAGAATTTCGGCACGATGATGTGGCTGCCCTTGACCAGACGCACATTGCGGCTGGAATTGGAGCCGGCGACGCGGTTGATGATGTCGGTGACCCACGGGCCGGCGCAATTGACGAGACATTTGGCACGGAAGGTCCGCGTCTCGCCGCTCGTGCTGCTTTTTGTCGTGATCGTCCATTGGCCGTTTTCCCGGCGCGCCGACACCGCCGGCGAGCGGGTAAGCACCAGGGCACCCTTCTCAGCCGCGCTCACCGCATTCAAGGTGACGAGGCGGGCATCATCCACCCAGCAATCCGAATATTCGAAACCGCGGGTATATTGATCGAGTATGGGCGTACCTTCGGGATCACGCAGCAGATTGAGCGTGCGGGTGCCAGGCAACTTCTTGCGACCTCCGAGATGATCGTAAAGGAAGAGGCCGAGCCGGACGAGCCAGGCGGGGCGATCCTCGGGACTGTGCGGCAGCACGAAACGCATCGGCCAGATGATATGCGGGGCCGCGTTGAGCAGCACCTCGCGTTCGATCAGCGCCTCCCGCACTAGGCGGAATTCGTAATATTCCAGATAGCGAAGGCCGCCATGCACGAGCTTGCCCGAGCGGGAGGAGGTGCCCTGAGCCAGGTCGTCCTTTTCGCATAAGGCGACTTTCAAGCCGCGCCCGGCGGCGTCGCGCGCAATTCCCGCGCCGTTGATACCGCCGCCGATGACGAAAAGATCCAGGATTTGGGGTTCGGTCATGTCATGCTCCCTCGGATGCCTTTTGCATCAGCGATTCATTTTGCGGGCGACATCGCCGCGGTTCGGGCCAGTGTTTCCCAGGCGGCGGGCATGGCCTTTCGGATATCGGCATAAGCGGAATAAAGCAGATCGAAGCGGGCGGCTTCCTCGCCGATCGGCTCCTCGGCTTCGCCGAGCAGCGGCGTGACCCAGTCGGCGATGCACTCGTCCATTGTCTTGTAGGCGCCGATCGCCACAGCAGCCATCATGGCGGCGCCAGCCGCTCCGGTCTCTTCACGGCGGGACAGGCGGATCGGCGCCTTGAGTGACGCGGTCAGGGAGCGTCGCAGCGCGCTAGAACGCACGGCGCCGCCGGTGACGCGCAACTCTTCCGGCATATCGCCCATGGCGGCGTAACAATCGCGCGTCGCCAGCGCCAGACCTTCGACAACCGCGCGAATGAGGTCTGGAAACCCGTGGCGAACCGAAAGACCAGAAAAGCCTGCCCGGGCCTGCGCATTGACGAAGGGACCACGCTCTCCCGCCTCGGAAATATAGGGATGATAGACGACCGATCCGGGCTGGCTTTCGAAAAACCAGCGGTCAATCCTGGCGACGAGCTCGGCGTGGGTGACAGGCTTTCCGGCCTCCGCCATCAGATAAGCGGCCATCTCCAGCAGCCAGTCGATATTGATCGTCGCACCCATATTGGTCTGCACCTGGGTAACGGTACCCGGGATCGGCAGGGCGATGACGTATCCAGTGCCCTCGCGGTTGAGATGAACGTCGGCCACCGGCTTTGCGCGCAGATGCACGCCAGTCGAACCGATCGTCGAACAGGCTGCGTTGCGCCCACCGCTGCGAACACCGGCGCCGAGCGCCGTCATCACCATGTCGACATAACCGAGGCTGACCGGCGTGCCGGCCAGCAGGCCGCAGGCCCGCGCCGCTTCCGCCGTCAGCGGATGGCTGATTTCTGTTCCATCGACAATATCGGGCAGAAGCGCGCGGCGATGCGTCAACCCGAGCGCGTCGATGGCAACAGGCGAATATCGCCGCGTCCTGAAATCACCGAAGGTGAAGCTTGCCTCCGAAGGGTCGGTCGCCCGCACACCGGTAAAATTGAGGTAGAGCCAGTCCTTGCAGTGCAGCGCCGTTTCCGCCCGGTCCAGAAGCTCCGGCGCCACCCGATCCATATGAGCGAGCTGCGCGCCCTGCTGGCAGGTATTCAGTCCCGTGCCCGTCTGCTCGAAACGCGCCCTGTCTGTTTGCTGGCCGGCAAGTGACACCACGGTCGGCGCGGCACGCGCGTCGAGCCAGAGCCAGGCATCGGCGACAGGCAGATTGCCGGAACCCACCAACCATGTTCCGTCCCCCTGCCCCGTCACCGCGATCGCCGCGGTGCGCGATGCAAGATCCTCGACCTTCTCGCCAAGGCCGCAAAGCGCACCGACACAATCCTCCCAGGTCTGAGCGAGCGATTGCGTGGCCGAACCATCGCTGCCGCTTGAATATTTGTTGCGAACGGATGCGGCCGCGATCTGACGGCCGGAAAGGTCGAAGGCAACCGCCTTGATGACCGATGTTCCCGCATCGATACCGATGATGACCTGTTGGCTGACATCCATCGCGGATTATCCAGCAATCACGTCGAGCGTCACGAGGGGCAAAACGCGCATCGATTTCATGTCTCATATTCTCCCGGTCGGCACCGCCAGCAAAGGGCGCAAGCGACCACACTTCGAATTCACGGGCAAGTCAGCTGGCGCGCAGATCGCGCTCCGAGATCTTGAGACCCGATCCATTTCAAAACCTCCCATAAGCCTGATCAAAAGATAACACAAAGATATCATTCTTCCAGTAAGATTTTTCTCGCAATGAAATTTTTTTCAGATAAAATATAAACCAATCTACACAACCAGCGCTGGTGACAGCCTCAGCGATTTGCGGCGACGGCTGCGTGCAAGGAGAACTCGCTCCACGTTATTTATCCTTTCAAATCAATTATATATCTCAATTTAGTTTGGTGAATGGTCACCTTTTTGGCCGGAGCGCACGCTGAAGTTCAGGTGCCTTCTCGTCGCGTCAAGCACACTTTCAATGTTATGTTGTCAGCGCCAATCCACAAAACGCCTGTTGACAGACGGACAATTTGATAACATGATTTTTGGCATAAACACCATTTACCTATCACGCAGGCATCGCTGCTGAGAGGAATTGCGGCCCAGGCGGTTGGAGGAGACAAGCGCCGGTCCGACATGGAGGAGGTTCGGATGTGCATTTTTCCCGCTCATCATCACACTGCCAGGCTCGGCAGGTTTCCGCACCTCGATGCGGTTTTCGAAACGTCCCGTCTTCGATGAAGCAGCCGCAAGGCTTTCGCCAGTTTCATCCTCTTCCGGCATAAATCCGACCAGCCGCAAAGGTCGTCAGCAATGAATACTCAGCCCGCTCATGCAGCATCCGCGCCAGGCAAAGGCAACCTGAAGATCATCGTCAGTGCCATTGCGGCAATCGTGGTCATCGGCGCAATCGCGCTCGACACCAAGGTCGTCAAGATTGGCTCGGAGAGCGACGTGCGGCAGCAGGCCTTTTCTCCGGAAACCTTCGGCGCCGAGCAGTTTCCAAAGATCCAGGCGGACGTCGAAAAGAGGGCCGTGGCTGCGTCTGAGCTGGCGACGGCGATCGTGGCGGACAAGAAGGCTGCCGGCGAGAAATACGGCGTTGCCACGAGCACCGGTCCGGTCATCCCAGTGACCTTGAACGGCACCTTCGGCGCGCGCAAATCCAATACCAACGAAATGAAGATCGACGGCTTACCTCCCGAGACGGTGGTCCGTGTCCAGACCGGTCCTGCGGTCAATGGCACGGACCTCCGCGATGCCACAGGCACGATCGAATTCGGTCAGTTCACCAATCAGATTCAGTATCAGGATGCCGGCTCGGCCATCAATAACGAGATGAAGAAAGCCGTATTCGCCGGCCTTGATCCGGACCAACTCGATGGCAAAACGGCAACTGTCGTCGGCGTCTTCAAACTCATCAACCCGAAAAACTGGCTCGTAACTCCGGTCAAGGTCGACGTCAAATGAGCGAGCCGATCTCCGCATCCGAAGTCCTTGGCGAGGTCGTCCTGGCTGCCCGCAATATTGCCAAATCCTATGGCAGCGTGCATGCCCTCAAGGGCGTCAATTTCGATATCCATCGCGGTCAGATCACCACGTTGTTCGGTGAGAATGGGGCGGGCAAATCAACGCTGATGAAGATCCTTTCGGGCGTCGTCCAGCCGACGTCGGGCGAAATCATTCTCGACGGCGCACCGATCAGCTTCAGCTCATCGACCCATGCCCGCGAATGCGGCATCTCGATCATTCACCAGGAGCTCAGCCTCGCGCCCAATCTCAGCGTGCGCGACAACATCTTCATGGGCCGCGAGATCATCAAGGGAGGCGTGGTCGATTTCGCGGAAGAAGAGCGCCAGACGCGCATTTTGATGGAAGAACTGGAAGAGGAGATCGATCCGCTGACCAAGGTGGAGGATCTGCGTCTCGGCCAGCAACAGATTGTCGAAATTGCCCGAGCGCTATCCGTCAATTCGCGTATCCTGATCATGGATGAGCCGACCTCGGCGCTCAGCGCAGCTGAAGTCGAAGTGCTTTTCAAAGTCATCCACGATCTGACCAATCGCGGCGTGTCGATCGTCTACATCTCACATCACCTTGAGGAAGCGCTGCAGATCACCAATCACGCCGTCGTCTTGCGTGATGGCACCATGACAGCCTATGCGCAACGCAAGGACATCGATCTCGAATGGATCGTCCGCAACATGGTGGGCGACAATTTCGATCTCGGCAATCCGCCCGAAGGCTATGAATTCGGCAAGGCTGCACTGTCGATCGACAATCTGACGGTTCCAGGCCCCTCCGGGTCGGCCTTCAATTCCGTCGACCGTCTCTCGCTTGACGTGCGCGCCGGGGAGGTCGTCTGCATCTACGGCCTGATGGGCGCCGGACGCACCGAGCTTCTGGAATGCGTGGCCGGACGGTTGCGTGCAAGCAGCGGCGCCATTCGGCTTGAGGGCCAGGATGTCGGGCATTTGAGCATCGCCGGACGCATCGCAAGCGGCCTCGTGCTGGTGCCCGAGGATCGCCAGCGCGACGGCCTCGTCCAGACGATGACGGTCGGTTCCAACCTGTCGCTTGCCAGCATCGGCGCCTTTACCAAGGGACTGTTCACATCCGGCCGTCGCGAGCGCGAGCTTGTCGATGCCTCCATTCGCAAAGTCCGCGTCAAGACCGATGGAGGAGAGGCCGCCATCGGCTCGCTGTCTGGCGGCAACCAGCAGAAGGTGGTCATCGGCAAGATGCTGGCGACAGACCCGAAGGTCATTCTTCTCGACGAGCCGAGCCGCGGCATCGACATCGGCGCTAAGGCGGAAGTCTTCAAGCTGCTGGCCGAACGTGCCCGGCAGGGTCTCGCTGTCGTCTACTCGACTTCCGAGGTCAACGAATGCCTGAGCATCGCGCACCGCATCATCGTCATGCATCGCGGCCGGATCTCGGCTGAATTCGGTGCTGACGTCACCAAGGAAAAGATCATGGCCGCCTCAGGCGAAGCTATGGTCGCGCACTAGCCCGGAATTATGGAGCACTGATTATGTCAGTCACGAACATCACCGAAAAGAAGTCAGTGTCGCATGGGCAAAAGCGCAACACCAACCTCGTGCGCCTTATCCTGGAAGGCCGCGCCTTCTTCGCGCTCATCGTCATCATCGCGGTCTTCTCGTTCCTGTCACCCTATTACTTCAGCCTCAGTAACTTCCTGACCATGGCCTCGCATGTTGCGATCTTCGGCATCCTGGCGATCGGCATGCTGCTGGTGATCCTGAATGGTGGCATCGATCTTTCGGTCGGCTCGACGCTCGGGCTTGCCGGCTGCATGGCAGGCTTCCTCATGCAGGGCGTAACGCTGACTTCGTTCGGCGTCATCCTTTATCCGCCGGTCTGGGCCGTGGTGGTCATTACCTGCGCGCTCGGCGCTGTCGTCGGCGCGGTCAACGGCGTGCTGGTCGCCTACTTGAAGGTTCCGGCCTTCGTCGCCTCGCTTGGCGTGCTCTACGTCGCCCGTGGTATCGCGCTGCTGATGACCAATGGTCTCACCTACAACAATCTCGGCGGCCGCCCGGAGCTTGGCAATACCGGCTTCGACTGGCTCGGCTTCAATCGCCTCGCAGGCATTCCGATCGGCGTCATCGTGCTCGCCGTCCTCGCGATCATCTGCGGCATCGTCCTCAGCCGCACGGCCTTTGGTCGCTGGCTTTATGCCTCCGGCGGCAATGAGCGTGCGGCCGATCTCTCGGGCGTGCCGGTCAAGCGCGTCAAGATCATCGTCTATGTGCTCTCGGGCGTCTGCGCGGCAATTGCCGGCCTGGTCCTGTCGTCGCAACTGACCTCAGCCGGTCCGACTGCCGGCACGACCTACGAATTGACGGCGATCGCGGCAGTCGTCATCGGCGGTGCGGCGCTGACGGGCGGGCGCGGCACGGTACGCGGCACGATGCTCGGCGCCTTTGTGATCGGCTTCCTGTCGGACGGCCTCGTCATCATCGGCGTCTCGGCCTACTGGCAGACAGTCTTCACCGGCGCGGTCATCGTCCTCGCTGTCCTCATGAACAGCATCCAATACGGGCGCCGGGCAAAATCGTCCTGACGTCCGCAACAGAACTTATCCGCGAAGGCAACTGAAGGCCGATCGCGGAAAGCACCGCCGGTTTCCGGCAGCACCTGAACTCACAAATGGGAGAGAGACTATGTTTAAGAAAGGCATGCGCATTCTTCTGGCAGCCGCGGCTGTCGCCCCGATCCTCGTCAGCTCCGCCTGGGCGGCAGGCCAGATGACGATCATCGTCAATGATCCGTCCAACCCCTACTGGCTGACGGAGGGCAACGTCGCCAAGGCGACAGCCGAAAAGCTCGGCTACACCGCCTCGGTCAGTGCGCACAAGGGCGACACCAACACCGAAAGCAACATGATCGATACCGCCATCACCAACAAGTCGGTCGCCATCATTCTTGACCCGGCAAATGCCGATGGTTCCATCGGCGCGGTCAAGAAGGCAGTTGCCGCAGGTATCCCGGTCATCCTCGTCAATGCCGAGATCAACCAGGAAGGCCTCGCCAAGGCGCAGCTCGTTTCGAACAACGCCCAGGGTGCCGCAATCGGTGCGCAGCAGTGGGTCGAAGCGGTCGGTGACAAGGGCAAGTATGCCGAGCTCCTCGGTGCCCCGTCGGACAACAATGCCGCCACGCGCTCGAACGGCTATGAGACCGTTCTGACCCAGTACCCCGATCTCCAGAAGGTCGCCAAGGAAGTTGCCAACTGGGACCGCACCCAGGGTCACAACAAGATGCAGTCCATGCTGCAGGCCAATCCCGACATTATCGGCGTAATCTCCGGCAATGACGAAATGGCGCTCGGCGCCATCGCGGCACTGAAGGAAGCCGGCAAGCTCGCCAACATCAAGGTCGGCGGCTTCGACGGTTCGCCGGATGCGGTCGCCGCGATCAAGGCGGGCGAACTGCAATATACCGTCCTGCAGCCCGTCGCCGTCTTCTCCGAGGAAGCCGTCAAGCAGGCTGATAACGTCATCAAGACGGGCAGCACCGGCGCCAAGAGCGAAAAGCAGCTGTTCGATTGCCTCCTGATCACCAAGGACAATATCGACAAGTACACCGGCCCGTTCGTTCTGTCACAGTAATGAGAAAGAGGGCGCTCGACCGGGCGCCCTCCTTGACCTTTTCGACCGTATCAAGCCGCTTTCGCCTTCTTTGCCTTGGCATGGCAATCACTATACGAAGCTGGGATATAGAATTCAGCGACAAGGGTGACCCGTGACACAGAAGACCAATCAGGGCGATGAGCTGTTGGATCAGCTGACCAGCGACAGCCGTCAGACACGCCAGGTCGCGCGCCGGCGTATGATCGCGGAGGCCGTCATGAGCGAAGGTTCGATGCGGATCGAGGATCTGACCGATCGTTTTGGCATCAGCCTGATGACGGCGCATCGCGATGTGGATGAGCTCGTGAGCCGCGGGATCTTCCGGAAGACACGCGGCATCGTCACTGCCGCTGCCACCAACCTTATCGAATCCAGCGATGTCTACCGCTCGAGCCGACAGTCGGCGGAAAAGAAAGTGATCGCGGAGGCTGCCATGCAGTTCGTCGAACCGGGACAGGCCATCTTTTTTGACGATTCCACGACTGTCCTGCAGATGGCATCGCATCTCACCTCGAAGGTGCCGATCACCGCCATCACCAATTCGCTGACGCTGATGAATGCGTTGACCGGCATGCACGACGTCACCCTGCTCGCGCTCGGCGGCCAGTATTACAACTGGTGCAATGCCTTCATGGGACGAATGACGATCAACGAGATCAGGGGCTTGCGGGCGGATATCGCATTTGTTTCCATGTCGGCCATTAACGACGGCATCGTGCTGCATCAATCGCCCGAGACCGTCGATACCAAGCGCGCCATGTTCGACTGTTCGGTCAAACGCATCCTGCTTGCCGACCACACCAAATTCGAACGGCGCGCGCTTCACAGCTTCGCGGCGCTCGATGAATTCGACGTCGTCATCGTCGACGACAAGACCCTCCCCGTTCACATCGACCGGATGCGCTCCAGGGATATCAATGTCGTCATTGCCAGGACCGGCAACGGGCGCATGTGACCGGACCGCCCGGCCGCGATAGAAAGGTGAATGTGCATGCCGAGTCTTCTCGGGATTGATAGCGGCCTGACCGTCACGAAGGCCGTCATTTTCGATATCGACGGCACGCCGATCGCCGTCGCCCGGCGGCGCGTTAGCCAGCTCATCCCGAGGCCGCGTTTCGTGGAACGGGACATGCGCGAATTGTGGACCGCGACGGCTGAGGCCATCCGCGAGGCGGTCATCCTCAGCGGCCGGCCGGCAAGCGATATCCAGGCCGTGGCGGCAACGGCGCATGGCGATGGCATTTATGTGCTGGATCAGGCGCAGGAGCCGCTTGGCAATGGCATCGTGTCACTGGACAGCCGGGCGGGTGATATTGTCGATCAATGGACTGATAACAAGGTCGCCGACGAGGCGATCGCGCTCACAGGTCAGGTGCCGCATGTCTCCGCCCCGTCGGCGCTGCTGGCCTGGATTCGGGATCATGAGCCGGAACGATTTAAGCGTATCGGCCACATCATGAGCTGCAAGGACTGGCTGCGATTTTGCCTGACCGGCACCGTCGGCACCGATCGCACCGAAGCAAGCACCTCCTTCACCGATGTCAGGACACAAGACTATAGCGAGGACGCACTGCGCCTGTTCGGCTTGCAGGCGCTTGCCAGAGCACTGCCGCCGGCCTCGCGCTCGGACGAGATCGTTGGACGAATAACTGCCGATGCAGCGCGGTTGACCGGCCTCCTCGAGGGCACGCCCGTGGCTGCCGGATTGCATGACGTGACCGCTTCGGCGCTCGGCGCGGGTGGTTATGCCGACGGCATCGTCGCCGTCATTGCCGGAACCTATTCGATCAATGAGACGCTGTCTTTCGAACCGCGCGTCGATCGACGCTGGTTCTGCCGCAATGGAATTGCGCCAGGCGTCTGGAACAGCATGTCGATTTCGCCTGCATCGAGCGCGAACTACGAATGGTTCATCGAAAAACTATGTGGCCGAGAGTGGACGGACTGCGAAACCAAGGGCATTTCCATTCACGCTTTGCTGGCTTCGGAGATCGAGGCGGCTTTTGACCGGCCGTCATCGGTGCTTTTCCACCCCTATCTCTTCGGCTCTCCTTACGGCGCATCGGCAAGCGCAAGCTTCTTCGGGCTCGGCGGCTGGCATGACCGCGGCGACATGCTAAGGGCCGTCATGGAAGGCATCGCGTTCAACCATCGCATCCATGTCGATGCCCTGCGTGACGGCTTTGCCGTCAAGGAAGCGCGCCTTGCCGGTGGCGTGTCACGCAATCCCGCAGTTGCGCAGCTGTTTGCCGATGTGCTTGCAATGCCGGTGACGGTAACCGGCACCGATGAGGCAGCGGCTTGGGGGGCTGCCATTTGCGCTGGCGCAGGCGCCGGTCTTTACCCGGACCCACAAAGCGCTCCAACAAAGGACAAGCAGGGCAAGACCTGCAAGCCGGACGCTGCTCGCAGCGCCGATTACGAAAAGCGCTACCGCCTCTTCCTCGAAATTGCAGAAACAATGACGCCGCTTTGGCCGAAGATCGCCGGCCTTGCGCAGGACAGCGCGGCAGAGGCCGCAGTTTAGGACAACAGCACCATGATCCCCGACACGCTTGGGCGCAGCCCGGATATCCGCGAGCACGATGTCGACGTCGTGATCCTTGGAGCAGGCATCAATGGCGCCGGACTGTTTCGCGACCTCGCGGCTCAGGGCGTCAGCTGCATGATCGTCGACAAATCGGACTTTGGTTCCGGGACGAGTGCTGCGCCGTCCCGCCTCATTCACGGTGGATTGAAATATCTGGAAACCGGAGAATTCGGCCTGGTTGCCCAATCCACTCTGGAGCGTAATCTGCTCTTGAAAAACGCGCCGCATTGCGTCGAAGCGCTGCCGACATTCATTCCGATCTTTTCGTGGACACGCGGCATCTGGGCGGCACTGCAGACATTGTTCGGCTCAAAGACTGCGCCCCGCAGCCGCGGCGCCGTTCTCATCAAGATCGGTCTTTCCCTTTACGACTTCTTCGGTTCACGCGACCGCGTGATGCCGCGCCACCGGCTGATCCTGAAAAAGAGGGCCAGGCGAGAAATGCCGCATGTGACTCAGGCGATTGTCGCCGGGGGTATCTACTACGACGCAAAAATCAGCCGGCCGGAACGCCTCGTCTATGAACTCGTCAAGGATGGGCTGGAGGCGAACCCGCATTGCACCGCAGCAAATTTCGTCACACTGACCGCCTGCGCGGAAGGCCGTCTGAACTTCCGACGGGAGGATGGCGGCGAATTCTCGGTGCGTCCGAGGCTCGTCGTGAACGCGGCAGGCCCGTGGATCGATCATGTCAACGAAGCGCTCGGCGCGCCCTCGCACCTGATCGGCGGCACGAAGGGTTCGCATATCCTCATCGATCATCCCGAACTGGTGCGCAGCCTCAACGGCCACATGATCTATTTCGAAGCCGATGACGGCCGCATCTGCCTGGTCTACGGCTATCTCGGGCTTGCGCTCGTCGGCTCGACGGATATCCCGAGTCGTGATCCCGACACAGTACGCTGCGAGGAACCCGAAATCGATTACTTCCTGCAGAGCCTCAGATCACTGCTGCCGACATTGCGCTTCGATCGCGAGCAGATCGTCTACACCTATAGCGGCATCCGGCCGCTTCCCGCCTCCGATGGAACAGCGCCCGGCCTGATCAGCCGCGACCATTCAGCGCCGGTCATCGAAGCGGATGGCAAGCGGCCTTTTGCCATCATGTCGCTGGTCGGCGGCAAATGGACGACGTTTCGTGGTTTTGCCGAGGAGGTTGCCGATAGTGTTCTTTCCCGGCTGGAGCGTTCGCGCAAGCAGTCAACCCGCTACCTTGCGATCGGCGGCGGAAAGGCATTTCCGGCAGACGCGCAGGCAAGACGGGTCTTCGTTGACAGGATCGCGAAGACTGCAGGCCTTACGGCCGCGCGCGCAGAGCAGCTTCTGAACCGCTACGGAACGACGGCCGAGGCGGTGGCAACGTTCCCCTCCGATCATTCCGACGAACGGCGCCTGTCGGGAGCCGCACATTACAGCTTTCGGGAAATAGACTGGATCGCGCGCAATGAGCTTGTGATCCATCTCGCCGATATCGTTTTGCGGCGTACGACGATCGCGATCGAGGGCCAACTGACCTACGAAGGTTTGGTCGATATTGCAGGCATCGCCGCAAAAGCGCTCGGCTGGGACGCTCCGCGTGTCGAACATGAGATCAACGATGTCGTCTCCCTGCTCAAGGCGTTTCACGGCCAGACGCTGGCAGCCGGCACACCAGACATCGAACCGGAAAAAAGCGCCCGCCCCGTCAGCCGATGAGATCTAAAGCATGTCGCGCAAAACTGTGCAGCGGTTTGCGATAGCGACATGCGCGGCACGCTTTAGGAAAAGACCGGATCGAGCGCACCGGACGCATAGCGCTTTGCCATCGCCGAAACAGGAAGGGGCGTAATCCGATCCGCCATGCCGGCGGTGCCGAACTGCTCGAAGCGCTCCTTGCAAAGCTTGGTGAGCGCGGCCATTGCTGGCTTCAGATATTTGCGGGGATCGAATTCGCTCGGATCTTCCTGCAATATCCGGCGGATCTGCCCGGTCATGGCCATCCGGCCGTCGGTGTCGATATTGACCTTGCGAACGCCATTCTTGATGCCGCGCTGAATTTCCTCGATGGGCACGCCCCATGTGGGTTCCATCCGGCCGCCATATTTGTTGATGATCTCCTGCAGCTCGATTGGAACTGACGACGAGCCGTGCATGACGAGATGCGTGTTTGGCAGCTTACGGTGGATCTCTTCGATGACATTCATCGCCAGCACCGAACCATCTGGCTTGCGCGTGAATTTGTATGCGCCGTGCGAGGTGCCCATGGCGATCGCCAGTGCATCGACCCGTGTTTCGCGCACGAATTTCGCCGCCTCATCCGGGTTCGTCAGCAGCTGATCGTGAGACAGTTTGCCTTCGGCGCCGTGCCCGTCTTCGGCCTCTCCCATGCCCGTCTCCAGAGAGCCAAGCACACCGAGCTCGCCTTCAACGGAAATGCCGCCGAGATGCGCCATCTCGGTCACCCTTTTGGTCACGCCGACATTGTAGTCCCAGTCGGCGGGCGTCTTCGCATCCGCTTTCAGCGAGCCATCCATCATCACGGAGGTAAAGCCCGCCTGGATGGCCGTCATGCAGCTCGCCGGATCGTTGCCATGGTCGAGATGCACGCAAACCGGGATATGCGGGTAGATTTCGACGGCCGCGTCCATCATGTGCTTGAGCATGATGTCATGGGCATAGGCGCGCGCGCCACGCGATGCCTGCATGATGACGGGCGCGCCGGCCGCATCCGCGGCTTCCATGATGGCGAGCGCCTGTTCCATGTTATTGATATTGAAGGCAGGAACGCCGTACCCCTCCTCCGCCGCGTGATCCAGCAACTGCCTGAGCGTGATGCGCGCCATTGAACACTTTCCCCTCACACGTGAGACACGTCGAAATCGTTGGCTTCGGTGCCAGGAAGGATCGCATAATCACAAACTTGGAATAAGTATAAATCACAATATCACAAATTTGGTGATGCTTTTCTTGTCACTTGAACGTTCAGCCGTGATGGGCGGAGAACCGGTCTTACGAGTTGGCGTCCTTGGAGGCGTCAATCCATCCAGTCGCTGTAACCTGTATCAAGCGCGCCTCGGGCAAGCGACAGAACCGGTTCGTAGTCGGCATCCGTAAGCATCGCGATATCGACGAGACCGAGAATATCGCGCGCACCGGAAAGCGATGGTGCGGTGATCGCTGCGAGAAGTGCCTCGCGCATCAATGCCACATCCGCATCCGAAACCTTACCTCCGGTAATGAAGGGCAGACCCGGCGTTGCGGGTGTCTCTGCAAGTATGCGGACGCCTTCCACACGATCTGGCGCAAAGCGCAGGAGATTGGCAAAGGTGATGCAGTCGATTGCTGCGCAATCCGCCTGCCCGCTCGACACCGCATCAATGCTGCCACCATGGCTGCCCGTCTCGATTGTGCTACCGAAGAAGCGGCCATTGCGGGCAAGCGGAGAGACCGCCGCCCGAAGCAGATTTGCCCCGGAATTGCTGTCAGGACTATTGATGGCGGCTGTCGCGCCGCGCAAGTCTGATAGCGAAGCGAAGGTGGAAGCGCGGCGCACGACGATGAAGCTGCGCATCAGGGGACCGTTGCAGCCAGGATGGGCGTAGACAGGCGTGGCAACGACGCGCACCTTGCCACGCAATCGCTTTACATAGGGATAGCCGCAGGTCTGAGAAAAGAGCAGGTCCTCACGTAGCCAGGCCTCGTCATAAGGGATCGTCGTGTCGAGGCTCTCTGGCAGATCCGAAAGCCCGGCCTGCGCAAGATAGTGCCGAAGGAACGACCAGAGTTCGGCGGTGGCCTCCGCAAGCGGTTGCGGCGTGACATACATTGCAAGACTGGCAAGATGCATGCTCTTCACTCGCCGTACTGTTCGTCGAACAGGCGCGAGGCAAGGACAGCCACGTCTTCGCCGAGCGAACGATCCTCCGTCATGACCGGCGCGAGGTCTCGAACGAAGGCATGGGTCTTCCTCGTCTCCTGTCCGCAGCGGTGTCGCGGACGCTGGTCGACGGCCTGGGCGGCCGCCAGCATTTCGCAGGCGATGAGCAAGCGCCACAACTCCAGCATCTCGCCAAGCTTGCGCACGGCAAGGGACGATTGCGTTGCATGATCCTCGACCCCTTCCGACACGGCAAGGAAGTCGAGCATGACAGGATTGGCCTTGTGCCTGATATCGGCCATCAGCGCCGCTACTGTCTTCTGCATCGGCACGAAACCTGCCGATGGACCGCCGACCGGGGAGAGATAGCGCGGCAGGCCGTTGCGACCCGAGCCCGTCAGCTGGATGAAACGTGCGGCGGATGCCGCAGCTGCCTGAGCGACCGCGAGCCCCAATGTCTCGAAGGCAAGCGAAAGCGCTGGCGTCTGGAAGTTACCTGATGACAGTACCTGTTGCTCTTCCAGGAGAACAACGGGATTGTCGGCCGCGGCATTCAGCTCGATCTCGACGGCTTCGATCGCCTTCGACAGCGCATCGGCAAGCGCCCCATGGATGGGCGCAAGACAGCGCAGGCTGAGCGGATCCTGGATAGCCGCGCTTGCGTCGAAAAGTGTCGAGCCCTCAAGCATCTGCAGCAGCCGGCTGGCTTCTTCTGCCTGGCCCACTGCTGGCCGGGCGCGTTGGATGGCCGGCGACAGGATGAGCGGATTGCCGGCAAGGCCTTCGAAGCTCAAGGCAGCCGCCCGGCGCTGGGCATCGAGCAGTCGTTTGGCGTCGTGTAATACGAGGGCGCCCCGACCGGCGGAGACGGCCGATGCATTGAGAAGCGAAATCCCGTCCTTTGGCTGCAGGCTCGCCGGTGCAAGGCCTGCAAGCTCAAGAGCTTCATTCGCCGGATAGACGATGCCGCGATATTCAGCTTTTCCTTCGCCGACCAGGGCGCGGGCCATGGCAGACAGCAGCACGAGGTCACCCGCACCGATTGAGCCGATTGAAGGCATCACCGGATGAACGCCGGCATTCAGCATGGCAAGCAGCGCCTCGAAGACAGGCAGCGAAATGCCGGATCCGCCAACGGCCAGCATAGAGAGCCTGGCGGCGATGACCGCGCGCGTCGCGTCGCGGGGCAGCGCGTCACCGACCGCCATGCCACGGCCGCGGATCAGTTGCAGTTGAAAGGCCTCGAAATCGCCAGTCACCGCTGTCTTCAGATTGGCGCCGAGCCCGGTGTTCATGCCATAGATCTGCTGGCCAGCCGCTGCGGCACCTTCCAGGATGCGTCGCGCAGAAATCAGCCGCTCACGGACCGCATTGGAAGCCTCGACGGTGGCATCGCCACGGGCGATCGCTACGATGTCGGCGATGGTGATGCCGGAGCCGGTCAGCAGGATTTCCGTCATGCGAAGCGCAGCCTTTGGCCGATACCAGCCGAGCGCGCCTTGGAAAGCAGCGCGTGGCCAAGCGCGATGTCGCTGAGTGACAGGCCGCGGTGCCAGAGCAGGATGGTCTCGTCCTCGCTCTCGCGGCCGGGCTTCAGGCCGACGACGACCTGTCCGAGTTCGGCATGCAGCGTCTCCTCGGAAAGCCGGCCGGTCTCGACATGGGCGCGCAGCGAGCCGAATTTGCCGGTCTTGCACTGACCCCAATCGTCGACGACGAGTTTGGCCATGATGTCGGTCAACGACAGTTCGACGGCACTCATCGTGCCGTAGGGCACGACGAAGGCGCCCTTCTTGATCCACTCCGTCTTCAGAAGCGGCTCGGGTTGCGATAGGCGTGATGCCTCGACTACGATATCGGCCCCCTCCACGCAATCGCGCCAGTTGTCGACCACGGTGATCTTCTTGCCGAGGTCGGCCTCCAGCTTGGCGCCAAAGGCGTCGCGGCTTTCCGGCCGGCGCGAATGCACGCGGATCTCGTCGAAATCAAAGAGATGATCGAGCAGGCGGACGTTCCAATACGCGGTGCCGCGCGCGCCGATATGGCCGAGCACCTTCGAGCCCTTGCGGGCGAGATGCCGAGCGCCGAGCGCGGTGACGGCGCCGGTGCGCATGTCGGTGATAACGGTTGCATCAAGGATCGCCTTCGGCACGCCGGTGCGCGGATCGAAGAGGTTGAGCACGCCGAATTCGGAGGGATAGCCGAGCTTGTAGTTGTCGACATAGTCGCCGACGACCTTCACACCGGCCAGGCCAAGCGGCGCCACATAACCGCGCAACACGTTGAAATGGCCGTGAAAGCTCGCATCCGGCTCGAGATGGACGCGCGGCTCGATCACCGTCTGACCCCTGCCCTGGGCGGCTAGCGAGGTTTCGATCGCCGCAAGGATTTCATCGTTGGTCAGGTCGAGCGCCTCGATGTCGAAGGCATTCAGATAGTCGATATAGATCGGGTCCATTGTCATCTCGTTTTATCGTATGGCGGGTGTGCCAAGACCAAGGTTCTGGCGAAGCGTACGGCCCTCATAATCTTGCCGGAAGAGGCCGCGGCGACGCAGTTCCGGCACGACATGGGTGACGAAATCCTCAAGCCCCGATGGAAAGAGCGGCGCCATGACGTTAAAGCCGTCGGCAGCAGCTTCGCTGAAGCGTTCTTCCATCGCATCGGCGATCTGCGCCGGCGTGCCGGCAACCTGCCAGTGGCCGCGTGCGCCGGCGAAATGCCGGGCAAGTTCGCGGATCGACAGGTTCTCGCGCCTGCCGAGATCGATGATCAGCTGCTGACGGCTCTGGATGAGGTTGGTCTGCGGCATGTCCGGCAGCGGCCCGTCGAGCGGATAGGCCGAAAGGTCCTGAATGCTGAGATAGCTTGCAAGCAGGGCCACCCCGACGGCGTCGGGGATGAGTTCCTGCAGCGCCCGGTATTTCGCCTTCGCCTCGGCTTCCGTCGCGCCGACAATCGGCGATATGCCGGGCATGATCTTGATGTCGTCGGGCTTGCGCCCGTATTTGGCAAGGCGCGACTTCACATCGGCATAGTAGGCCTGGGCTTCGGCAAGCGTCTGGGAGGCAGCAAAGACGACGTCTGCCGTGCGGGCGGCGAGCTCCTTGCCGACATCGGAGGCACCGGCCTGCACCATGATTGGCCGGCCCTGGGCTGAGCGTGGGCTTTCGAGCAAACCCTCGACTGTAAAATGCTTGCCGCGATGATGCACCGGATGGAGCCTGGTGCGATCGGCAAATTGAGCCCCGCCTTCAGGCAGATGGGCCCCCTCCTCCACGCCGTCCCAGAGGGCGAGTGCTGCATCGGCAAATTCCTCGGCCCGTTCGTAGCGCTCGGAATGCGGGCGAAGGCCGCTGCTTGCGAAATTCTCGGCCTCTAGCTCACTTGCCGAGGTGACGAGGTTCCAGCCTGCCCTGCCGCCGCTCAACTGATCGAGCGAGGCGAAGGTGCGGGCAAGGCCGTAGGGTTCGTTATAGGTTGTCGAGGCGGTTGCCACGAGGCCGATATGCGTAGTGTTGACGGCAAGGGCAGCAAGCAGGCTCAGCGGCTCGAAAGCCGTCGAACGCGCCGCCTGGCTCGCCATATCAGGGTTGCGCTCGCGGATGGCGGCGGCATCTTCCACAAAGAGCATGTCGAATTTGCCACGCTCGGCGATACGGGCAAGCTCAATGAAATGGTCGATATCGACGCCGGCCGGGGCATGGGCGTCCGGGTGACGCCAGGCCGCAATGTGATGGCCGCCCGCCATCAGGAAGGCGCCAAGTCTCATCTTGCAATCGCCGCTCATGATGCACGCTCCAATGGTGCCGCCGGATGGACCGGACGGACGAGACCAAGACGATCGCGCAACGTCACGCCGGCCGCCGCCTTGATCAGCCCGAGGCGGCGCAATTCCGGAACCACTTGCGTGAAGAACAGATGTCCTATCGCAATCGTCGGCGGCAGGATCGTAAAACCGTCGATCTGACCAAGCCCGAGCCATTGCTGTAGAGAGCGGGCGATTTCGGCCGGCGTGCCGACCAGACGTGCGGCAGACAGTGGCTGGCTCGCCCGGTCCGCCTCGCCAAATCGGAGCGCATTGCTTGCCGCCTGCGCCGCTTCAGACGTCTCTGCGACGATCGGCACGACATTAGCCAGGATCCGAACATCCTGTCGTCGACGGCCGGCCGCTTCGAGCCCGCGGACGAAGTCGGCGGCGGTTTCGTTGGCACTTTCCGGCGTCGGGTCCTGAAGAAGAACGATTTCAGCGTGGCGCGCAGCCAATGCTTTGCTTTCTCCGCTCAGAAGCTGGGCGATAACCGGCTTGCCCTGCGGCGAGCGATTGACGTTGAGCGGCCCACGCACCGTGAAATGTTCGCCCCTGTGGTTGAGCACGTGCATTTTGTCCGGTTCAAAGAAACGTCCCTCAGCCTTGTCGTAGATGAAAGCGTCGTCTTCCCAACTGTCCCAGAGCGCGTTGACGAGACCGAGATATTCCTGGTCGCGTTCGAATTCGCCGGATGCGGGAAGAGCGACCCAACCCGTTCGGCCGCCGCTGATCTGATCCAGCGACGCAAAGCGCCGGGCGAGATTATAAGGCTCGTACTGACTGGTTGCAGCAGCCGCCAGGAAGCCGATCCGGCGCGCCTTTGTCGCAAGAGCTGCGACCAGTGTCGTCGGCTCGAAGGGCGCAGCAATGGGCGCGAGATCATCGAGCGGCCGAGCGCCGAGCCGGTCGGAAAGCAGGACGAAATCGAAACCCGCCTCTTCCGCCTTTGCAACCTGAGACTGCAGCGCATCGAAACCGAGATGTTGAGGTGCCGCGGCCTCACGCCAGGCGGCGGGGTGATGGCCGAAAGGTGTGAGGGAAAAACCGAGATACATCAGAAACTCCTGCACTCAGATCGAGAAAATCGCGTCGCGTGTCAGCTGCCCGGTAACAATGCCGCCGCCATCGACGACGGCAAGCACATCGCTATTGGCGGCGACCATCAGCGACAGCGCGTCGCGCAGATTGACGCTTGCAGTGACACTGGCAGAAGGTGAGGAGGGAGCACCGGGCCGCATCGCATCGGCAACCGAAAACAGGCTGAGCCGCTTGATCGCACGATCGATGCCTACGAAATTCGCGACGAAATCGTCGGCGGGATGGGAGAGGATCGCATCCGGCGCATCATATTGCACGATCCGGCCGGCACGCATGATGGCAATGCGGTCTCCGAGGCGGATCGCCTCGTCGAGATCGTGAGTGACCAGCACCACGGTTTTGCGCACCCGTTTGAGGATCTGCCTGAACTCGTCCTGCAGGCGCGTTCTGGCGATCGGGTCGATCGCGCCGAAGGGTTCGTCCATCAGCAGCACCGAGGGATCGGCAGCAAGGGCGCGCGCCACGCCGATACGCTGGCGCTGGCCGCCGGAAAGCTGGCGCGGATAGCGCTTCAACATTTCCTTCGGATCGAGACCGACGAGATCAAGCAATTCCTCGGTGCGCTTTGCGATCCGCGGCTGGTCCCAGCCGAGCAGGTTCGGGACGGCAGCGATGTTCTCGGCGATCGTCATGTGCGGAAAGAGGCCGACATTCTGGATGACGTAACCGATATGGCGGCGAAGCTTGACCGGATCGGCTTTTGTCACGTCCTCGCCATTGACGAAGACGCGCCCCTCAGTCGGTTCTATCAGCCGATTGATCATGCGCATCGTCGTCGTCTTGCCGCAGCCCGACGGGCCAATCAGCGCGACCGTCGAGCCCTCGGGCACATCAAGCGTCAGATTATCCACCGAAGGCGCGGCACTTTCGCCATAGCGCTTAGTGACGTTCTCCATGCGGATCATGCGGCGGTTCTTTCTGCAAACAGATGCTTCTCGGCGCGGCCGAGGATGAATTCGGTGGCAAGCGCCAGGATCGCGATTGGCACGGCGCCGACGATGAGCCGCGACATATCCATCATGCCGATGCCCGTGGCGATGAAATCGCCGAGCCCGCCGCCGCCGATGAAGGGCGCAAGCGTCGCTCCGGCCAGTACCTGGACGGCCGCCGTGCGGGCGCCGGCAAACATGGCGGGGGCTGCCAGCGGAATGCGGATCTTGCGTAGAACCTGGCTTCTGCTCATGCCCATGCCGATCGCCGCCTCCACCGCATCGGCATCGACATCGCGCAACCCGACATAGGCATTGAGCAAGATCGGCGGCAGGGCAAGCACCGTCAGTGCCACGATCGACGGCAGGATGCCGATGCCGAGAAGCGGCAGCATGATTGCCAGGATCGCAAGGCTCGGAATGGTCCTGAGGCCATTGACGATGTTGATGACACCGAAGGCGAAGCGGCCGTGATTGACGATCAGGATCGCCAATGGCAGCGCAATGACGAGTGCGATCGCCAGTGACACGCCGGACATCAGGAGATGGCGGACGAGGGCGCGG
>UCCS01000114.1 GCA_900470965.1 Hyphomicrobiales bacterium
GCTTCGATCATCGAGTAATTCATTCGGCTGCTCCGGTGGGGCAGCCGATTCGATGACATTATTATGATGCAGGCGGCGCAAGCCGCTTGCTTATTACACAGAAATGTTGCAAATGGCGCGCGAGCGCGATTTGCGTAACGCTTTGGATGACGAAGCGGCGACTAAACAAACAATAAGGTGGGTCAAAAGGCCCTGAAGAGTGGATAGGGGTGCCGTAACAGGCGTCTCTCTCGATCTTTGAAACCGGTAGTCCGCCTTAGGAAGAAAGAACAACCCGTGTCTTGCCTAAAGACATGTGGAAAAACAAACACAAGGATAACGTCGAATGAACGGCCAAAATATCCGCATTCGCCTGAAGGCGTTCGATCACCGGATTCTCGATGCTTCCACGCGCGAGATCGTGTCGACGGCGAAGCGCACCGGTGCTAGCGTCCGGGGCCCCGTTCCGCTTCCGACCCGCATCGAGAAGTTTACGGTCAACCGGTCCCCGCACATCGACAAGAAGAGTCGCGAACAGTTCGAGATGCGCACGCATAAGCGCCTGCTCGACATCGTAGATCCGACCCCGCAGACGGTAGACGCGCTGATGAAGCTCGATCTCGCCGCAGGTGTCGATGTTGAGATCAAGCTCTGAGCTTGCTCGAGCTGAGTTGGAAGGATTGAACCGATGCGTTCAGGTGTAATTGCACAGAAGGTGGGAATGACCCGCGTCTACAACGACGCCGGCGAGCATGTCCCGGTAACGGTACTGCGTTTGGAAGGCTGCCAGGTCGTGGCCCAGCGCACCGTAGAAAAGAATGGCTATACCGCGCTTCAGCTCGGTGCTGGCCAGGCCAAGGTCAAGAACACGTCCAAGGCCATGCGCGGCAACTTTGCCGTCGCTAACGTTGAGCCCAAGGCCAAGCTTCAGGAATTCCGCGTTTCGGAAGACCATCTGCTTGATGTTGGTACCGAGCTCAAGGCTGGTCACTTTGCCGCTGGTCAGCTCGTCGATGTCACCGGCACGACGATTGGTAAGGGCTTTGCCGGCGCTATGAAGCGCCACGGTTTCGGCGGTCTCCGCGCCACGCACGGTGTGTCCGTTTCGCACCGCTCGCATGGTTCGACGGGTTCGCGCCAGGATCCGGGCAAGGTTTTCAAGAACAAGAAGATGGCTGGCCACATGGGCCAGACGCGCGTGACGACGCAGAACCTTGAAGTGGTTTCGACCGATGAAGATCGCGGTCTGATCCTGATTAAGGGTGCAGTACCCGGTTCCAAGGGTGCCTGGATCATCGTGCGCGACGCCGTCAAGTCGGCAGCGAAGTAAGGGAGCCAGACCAATGGAATTGAACGTCAAGACCCTCGAGGGAAAAGACGCTGGGAAGGTTTCCCTTTCGGAAGCGATTTTCGGCCTCGAGCCCCGCGAAGATATTCTCGCCCGCGTTATCCGCTGGCAGCTTGCCAAGAAACAGCAGGGCACGCACCAGGCAAAGGGCCGCGCAGACGTCTGGCGCACCGGCGCCAAGATGTACAAGCAGAAGGGTACGGGCCGCGCTCGTCACCATTCGGCTCGTGCTCCGCAGTTCCGCGGCGGTGGTAAGGCTCACGGCCCGGTTGCTCGCAGCCACGAACACGACCTTCCCAAGAAGGTTCGTGCACTTGGCCTGCGTCATGCGCTGTCTGCCAAGATCAAGGCAGACGAACTGATCATCATCGATGATCTGGTCGCCAACGAAGCAAAGACGAAGGCTCTGGCCGGCGTATTCGCAACGCTGGGCCTCACCAACGCCCTCTTCATCGGCGGCGCCGAGCTCGACGGTAACTTCAAGCTCGCTGCACAGAACATCCCGAACATCGATGTTCTGCCGATCCAGGGCATCAACGTTTACGACATCGTCCGCCGCGGCAAGCTCGTGCTTTCCAAGGCTGCCGTTGAAGCGCTAGAGGAGCGATTCAAGTGACCGATCTCCGCCACTACGATGTGATCGTTTCTCCTGCGATCACCGAAAAGTCCACGCTGGTATCGGAAAACAACCAGGTTGTTTTCAATGTCGCCAAGAAGGCGACGAAGCCGGAAATCAAGGCTGCAGTCGAGGCGCTCTTCGGCGTCAAGGTTACCGCCGTCAACACTCTGCTGCGCAAGGGCAAGACCCGGCGTTTCCGCGGTTTTGTCGGCAAGCAGCAGGACGTGAAGAAGGCTGTCGTGACGTTGGCCGAAGGCCAGACGATCGACGTCTCCACCGGTCTCTGAGGATAAAAAAATGGCATTGAAAACATTCAATCCGACGACCCCGAGCCAGCGCCAGCTGGTCATCGTCGACCGTTCGGGCCTCTACAAGGGCAAGCCGGTCAAGTCGCTGACGGAAGGT
The DNA here is from genome assembly GCA_900470965.1 of Hyphomicrobiales bacterium. Taxonomy (GTDB): domain Bacteria; phylum Pseudomonadota; class Alphaproteobacteria; order Rhizobiales; family Rhizobiaceae; genus Rhizobium. Next base: position 2,352 of record UCCS01000114.1, read on the forward strand.
CTGACCAAGAGCGGCGGTCGTAACAACCTCGGCCGTATCACGGCCCGCTTCATCGGCGGCGGTCACAAGCGTACCTATCGCATCATCGACTTCAAGCGTCGCAAGTTCGACGTCGAAGGCACCGTTGAGCGTATCGAATACGACCCGAACCGCACGGCTTACATCGCGCTCGTCCGCTACTCCGACGGCGAACAGGCCTACATCCTCGCTCCGCAGCGTCTTGCTGCCGGCGACAAGGTCATCGCTTCCGACAAGGCTGTCGACGTCAAGCCCGGCAACACAATGCCGCTGCAGTACATCCCGGTCGGCTCCATCATCCACAACGTGGAAATGAAGCCGGGCAAGGGCGGTCAGATTGCCCGCTCTGCCGGTTCCTACGCGCAGCTCGTCGGCCGTGACCAGGGCATGGCGATCCTTCGCCTGAACTCGGGCGAACAGCGCCTCGTGCACGGCACCTGCCTTGCTTCGATCGGTGCGGTGTCGAACCCTGACCATGCCAACATCAACGACGGCAAGGCCGGTCGTACTGTTTGGCGCGGCAAGCGTCCGCATAACCGCGGCGTCGTCATGAACCCGGTCGACCATCCGCACGGCGGTGGTGAAGGCCGCACCTCTGGTGGTCGTCACCCGGTTTCTCCGTGGGGCAAGCCGACCAAGGGCAAGCGCACCCGGTCGAACAAGTCGACCGACAAGATGATCATGCGCTCGCGTCATCAGCGTAAGAAGTAAGAGAGGAAGTCCTCAATGGCTCGTTCAGTATGGAAAGGTCCGTTTGTTGACGGCTATCTTCTCAAGAAGGCTGAGAAGGTTCGTGAAGGCGGACGTGCAGAAGTAATCAAGATCTGGAGCCGTCGCTCCACGATCCTGCCGCAGTTCGTTGGTCTCACCTTCGGCGTCTACAACGGCAGCAAGCATGTTCCGGTCAGTGTCAATGAAGACATGGTCGGTCACAAATTCGGTGAATTCTCTCCGACCCGTACCTATTACGGTCACGGCGCGGACAAGAAGGCAAAGAGGAAGTAACGATGGGTAAGGCTAAAGCCGAACGCCGGCTGAAGGACAACGAGGCGCAAGCAGTCGCCCGTACGCTCCGCGTCAGCCCACAGAAGCTCAACCTGGTTGCTGCGGCCATCCGCGGTAAGAAGGTCGAGCGTGCACTCGCTGAGCTGGAATTCTCCCGCAAGCGCATCGCAGGCGCCGTCAAGAAGACGCTCGAATCTGCGATCGCCAACGCCGAGAACAACCATGACCTCGACGTCGACGCTCTCGTCGTCGCCGAGGCCTATGTCGGCAAGTCGATTGTCATGAAGCGCTTCCACGCTCGTGGCCGCGGCCGCGCATCGCGCATCGAACGTCCGTTCGCTCACCTGACGATCGTCGTTCGTGAAGTGCAGGCACAAGAGGAGGCCGCATAATGGGTCAGAAAATCAATCCGATTGGTTTCCGTCTTGGCATCAACCGTACCTGGGATAGCCGCTGGTTTGCGGACAATGCCGAATACGGTCAGCTCCTGCACGAAGACCTGAAGATGCGTAAGTTCGTCATGAGCGAACTGAAGCAGGCTGGTATCTCCAAGGTGGTCATCGAGCGTCCGCACAAGAAGTGCCGCGTCACGATCCACTCGGCCCGTCCGGGCCTGATCATCGGCCGCAAGGGCGCCGACATCGACAAGCTCCGCAAGAAGCTGTCGGAAATGACGAACTCCGAAACGCACCTCAACATCGTTGAAGTGCGCAAGCCGGAAATCGACGCAACGCTCGTTGCTCAGTCGATCGCCCAGCAGCTCGAGCGCCGCGTGGCTTTCCGCCGCGCCATGAAGCGCGCCGTTCAGTCCGCGATGCGTCTTGGCGCCGAAGGCATCAAGATCACCTGCGCAGGCCGTCTCGGCGGTGCAGAAATCGCTCGTACGGAATGGTACCGCGAAGGCCGCGTTCCGCTGCACACCCTGCGCGCTGACATCGACTACGGTACGGCTGAAGCCGAAACCGCATTCGGTATCTGCGGCATCAAGGTCTGGATCTTCAAGGGCGAAATCCTTGAGCACGATCCGATGGCTTCCGAACGCCGCGCGCTGGAAGGCGACGCACAGGGCCCGGCAAGCCGCGAACGCGACCGTGGCGATCGTCGCCGCGAACGCGACAACGCGTAATTAGCGCTGGCGAAAGATAAGCTCGGAGAAGTAAGAAAATGTTGCAGCCAAAGCGTACTAAGTACCGCAAGCAGTTCAAGGGCCGCATCAAGGGCGTTGCCAAGGGCGGTTCCGACCTTGCCTTCGGCGAATTCGGCCTGAAGGCTCAGGAGCCGAACCGCGTTAACGCTCGTGAGATCGAAGCGGCCCGCCGCGCGATCACGCGTTACATGAAGCGCGCCGGCCGTGTTTGGATTCGCGTGTTCCCGGACGTTCCGGTAACCGCAAAGCCTACCGAAGTCCGTATGGGTAAGGGTAAGGGTTCCGTGGAATACTGGGCATGCAAGGTCAAGCCCGGTCGTATGATGTTCGAGATCGACGGTGTCTCCGAGGAAATCGCGCGTGAAGCGCTTCGCCTCGGCTCGGCCAAGCTCTCGGTTAAGACGCGCTTTGTACAGCGCATCGCAGAGTAAGGAGAAGGCACGATGAAAGCCGAAGAAGTACGCGGCCTCACGGCCGACCAGCTCAAGGACAAGCTTGCCGACCTGAAGAAGGAGCAGTTCAATCTGCGCTTCCAGAAGGCGACCGGCCAGCTCGAAAAGTCCTCGCGCATCGATGAAGTTCGCAAGGACATCGCCCGCGTGAAAACCATTGCTCGCCAGAAGGCGGCGGAAGCAAAGGCGTAAAGGAAGAAAAACATGCCGAAGCGCATTCTGCAGGGCGTCGTCGTTGGCGACAAGAACGAGAAGACTGTCGTAGTTCGCGTTGAGCGCCGTTTCGCTCACCCGCTGCTCCAGAAGACCGTTCGTCGTTCCAAGAAGTACAAGGCCCACGACGAAAACAATCAGTACAAGATCGGCGATATCGTCTCCATCGAGGAGTGCGCACCGATCTCCAAGGACAAGCGCTGGACGGTTATTGCTGCCCAGGCTAAGTAAGAATTTTGCGCGAGGCCTTGCGTCTCGCGGAAATTTCTATATGAAGCAGCGTCGGAACGCTCGAATGCCGGGCGTTCTTTTGCTTTAAGCGCACGGAAGGTCCCATCTGGGAAACCACCCTGGCAACGATCTATCCCGCGCTATTCAAGCTATTGCCGTGTTTTCGCTGTCCTTGTGGCGAGCGGCCGGCAGACATTTTTCATAAGCCGGAAGAGGGGGCTTTGCCCAACCATTCCGGTAGGAACAAGAAGGCGACCTGATATGATTCAGATGCAAACAAACCTCGACGTCGCGGATAATTCCGGCGCACGTCGTGTCATGTGCATCAAGGTGCTGGGCGGCTCGAAGCGCAAGTATGCCTCGATCGGCGACGTCATCGTCGTTTCGATCAAGGAAGCTATTCCGCGCGGCCGTGTGAAGAAGGGTGACGTGATGAAGGCGGTTGTCGTTCGCACCGCCAAGGACATCCGTCGTCCGGATGGCTCTGTCATCCGCTTCGACACCAACGCAGCAGTCCTCATCGACAACAAAAAAGAGCCGATCGGCACCCGTATCTTCGGACCGGTTCCGCGCGAATTGCGTGCGAAGAACCACATGAAGATCATCTCGCTGGCTCCCGAAGTACTGTAAGGAGCGGGAACGATGCAGAAGATACGTAAGGGCGACAAGGTCGTCATGCTCGCAGGCAAGGACAAGGGCCGCACTGGCGAAGTCATCCAGGTCCTGCCGAAGGAAGATCGCGCCGTGGTTCGCGGCGTTAACGTCGTAAAGCGCCACCAGCGCCAGACGCAGACCCAGGAAGCCGGGATCATTTCCAAGGAAGCTTCGGTCCACCTGTCCAACGTCGCCATCGTCGACAAGGACGGCAAGCCGACCCGCGTCGGCTTCAAGGTTGTTGACGGCAAGAAGGTCCGCGTGGCTAAGCGTTCGGGAGAAGTGATCGATGGCTGAGGCAAAGTACGAGCCGCGGCTCAAGAAGGAATATGTCGAGCGGATCCGTAAGGCGATGCAGGAGAAGTTCTCCTACGCCAACGAGATGATGATCCCGAAGCTCGACAAGATCGTTATCAACATGGGTGTGGGCGAAGCCACGGCTGATTCTAAGAAGCCGACCGTTGCTGCTGCCGATCTGGCTGCCATCGCTGGCCAGAAGCCGGTCATCACCCGCGCACGTAACTCTATCGCTGGCTTCAAGGTCCGCGAAAACATGCCGATCGGCGCGAAGGTCACCCTGCGCGGCGCCCGCATGTACGAGTTCCTGGATCGCCTGGTCAACATCGCGCTTCCGCGCGTTCGCGACTTCCGCGGCCTGAACCCGAAGAGCTTTGACGGCCGTGGCAACTTCGCCATGGGCATCAAGGAGCACATTGTGTTCCCAGAAATCAACTACGACAAGGTTGATCAGATGTGGGGCATGGACATCATCGTTTGCACGACGGCAACGACCGACGACGAAGCTCGGGCGCTCCTCACGGAGTTCAGCTTCCCGTTCCGTCAGTAACCGTAACGACGAGCGTAGAAAAGGAACCTGACATGGCGAAGACAAGCGCAGTTGAAAAGAACAAGCGCCGCCGTAATACGGTCGCAAACCAGGCCGGCAAGCGTGCTGCCCTGAAGGCGATCATCATGAACCAGGCTCTTCCGATCGAAGAGCGGTTCAAGGCCTCGATCAAGCTGGCATCCCTGCCGCGTGACGGATCGAAGACCCGCATTCGCAACCGTTGCGAAGTGTCCGGTCGTCCGCGCGCTTATTACCGTAAACTGCGTATGTCGCGTATCGCGCTGCGCGAACTGGGCAATCTCGGCAAGGTGCCGGGCATCGTCAAGTCGAGCTGGTAAGGAGCAGGTTAGATGACAATGACTGATCCGTTGGGCGATATGCTCACCCGTATCCGCAACGGTGCTTCGCGTCGCAAGTCGTCGGTTTCGACGCCTGCTTCCAAGCTCCGTGCACGTGTTCTCGATGTCCTCCAGTCTGAAGGCTACATCCGTGGCTACTCCGTTGTCGATTTCGGCAACGGCAAGTCCGAACTGAACATCGAACTGAAGTACTATGAAGGCGCATCGGTGATCCGTGAGATCGGCCGTGTGTCCAAGCCGGGCCGCCGGGTTTATGTCTCGGTCAAGTCCATTCCGCAGGTCGCGAACGGCCTCGGCATCACCATCCTTTCGACCCCGAAGGGCGTGATGGCCGATCACCAGGCTCGCGAACAGAACGTTGGTGGCGAGGTTCTCTGCTCTGTCTTCTAAGACAGCGCAGGGTCTCCATAGCGAACAGACAGGATTGAAACATGTCTCGTATCGGTAAGAAGCCCGTTCAGGTACCTGCTGGGATCACGGCTACGGTCGATGGCCAGAAGGTTACTGCTAAGGGCCCGAAGGGCGAGCTGTTTTTCGTCGCAAACGACGAAATCAGCCTCAAGCTCGAAAACAATGCGGTCGTCGTTACGCCGCTGTCCCAGACGAAGGAAGCTCGTTCGAAGTGGGGCATGTCCCGCACGATGATCGAAAACATCTTCAAGGGCGTTAAGGACGGCTTCGAGCGCAAGCTCGAAATCAACGGCGTTGGTTACCGTGCCTCCCTGCAGGGCAAGAACCTGCAGCTGGCGCTTGGTTTCAGCCACGACGTGGTCTACGAACCGCCGCAGGGCATCACGATCGCTGTACCGAAGCCGACGGAAATCGTCGTCACCGGNNCGCCGAGATCCGCGAATACCGCGGTCCGGAGCCCTACAAGGGCAAGGGCGTCAAGTATGCCGAAGAGCGGATTGTCCGCAAAGAAGGCAAGAAGAAGTAAGGATCACGCGAAATGGCTAGCAGGAAAGAAGCACTTGCACGTCGTGCCAACCGCGTGCGCCGTCATCTCAAGTCGGTGGCCAATGGCCGTCCGCGCCTGTCGGTTCATCGCTCGTCGAAGAACATCTATGCACAGGTCATCGACGATGTTGCCGGCAAGACACTTGCCGCCGCATCGACGCTCGACAAGGATCTGCGCGGTTCTCTGAAGACCGGTGCTGACACAGCAGCAGCTGCCCTCGTTGGCAAGCTCGTCGCTGAGCGCGCCTCCAAGGCAGGTGTCACTGAGGTCGTATTCGATCGTGGCGCCTTCATCTATCACGGCCGCATCAAGGCCCTGGCAGATGCAGCCCGCGAAAGCGGTCTGACCTTCTAATCAGTTTCCGGCCGAAGGCTCTCGAGCCTCGGCCGGATTTCACCGGGCCGCAAACCGTTCCCTTGGGGAAGACGATGCGGTCCTCGTTTTGTTTGCCGATTGCACCCGGAAAAGAAAAAGGAAGAGGACAATGGCACAGGAAAGAAGGCCGCAGCGGGAAGACCGCCAGAGCCGCGAAGAGCGCGATAGCGAATTCGTCGACAAGCTTGTCGCGATCAACCGCGTCGCCAAGGTCGTCAAGGGCGGCCGTCGTTTTGGTTTCGCAGCACTCGTCGTCGTCGGCGACCAGAAGGGCC
>UCCS01000017.1 GCA_900470965.1 Hyphomicrobiales bacterium
AATATGGGCCTCGACCAGCTCGACAAGCGCTACCTCAACATGATCGCCGTCAATTTCGGCGGCGGCCCGGTCGGCATCGAAACCATCGCCGCCGGCCTCTCCGAGCCGCGCGACGCGATCGAAGACATTATCGAGCCCTATATGATCCAGCAGGGTTTTATCCAGCGCACGCCGCGCGGCCGCGTTCTGACCGCAATCGCATGGAAACATCTCGGCATGCAGCCGCCGAAGGATATGGAGGCTGCTCAGTTCGGGTTGTTCCGGGAGGACGATTGATTGATCAGCCGGCGCAGCTTTTTCAAACTCATGGGCGGCAGCTTTGCCGGCCTCACGGCACTCGGCGGATATGCCTTCGCCTATGAACCACTCGCCCGGCCTGCGATTTCCCGTTACGCGCTGACCCCGCCAGGGTGGACGCCCGGCCTGAAGCTGCGGCTTGTCGCACTTGCTGATCTTCACGCTTGCGAACCCTGGATGTCCACAGCCCGCATCGCTTCGATCTGCGCCCACGCCAACGAACTGGGAGGTGATATCGCGCTCCTGCTTGGCGATTACGCGGCCGGCATGAACATGGTGACGCGCTATGTCCATTCCAGTGAATGGTCGAAGGCGCTGGCAACGCTCAAGGCCCCGCTCGGCGTCCATGCGATCATGGGCAACCATGATTGGTGGGAGGACAGGACCGCACAGAAGATTGGCGGAGGCGATACTTTCGGGCACAGAGCCTTGGCCGAAGCGGGCATCTCCGTTTACAGCAACCGTGCCACCCGGTTGGAAAAGGACGGGAATGGCTTTTGGCTGGCGGGTCTGGAGGACCAGCTGGCGCTCCTGCCGGGCAGGAAATGGGGCCGCAGCCGGATGCAAGGCCTCGACGATCTCGGCGGAACGCTTGCGCAGGTTTCCGACGACGCGCCCGTTATCCTCCTTGCCCACGAGCCCGATATATTTCCACGCGTGCCCGAACGAGTATCGCTGACACTGTCCGGCCATACGCATGGAGGACAGATCCGCCTTTTCGGCTATTCGCCAGTCGTGCCCTCGCGCTATGGCGACCGTTATGCCTACGGCCATATCGTCGAAAACGGCCGTAATATTATCGTCTCCGGCGGGCTCGGCTGCTCCATGGCGCCTATCCGCTTCGGCGTTCCGCCGGAAATTGTGGTCATCGATCTCGGATAACGTCATGCCCAAGCGAACCGTCGTTCGCCTCAATGCAGGCAGCCAGCGCTTCAATTACCGCATCGCCGGGCTCGGCTTTCGTGACGGGCACCTGCTTGTCCATCGCGCAGTTCACGAACCTTTCTGGACCATCCCCGGCGGTCGGGCCGAGATTGGCGAGACTTCGGAGGAAACATTGAAGCGTGAGATGATGGAGGAGCTCGGTGTCGAGGTGACCGTCGGCCGCCTGCTCTGGATCGTCGAGAATTTCTTCCACTATGAAGGCCGCGAGTGGCACGAACTCGGCTTCTACTATCTCATGGAAATACCCGAGAATTTCCCTTTCCGCACGCATGAGATCATTCATCGGGTGGAGGACGGCGACAACCATCTGGAATTCAAATGGGTGCCCGCAACATTCCAGGCCCTGACCGCGCTCGATATTCCGCCCTATTTCCTTGCCGGCGAGATTGAAAATCTGCCAGTCACACCCCGCCATCTCGTGTGGCGCGATGGTGATCTCGACGACAAGGACTAGCGCAATTCCAGCAAGAGCGTGAAATCGGTTATGCACTCAGAGTTGTGTGAAAACAAAGAGATAAAGCATTTCCGTGGTTCGGAGATAAACGGAAATGCTCCAAGGAGGAGACGCGATGCCGAGTTTCGACCCCTGCCGCATGTTCCGAAAGCTTGCCTACAACAATGCCCTGGCGAACAACCGGCTTCTTGCCGCCTGCGCAACCCTCAAGTCCGGTGAATTCGAGGCCACGCGCACAAGCTTTTTCCCATCGATCAAATCGACGCTGAACCACATCCTCACAGTCGACTGGTTCTATGTCGATGGGCTGGAAGGCGGCACGCTCGGCCTTAGCGCTTTCGACACCGAAGAACCCTTTGACGATATCCGATCGCTCTCCGCAGAACAGGCGAAGGTCGACCAGCGCCTTGTTGCAATCTGCGAAGGGCTGACACTCGAGAGGCTTGCTTCGACCGTGGAGCTTCAGCGCGATGGCCGCACCCAGCGAGAGCGTATGGAGGATGTACTAAGCCACCTTTTCCAACATCAGACGCATCACCGCGGACAGGTACATGCCATGCTGGCCGGCAGCAGCGTCGCTCCGCCGCAACTCGACGAATTCATTGTCGACGACGATGCGAGGTTTCGGGGCGGCGAGATCGCCGCCCTTGGCTGGAGTGAACAGATGCTGATGCGTTAGAGCAATTCCAGCAAAAGTGCGCAGCGGTTTTTGCATTCGGAATTGCGTGAGCCAGAAATACTCAGCCTTTGACGCGCGCCTTCAGGCCATTAATGATCGTCTTGGTCAGAAGATCGTAATTTTCGTCAAAGTGATGATCGCCCGGGAGCTCGATGACCTCGCCGCCAACATCCTTCACGGCGGGGCAAGCCACGTCGTCATCATCATCCTTGCCGTAGACGCATTGGACGAGCTTCGGATCGGCGCCCTTGAGATCCTTGATGGGATCGCCGCCTGCCCCATCCGTCTTCTGGCCGAGCCAGCCCATGACGGAAATGACGTAATCGACCTGGTGCGATAGCGACAAAAGCGAAATCTGCGCTACTGCCGCCTTTTCGGCAGGTTTCAGAAGCTGATAGGTAGCGGGCAGGATATCCGCGCCGAAGGAATAGCCGATCAGCAAGACGTGCTTAACCTTCCACTGTTTGCGGTAGAATTCGATGATACGAGAGAGATCGTCGGCCGTTTCCTGCGGCTTCCGCTCCGTCCAGAAATAGCGCAGCGAGTCGATACCGACGACGGGAATGCCTTCCTTCTGCAGCATGCCGCCTACTTCCTTGTCGATATCGCGCCAGCCGCCGTCGCCGGAATAAATCACGGCCATCGTATCGAGGTTCGGCTTGGCGTCGAGAATGGCAAGCGGCAGCCCGAGCGGATTGTCGAAGGCGCCCGAAGCCGTCACCAGATCGTCGAGCGTATCGGCAAACACAGTCTGTGCATCATCGGACGAGTCGCGGATATCGATCGCCTCATGCGCCTTTTTCAGATCCTCCACGTGAGCGCGACCGTCCTTGTCGGCAGCCGGCGTGAAGGTGGCGATAACAGGATCCGGCAGGGCGCCATCGGTCAGCCCATAAACACTGCGGTCGCCGACCACCTTCCTCGTGGCCGGAGTGCAGAGCTCCTTGCTCAACGGAATGCCGGCACGCGGATCGACGGCAAATGTCTGGCCGATCGTCGCATCAGGTGTCTGTGCGGCAATGGCAAGCGCCAGCGCGCCGCCCTCGCCGATGCCGGCAACGATCGGCAGGTGATAGGGGCTGTTGCCGGCGGCGCGCTGCACCTGCTGGCTGAGCGACTCAATATCGGACACCGTGTAGATGCAGCCGTCGTTGAGACTGACGTCATAGCGGTTCAGCGCTTCCATATAGGACGGAAAATCGACGCCGATAACGACGGAACCCTGCGAAACCAGACGGTCTGCCTCGGCCTTTTCATTGTCTCCCCAGCCGGCTGCATCCGAAATCAGAAAGACAGCGCCCTTCACCTCGCCCTGCGGCAGGAAGATATGCGGCGAAGGGATAAGGCCGGTCTCGAAGGTCTGGGTGGTTTCATCCGCAGCATAAGACGGCGCGGCCGCGAGCATGCTGACGCACGCAGCAGCAAACAGTAACTTTTTCATCATTTTCTCACTACCCCTTTCAATCCGCCGCCGATCAGAAATGTCGCATCCATCAATGCGATCATCGGATTGCCCCCTCCTGAAACCGCAAGATAGCGCGGTTGCCAGTGCGGATGAAACTTGGATTTGAAGGCGCGAAGCCCCTTGAAGTTGTAGAAGCGCTCGCCGTGTTCGAAGACGGTACCGCCGATACGGTCCCAAACGGGCGCCACCTCGCGTTTCGACATGCCGGAGAGGGGCGCCATGCCGAGGTTGAAATGCGTAAAACCCTGGATGCGCAGATATTCCATGATCTGAACGAACAGGAAGTCCATAGACCCCTTCGGCGCATCAGGCGAGAAGCGCATCAGGTCGATCGTCCCCTCCTCTTTCGCCGCGGTGACAAGGATATTGGCAAAGGCAACGATCCGGCCGTCCTTCTTGAGAACGCCGACCGGCTGCGACGCCACATAGTCCGGATCGAAGGCGCCGAGCGAGAAGCCCTTCTCCTTGGCATTGTGATGCTCGAGCCACGCGTTTGAAACGGCCGAGAGATCGTCGATGATTCCGGGGATATCGACGGGTTCGACAACGCTGAATTCCAGACCGTCGCGCTGGGCGCGGCTTGCGGTCTGGCGCAAATTCGCCCATTTGCCACCCTTCATCTCGAAGGTATGCAGATCAGCCACTGCAAGCTCGCCGAGCTTGAAGGCGCGCAGGCCCGCATCCGCACAATGTGAAAGCAGCGCCGGCGAGATCTGGTAAAAGACGGCGCGGCAGCCGGCGGCGCGCGCCGCTTCCACGAAACGCCAGACCAATTCCTGCACGGCATGATGGTCGCCGATCGGATCGAACAGCGCGATCCACGAGCGGCCCTGCCGGCCATACATGATGAAGGCATCGCCCTTTTCCGAGAACATGATGGACTTGTCACCCATGCGCACCAGATTAGCGTCCGCACTGTCCTGTTTCTCGACGATCTCGACAGCACGGCGGACCGCCTCCTCATCCGCCGGCTCCGGCTTGAAGGTCGCTGGCCGCAACAGGCTGAAAATGGCGATCGCCGAGGAAATGATGGTGATGCCGAGTACGGCACGCAGTCCGCGCGGCGCTTCCGCCGCGAATTCAAACTGCCACCAGAGTTGGTTGCTGTATTCCACGTCGCGATAGACGAAGAGCAGGATGACAACCGCGCCGACGATGATCACGGCAATCGCCATCAGCCAGGATGCCGTCATCGCCTGGTTGAGAAGCGAAGCATGGCGGGTAAAGAGCCGGCGGCTGACGAACAGGCCGAAGACCAGAAAGGCGAGGAAGGCCGCCTCGACAAGGGCAATCGCCTTCAGCAGCGAGAGCGTCAGAGCGGCAACGGCAGAAAACACCGCCACCCACCAGGCACCATCGAGCCGCTGGCCGAGGCCACGGGCGGCAACGACAAGTGCAAGGCCGAGCAGACTGGAGAGGAAATGCGCGCCTTCCACCATCGGCAGCGGCAGATAATTGGAGAGGAATTCGAGATTCTGATCGGGCGTCGGCGTCACGCTCGAAAAGATCAACATGACGCCCAGGAGCAGCGCCAGCGCCGAAAGAAGCTGCGGCATCAGCCGCCCGCCGATGCGCCGCACGCTGGAAGCAGCCGGATGATCCACGAAGCGGCGTAGCTCCGTGGCGGAGACCGCAAGGATGGCGATCAAGAGCGGCAGCACATGATAGATCAGACGGTAGAGCACCAATGAGCCGAGAACGGCGTCGATATTCACTGCGCTGCCGAGCGAAGCGATGATGACTGTTTCAAAAACGCCGAGGCCCGCCGGCACATGGCTCAGCACGCCAAGCCCGACGGCAATCGCATAAACCGCCAGGAACACCGGCCAGCCGATCGCCGTCTGCGGCAGGAGCACGTAAAGCACCGTGGCGGAGGCTGCGATATCGAAGGCGGTCACCAGGAACTGACGCGACCAAGTGCGCGAATCCGGCAAGCGAAGTGCGATCGACCCGATTTCGATCACCCGGCCCTCGCGGCCGAGCACCATGAGAGAGCCGAGAATCGCCAGGATGACAGCCGCGATGATACGAAGCCACAGGCTGCTGACACTGATCAGCGGCGCGATCTCATCGGCGATGATGAGAAGCGCGATCGCCGACACGGCAGCAAGGCCAAGGCCGAAGGACAGCGTCACGAAGGCGATGACGCGGCCGATATCTTCAGGCGAAAGCCCAAGCCGCGTATAGGCGCGGTAACGGATCGCTCCACCCGAAAGCGCGCCGAAACCAGCGGTGTTACCGACCGCATAGGCACTGAAGGCCGTGAGCGCGACATGCGGCAAAGGCAGCCGCTTGCCGATATACTCGATTGCGTTGAGATCGTAGAAGACGAGTGCCATAAAGCTCAGCGCGGTAAAGAACAAGGCGAGCAGGATCGAACTCAGCCGCGTTTCCGCCAGGGCCTCGACGACGTCGTCATAGCGCACTTCATCTGTCAGCTGCATGATCGCGTAGCCGACAAGGCAAAAAATGAGGAGCGTGGCAAGAGCCGTCAGCGGAGTGCGATAGCGCCGGAAAACTGCACCAAAGGAAAAGCCCTCATCAGTCCCTGAATTCTCTTCCAACTTGCCGTGACCCGACATCTCGTACCTGCTGCAATTGCCAATCTGGCGGGAATCTCTTTTGAGAGACGTAACATAAGCAACATGCAAGCTCTATGAACCATGTTGCGGCTACCCACACCCGCGCACTTGCCGCCTCCTTCATCCTCAATTGGGGCAAATTTGCGCAGTGCACAGGCTCGATCGCATTGCAATTTCGTAAGCTTCGCCTTGCATTAGAAGATCAGGCGGCCGGCTCACCCCCGGCACGGGCTTGAGCCGCGTAACGCGCTGCGGCAACGTTCGCCTCAATCTCGCGCTCGCCCGAAACCTGCACGGTCGGAACGGCGAATTCGATGCCGTTCTCCTTGAAGGCATTGCGGATCATCGCCAGCGCATTGCGGCGGATNNGCTCCACACCCTTCATCTTCAACGTTTCGATGATATTCGGACCCCACTCGGGGTTTTCGAGAAGCTGCTGGCCGATCTGCTTGATGATCTTCTTCGTTTTCACGAGATCGGTGTCGTAGGTCACGTTCAGGCTTATCTTGTCGATCGTCCAATCGCGGTTGAGGTTCTTGACAGCCCCAAGCTCCCCGAAAGGCACCGTCGTCAGCGGCCCGCGGTGATGGCGAAGTTTAACGGAACGCAGGCTGAAGGCTTCGACCACGCCCTTGTGGCTGCCGCTTTCGATATATTCGCCGACGCGGANNCGACGCGGAAGGCATCGTCCCACAAATAGAACATGCCGCTGATGACATCCTTGACGATGGTCTGCGCGCCGAAGCCAACCGCAACGCCGACGACACCGGCGCCGGCAATCAGCGGCCCGATTTCGATACCGACGCCCGAGAGCACCATAAGGGCCGCGATCAGGGCGATAACGACCGCGATGATGTTGCGGAAGATCGGCAGTAACGTCTGCAGACGAGCGCGCTTGACTTTCTCCTCGTCGCCGATTGGGCCATCGACAGGAGAATCCAGTAGCTTGCCGTCGATATAGGCCTTGACGAGATGCCAGAGCAGGTCCGCCGCAAGCAGGATGACAATGCCGCCGATGATGCCGCGCACCACCCGGTCGATCATCGTTTCGTTCGACGTCATCATCATAGCAGTTTCGACGCCGAGCATGCGCCCAAGCCAGATCGCCGCAAAGGCGATGATCAGAGCCCGCACACCGCGATCAAGCAACACGGTCGCAATACGCCGCTGGGCAAGGAAGCCCGCTTCGGCATGGTGGAAGGATTTGACGGCGAGCGTCGATACGGCAAGCACTCGCGGCAGCAGCAGGAGATAGATCAAGACCCAGAGGAGCCAATCGAAGCTCAAGACCCAGATGCCCCAGAGCAGTACGAAATAAAGGGTCAGCAGCCAGGTGACGGCATGGCTGCGCCGCGTTTCATTTCCCGGTCGTGACCAGACTGCTTCGGTCGCGATCAGGAAAAGACCGATGCCCAGCACATAGCCGACCAGATATCGCGTGGCCATCGAATAGCCCAGCGGCTCCATCGCTTGGAGAACGACCCAGCCGAAAACGAAATAGATGACGAATAGCGTGCAGCGCCGAAACCAGAATTGCGCGACGGCCGGGTCAACCGCAACGGTCTCGCCCTCGCCGCGCGGCAGGGTGACGAGATCGACGATGACACCACCGATGGAAACGGCGAAACGCTGCACAACGACAGCGATGGCGATCGCGATCGCGATATTCTGGCTGACCGGCGGCCAGTTGAAGCTGACCAACGCAAGCCCCGTTGCGAGACCGAAGACGATGGCGGGAATAACGCGCGCGGCCAGCCGCGTGCCGGTCATCTGCGCTGCTCGCTCCCGCCTTTCACGCACGGCCCTCCGCACCAGGATTTCGACGATGAATCCGGTGACGAGGATGGCAAGAAATTGCGCCGCCATGCGAAGTGGACCGGCCGCTCTCAATTCGCCAAGAAAAAGCGATGAAGCCCGCGCGATTTCTGATGGCAGCGTCATGGCCGCACCAGACACCATGGCGATGTGTCGGCGGGCGTGCTGAAGGCGGTCGGACAATATCGACATTTCCTGGTCATTGCCGTCAGAAGCTGCCGGCGCCGCCATCTGCGTCGCCATCCATTGCTTGACCTCCGGCGTCTGCATCAGCTCCATCATCTGTCGCACCTGGGCAGGCGGTGGCGCAACGTCAGCGGAAGCTGCCGGCGTCGTCTGTGCGGAAACGGCGCTGAAAAGAGAAAGCAACACCATGATGCCGCAGATGCCGATCGCAGAAATTCGCCCCATGCCCGCCTCCGGTTTTACACGTCAGGCATTTATGCAAGTGCTGCAGCCGAAAAGCCAGACGAACAAACGGTCTAGGCCGTAGTGACGACCAAAAGAAAGCCGCCGAACCTCGCGGACCGGCGGCTGACATAAAACAATGCGCTTAGATTACTTATGCGGCTTCTCGGCATGGCCGCCGAAGCCGGCACGCATGGCCGAAAGCACCTTGTTGGCGAACTCGTCCTGGTCGCGCGAGGAGAAACGACCGTGCAGTGCGGCGCTGAGCACCGGGGTCGGCACGCTTTCGTCGATGGCAGCCATGATCGTCCAGCGGCCTTCGCCGGAGTCTGAAACACGACCTGCATATTGGTTAAGGGCCGGGTCCTTGTGCAGCGCATCGGCCGTCAGGTCGAGCAGCCAGGAGGTGATGACGCTTCCTCGGCGCCAGACTTCGGAAATTTCCGGCAGGTTGAAATCGTACTGGTAATATTCCGGATGGGAGAGCGGTGCCGTCTCGGCATCGGCCTCATGCGTCAGGGCGCCGACATTGGCGTGCTTCAGGATATTGAGGCCTTCGGCATAGGCGGCCATCAGACCATATTCGATGCCGTTATGAACCATCTTCACGAAGTGGCCGGCACCATGCGGGCCACAATGCAGGAAACCCTGCTCGGCGGTGCTGAGAGCTGCAGCTTCCGGCGTGCGGTTCGGCGAGGCTTCCGCGGTGCCGTTGCCCGGCGCCAGCGTTGCGAAAATCGGCGACAGATGCTGCACGATACCCTTCTCGCCGCCGATCATCAGGCAATAGCCGCGTTCGAGGCCGAAGACGCCGCCGCTGGTGCCGACGTCGACATAGTGGATGCCCTTGGTGATGAGTTCCGCGCCACGGCGGATGTCGTCATGATAATAGGAGTTGCCGCCGTCGATGAGGATATCGCCGTCATGCAGCAGCGGAAGAAGTGAGGCGATCACCTTGTCGGTGATCGCAGCCGGCAGCATCAGCCAGACGGCGCGTGGGCGCGCGAGCTTCGAGACGAATTCTTCGAGCGAGGCGCTGCCTTCCGCACCAAGGCCAGCAAGCTCGGCGACGCTTTCCGGCTTGGCGTCATAGACCACGCATTCGTGGCCGCCCCGCATCAAGCGCTGGACCATGTAATTGCCCATACGGCCCAAACCTACCATGCCAAGCTGCATCTGAAATCTCCTGGGATTTAATCGATATGATTCCGGAAACTAACACCCGCATCGTGACAGGCAAGCGAAGTCTCTGTCACGAAAGCGAGTGCGTCTATTGCACCTTGCGCAGGGCTATGCCTTCCGCACTTAGCAATCTGCCGTCTTTAGAGCGTAATTCCAACCCTCCAACAGACATATAGCCGCCTCATCGGCGGCTATATGATCACTTCTGCCTGCTCGGCACCGGTTCAGCTCGCCGCTAATTGCGGCTGGTCTCCCGTACCAGATGTACGATGCCAGTTGGGTTGAGGATCCAGCCACCGCGAAGATTGGGTGGCAGTGGCTCGATGGGATCGCAGCGCGGAACACCGGCCTTCTCCAGGTACTCCGCTGCACGATCGAAATCCGGCGTCATGAATTCCAGCCAGAGCTCGGCCTGGCTCATGGTCTCGACACGGTCGATCCAAAGCCGGATCGGCCCAAGCTCGAAGGAGATATCGTCCCCTTCGATTTCTTTCAGTTTCACGATGTCGCGATAGAAGGAAACGGTGGCTTCGTACTGATGCGGCGGAACCTTCATCGCAACGTCGACGCCGCCATAGATCAGATCATTCATGACGCTTCCCCTCAACCTTCCTGCGCTTTGGCCTGCTCACCCCGCATCTCGCTGAGGAACATGCCTTCGCGCAGATTGATGCCGTATTCGACGAAGGCTTTCATGCAGCAGAACATCTGCGTCCAGCCTTCGAGATTCTGGTAGGTTCCGCGGCGCCCCGGCGCATCCTCACGCCAGCCATCCTCGGCGATGGTCACCATGGTGCCACCATCATCAAGCGGTTTGAAATTCATCTCTACGAGCGTTTTGTAAGGCTTCTTCTCCTCGTCTGTTGCGCCATCCCAGCGCAGCACGATCTTGCTGTCAGGCACGAGCTCGACCACTTCGACCGGCACATCTTTCCACCAGGTCACCGTCGTGCCCTGCACCAGCGGCGCGCTGGCACCGCCCACCGTGGTGAAATAGCCCGACAGTTTCTTCGGATTGACGACCGCATCGAAGACATCAGCCACCGGGCGGCCGATGCGGCCCGAGACGCGAATATTGAGGGACATGCGACTTCCTCCTCTTCTCCGTTGTATCTGGTTCAATTATGTTATAAAAAGATAACATGTCAAGCGAATCGGATGACGATCCCATTTTCAAGGCGCTGGCGCATCGCCGCCGCCGCGATATTCTCGATCTTCTTAAGGAAGAGCCGCGCACGACAGGTGCGCTCTGCGAAGCATTTCCGGAGATGGATCGCTGCACTGTCATGCAGCATTTGAAGGTGCTGGAAGAAGCCGATCTGGTGATTGCCAGGAAGGAAGGAAGGGAGCGCTGGAACCATCTGAACAGCCTGCCGATCAAGCAGATTCATGACCGCTGGATCAGCGCCTATGCCGGCCACGCCTTGTCCATTCTCGACCGGCTGAGGAGCGACCTCGACAGCCCTTCCCACTAACTTGCGGCGGCAATCGTCGCGGCTCTATGATAAAGAGGGGGGGAGGAACCATGCCGATATCGGGATCTGCCATCCGTCGCATGCGCCAGCTGCGCAATATGAAGCAGGAGCACCTGGCGGAATTGCTCGCCGTCAACCAGGCGACCGTCTCCCGCTGGGAGCGCGGCATCCTGCCGGTCACCGTCGCCCAGGCAAGGCGGCTGGAAAGCATCTTCGCTTCCCCGTCATCCTCCGCCGATGCCGCATTGAAACGGCTGGTCAAACATTCCCGGAGCAAGGTTCATCTCATCTGCGACCGCACCCACAGGCTTCTTGCCGCTTCCAGTGCACGGCAGAGCGAATGGCGCCTGCCGCTCTCCGATTTTCTGGACAGGCCTCTGTTCTCCTATGCGTCGCAGGAGATCGTAAAGACGGAGGGCGTACTCGTCGGCCTCGGCTGGCATGAGGGCCAAATAAATTCGCTGACACTGGAGACAGGCGCTAACGGAAATCCGCACCTGCCTATTGCCGCCGGGCGTGTGCTCTGGGAGCGCATCTTCCTGGCCGATGGCAGCGCCGCAAGGCTGGTTACAACAATCGGCTGAGCCTGCAGAATTCCTGTATCCTGCTGCATAAATTATGCGTTGCCCCGCCGAAGCGGCCTTTGTTAGCGTCCGTCGCCAACTGTCTGGAGACGCAGAATGACGATACTGGTGACGGGAAGCGCCGGCCATCTGGGCGAAGCGCTGATGCGGACGATGAGGGATCAAGGCCGTCGGGTGCGCGGCATCGATATCAAACCCTCGCCTTTTACCGATATGACCGGATCGATCACCGATCCCGATTTCATCCGCCGCGCGATGACAGGCATCACCGCCGTTATCCACGCCGCCACGCTGCACAAGCCACATGTCGGAACACACGCCAACAAGGATTTCATCGATACCAACGCCACGGGCACGATGAACCTTCTCGAACAGGCAGTCGTCGTTGGCGTAACAAGCTTCGTCTTCACCAGCACCACCAGCGCTTTCGGAGCAGCCCTGCGCCCAGCCGCAGGCGAACCGGCCGCCTGGGTTACCGAGGATGTTCTGCCCGTTGCCCGCAATATCTACGGCGTGACGAAGATCGCTGCCGAAGACATCTGCGAACTCTTCGCGCGCAACATGTCGCTGCCTGTCGTCATTCTAAGGACTTCACGTTTCTTCCCGGAAAATGACGACGACCCTGATATCCGCAACCACTATTCCGCCGAAAATGCCCAGGCCAACGAGTTGCTTTATCGGCGCGTCGACATCGAGGATGTGGTCGACGCCCATCTGCTGGCACTGGAAAGAGCGCCGTCCATCGGCTTCGGCCGCTACATCATCTCGGCAACGGCACCCTTCACCGAAGCCGATCTCGCCGACCTGCGCCGTGATGCACTCGCGACGGTGGAGCGTCTTTTCCCCGGCATGGCCGCACTTTACGCGGCGCGCGGCTGGACGATGTTTCCGCACTTCGACCGTGTCTATGTCAATGCGCTGGCCCGGCAGGAACTCGGCTGGCACCCGAAGTATGATTTTCGGCACGTGCTCGATTGCCTGCGCGACGGCAGGGAATGGAGAAGTCCGCTAGCTCTTGTCGTCGGCGCAAAGGGCTATCACGACCAGATTTTCGAGGATGGGCCTTACCCGCTCCAGCGCCGCTGATACGGACCGCGAGGCCGGCCGTCTGCGGTGGGGCGACCCATCGCAGATATCGCCGAACTTGCCTGAGCTATACCAAATAGGGAAACGGGCGCCGAAGCGCCCGTTCTCAAGCTGCCTTGTCCCAGGCCGGCGCCAGCCCTTCCGGGCTGACGATACGGCCATCGGGTTTCGCCAACCCATGGATCGCCGCCACATCCTCGGAAGAGAGTTCGAAATCGAAGATCGCTGCATTCTCCTGTGCGCGTTGTTCCGAGACGGTCTTTGAAAGTGCGATCAGATCCTGCTGAATGATCCAGCGGAGCACGATCTGGGCAATCGACTTGCCATGTTTCGCGGCAATCGCCTTCAACACCGCATCCTCAAGCACCTTGCCATCAGCCATGGCGTAGTAGGCCGTCACGGATATATCGAGCTGCTTTGCAGCGCGCAGCACCGGCGTTTGATCGATATAGGGATGATACTCCACCTGGTTCGTCACGATCGGCAGGCTGCTAAGCGCTACGGCCTGGCGCATCAGATCCGTGTTGAAGTTCGACACGCCGATATGGCGCACCTTGCCTGCCTTCGCGACTTCATTCAGCGCGCCGATCTGCTCGGCAAGCGGCACGGCCTCGTTTGGCCAGTGAAGCAGCAGCAGGTCCACATAATCTGTCTTCAGCTTCTTCAGGCTTTCGTCGACCGAAGCGATGAAGGCAGCACGCTTGTAGTTCTCGACCCAGACCTTGGTGGTCAGGAAGATATCGCCACGGGCGACGCCGGAGCGGCGGATACCCTCGCCGACCTCGGCCTCGTTGCCGTAGATCTGCGCGGTATCGATATGGCGATAACCGTTGGCGAGCACGTGCGAGACCATGCGTTCGGCATCCGGGCCTGGCACGCGGAACGTGCCAAAGCCGAGGGCGGGAATGGAGGCGCCGTTGGCGCTGACGAATTTCATGCTGTTTCCTTTCGGGTGAGGAGAGATCAGGCGGCGCTGCGGGCAATGGCTGCAGCCGGGCTGGAGCGGCGGTCGAGGGCACCGCTGCGGATGGTAAGGCCAAGGGCAACAGTGACGAGGCCTGCCGCAACGAAGGGCGTGGCGCCCAGTCCGAAACGAGACTCGACCACCACACCACCGATCCAGGCGCCCATGGCAATGCCGAGATTGAAGGCGGCGATATTCAGCGCTGAGGCGACATCGACGGCATTCGGTTGCAGCTGGCGTGCAAGCTGCACGACATAGAGCTGCAGACCCGGCACATTGGCGAAGGACAGGAAGCCGAGGATCGCAAGTGTCGGGATGGTCAACCAGGGCGAGACGGCCGTGAAACCGAAGAGAACCAGCACGAGCGCTTGGGCGATGAACAGGAAGGTCAGCGCCTTGACGGGATCGCGGTTGGAGATGCGCCCGCCGACGACGTTGCCGACAGCAATCGCCACGCCATAGAGCATCAGGATCAGGCCGACGGCCGAGGAGGCAAAGCCGGTGATCTGCTCGAGGATCGGCGCAAGGAAGGTAAAGGCGACGAAGGTTCCGCCGTAGCCCAGCGCCGTCATCGCATAGACAAGCAACAGCCGGCCCGTGGCAAGCACGCGGATCTGTTCAC
The DNA here is from genome assembly GCA_900470965.1 of Hyphomicrobiales bacterium. Taxonomy (GTDB): domain Bacteria; phylum Pseudomonadota; class Alphaproteobacteria; order Rhizobiales; family Rhizobiaceae; genus Rhizobium. The sequence goes on from UCCS01000017.1 coordinate 14,559, forward strand.
CGATACTGGCCGGCGGCGCCTTCTTGAGATTCGAGGGCAGCAGGAAGGCGATGCCTGCGAAAGCGATCACACCGAGGCCGGCAACGGCAGCGAAGGTTGTGCGCCAGCCGAAGGTCTGGCCGATGAAGGTACCGAGCGGAACGCCGGTGACGATCGCGACCGTCAGGCCCATGAACATCATCGCGATGGCCGATGCGCGGCGGTTTTCCGGCACCAGATCGGCAGCGATCGTGGAACCTACGGAGAAGAACACCCCGTGCGCGAAGGCCGAGACGACGCGGGCAATCAGCAGCACTTCATAACCGGGGCTGAGCGCCGCGATAATATGTCCGATAATAAAGAGCGCCATCAGCCCAAGCATGAGCGGCTTGCGCTCGATCCGTCCGGTCAGCGCCGTCAGGATCGGTGCGCCGAAGGTGACACCCAGCGCATAGACGCTGACGATGAGGCCGGCGAGCGGCAGGGTGATGTGAAGGTCGCTGGCAACCGTCGGCAGCAGGCCGACGATGACGAATTCCGTGGTCCCGATCGCATAGGCCGCGATCGTCAACGCAAAGAGAGCAAGTGGCATGAGAGTGACCCGATGGTTTGGTTCTTGTTCGGGTCGGAATATGGGCGTGGCGCACCTGTTCGATAATCGCCTATAATAGCTCAACAGTTGTGAATTCAATTCAAGATCGGAAGCAGATGGATAACCGCGTCGGCGAGATGGATGTCTTTGTACAGGTGGCCGGACTGCAGAGCTTCTCCGCGGCCGGCCGCAAGCTCAGGCTTTCGCCCTCTGCCGTCAGCAAGCTCGTCACGCGGCTGGAAGATCGCCTCGGCACACGTCTTCTCGTGCGCACCACCCGCGCCCTGCAGCTGACGCCGGAGGGTGAAATCTATCTCGAACGCTCCCGCCGCATCCTCTCCGACATCGAGGAGACGGAACGCGCCGTCTCAGCCGGCGGCACGACGGTTGCGCGCGGCCGCCTGCGCGTCAGCACTTCGGTCGCCTTTGGCGTTCGCTACATCGTCCCGCTGGTGCCCGACTTCCTCAAACTCTATCCCGAGGTCGATCTCGACCTCGCACTCAGCGATGGCATCATCGATATCGTCGGCGAACGCGCCGACATCGCCATTCGCTCAGGCGCCTTACGCGATTCCTCGCTGAAGGCGCGCAAGCTGCTCGAAAGCCGCCGCGTCATCGTCGCCTCACCTGCCTATCTGAAACGGGAAGGCATGCCGGAAAACCCCGACGATCTCGACCGCCACAATTGCCTGACCTTCAGCTTCCGCTCGACCTCAGAGGAATGGCAATTCCGCGATCCCAGCAACGGCGATCGCTTTTCGAGACCCGTCTTCGGCAACCTCGAAACCAATAACGGGCCGACTGCACGCAGCCTTTGCCTCGCCGGTCTCGGCCTCGCCCGCGTCGGCCTGTTCCATGTGCAGCCGGATATCGATGCTGGAGCTTTGGTGCCTGTGCTGGAAGCCTATAACACCGAGGATATCGAGCTCATCCACGCCGTCTATCCCGGTCACGAGCATCTTGCGGCACGCATCCGCGCCTTCATTGATTTTCTGGTTAAGAACATCCGGTAGGCCGACTATAGCTGAAGACCACCGTCATCGCACTGTCACAGGGCAACGATAGCGAGCGCTCCATGCCGATAGAAATTCTTCCCCCACGACAAAGCTGGGTCGACGACTTCAAAAGCCTGAAGCAGGCTCTCCTACGCGCGGCACCATCAGGTGCAGCGATCCATCATATCGGTTCTACCGCTGTACCGGGCCTTCCGGCCAAGGACATCATCGACATTCAGGTGAGCGTCGATGCTCTTGATCTGGTCGATGATGCCTCATTCGAGAGGGAAGGTTTCAAACGTCGCGCGTTCGCGACTGACCACTGTCCGCCGGGTCTCGATTTGGCGGAAGGCGAGTTGCGAAAGCTGTTCTTCAAAAGCACGGGCCGGCTTGCGAATATCCATATCCGTGAAAAAGGCCGCTTCAACCAGCGTTATCCGCTTCTCTGCCGGGATTTCCTGCGCGCCCATCCGACGGCCGCTGCCGCCTATGGACTGATCAAGCAACGCCTCGCAGGCTATTTCCCCGACAATGTCGATGCCTATTACGACATCAAGGATCCGGTCTTCGATATCATCGTGGAAGGCGCCTACGACTGGGCGAAGCTCATCGGCTGGAGCGAACCACCAGGCGATTAAAAACTGGACTTGTCGGAAGATATCGGTGCGGCTCAGGAAGAAGCCACCGAAAAGAGAAGAGCGCGATCCACACAACCGGTGGAAACTATCGATCCTGGGCGCCTACGAAAGTAGGTGGGCGCCGTATGTCCAGACCCACGAGCCCGGACAGGGACAGCTCCCTAAGGATCGGGTATGGCCCCGAGGATTCATTGTTCCTGTCGAGAAGCACAGACCGCGTGAGCGAATATAGGGACATTTGCAGCACCGCACCAGTGGGTCGGCACTGCTCTCCCAAATTAATTAAGCTCGGCTGGCGTACGGCCGTTCAGCTTGTCGGTAATGCCTTGAATACGGCTCGTGACTTCCGAAAGCGCCACTGCAATACCTTCTTCGGTGCGAGCGGTGGCGGCAATTACCGTGTCCCGATTGCTGCGAAGCGTCTCCAGCTCGGATTCCAGCCCGGCAACACGTCGCGTCAGCTCCGAGATCTCGTCCATGACCATGATTCCGGCCATGACGGTAATCCTGAGATCACCGATCTCGCCGAACTGCCCCTTGAGATGGCCGACATAACGGTCGAAACGAACCGCGAGGTCAGTCAGATGATCTTCCTGCCCCTCTTCGCAGGCCATGCGATAGGCCTTGCCGTCGATCGTTACCGTTACCTGCGCCATGTTCTCATGTCCTCTTAGCGGTCAAGAACCGCGCGGATCGTTTCCATCGCCGTCACCAGACGCCGCGAAACCTCGCGATTGACCTCTTCCAGCCGGTTCGCACGGAATTCGGCCTGGTCCAGCTCCTGGGCAAGACGCGAGCGATCGGCATGCACGCGGCGAACCTCGCCCTCGATCTCGCCCTGCTCGCGCTGGCGCTCGATGCGCATGTCCACGGCATTCTCGAGGCCCGAGATTGCCTGTTTCAGCTCCATAAGCGCAGCTTCGATGGTTTTGCCGTTAGGCGTCATGTCTTTTCCGGTTCCCCGCACAAGACCCGCGAATCGGCCGGTTCGACCGACCCTGTATTTTCAAGAGGATATGCAGCTAGGTTGGAGCGCGTCAATAAAGCCCCTCGGCTACCCCCTGCCCTATTCTGTGGATGAGCGATTTACACAAGCCCGTCACACAAGATTTGTCTTTTGTAAAACTTGACGGTCAAATGTCAAAAATCGTCGCACCCGGCCGCCAAACGGCTTCCATTTTGTTGACTTGGCCGTTCCAACTGCTATGTCTCGACCGCTCTCATTGATGGTCTTGGCAGGCTCGAGGCCATCCTCAAACCCGGAACTAGCGGAAAAGCCATGACCTCACGCGAACAAAACGACCGGATGGCGAATGCGATCCGTTTCCTCTCCATGGACGCCGTCGAAAAGGCGAATTCCGGCCACCCGGGCATGCCGATGGGTATGGCGGATGTGGCAACGGTCCTCTTCACCAAATATCTCCGCTTCGATCCCCAGAAGCCGCACTGGCCGAACCGCGACCGCTTTGTTCTCTCTGCCGGCCACGGCTCGATGCTGCTCTACTCGCTGCTCTATTTGACCGGCTATCCGGACATGTCGGTCGAGGACCTGAAGCAGTTCCGTCAGCTCGGCTCCAAGACCGCCGGCCATCCGGAATATGGTCATGCCACCGGCATCGAAACGACCACTGGCCCGCTCGGCCAGGGCATTGCCAATGCCGTCGGCATGGCGATCGCCGAACGCAAGCTGCGCGAGGAATTCGGTCCGGACCTGCAGGACCACTATACCTACGTCATCAATGGCGATGGCTGCCTGATGGAAGGCATCAGCCATGAGGCGATCGCGCTTGCCGGCCACTTGAAGCTCAATAAGCTGATCCTCTTCTGGGACAACAACTCGATCACCATCGACGGCGCCGTATCGCTGTCGGACTCGACCGACCAGGTTGCCCGCTTCAAGGCCGTTCACTGGAACACGATCGAGATCGACGGTCACGACCAGGCCGCCATCGCCGATGCGATCGAAGCCGCTCACAAGTCCGACCGCCCGACCTTCATCGCCTGCAAGACGGTCATCGGCTTTGGCGCTCCGAACAAACAGGGCACTCACAAGGTGCACGGCAACCCGCTCGGCGCCGACGAAATCGCTGCCACCCGCAAGGCGCTGAATTGGGACTACGAGCCCTTCGTCGTTCCCTCCGACATCCTCGACGCATGGCGCGCTGCCGGCACCCGCTCCGACAATATCGTCAAGGCATGGGAAGAGACGCTTTCCAAGTCGCCGTCTAAGGCCGAGTTCACCCGTCGTTTTGCCGGCGACCTGCCGGAGGGCTTCGACAAGGCCATCGACGACTACAAGAAGAAGCTCGCCGAGACCAAGCCGACGATCGCCTCCCGCAAGGCATCCGAAGATGCGCTTGAAGTCATCAACGGCTTCGTGCCGGAAACGCTTGGCGGCTCTGCCGACCTCACTCCGTCGAACAATACCAAGACCAGCCAGATGCATTCGATCACGCCGACGGATTTTGCCGGACGCTACATGCACTGGGGCATTCGCGAGCACGGCATGGCATCTGCCATGAACGGCATCTCGTTGCACGGTGGTCTTATTCCGTACGGCGGCGGCTTCATGATCTTCTCGGATTATTGCCGCCCGCCGATCCGCCTCGCCGCTCTCATGGGCATTCGTGTCATCCACGTGCTGACGCATGACTCGATCGGCGTCGGCGAAGACGGCCCGACCCATCAGCCGGTCGAACAGATTGCCAGCCTGCGCGCCGTTCCGAACCTGATGGTCTTCCGTCCGGCTGATGCCGTCGAAACGGCTGAATGCTGGCAGATTGCCATGAAGACGAAGAATCGTCCGTCCGGTCTGGCCCTTACCCGCCAGAACCTGACGACGGTCCGCACCGAGTATAATGAGAAGAACCTCTGCGAACTCGGCGCTTATACGCTCGCCGGCAATGCCGACGCCAAGGTCACGATCTTCGCTTCGGGGTCCGAAGTGGAACTCGCCGTTGCCGCCCGCGCAACGCTGGAAGGCAAGGGTATCAGCACCCGCGTCGTATCCGTTCCCTGCACCGAACTCTTCTTCGAGCAGCCGGATGCCTACCGCAAGGAAGTCATCGGCAACTCGCCGGTCAAGATCGCCGTCGAAGCTGCCGTTCGCGAGGGCTGGGATGCCTTTATCGGTCCGGAAGGCTCGTTCATCGGCATGAAGGGCTTCGGCGCATCCGGTCCGGCCAAGAAGGTTTTCGAGCACTTCGGCATCACGGCTGACGCCGTCGTCGCCGCTGCGGAAGCCAAGCTTTAACGGCCCAAGCATTAACGGGGGGTGCCTTCGGGCACTTCCTCATCTAGTATCAGCAAGCCCCACCTCTAGGGAGTGAATGCACATGACAGTCAAGGTTGCCATCAACGGTTTCGGACGTATCGGCCGCAACGTTCTTCGCGCCATCGTCGAATCTGGCCGCACCGATATCGAAGTCGTCGCCATCAACGACCTCGGCCCGGTCGAGACCAACGCCCACCTGCTCCGTTACGACTCCATCCATGGCCGCTTCCCGGCGACCGTGACGGTCGAAGGCGACACGATCACCGTCGGCAACGGCAAGCCGATCAAGGTTACCGCCATTAAGGACCCGGCTACCCTTCCCCATGGGGAATTGGGCGTCGATATCGCGATGGAATGCACGGGCATCTTCACCGCCCGCGACAAGGCTGCCGCTCACCTGACGGCTGGCGCCAAGCGCGTCATCGTTTCGGCTCCTGCCGATGGTGCTGACCTCACGGTCGTCTTCGGCGTCAACCATGACCAGCTCACCAAGGAGCATCTGGTCATCTCCAACGCTTCCTGCACCACGAACTGCCTCGTGCCGGTCGTGAAGGTTCTCGATGACGCCGTCGGCATCGACCACGGCTTCATGACGACCATCCATTCCTACACCGGCGACCAGCCGACGCTCGACACGATGCACAAGGATCTGTATCGCGCCCGCGCTGCTGCCCTCTCGATGATCCCGACCTCAACGGGCGCTGCAAAGGCCGTTGGCCTCGTGCTGCCGCACCTCAAGGGCAAGCTCGACGGCACCTCGATCCGCGTTCCGACCCCGAACGTTTCGGTCGTCGACTTCAAGTTCGTTGCCAAGAAGGCCACCTCCGTCGGCGAAATCAACGAAGCGATCAAGGCTGCCGCAAATGGCAAGCTGAAGGGCATCCTCGGCTACACCGATGAGCCGCTCGTTTCCCGCGACTTCAACCACGACAGCCACTCCTCGATCTTCGCAACCGATCAGACGAAGGTCATGGAAGGCAACTTCGTGCGCGTCCTGTCCTGGTACGACAACGAGTGGGGCTTCTCCAGCCGCATGTCCGACACGGCTGTCGCCTTCGCCAAGCTCATCTAAGCTTGACGGCAGAGAAATCAGGAAACGGCTCGGGAAACCGGGCCGTTTTCATTTCGGGTGATCGATCGGAGGCTGGAGGAGCATGGCGCAACTGACTATTCGCGAGGCGACAGTTGATGACGCGGAGGAGCTAAGCGAACTTATCAATGAGATCATCAAAGCCGGCGGCACGACCGCCCTCGAAGATCCCTTTTCGCCCGAACTGCTGGCCGACTGGTTCATAGCAGGAGAATTCCCCCTCGCATGCCATGTGGCGCAGGCGGAAGCCAGGCTTGCCGGCTTCCAGTTCCTCAGCAGTTACGGCGACCTGCCCAAGGGTTGGGCCGATATCGGAACCTTCGCGCGCCTGAACCCGAAGATACCGGGCGTTGGCACCGCGTTGTTTGCGACAACGCTTTCTGCCGCCGAAGAGCGCAATATCGAAGTCATTCGTGCAACCATCCGCGCCGATAATACTGGCGGGTTGACCTATTACGAGAAGATGGGCTTTCGCACCTACAATATGCTGGAGAAAGTGCCGCTGAACGACGGTACTCCGGTGGATCGAATTCAGAAGCAATATCAGGTGAGCAAAGATAAAAGCGGCCTCTGGCGGTCAGCTCAATAAAAAGTCCCTCACTCGGCCTATCCGCCCTCCTCTCGCCTGAATTGCTTCTACATTCTTTATACAGACTTTTTCCCGTAGCATTCTTCACTGGTCCTCACCCCAAGGGCTGTCCAGCAGCATGATGCAGCGATGCAGTAGAGGTTAAGCCGCAAGGCCTACCCTTCTGTTGTATTTTGCCGTTTACTAAAAGATCGCACTGGGCGCGGAGGGGCAAGGGACAGGCCGGGGGCGGCTTCGGGATGGCGTGATGAGGCGAAAGGGGTAGGGCATGGAAGCGTTTTACATAGTGGTGCTCGTTGCGACAGCGCTTGTGCTTCTTGCTGCCTTTTCGAGCCTTCTCGCCTTCCGCTTCGGCGCCCCCCTCCTTCTGCTGTTCCTGATGATCGGGCTTGCCGCCGGTGTCGATGGTCTCGGCATCGAATTCAGCAATAACTATCTGGCCTATGTTCTGGGCTCGATCGCCCTTGCGATCATCCTCTTCGATTCCGGCTTCGGCACGCCGATGCAGGCCTTCCGCATCGCCGCAGTGCCGTCGCTGACGCTGGCCTCAATCGGCGTGCTTCTGACCGCAGCACTCTTCGCCTTCGCCGCCCGCTGGCTGCTCAACTTCACCTGGCTGGAAGGCATGCTGCTCGGCTCGATCGTTGCCTCCACCGATGCCGCCGCCGTCTTCTTCCTGTTGCGCATCGGCGGCATCAATATCAGAGACAAGGTGCGTTCCACGCTGGAAGTTGAATCCGGCACCAACGACCCGATGGCGATTTTCCTGACCATTGCACTGGTCGAGGTTCTCGCGAGCGGCGAACGCTACGCCGGTATCAACATCGGCATGCTTGCCATGTTCGTCCAGCAGATGGGCCTTGGTGTCATCCTCGGCCTGCTCGGCGGCATGATGATCGTGCTGATCGCTGGCCGGCTGGAAACGGATCGCGGCCTGACACCGATCTTCGTGCTGGCGCTCGCTCTGCTCGTCTTCTCCTTCACCGGTGCGGTCGGCGGTAGCGGCTTCCTTGCGGTCTATGTCGCCGGCATCTATGCCGGAAACCGCAAGATGCAGGCGATCGGTACAATCAGACGCTTTCAGGACGGCATGACCTGGCTTGCCCAGATCATCATGTTCCTCGTGCTCGGCCTGCTGGCGACGCCCTCACAGTTTCCTGTCATCATCGTGCCGGCGATCCTGCTGGCATTGTTCCTGATCTTCGTCGCCCGGCCGCTTGCCGTCTGGCTGTCTCTGCTGCCTTTCGATTATACGCAGCAGGAAATCGGCTTCGTCGCCTGGGTCGGCCTGCGCGGCGCCGTATCCATCCTGCTTGCCATCATGCCGATCCTCGGCGGGCTGCAGCATAGCCAGATCTATTTCAACACCGCCTTCATCATCGTGCTCGTCTCGCTACTCGTACAGGGCTGGACGATCAAACCGGTTGCCAAGCGCCTCGGCCTCATCATCCCGCCGCGTATCGGCGCGGTCGACAAGGTTGAGGTCGACCTGCCGGGCGCCGCCAATCACGAGCTGCTTTCCTATCGCGTCGTCAAGGACAGCCCGGTTCTTCGCGGCGAGCGCATCCCGCGCTGGGCAGCACCCTCGCTCGTGATCCGAGACGGCAAGTCGATGCGTTATCAATATGCCGGCCGCCTCAGGGAAAACGATCTCGTCTACCTTTTCATCGCACCCAGCTATTCGCGCCTGCTCGACCGGCTCTTCGCCAGCCGCGCACCTGTTGATGAGGACGACGCGGAATTCTTCGGCGCCTTCGCGCTGTCGCCGGCCCGTCCCGCCGCCGATCTCGATGCTGCCTATGGTCCAGGCCTTCTCAATGAATCCGAGAAGGGTCTGACGATCGCCGAACTGATGAAACAGCGCCTCGGCGGCAAGGCGGACTATGCCGATCGCGTCCGTCTCGGCTCACTCATCCTCATCGTCCGTGATCTCGACGACCAGGATCACATCACCTCCGTCGGCATGTCGTTGGAGGCAGTGGAGCCTGCCATTACGCTGCCGATCTTCATCAATCTGCACGAGATTATCCAGCGCACCCGCGAGCGTATGAAGGGCCGCAAAAAGCATGAGGCAACGGCTGCGGAAAGCGCTGCCGGACGTGACGAAAGCCCGCGCTAAAACGGCCGCCGACTGCCTTGCGTCTCCCCCGATCCTTGCTATGGTCGGCGCAATTTACGCCAACCACGAACGGATCCTCCCATGGCAGCTTTCAAGACCCTCGACGACCTCAACGATATCGCCGGCAAGCGCGTTCTCGTCCGCGTCGACCTCAACGTCCCGGTCAAGGATGGCAAGGTTACGGACACGACCCGCATCGAGCGCGTCGCGCCGACGATCCTTGAACTGTCGAAAAAGGGCGCCAAGGTCATCCTGCTCGCCCATTTCGGCCGCCCGAAGGATGGCCCCTCGGCAGAATTCTCGCTTTCGCTGGTTGCCCCCTCCGTCGAGCAGGTGCTTGACCATGCCGTGTTGACAGCATCCGACTGCATCGGCGAGGCAGCCGCTTCCGCCGTCGCGAAGATGAACAATGGCGATATCCTGCTCCTTGAAAACACCCGCTTCCACAAGGGCGAGGAAAAGAACGATCCTGATTTCACCAAGGCGCTCGCCGCAAACGGCGATATCTATGTGAACGACGCCTTCTCGGCCGCGCACCGCGCCCACTCCTCCACCGAAGGTCTTGCCCATCATTTACCGGCTTATGCGGGGCGCACCATGCAGGCCGAACTTGAGGCACTGGAAAAGGGCCTCGGCAACCCGGTCCGTCCGGTCGTCGCAATCGTCGGCGGTGCCAAGGTCTCCTCCAAGATCGACCTTTTGATGAATCTCGTGAAGAAGGTCGACGCGCTCGTCATCGGCGGCGGCATGGCCAACACCTTCATCGCCGCCCGCGGCACCGATGTCGGCAAGTCGCTTTGCGAGCATGATCTCGCCGATACCGCCAAGCAGATCATGATCGAAGCCGCCACTGCCGGCTGCGCCATCGTTCTGCCGGAAGACGGTGTCGTCGCCCGTGAGTTCAAGGCAGGTGCCGCCAATGAGATCGTCTCCATCGAAGCCATTCCTGATGATGCCATGGTCCTCGATGTCGGCCCGAAGTCGGTCGATGCCGTCAAGGCTTGGATCGAACGCGCCACTACACTCGTCTGGAACGGTCCGCTCGGCGCCTTTGAAATCGAGCCCTTCGACGCAGCGACCGTCGCCGCCGCGAAATATGCCGCCGAGCGCACCAAAGCCGGCAAGCTCACGTCAGTCGCAGGCGGTGGTGATACGGTCTCGGCGCTGAACCATGCCGGCGTTGCCGAAGAGTTTAGCTATGTTTCGACCGCAGGCGGCGCCTTCCTTGAATGGATGGAAGGCAAGGAGTTGCCGGGTGTGGCCGTTCTCTCCGCTAACCGATAAGCCGATTCGGCAGATATTCCAGCAGGATAGACCGCGGAGCAAACGCTTCCGCGGTCTTTTGCCCAAGAAGAGAAAAAATTCCCGAACTTTCAAACGATTGAAATCATTTCAATCGTTTCAATGACTTAGCACTCCCTTTTTTCTCCCTATAAACTTCTGTTATCCGGGTTCTATATTATCAAATTCTACCGGGTTTCATTGTGGAGAGAACGAGATGAGCGAACGACTGGAAGACATTGCAGTTAAGATGGTTGCTGGTGGCCGGGGCCTGCTTGCAGCCGATGAATCGACCGCTACCATCAAGAAGCGTTTCGACGCGATCAATCTTGAATCGACGGAAACCAGCCGGCGCGATTATCGCGAGATGCTCTTCCGCTCCGACGAAGCGATGAAGAAGTACATCTCCGGCGTCATTCTCTATGAGGAAACCCTTTTCCAGAAGGCGGCCGACGGCACGCCCTTCGTCGACATCATCAGGACCGTCGATAGCATTCCAGGCATTAAGGTCGATATCGGCGCCAAGCCGATGGCAAAATACCCGGGTGAAACCGTCACCGAAGGCCTCGACGGCCTCGCAGACCGCCTCGCCAAATATTATGAGGCCGGCGCCCGCTTCGCCAAGTGGCGTGGCGTCATCGCCATCTCCCAGACCCTGCCGAGCCGCGGGTCCGTCCGCGCCAACGCCCAGGCGCTGGCTCGCTATGCGGCGCTTTGCCAGGAAGCCAAGATCGTACCGATTGTCGAGCCGGAATGCCTAATGGACGGCAAGCCGGGCGACCACAATATCGACCGCTGCGCCGAAGTGACTGAGGCCACGCTGCGCATCGTGTTCGAGGAACTGGCCGATGCCCGTGTCAGCCTCGAGGGCATGATCCTGAAGCCGAACATGGTCATCGACGGCAAGAATGCCCGCAAGGCCTCCGTCGCCGAAGTTGCGGAGCGTACCGTCCAAGTCCTGAAGCGCACGGTCCCGTCATCGGTTCCGGGCATTGCCTTCCTCTCCGGCGGCCAGACCACGGAAGAGGCCACCGCCCATCTCTCCGCAATCAACTCCGGTTATGAGCTGCCCTGGTTTGTCACCTTCTCCTACGGCCGCGCCCTGCAGGACAGCGCGCTCAAGGCCTGGAACGGCAAGCAGGAAAACGTCGCCGCCGGCCAGCGCGAATTCTCTCATCGCGCCGAAATGAACAGTCTCGCCGCCAAGGGCAACTGGAAGGCCGAACTCGAAAAGGCTGCATGAGCCTTTTGATATTTGAGAAAATGAGACGGACGGCGAACATCTTCGCCGCCCGTTTTATTTGCGCTTGCCCGTCGCGAAGGCGATTTGTCATGGCGACAAGATAATCCTTCGCCGCAATCGCTGGCCTCGCTAATCATGGCGCCTTAACCATTGGAGCCGCCATGAACAGCCTGCCCTACATCACCGTCGACGTCTTCACCTCCACCCGCTTCGAGGGCAATCCGCTCGCGGTCATGAGCGACGCCGGGGGCATCAGCGACGCGGCAATGCAGAAGATCGCCGCCGAATTCGGCTATTCAGAAGTCACCTTCGTGCTTCCTCCGGAAAACCCTCAAAACACGGCAAGGGTGCGCATCTTCACGCCGACGATGGAGATACCCTTTGCCGGTCATCCCAATGTCGGCACTGCCTATGTACTCGGCCAGCAGAGCGAAATCTTCGGCCGCCCCATCGGCGATACGTTGCGGCTCGAGGAGAAGGCCGGCCTCGTCGAGGTCGCTCTGCAGCGCAGCGAAGGTCGTGTCACCGCAGCGACGATCCGCGCTCCACGACCGCTTGAAGTAGAAGACACGATACCCGATGCGGTCATTGCCGGCTGCATCTCCATCGACCCGGCGTCGATCCGCAAGGACACGCATGTCCCGGTTTTCGTCTCCGTCGGCCTGAAATTTGCCGTTGCCGAACTCGAAAGCCTCGAGGCTCTGGCCGCGGCAAGCCCTAATATCAACGGCTTCCAGGCTGCGGCCAGGTCTGTAACCGGCAGCCATGATTTCTCCCTGTTTCTCTACGTTCGTCCCGCCGCTACGCCATGGAAGATCCGCGCCCGCATGTTCGCGCCGCTGGACAACGTCATCGAAGATCCGGCGACCGGCAGCGCTTCGGCAGCCCTTTCCGCCTATCTCGTCTCACTCCTGCCGGAGGCGGACATCAGCCGGCACGTGACGATCGAACAGGGCGTGGAAATGGGCCGGCGCAGCATCATCGAACTTGATGTGGTCAAGAAGGCCGGCACAGTCACCGACGTGACGATCTCGGGAACCTGCGTGCCGGTCATGAAAGGCGAGATCATCCTGCGGGACTGAACCAGTCCTATTGCACCAGGAAATCGCGCACCAGCAGCGCCACCGCCCAGATAGCAAAAGCAATCAGCGCGATTCTCCAGAAATCCATCCGGCGGCGCAGCCCCGGATAGCCGAGCGGCTTGATGATCTGGATTGCCATGGCAAGGATGAGTAGCAAAGCTATCAGCTTTGTCATGGCTTTATTTTTTCCATCTATCAGAATGTCACAGGACGGACATTTTTTCACGCGAACAGAGAATATCTACTCGCCGTAAAGGCATTCCGGGACACAATCAACATTCTTATGGACTGGGCAGATACAGGTCTCGCCTTATGTCCTTTTTCAAAGCGAACACGCCGAGTCTGGGGATATGACAAGAAATCTGCTGTCCGTCGCTGCGCTGCTCTTTGGCACGCTCTTCCTTTTCATGGGCAACGGACTGCAGGGCATTCTGCTTCCCGTACGCGGAAATCTCGAAGGTTATGCAACGACCACACTGGGCCTGCTCGGCACCTCCTGGGCGGCGGGCTTCGTCATCGGCTGCCTTGTCGCCCCGAAGATGGTGCGCCGCGTCGGCCATGTACGCGCCTTCTCCGGCTTCATTGCCATTATCGCCATCATCGCGCTGGTCAGCGGCATCATTATCGACCCGGTCTGGTGGGTCATCCTGCGCGCTGTCACCGGCTTCTCAACCGCTGGCACCTCGATGATCATCGAAAGCTGGCTGAACGAGCGGGCGAACAATGAAAGCCGCGGTGCGATCTTCTCGCTCTATATCGGCATCACCCTTCTTGGCGTCGTGGGCGGCCAGTTGATGATCCCGCTGGAAGACGTGCGCACACCAGTGCTCTTCATGATCTGCGGCATCTTTTACTGCATCGCCATGCTGCCGACGACGCTCTCGACCGCCGCTTCGCCGCAGCCACTGAAAGCGGTGAAACTCGATCTGCCTGCGCTCTATCGCAATTCGCCCGTCTCCTGCCTTGGCATCCTGCTCGTCGGCATCGCCAACGGTGCCTACGGTACACTCGGCGCCGTCTTCGGCGCGGGTGCCGGCCTCTCCGACACCTCGATTGCGGTGATGATGAGTGCCACCATCTTTGCCGGTGCCATCATGCAGCTTCCGGCTGGGCGCCTCTCCGACCGCATCGACCGCCGTTATGTGCTGGCGGCCATGTCAGCCATCGCAGCGCTCGCCGGCCTCCTGATCTTCGTGCTGCACCCCTCGTCCCCTGTCTTCCTGATCGGCCTCGTCATCCTCTACGGCGCCGTCGCCAATACGCTCTATCCGATCGCCGTCGCCCATGCGAACGACTTTGCCGCATCGGAGGATTTCGTAAAGGTCTCGGGCGGCCTGCTGCTTCTTTACGGCATCGGCACCGTCATCGGTCCGACGATCGGCGGTCCGGTCATGTCGATCATCAGCCCGCATGCGCTCTTCCTGGTGACGGCGCTCGCCCATCTTCTGATCACCGGCTATGCCATCGTCAGGAGCCGTATTCGCGCAGCCATTCCGGCAAGCGACCGCGATGCCTACACGACGATCCCGACAGCAACATCTCCTACGCTCACGCCGCAAAGCATGTCGCTTGCCGATCGCGGCTCCAACAAGTCTCCCGAAACCGGCGATCCTGCTGTAAAGTTCGGCTGACGAACTGACGCATGTTGCGCAAACTGTGCAGCGGTTTTGCGATAACGACATGCCGGAAACGGAGACTTAAAGCGTGGAGGCGAATCTGAAAGATCGCGACACGGTTTAAAGGAGGAGCGACAATGAGCTTGATGGATGACGACAGGCCTCAGAAGAAGACTGCACACGAGATCGGCTCCGATCTCTCCCTGCTTTCGGTGGACGAGCTGAAGGCGCGCGTGGAACTCTTGAAAGCCGAGATCGCGCGGCTCGAAGCCGAGGCGACCAAGAAGGCTTCCGGCAGATTAGCCGCCGAAAGCCTTTTCCGATCATAAGACTGTGAACGAGCAACTATTGCTTCGAAATTACTTTCGTTAAGTCTTAAATTGGAACGACATTAATAAAAAATTAAGCTTTATAAGATATTACTCAAGCTGTTCAGATCCTTCTGAACCTCAGACAGTTTTCCAAGCGGTGAATTGGTCTGATTTTTCTCCCTGTTTTACCTTGAGAGCCGCTTTTGCGGCTCTTCTTTTTTGCGCTGCCTTAGACCTTTCCACGAAACTGTGGAGATTAACCTTTTCTTAAGAAACGGCTTGCGCAATTAGGCTAAAGATACCATCTTGAAATCATAAAGACCGGCCTGGGAAACTTTTCCGCGGAAACCGGCGTTACCTGATAGTAGATGCGTGCAACAGGGATTCTTTCGATGTCGGAACTTGGATTGAATACAATCAGTTTTGCGGGCCGCGCTGCCGCATCCTCGCAGTTCAAGACGCTGTATGCAGAGGGCATGTCGCTGGTCGAAGAAACCGCATCCTACCTCGACGGCCAGGGCCGCGCAGCCGCTAAGGTGCTGCCGCGCATGGCCTCGGTCCTTTACGCGGCTGAATCGATGCGCCTGACCACCCGTCTCATGCAGATGGCTTCCTGGCTGCTCCTGCAGCGCGCCGTCAACAATGGCGAAATGTCCCGCGATCAGGTTCTGGCAGAGAAGAATAAGGTTCGGCTCGACGGCTTTAATGTCGACCGCAACGCTCCGGGCTGGGGTGACCTGCCGGAATCCTTCCGCGATCTCGTAGAGCGCTCGCTCCGCCTGCAGAACCGCATCGCCTTGCTCGACCGCGAAATCTATCGCCCGACAGAAGCTGCGATCGTTCCTGATAACCAGAACAGCGTCCAGGCTCAGCTTTCCCTGCTGCAGACGGCCTTCGGCAACAACTGATCTTGCATCATAGAATTTCATGAAACCGGCCGCGGCAACGCGGCCGGTTTTTTGTTTGCTCACCGATATAGGCCCGGAAAACAAAAAGCCCGGCACAAGGCCGGGCTTTTGAATATTCCGCCAAGCGGAAGCGAATTAGAGGCCGAGGCCGCCGAAACGCTTGTTGAACTTCGAAACACGACCGCCGCGGTCCATCAGCTGCTGGTTACCGCCGGTCCAGGCCGGGTGCGACTTGGAGTCGATTTCGAGGTTCATGACAGCGCCTTCCGAACCCCAGGTCGAGCGGGTTTCGTACTCGGTGCCATCGGTCATGACTACCTTGATGACGTGGTAGTCGGGATGGATGCCTTCCTTCATGACAATCTTCCTGCGATGCCGGGGTTCAATTTGCCGCAGACAGTTGCGGGGAAAGAACCGATTGAATAAATGAAGCCGCAGTCGTGAAGGCTACGGCTTCCCATTAGGATGCGGTGCCTATACATGAAGGGCGCCGGGATAACAAGGGCCAAGGAGCCGCAATACGCGGTCTTTGAGGGCGATCGGAGACGATTTGGCAGAGCAGGCAGAGCTTGGGGAAAAGAAGTCGCGTTCGCTAAGGCCGCTCGGCAGGTTGACACCTTATGTGGCGCGTTATCGCGGCCTAGTCGCGGGCGCTCTGGTTTCGCTGGCGCTCGCCGCCGTCACATCGCTTGCTATACCGCTTGCCGTGCGCCGCATGATCGACCACGGCTTCACCCAGGCCGATGGTACCTTCATCAACAGCTACTTTGCCATGCTGATGATCATGGCCATCGTGCTCGCCGTCGCCAGCGCTCTTCGCTATTATTTCGTCATTACCATCGGCGAACGCATCGTTGCGGATCTGCGCCGTGACGTCTTTGCGCATGTCACACGGCTCTCACCCTCGTTCTTCGACGTCAACCAGTCGGGCGAGATCGTCTCGCGGCTGACGGCCGACACCACGCAAATCAAATCCGCCGTCGGCGCCACGGCTTCCGTGGCGCTCCGCAACCTGATCCTCTGTATCGGTGCGCTCGGTATGATGATCATCACCTCGCCGAAGCTCTCGAGCCTCGTCATCGTCGCAATCCCGATCATCGTCTTTCCGCTGGTCGCCGGCGGACGATCGGTGCGCAAGCGCTCCCGCGCGGCACAGGATATGCTGGCAGAGGCCTCCGCCTTCGCTAATGAGACGATCGCTGCAACCCGCACCGTGCAGGCCTTCAACGCCGAAACCGCCGCAGCGGACCGTTACGGCTCGGCTGTCGAATCCGCCTATCAGGCCGCACGTTCCGCCGTCTCCTCCCGCGCCCTGCTGACAGGCATCGCCATTACCCTGATCTTCGGCAGCGTGGTCGCCGTTCTCTGGTTTGGCGCCCATAGTGTCCTCGCCGGCACGCTTTCGGCCGGCACGCTCGGGCAGTTTTTGCTCTATGCGGTCATCGCAGCCGGCTCGCTCGGTGCGCTCTCGGAAGTCTGGGGCGAGCTTTCGCAGGCAGCAGGTGCAGCTGACCGCCTGACTGAGCTTCTCGACGAAGTCTCGCCGATCACCGCCCCCGCAAATCCGCAGCCACTGCCCTCGCCTGCCCAGGGCCGCGTGGAATTCGACGGCGTGCACTTCGCCTATCCGTCTCGTCCAGGCAAATCGGCCCTGCACGGACTGGATTTCACGGTGCTGCCAGGAGAAACGGTGGCAATCGTCGGTGCATCCGGCGCCGGCAAGAGCACGGTCTTCTCGCTGCTGCTGCGCTTCTACGATCCGCAACAGGGTAGCGTGAAGATCGACGGTATCGACGCCCGCCAGGCAGATCCGGACGCCTTGCGACAGCGCATTGCTATCGTACCGCAGGATGTCACCATCTTCGTCGCCTCGATCCACGACAACATCGCTTTCGGTGTTCAAGGCGCCACGCGCGAGCAGGTACGCACCGCTGCGATCGCGGCCCAGGCCGATGAGTTCATTAATCGGCTGGACAAAGGCTACGATACACAGGTCGGCGAACGCGGCATCACGCTGTCCGGTGGCCAGCGCCAGCGCATCGCCATCGCCCGCGCGATCCTGAAGAACACACCTATCCTGCTTCTGGACGAAGCGACCTCGGCCCTTGACGCTGAGAGCGAAACGCTTGTGCAGAGGGCGCTTGACGGGCTTATGCATGGCCGCACTACGATTGTCATCGCCCACCGTCTCGCCACTGTTCTCAAGGCCGACCGCATTCTCGTCATGGATCAGGGCCGTGTCGTCGAGGAAGGCACACATCAGAGCCTGATCCGGCACGGCGGCATCTATGCAAAGCTCGCCAGCCTGCAATTCGATGCAGCCAACGAGGATGTGCTGGCAGCCGCCAAATAGCTGCCTCATACGTCATCGCGACTAAAGTCTGATCGCATAGCTCCCCGGACGCGGTTGCCTTTGCGGCAACCTGCCCTAACCTCCCTATGCCCGAGGTAGGGCCCTTGCTGTTGAAATCTGTGGGAGGAGATTCGAATGGCGCTTTCTGATATTACCCGTCGCATGAGCCTGGCGCTCGGCCTTGGCCTGCTCGCAGCCGCCACAGGCACGGCCGCATCGGCTCAGAGCTTTCCTGACCGATCCATAACCATGATCGTGCCTTTCGCGGCCGGAGGCTCGACCGATGTCGTCGCACGTATCGTCGCGCAGAAAATGTCCGAAGATCTCGGCCAGCAGGTCATCGTGCAGAATGTTGCGGGAGCCGGCGGCAATCTCGGCGCTGACAACGTCGCGCGTGCTGCGCCGGACGGCTATACGATCCTGATGGGCACTGTCGCCACCCACGCGCTCAATCCGCTGATCCTGAAATCGACGCCTTATGATGCCGAGAAGGATTTCGCGCCGATCTCGTTGCTCGTGGTCGTTCCGAATGTGCTGGTCGTCAATCCGGAACTGCCCGCAAAGAACGTGCAGGAATTGATCGCGCTGCTGAAGGCCGATCCGGACAAATACAGTTACGCCTCATCCGGCAACGGCACGCCGCTGCATCTTTCCGGCGAACTTTTTAAAAGCATGGCGGGCGTGAATATGCAGCATATTCCCTACAAGGGCGCTGGACCGGCACTGAACGACGTCATCGGCAATCAGGTGCCGATCATGTTCGACAACCTGCCCTCGTCGTCTAGCCACATCAAGGCCGGCACGCTGCGGGCACTCGCCGTAACGACCGCCGAACGCGCGTCATCCTTCCCTGATATTCCGACCATCGCGGAATCCGGTATCCCGGGATACGAGACCTATACGTGGAATGCGCTCTTTGCACCGGCCAATACGCCGGCCGATGTGATCACCCGCCTCAACGCCTCCGCCAAGAAGGCGCTGACCGATCCGGCCGTTGCCGAGCGGATGAAGGAATTCAGCGCAACGATCGTCGGCTCCACGCCGGAAGAACTCGGCGCCCACGTGAAGGCCGAGCTTGCGAAATGGAAACCGGTCGTGGACGGCGCCCATATCCAGATGGAATGAGCACCAGCGTGCCGTTAGCCCCTTCTCCCGCGCCCGATCCAACCGGCGGCAATTGGACATCATGCAATTGAATTCTAATTAAGGTAGTGGAAAAGCTCGCAATTCTGGGCTAGCTTTCGGAAGGCTGATGCATGATTTCAGCTTACCAGGAGGGATCCATGTACAGATTTGAAGTTTACAAGGATAAGGCCGGTGAATTCCGCTTCCGCTTCAAGGCGTCGAACGGCGAGACCATGTTCTCGTCCGAAGGCTACAAGGCGAAGGCATCCGCAATGAACGCCATCGAATCCATCAAGAAGAATTCGCCTGGCGCTGAGGTAGTGGATCAGACAAAGGCGGAAGCCTGACTGGAAGCGGAGGCGGCATTAGTCGCCTCCAGCACTTTCCGCTCAGCGTATTTTTCGCACGCATTTCCATCTGATCGATTTTTTTCGACCGCAATGTCGAAATGAGGACGACTGAGACCTCATTGTTTCGGAACGGCTTGAGGCCGCGCCACCGGAGCATTGCAGCATGGGCGAATTCGGCTTTAGATGCTGTCTGCCCGGTCAAACGCCCCTAGAGGATCAGGAGTTTCCGATGCAATACGCACTTATCATCCGTGAATCCGCAGAAGACTTCGTCCGCCGCAGCGACCCTGCCTACCGCGACGGCTGGACGGCCTATACCAAGGCACTGGTGCAAGCCGGGATCTTGACCGCTGGTGCCGGCCTGACCCCGCCTGAGACAGGCACGATCGTGCGTCGCAAGGGCGAGAACCATGATGTACAGGATGGACCCTACCCAGAAGGTAAGGAATCGCTCGGCGGTTTCTACGTGATCGACGTGCCCGATCTCGATACGGCGCTCGAATGGGCCACGCGCGTTCCCGTCTCCGAACAGGGCTCGGTGGAAATACGGCCCCGGCTGCAGGTCGCGTGAGGCCGTTGTGACATCAGATGTGGGCCGTGCCGCCGAGAAGGTGGCACGGCAATCCTACGGCAAGCTCATCGCCTTCCTTGCCGCCCGCTCTCGCGATGTTCCGGCGGCGGAGGACGCCCTGTCTGATGCGCTGGCGGCCGCGTTGCGGGTCTGGCCCGAGCGTGGCATTCCCGACAATCCCGAAGGCTGGCTGCTGACTGCAGCCCGCCGCAACCTCATACAGGCGGCCCGCCATCGAACTGTCCGCGACAATGCCAGCGAAACGATTGCGCTGGCCGTCGAGGAAGCCGAGGAGCGTATGAACGATGCACGAAACGCCGACTTTTCCGATGAACGGCTGAAGCTGCTTTTTGCCTGCACGCACCCGGCAATTGACCGGTCCATTCATACGCCGCTGATGCTTCAGACCGTACTCGGCATTGATGCGAAGACAATCGCACAGGCCTTCGTCGTCTTGCCGGATACCATGAGCCAGCGCCTAGTACGCGCCAAGGTCAAGATCCGCGACGCCGGCATTCCCTTCGCCATTCCCGAGCGGCAGGTTCTGACGGAACGGCTGGCAGGCGTGCTCTCGGCAATCTATGCCGCCTACGGGCTCGGCTGGGACGGTCTCGATGGTGAAGGAGACAGTCGCACGGGCTTAACCGATGAGGCGATCTGGCTTGGCCGCGCCCTCATGACCATTCTGCCCGAGGAGCCGGAGGTCATCGGGCTGCTCTCACTGATGCTTTATTGCGAGGCGAGAAGACACGCGCGACGTGATGGCGAGGGCGCCTACATACCGCTTGAGGAGCAGGATACCGGTCTCTGGAACGAAATCATGATGGCCGAAGCCGACGTGTTGCTGCGCAAGGCGGGCACTTTCGACCGCTTCGGTCCGTTCCAGTGCCAGGCGGCGATCCAGTCCGTCCACACCACGCGCCGCCGGACGGGCGCGACGGATTGGAAGGCGCTCGTCACCCTCTACCGAGCGCTCATCGCGATGAAACCGACACTCGGTTCAAAGGTCAGCCATGCCGCCGTCATTGGCAGGGTCGACGGCGCGGCCCCAGCCATCGCCCTGCTGGACGGGTTGGAACAACCGGGCATCGCCAGCTACCAGCCTTACTGGGCGGTGCGGGCGCATCTGCTGGCAGACCTTGGCGAAAGCGATGCCGCGGCAGAAGCCTACAGGATAGCGATCGGCCTCAGCGACAGTCCCGCCGTCCGCACCTTCCTCACCAGCAAACTTCAGGCCGTTATTTCTCGGTCAGCTTGAGCTCGATACGGCGGTTGGTGGCGCGCGCTTCCGGCGTATCGCCGGGTGCGATCGGCTGGAATTCGCCAAAACCTGCCGCAACGAGCCGGTCTGCGGGCACACCCTGCGCGATCAGAAACTTCACGACCGAAATCGCGCGGGCGGATGAAAGCTCCCAGTTGTCGCGGTAGCGGCCTGAGCCCGACAGCGCGACATTGTCCGTATGCCCGTCAACACGCAGCACCCAGTTGATCTCAGGCGGAATTTCCTTGGCAAGGTCGAGCAAGGCGGCGGCAAGCTTTGCCATTTCCGTTTGGCCATCCGGATTGAGGTCGGCTCCGCCAGACGGGAACAGCACTTCCGACTGAAAGACGAAACGGTCGCCGACGACGCGAATGTTCTCGCGATCGGACAGGATTTCGCGCAAGCGGCCGAAGAAGTCCGAGCGGTAGCGATTGAGTTCCTGCACACGCGCAGCCAGCGCCACGTTCAGGCGGCGGCCGAGGTCGGCGATTTTCGTCTGCGAAGTCTGATCCTTCTCCTCGGAAGCCTGAAGTGCTGCCTCGACAGCAGCGATCTGGCTGCGCAACGCCGCGATCTGCTGGTTGAGGAGCTCGACCTGGCTGAGGGCGCGGTCGCTGACCTGCTTCTGCTCATCGAGCTGCTGCGTCAGCGTTCCGATCTGCTGCTTTGCCGCATTCTGGCCGCCGGTACCGGCGCTGAGAAGCGCCTGCAACCGCGTACGCTCGCCCTCGGCACTCGCAAGCGACGCCTGCAGATTGGCGACGGAATCCTGAAGATCCTGATTGCTGCCCTTCTCGAGCGCCAGCAACTGCGTGAGCTCGTTGATCTGACCGTTCAGACGCGTCAGCACCTCGTCACGACCGCTGATTTCGCGGCTGAGAATGAACTGGCCGACAACGAAAACCGTGAGGATGAACATGATGGCGATGAGCAGCGTCGATAGAGCATCGACGAAGCCCGGCCAGTAGTCCACCGCGCGTTGGCGGCGGTTGCGGCCAAGAGGCATGGCTTACTTGCCCTCGCTCTTTTCGACCTGGCCGGACCGTTCGCGCGCTCTGTCGCTGCCGCGGTCTTGCACACCGATGCGTTCAGCCAGACGATCGAGCGTGCGGCGCATCGCCTTTGCCTCGTCCTGCTGGACCTCGATCCAGTCGCGCAGCATCTGCTGCTCGTTGCGCATGTTCTTGACGAGACCCTGAATGCCTTCGGCAAGGCTTGCCATGGCGGCGACCGACCGCTGGCTGGACGCGCCGTCCCCTTCGGCGACCTTTCGCAGATATTCCGACAGGGCCTTCATATCTTCCGATGAGCCACCAGAAACGCCATCCAGCGCCGGCACCGGAATGTCGGAGCCGACATCGGTAACCGAGGAGAGCCAGTTTTCCAGCTCCGTATAGAAACGGTTCTGGGCACGTCCGGCCTGCAGATCGAGGAACCCGAGGATCAGCGAGCCCGAAAGACCGAGCAGCGAGGACGAGAAAGCCTGGCCCATGCCGGAAAGCGGCATCGCAAGCCCTTCCTTCAGCGTCGAAAGCACATCGCCCGTGCCATTCGAGCCGGCATCGAGCGACTGGATGACAGAGCTGATGGAGCCGATCGTGCCGATAAGGCCCCAGAAGGTGCCGAGCAGGCCGAGGAAGACGAGAAGGCCGATAAGATAGCGGGAAACGTCACGCGATTCGTCGAGGCGGTTGGCAATCGAATCCAGAATGGAGCGCAGCGCGGTGGTCGATAATGCAACCCCGGACCTGCTACGATTTCCAATCAGCGCCCGCATCGGCGCAAGCAGCCGCGGATGGCGGTTCACCTTGTCGGCACTGCCAGCAGCACGGAAAGAATTGAACCAGCGTACTTCCGGGCGAAGCGACAGGACATGATTGAAAACGAGAATGATTCCAACGGCAAGAACGCCGACGATGAGACCGTTCAGGCCCGGATTATGCATGAAGGCAGTCTGCGTCTGCCGGAACAGGATCGCCGCGATGAAGCCCACGATGATGAGGAACAACACCATCGTCCAGAAGAACGACATGGGGCTGGAGAGTTTGTAAGTGTAGCCACCGGCCGTCTTCTCGGTCGAGCCGAACTCGGCCACATTCACATTTTCCATAGGTTCCTCGGCCTCCGGACTCATTACAGCCGAAGACTAGATCAACATTGTGCCGAATTGAAGTATGCGCAGGCGAAAAGCCGGACTTTACAACAGGCTGTTGCCCAGATCGTCACTTGGTCGGAACCGGCCGCTTGACGACTTCCGTGAGCGCTTTGTGGATGTGCTCGTTGCCGGCAATGATCGCACCGGTCTCCAGAATTGACGCCCCCCCGTCCCAGTCAGTGGCATAACCACCCGCTTCGCGGATGAGCAGAATGCCGGCCGCCATGTCCCAGGGCGACAGCGCCACTTCCCAGAAGCCGTCGAAACGACCGGCGGCCACATAGGCAAGATCAAGCGAGACTGCCCCCATGCGGCGGATGCCGGCAACTTCGCCCATGACATGGCGCAGCTCGATCAGGAACTTGCCGTGATTGCCGCGGCCGAGATGCGGCACGCCGCAGCCGATGACGCTGTCGGAAAGCACCCGGCGCGAGGCGACGCGCAGGCGGCGATCGTTGAGGAACGCGCCGCCGCCACGCTCGGCAGTGTAAAGCTCGTCCGTCGCCGGATTGAAGACCACGCCTGCGACGATCTCATTGTTGCGCTCGAGTGCAATGGAAACGGCAAAGGCCGGGATACCGTGCAGGAAGTTGGTCGTGCCATCGAGCGGATCGACGATCCAGCGGTGCGCACCATCGGTACCCTTGATCTCTTCGCTCTCTTCGCCAAGGAAGCCATAGGTCGGACGAGCCTTGAGAAGCTCTTCCTTGACGATCTTCTCGGCCTTGCGGTCGGCATTCGAAACGAAGTCGCCCGGTCCCTTCACGGATACCTGCAGGTTCTGCACTTCCCCGAAATCACGCCCCAGCGACTTGCCTGCCTTGATGGCAGCCTGAACCATGACATTGAGAAGAGCTGAACGGGCCATGTGGGCATTTTCCTTGGATAATACGGGACGCGCTGTCAGGGGCGGGATATGTCCCTGAACGCCGGAAGCGACAGCGCTGCATAGATTGGCGGCCTCAAGACCACAAAATCAGGGAAATTTCAAGGGGAATGCCGCATGGCAGGGTTGCAGCAGGAAAGGATAGTTCCTAAATTATTCTGGACAGATCAGTCTGGAAACCTTATTGAGGCGTCATGGCAAGGCATAAGGAATTCGATCGCGACACCGCACTCAAGGCTGCCATCACCGTGTTTACCGAACACGGCTACGAGGGCACGTCCACGGATGCGCTGCTCTCGGCCATGAAGATCAGCCGGCAAAGCATGTACGATACTTTCGGCGACAAGCGCAGCCTCTATCTGGCAGCGCTCGACCGCTACAATCTCGACAGCGTCTCTCAACTCGTGGCCGATCTGCACCGCGATACGACACCGTTGAAAGCTTTGGAAGAGACGCTCATCGCCTTTGCCTCCCGTCCGGAAACCGAAGCCGGCCGTGGCTGCCTTGGCGTCAGCGCCGTATGCGAGTTCGGCCGCACGGACAGTGCGGTCTCTGATCTGACAGACAAGGCATCCCGCCTGCTTTCATCCGCCGTGCAGACAATCCTTGAGGAAGGCAAGAAGCGGGGCGAGGTCGCGGATGATGTCAATACCACCGATGCCGTGCAGTTCCTCGGCTCGACCCTGTCAGGCATGAAGGTCAGCGCCCGCAACGGCGCCCCCCCCGAAGCACTTCGCGGGATAGCCCGCCTCGCCGTTCGAAGCCTCCGGTAAAAACTGGAAGTCCAAACCCGATTTCGCGTGTCCAATTCCAGACTAAACAGTCCAAAAAAGGAAGAAACCCACAATGTCCCAACCACTCTCCGGCAAGATCGCCCTCGTAACCGGTGGCTCGCGCGGTATCGGTGCCGCAATCGTCCGCCGCCTCAGCAGCGACGGCGCGGCCGTTGCGTTCACCTATTCCGCCTCTGGCGACAAGGCGAAGGCCATCGTTGCCGAAATAGAGGCGAAGGGTGCGAACGCGCTGGCCATCAAGGCAGACAGCGCTGATCCGAAGGCCGTTCAGGATGCGGTCGATGAGACCGTCTCGACGTTCGGTGGCATCGACATTCTCGTCAACAGCGCCGGAATTCTCATGTTGAATTCAGTAGAGAATTTCCCCCTCGAGGACTTCGACCGCATGTTTGCGGTCAATGTCCGCGCCGTCTTTGCCGGTACGCAAGCGGCCGCGCGCCACATGAAAGCAGGCGGGCGCATCATCACCATCGGCAGCATCGTCGCCGAGCGGAGCGGTTTCCCGACCTCCTCGGTCTATTCCATGACAAAGGGTGCAGTGGCCGCCATGACACGCGGCCTTGCCCGCGATCTCGGCCCGCGCAGCATCACGGTCAACACTATTCAGCCAGGCCCGACGGCAACGGACATGAACTCGAACGAAGCCAGCCATGAGATGCTGAAACAGTTGATGGCGCTCGGCCGCATCGGCGAGGACAAGGAAATCGCTAGCTTCACCGCCTATCTCGCCAGCCCCGAAGCCTCCTTCATCACCGGCGCCAGCCTTACGATCGACGGCGGTTATCTGGCCTGATGCAGACAATGGAACGGCGGCGCAGATACGCCGCCGTTCCACTGCTTAATGTCCGAAACTCAGGATTTCTGCTGTGTGATCAGCACTTCGCGGGCGATCTGGGCGAGCGGCAGAATACGGTCGACACCGCCCTTGGCGATCGCTTCCTTCGGCATGCCGAAAACAACCGAGGTCGCTTCATCCTGCGCGACGGTATAGGCACCGGCCTGATGCATTTCCAGCATGCCGCGCGCACCGTCGTCTCCCATTCCGGTCATGATGATGCCCATCGCGTTCGAGCCGGCCGAACGGGCAGCGGAACGGAAGAGCACATCGACGGACGGACGGTGGCGGGAAACCAGCGGCCCCGGCTTGACGGACACGTAATAACGCGCCCCCTGACGCTCCAGCAACATATGCTTGTCGCCGGGCGCAATCAGCACATGACCGCGCAACACCGGATCGCCGTCGGCCGCTTCCTTGACCTCGACTTCGCAAAGACCGTTGAGGCGCTTGGCAAAAGCCGCTGTGAATTTTTCCGGCATGTGCTGAACGATGACCATGCCTGGCGCGTTGGCCGGCAGCGCTTCCAGAAATTCGCGCAGGGCTTCCGTTCCGCCCGTCGAAGCGCCGACGCAGACGACCATTTCCGTCGTCTTCGCCATTGCCCGGCCGGTTGGCGGCGGCAACATCGCATCGGCCGTCAGCTTCTTGGCCGGCCCTTCCGCCGAAGCCGAACGGATGCTGCCTGCAGCGCGGCGCACATTGGTAAGCCGCGCATGCGAGGCGCTCTTGACCACTTCACGGATGCGCATGGCATCATCGGCCAGGCTATCCGCCGCACCGATCTTGGATTTCAGGATGACGTCGACGGCACCCGCCTCAAGCGCCTGAAGCAGAGTTTCCGAACCCGCCTCTGTCAGCGAGGAGCACATGACGACCGGGATCGGCCGCTGCGACATGAGCTTGCGCAGGAAGGTGATCCCATCCATGCGCGGCATCTCGACATCGAGCGTGATGACATCAGGGATCTCTTCCTGGATCTTGCGCGCCGCCATGAACGGGTCGGAAGCCACGGCCATGACTTCGATCTCCGGGTCTTCTTCCAGAACCCGAGCCAGCGTCTGCCTGACACTGGCGGAATCGTCGATGATGAGGACGCGGACTTTTTTGGCCATAGGATCCCCTCAGATGCGCTGGAACACCGTATTCGAAACCTGCTTCAAGGGAAGGTCGAAGCCGGTGATCGATTCCGAGTGACCGATAAACATGTAACCGCCCTTCGCGAGGCAATTGCAGAGACGGGTGAGCACTCCGGCCTGCGTCTGCTTGTCGAAGTAGATCAGCACGTTGCGGCAAAAGATCAGGTGCATCATGTCGCCAACAGGATATTTCTCATCCATCAGGTTCATGCGGGCGAAGCCGACACGGCTGCGCAGCTTCGGCGAGATGCGAACCTCGCGGCGGCCCTGCTGCTTGGCCACCATGACATATTTCTTCTGCAGATCACGCGGCACCGGAGCGACCAGATCTTCCGCATAAATGCCCTTGCGCGCTGTCTGTAGCACATCGGTGGAGAGATCCGTCGCCAGCACATTGTAGGAGACATCGCTGCGGTTCTCGACGAACTCGGCCAGCACCATAGCCATCGTATAGGGCTCTGCACCCGTCGAGCAGGCAGAACTCCATGTGCGGATCGTCCGCAGGCCGCTGTCGGCGAGCGTCGGTAGGGCGACCATCTGCATATATTCGAAATGTTTGGCTTCCCGGAAGAAGTCGGTCTTATTGGTCGTCACGACGTCGATCAGGTAGACAGTCTCCTGGTCGAGACCATCCTCGTTGAACAGGAAATCACAATAGTCGTCGAAGCTCGCATGGCGCGTGGCGCGCAAACGCCGGCGCAGCCGGCCCTCCAGCATCGTCAGCTTCGTCGGCGGCATCTTGATGCCGCTATAGTCATAGATGAACCGTGCCAGCTTGTCGAAATTACGCTTGCTGATCCTGTCACCCGGCAATTGGGTTTCTACCGCTGCCATACTCATAAAACGCGACGCTCCGAACAGGTCTTGAGGGCCTCAGGCGGCCGATTGCAGGACAGTTGCATCCTCGCGCGACAGAAGCCGGGCGAGGTCGACGATGACGACGAAGCCGTTCTCGCGGCGCACGACACCAGCAATATAATCCGACCGCCAGCGTACGCCGATATCGGGTGCAGACTCGATCTGATCGCGACGGAAGGGCGTCACTTCGAAAACGCGGTCGGCAACGAGGCCGAGCGTCAGAAGGCGATTTTCCATCGGAACGTCGAGAACCAGCACCCGCGTGTGCGGCGTCGGCACTGTCTTCGACATGCCGAGCTTCAGGCGCAGATCGATCGTCGGAACGCCCTGGCCGCGCACGTCGCGCAGGCCGAGCAGATAGTCGGGACCATTCGGAATCTTGAATGCTTCCGCATAGTCGAGGATTTCGCGCACCACCTCCACCGGAACGGCGAAGATCTCCTCGCCGAGGCTGAAGGTCACGAATTGGGCTTCCAGAGATGTTGTTGCCATGATCAACCGCTTTCCTTGGATTCGGGCGCCCCGATTATCGGAGACGCCTGTTAACATATTGAAAGGACCCGGATGCTCAGGCGCTTTCCTTGAACTCGGCATCCCCATCATCAGGGCCACCCATGGAGAGGTCGAGAGCAAAGCCCTTGGCGCGGGCCTGCTGGGCGGCGACCGAATTGGCGGCCGTGGTCTTCTTGCCGACCGGCTTGCGGCCTCCGGTCGGAGCGGGCGTGCGCACCGTGACCTTGGCAGCCGGAGCGCGGGACAGGCGGTTGCCGGCCATGTCCACCTTGAAGAAGGCGATGGAGGCCTGCAGTTCCTCAGCCTGGGTCGCCAGCTCTTCGGAGGTCGCCGACATCTCTTCGGAAGCGCCGGCATTCTGCTGGGTCACCTTGTCGAGCTGCTGGATCGCTTCGTTGATCTGGGCTGCACCAATATCCTGCTCGCGGCACGCCGAGCTGATCTCGGAGACCAGTTCGGCAGTCTTGCGGATGTCAGGAACCAGGCGACCAAGCATGTCGCCGGCTTCCTGCGCTGCCTTGACTGTATCGCCGGACATCGCACTGATCTCAGCGGCGGCCGACTGGCTGCGTTCTGCAAGCTTGCGCACTTCCGAGGCGACAACCGCAAAGCCCTTGCCGTGTTCACCGGCACGCGCAGCTTCGACGGCGGCATTCAGGGCGAGCAGGTCGGTCTGGCGGGCGATTTCCTGAACGATGCCGATCTTCTCGGCAATCGTGCGCATCGCAGCCACCGCACGGTTGACGGCATCGCCGGAATTCTCCGCATCCTTGGCGGACTGGCGGGCGATCTTTTCGGTCTGGGCGGCGTTGTCGGCATTCTGCTTGATGTTTGAGGCCATCTGCTCCATCGAAGCAGAAGCCTCTTCAGCCGAAGCCGCCTGTTCGGTTGCGCCCTGCGA
Source organism: Hyphomicrobiales bacterium (assembly GCA_900470965.1). Lineage (GTDB taxonomy): Bacteria > Pseudomonadota > Alphaproteobacteria > Rhizobiales > Rhizobiaceae > Rhizobium. The sequence continues at coordinate 44,017 of UCCS01000017.1, forward strand.
GACCTGCTCGGAGCTGGCTGACAGTTCCTGGCTGCCGGACGAGACGTTTTCCGCAGCGGCGATTGCATCAGCGACGACACCACGCAGACGCTCCACCATCTGCTCCAGAGCGATACCCAACGTATCCTTTTCGGACAGAGGTTTCGGAGACACGGTAAGGTCGCCGTTCGAGATCTGGTTGGCGATCTGCGCCGTGTTACGCAGGTTGCCGGTCATCCTCGTCATGGAATTGACCAGGTCGCGGATTTCGTCATTGCTCTTATGCTCGATGTCCTGTTCGAGCTCGCCGATGCTGACGGCATCCGCGAGCTGGACTGCACGCTTGAGGCCACGGGAGATATTGAGCAGGATCCAGATGGCAGCAGCAGAGGATATGATGATCAGACCTATCGTCATCATCACCAGCATGTTGCGCGACTGGGCATACTGGTCGTTGGTAGCGGCGTCGGTTTCGGCGACATTGCCGGTCACGGTGTCGTTCAGCTTGGTGAGAATGCCGAGAAGCTGGGTCGTCACCGCCTGGCCTTCGCCCATCGAAATAACGCCGGCCTGGGTGTTGGATTCGGTGGTGTTCTGCTTGGCGAGGTCGGCAACACGATCCTGCAGCGCCGTCCACTTGCCGTAGAGATCGCCGAACTGAGCCATGCCATTCCTGATGTCAGGGTCTTCCGAAGCGGCAAGGCGAGCCTGCAGTGTCTTGATCTGCTCGCGCTGCTGCGAAATCTCATCGACATAGCCGGCGATCTTGGTCGCATCGGTATTGATGATCGCATCCTTTTCGGCGCGGATGGAACGCATCACGGCATCGGAGAGATCACCGGAATCGCGCAGATTGGCGACCGGACCGGCAACCATGACCGAGATGTCGCTATTCAGCGACGAGAGATTGTAGATCGAAAGACCGGCCATCGCGCAGGTCAGGAGAACGATGAAACCGAACACCAGGCCCAGTTTGAGTTTAATCGTGAAGCGCATTCCAAGACCCCTTTAGGACTGCAGCGGATATCCCGCGAAATGACACATTGTGCCGCCGTAAAAACGCTTCATGCGTTGCCGGCCGAGCCGGTGTGCCCCGGCGCTTCCATGCGCCGGCCGTAACGGGGCCGCTGTTGCCGCGGCCCCAATGCCTGTCCGCCGGGAAGCGCTTACGCGCTTTCCCGGAAATCATCGTCCGCCGTGTCCGGTCCACCCATGGACATGTCCAGGGCAAAACCCTTGGCGCGGGCTTGCTGAGCGGCAACGCCGTTGGCGGCAGCCGCCTTGACAGCCGGCTTGCGAGCTGCGGATGGAGCCGGGCTGCGTGTGGTCACCTTGGCAGCCGGTGCGCGGCCCTGGCGGGCACTCGTTGCGATTGCCTTGCCACCCGCCGTATCCACCTTGAAGAAGGCGATAGACGTCTGCAGTTCCTCGGCCTGGGCAGCGAGCTCTTCGGAGGTTGCAGACATCTGCTCGGAAGCACCCGCATTCTGCTGGGTTACCTTGTCGAGCTGCTGGATCGCCTCGTTGATCTGCGACGCACCGACATCCTGCTCGCGGCATGCAGAGCTGATCTCCGCCACGAGTTCCGCCGTCTTTCTGATGTCAGGCACTAGGCGGCCGAGCATGTCCCCGGCTTCCTGGGCGGCAGTGACGGTATCGCTCGACATGGCGCTGATTTCCGCTGCCGCCGACTGGCTGCGCTCTGCAAGCTTGCGCACTTNNGCGACGACCGCAAAACCCTTCCCGTGTTCGCCGGCACGGGCCGCCTCCACCGCGGCGTTGAGGGCAAGAAGGTCGGTCTGGCGGGCAATTTCCTGAACGATGCCGATCTTCTGGGCGATCGTACGCATGGCTTCGACCGCGCGGGAAACAGCACTTCCGCTCATCTCCGCATCCTTGGCGGATTGCCGCGCGATCTTTTCCGTTTGGGCGGCATTGTCGGCGTTCTGCTTGATGTTGGCTGCCATCTCTTCCATCGAGGAGGAGGCTTCCTCGGCCGCCGAAGCCTGCTCGGTCGCGCCCTGCGATACCTGCTCCGAGCTCGCCGAAAGCTCCTGGCTGCCGGCCGAAACATTCTCGGCGGCTGCAATTGCGTCGGCGACGACATCGCGCAAACGCTCCACCATCTGTTCGAGCGCAGTGCCAAGTGTATCCTTGGCCGAAAGCGGCTTCGGAGACACCGTCAGGTCGCCGGCAGCAATCTGCGTAGCAATATCGGCAGTGATGCGAAGGTTGGCGACCATGCTTTGCATCGCAATGCCGAGCGTATCCTTCGCCGAAAGCGGCTTGACCTCTACCGAGAGGTCGCCTTCTGCGATCTGGTTGGCAACATCGGCGGTGGCGCGCAGGTTGTTCACCATGCCGAGCATGGCGATGCCGAGCGTATCCTTGTCGGAGAGCGGCTTCGGCGTGACGCTGAGGTCACCGTTCGAAATCTCGTTTGCGATGCCAGCGGTATTGCGCAGATTATCCGTCATGACGTTGATCGTGTTCACCAGATCCTTGATCTCGTCGTTGCTCTTGATCTCGACCTTCTGGTTCAGATCGCCGATGGCAACGGCGCTGGCGACGTTCATGATCTTGCGCAGGCCGCTGTTGATGCCGAGCGCGATCCAGAGCGCGGCAGCAAAAGCGATGACGGAAGCGCCGATGGCGATGCCGATCAGCAAATTTCTGGTGTTGCCGTAGAGGATTTCCGTATCGTCGTCGGCCTGGGTCATCGACTTCTGCTGAAGCGCGACGAGCGCCGTAAAGACGTCTTCCAGCTCCGTGACGATGGCGCGAACCTCTCCACCGGAATAGGCCGTGGCCGCTGCCCTGTCGCCACTTTCCTGGATCAAGGCAACTTTGTTGGAACCTTCCACGAAACGTTTGCTCAGCTCGACCAGCCTATCCCACGTCGGCTTGCCGTCAGCCGTTGCAAGCTGCTGGCCGCCTGTCGCGAATGTGAGCATTTCATCCATGCTCTTTGCCGAGTTTTGGAAGTGTTTCTTGGCTGCTTCAGGATCCATTTCCAAAAGGGCGTTCTTCTGCCACCGGATGGCATCGAGTTCGGCAGCTTTGGCTTCCAGCGCCAGCTCCAGTCTTTTTGAAGGACCTGCGATCAGGTTGCCGACGGCATCGTTCAGCGAGCTGAGGCTGATAATTCCAAAGACTGCACTACCCACTAGCAACAATATGACAAAGCCGAACGCGGCTGCGAGCTTGAGCTTGATCGTGATACGCATCGCAATACCCCTATTTGAAAGCGACGGAATAAGTGTGGACCGGTGGTTTCCTGGGCGCGGCGTCACGCAGCAAAAACATTCCGGAGGCGAAGACAGTTATCGAAGAAATTGCGATCTTGCGTCCGGCGTTCCTGGGCACCGAATGCTTGTGGTCAGGGGCCATAAGCCTGGTCCCTGACGGTATTGGAGCGAGAAAGCGCTCAGGCGCTTTCGCGGAAATCATCGTCGCCGGCGTCCGGGCCGCCCATCGACATATCCAGGGCAAAGCCCTTGGCGCGTGCCTGCTGGGCGGCAACCGTATTGGCGGCAGTGGTCTTCTTGCCGGCAGGCTTACGGATTGCTGCCGGAGCCGGGCTGCGGACCGTGACCTTGGCGGCCAGCACGCGGGACTGGCGGTTGCCGGCCATGTCCACCTTGAAGAAGGCGATCGACGTCTGCAGTTCCTCGGCCTGGGAGGCGAGCTCTTCCGAGGTTGCGGACATCTGCTCGGAGGCACCGGCATTCTGCTGCGTCACCTTGTCGAGCTGCTGGATCGCCTCGTTGATCTGGGCAGCCCCGATATCCTGCTCGCGGCACGCCGAGCTGATCTCGGAAACCAGCTCCGCCGTCTTGCGGATGTCCGGCACCAGGCGGCCGAGCATATCGCCCGCCTCCTGGGCGGCTTTCACCGTATCACCGGACATGGCGCTGATTTCAGCGGCGGCCGATTGGCTGCGTTCGGCAAGCTTGCGCACTTCCGAGGCGACGACCGCAAAACCCTTGCCGTGCTCACCGGCACGCGCCGCTTCGACGGCGGCATTCAGCGCGAGAAGGTCGGTCTGGCGGGCGATCTCCTGGACGATGCCGATCTTCTGCGCGATCGTGCGCATGGCGTCGACGGCGCGGGAGACGGCTTCGCCGCTGGCTTCCGCATCCTTGGCCGACTGGCGGGCGATCTTCTCGGTCTGGGCGGCATTGTCGGCGTTCTGCTTGATGTTTGAGGCCATCTCTTCCATCGAGGCCGAAGCCTCTTCGGCGGAGGCGGCCTGCTCCGTCGCACCTTGAGAAACCTGCTCGGAGCTTGCCGAGAGTTCCTGGCTGCCCGCAGAGACGTTCTCGGCAGCCGAAATCGCATCGGCAACGACGCCGCGCAGGCGCTCGACCATCTGCTCGAGCGCAGTGCCGAGCACATCCTTTTCCGAAAGCGGCTTCGGTGAAACGGTCAGGTCGCCGTTCGAGATCTGGTTGGCCACTTCGGCAGTTGTGCGCAGGTTGGTCACCATGCTCTGCATGGCGATGCCGAGAGCATCCTTGTCCGACAGCGGCTTTGCGTCGATCGAGAGGTCCCCCATGGCGATCTTGTCGGCAAGGGCCGCAGTGCTGCGCAAGTTGGCGGTCATGATGTTGACCGTGTCGATCAGATCCTTGATCTCATCATTGGTCTTGATCTCGACCTTCTGCTCGAGATCGCCTTTCGAGACGGCTTCCGCGATGAAGGCAACCTTCTTCAGGCCACGGTTGATACCGAAAGCGATCCAGACCGCGATGGCCGTCGAGAAAACGAACAGCACCACCGCCATGCCGATCAGGGCACTGCTGGAATTGTCGTATTGGACATTCGTCGCTACATCGGTGGCGTGAAGATCTTCAACGATATGATTGTTGAGTTCACCCAGGATCTTCAGGAGATTATCGGTGATCTTGGCACCTTCGCCCATGGAAATCTGAGCGGCATGCGCGTTGCTTTCACCAGTGTTCTGGGTCGCCAGATCAAGGATCTGGTCCTGCATCCGTGTCCAGTTCGGATAGACCGAACGGAATTCTGCAAGCTTGCTGACGACTGCCGGATTGGTCTCCTTGTCGAGCTCGGCCAGCCGGTCGTCGATAGTCTTCCGTTCCTGCGCGACCGTGTCCCGATATCCGGTGATGGCAGCCGGATCCGTGTTCATAACGGCATTCTTCTCGGCGCGGATCGATGCGGCGACCGCATCAGAAAGCCCGCCCGAATTCAAAAGGTTCTTGGCAGGACCAGCAACGATATCGCTGATGGCGGCATTGAGTGAATAAAGATTGGAAATGGCAAGACCTGCCATCCCAAGCGCCAGTAATATTACGAGACCAAAAGCAATACCTAGCTTCATTTTAATGGTGAAACGCATCTCTATCCCCTGAAAGCGGAAAATACTGTCTCGCAAGGCGGCCCGTGAGCAGATCGCCAGTAAGTAAAACCAATGAAGAGCCAAAAAAGGGGGACAGCGAGTGATTCACTTCCCAGCAGTCGGACATCTAGTGATCACGACGCTAACGCATACACACGTTGCGGGATATTTCGGTCCGAGGCCGCCGAAGCGGCCGCGGAGAGTTTCGGTTGACTGCGAAGCCGCTTAAGCGCTTTCGCGGAAATCGTCGTCACCGGCGTCGGGGCCGCCCATCGACATATCCAGAGCAAAGCCCTTGGCACGTGCCTGCTGGGAAGCGACGGTGTGGCCGTGATTGTGGTTCTGCGTAGCCGGAGCTGGCTTGCGTGGGGCAGCGGCCGGAGCCTTGACCACCTTGGCAGCCGTCTTTGCAGCGATCTTCCGTACGCCAGCACGGGTCGCGCCTGCCGTATCGACCTTGAAGAAGGCGATTGAAGCCTGCAGTTCCTCGGCCTGAGCAGCAAGTTCCTCCGAAGTAGCCGACATTTCTTCCGAAGCACCGGCATTCTGCTGCGTCACCTTGTCGAGCTGCTGGATCGCTTCGTTGATCTGCGAAGCGCCGATATCCTGCTCGCGGCAGGCGGCGCTGATCTCGGAGACCAGTTCGGCAGTCTTGCGGATGTCAGGAACCAGGCGGCCGAGCATTTCGCCGGCATCGCGGGCGGCCTTGACCGTGTCGCTCGACATGGAGGAGATCTCCGCGGCTGCCGATTGGCTGCGTTCCGCGAGCTTGCGCACTTCCGAGGCGACGACCGCAAAGCCTTTTCCGTGTTCGCCAGCACGAGCGGCTTCTACGGCGGCGTTCAGGGCGAGCAGGTCGGTCTGGCGGGCAATCTCCTGAACGATGCCGATCTTCTCGGCAATCGTGCGCATTGCATCGACGGCGCGGTTGACGGCATCGCCGGAAGCTTCCGCGTCCTTGGCGGACTGGCGGGCGATCTTCTCGGTCTGAGCGGCGTTGTCGGCGTTCTGCTTGATGTTGGCAGCCATCTGCTCCATCGAAGCAGAGGCCTCTTCAGCGGAAGCCGCCTGTTCGGTCGCACCCTGCGAAACCTGCTCGGAGCTGGCCGACAGTTCCTGGCTGCCCGAAGAAACGTTGTCGGCGGCAGACAGGGCATCGGCGACGACACCGCGAAGGCGTTCGATCATGATATTGACGTTGCCGAGCAGTTCGCCGATTTCGTCATGCGTGGTGATTTCGGCCATCTTCGTCAGGTCGCCTTCGGCAACTTCGCGGACAACGGTGTTGGCACGGCTGAGACCCTTGCTGATGGTATTCGCAATCCAGAAGGCAGTGAGGACAGCAATCAGCAACGCTGTCGCGGCAACCGCGATCATCATCGTGCGCGTCGTGCCGTACTGCTGCTCGGCGTTGTCATCCGCATCCTGCATGCGCTTTTTTTCTAGCGCCAGAATTTCATCGAGTGTGGAGTCGATCGCGTTGGCTGCCTGGCGAGCCGTCGTGACCGAGACAGTGTTGGCACCATCCGTATTGCCGCCCTTGATGAAATCGCGGATCTGGTCGTCGGCGTCATTGAATGTCTTGGAGAGTTCGGCAACGCGTTCCCAACGCGCTTTGCCTTCCTCGGTCGCAAGCTTCGTCACGGCAGCGAATGCATCGGCGAAGTCCTTGCGGGCCTGGTTGCCCTTTTCGATTGCACCGGAAGCATCGTCGTCATTGCGTGCTGTCAGAAGGTTCTTCTGCTGGCGGATGGCTTCGAGCTGGGCGATATTGATCTGTTGCGCCAGGTCCAGGCGCGCGGCGGGGCCTGCAAGAAGATTGCCGATCGTATCGTTCAGCGAACCGAGGCTGAAGATACCGTAGGCAGCGGTGCCTATCAGCATAAAAATGATGAAGGTGAACGCGCTCACCAGTTTGGTCTTGATCGTCAATCGCATCGTCTTAACCCCTCAATGATTGGCCCCCGGCTAGTTGACGGCCCCCGCCGTCTCATGCCTCGATGAGAAAATCGCCTGCAAATTCGGAAGGATGATGAACTCGCCCCCCCTCTTGACCAGGCAGTTGATGTAATCTGCGCGCCAGCGCATACCCACGCTTGGCGGCGGTTCGCTGGCGCCTTTCGTCAAGGTCGTCACCTCGTTCACCTTGTCGGTACGCATTCCGACGAGAGTCTGCTCCCCCTGCAGATCGACCTCGATGACGATGATGCGGCTATCGATCGTCGCTTCCGAAGCTTCCATCCCAAAGGCGAGACGAAGATCGGCAAGCGGAATGACCTTGCCGCGGAAGTTGATGACGCTGGCGACGAAGGGCTGGCTGCCCGGCACCGCAGTCTCGGGAAGCAGATCCAGGATCTCCTGGACTATGACCGCTTCCAGCGCGAAGGTTTCGCCATTGAGATCGAAGGTCAGAACTTCGATTTCGTCGGCGTAATTCCAGTGCTTGTCGAATTTTTCGGCTGTTGCTGCTGTGCTCATCCTGCCACGCGCAATTGCGCCTCCTGTTGCTGACCCGCGGCAACGAGATGCCCGACGTCAAGAATGAGGGCGACGCTGCCGTCGCCGAGAATGGTGGCGCCAGAGAAGGTCGCCACGTCGTTGTGCAATTTCGACATCGACTTGATGACCGTCTGGTGGTCGCCGATAATCTGATCGACCACGAGGCCGACACGTTCGGTGCCCGTCGAGATGACGACCACCTTCTGATGCACGTCCGGCTTGGTGCCGGTGCGGAAGAGATCGCGAAGCCTCAGGAACGGCACCAGGCTGTCGCGCAGCGAGATGAAGCTGCGCCCACGCGAGCGGAGGTCTTCTTCCAGCGACAGTTCGAGGCATTCCTCGACCGCCGAGAGCGGGATGACGTAACGGCCGGAACCGACACGAACGAGCAGGCCATCGATGATGGCGAGCGTCAGCGGGATGCGGAGAGAGACTTCCGAGCCCTGCCCCGGCAGGCTGACGATCTCGATCGCGCCACGCAGCGCCTCGACTGTCTTCTTGACGACGTCCATGCCAACGCCCCGACCGGAGAGATTGGTGATCGTTGCAGCAGTGGAGAAGCCCGGCGCGAAAATGAGCTGCAGCAGTTCCTGATCGGAAAGCGGCTGGCCGGGCGCAATCAGGCCCGAAGATTCCGCCTTGGCGCGAACCCGCTCGCGGTTGATGCCGCGGCCGTCATCCTTGATCGAGATGATGACTTCGCCGCCGGACTGGTGGGCGGACAGCGTCACGGTACCGGCTTCCGTCTTGCCTGCGCCAAGGCGTTCGGCTGGCGGCTCGAGGCCATGGTCGATCGAATTGCGGACCAGATGGACAAGCGGATCGGCAAGACGCTCGATGACGGTCTTGTCGACTTCGGTCGTTTCGCCCTCGGTGACGAGTTCGATGACCTTGCCGGTTTCGCGGGCGAGATCGTGTACGAGGCGACGGAAGCGCGAGAAGAGCGTTCCGACCGGCACCATGCGCAGCACCATCATCGTGTCGCGCAGCTCACCGGAGAGACGTTCGATTTCTTCCGAAACCGAGCGTAGGGCAATATCCGAACTGGAGCTTGCCAGCTGGCTGAGGCGCGACTGGGCAATGACGAGTTCGCCGACACGGTCCATCAGCTCGTCGAGCCGCTCTGCCGGAACGCGGACGTTTTCCTGTGCCTTTGCCTGGGCTGCCGCCTGAACAGGCGCTGGCGTTTCACGCTTCACCGGAACCGCCTCGACCGGGCGGAATTCTGGAGCAGTGGCGGGCACCGGTGCGACAGGTGCTGCGGCAACCGGAACGTCCGGAGCAGGAGCGACGTCCGTCTTTGTCTCGGCCGGTGCGGCTTGCGGGCCGGAGATTTCCTGAACGTCGAGCTCCATGTCATCCATGACGAAGATGAACACGTCGTCGATGGCCGAACGGTCCTGTTCGCTTGTCAGAATGACGTCCCAGGAAACGTAAAGCTCAGTCGGGACCAGATTATCGAGCGGCGGAATGCCTGATGTGTTTGCACGGACTGTGCATTCGCCGAGATCGCGCAGTTCATCCAGAAGGCCGAGCGGGTTGGTGCCGTTGGCCATGGAATTTGCCGGCAGGCTGAAACGGATGCGCCAGGTCGTTTTCTTCTTGGTGGGAGCGGCGACGGCAGGGGCTGCAGCGGCAAGCGCGACAGCCTCCTTGACTTCGGCCTTGCCGCCGACGGCGGCCTGGAGCTGGGCAAGCAGCTTGTGGCCGGTATCGCCGTGATCGGCATCGGGCTGTTCGACGAGGGCGCGCATATGATCCTGCGCGGCAAGAACGGCGGCGACGAGCTCGGCGGTTGCCGGAACCTCACCCTTGCGGACACGGTCGAAGGCCGTTTCGCAATGATGGGTGAAAGCGGCAAGCGCCTCGAAGCCGAACATCGCACCCGAGCCCTTCAACGTATGAAGGCCGCGGAACACGGCGTCGACGAGGTCCTTGTTTTCGAGGTCGTGGTTGAGGTCGAGAAGGCCGGCTTCGATCGCCTCGAGGCATTCGGCCGCTTCGGTACGGAATACTGCGACTGGATCAAGCGAGCTCATCTGCCAAGAACCTTCTTCACGATCTTAACGAGATTTTCCGGATCGAACGGCTTGGTGAGCCAGCCAGTGGCACCGGCGGCCTTGGCGCGGGCCTTGAGGTCCGCATCGGATTCCGTCGTCAGGAAGATGATCGGCACGCCGGCCTGAGCGGGCAGCTTCCGCAATTCTTCGATCATCGTCAGCCCGTCCATGACAGGCATATTGAGGTCGGTGACGATCAGGTCGAAATTGCCGCTCTTGGCTGTTGCCAGACCCTCGGCGCCATTGACGGCTTCGGTGACCGTGTAGCCGGCATTGGTCAGCGTGACCTTGGTAGTCAGGCGGATGCTGGCGGAATCGTCGACGGTCAGGATGTTTGCGCTCATAACGTCACCTCTTTATGCAACCAGAACTTCTTGTCTTCTTCATCGAAGGCCTCGGTAAATCCGGCCCGCTCAAGGACCTTGAGAAGCGGACCGCTGGCCGGAGCCGAAAGGGTAAAAGTCTTGCCTTCGGCCTTTGCCTGACGGCGGGCGGCTTCGATGAGCTGAAGAAAACTCAGATCCGCTTGCGTGTTTTCGGGAAGACTTAGAGTAATATTATTATTGCCGCGAAATCGATCAATAATATTCGAATATACTTCCGAAGCATTACGAATGCTCAGAACTTCCGGAAGGGATATAGATTCACAATATTGTGCCTGAGTATCCAATGCAGCCTCCATGGTCGGAGAAATACTTAACGACCATAAAAGGACTCTCATGACAGGCTTAACAGTGCGTAAACGGCGGTTGTAGGAAAGTGCAATTACCGCGAGTCTGGACTCCCTGAATTATCATCCAGGATAACTTATACTGAAGCTTTCTCATATGGTAAAATACCATGAAAAAACAGATAGATAAGCTGGACCCGCCGCAGAACCTATCAATTCTTGCCGAATGCCTTCATAGGTTGTTAATCACAACGTTTACGAGTCTGTGGCGTTTACCTGCCGTTTCCATCCTGCCCGTAAAAATAGAGTCAAATTGCCTGTGTTTATAAGTAAAGGTACAAAAGTGGCAAACGCGACGGCATCAGCACAGACTGCGCACTACGCATCAGGTTCGGATATCAGCCGCACCCTGGAATCGGCCCGCGCCCAGGTCGAGGAACGCTTCCTCGAAGGTGGCACCGTCCTGCTGTCCGTGATGGATGTCCTCAATCGTCTGTTGACGTCACTGGATCAGATCACCAAGGCGCTGGACAACAATGAGGCGAGTGACACCAGCGCCGATCTCAATGCGACCGTCCAGAATCTGATCGAACTTCCTGGCGCTGAGGAAAACCGCCAGCAGGCTCTGGCGGCACTTGCCCAGACCGGCTCGGAACTGCACCGGCATGTCGCGGATATGCAGGAAACGATGCGCTATTTGCGCACCTTCGCGGTCACGGTAAAGATAACGGGTGCAGGCCTCGCCGAATTCGCGGGCTTCGCCCAGGAAATCCTCGAGCGCATCTATTCGGGGACGGACGAAGTCAATCGCTTCGCCACCCATCTCGACAGCCTGCAGAAGGAGGTTAAGCTCGCCCTCTCCTTTGGCAACAGTCTCTCCAAAAGCTATGCCGACACGGTTCCTGCCGTCGCCAGGGCGCTTAAGGACGACGCAAAGAAGATTGCCGATCACCGCCAGAACCTCGGCGCCATCGCCCGAGACGTAGGCGCCATCGCTCGCGGCGTACAGGGCAAGGTCGCATCTACGCTTTCGGCGCTGCAGATCGGTGATATCACCCGTCAGCGCATCGAGCATGTGCAGAACACCTTTTCGCTGCTGGAGGATTTCTTCGCGAGCGAAGACGGCGCCAAGCTTGATGGCGATGCGCACAAGCGGCTGCAGAACGTCATTCACCACCTGACGGCCGCGCAGATGGCAGACATGTGCACCGACTTCCAACGGGATTCCCGCAATGTCGTAAAGACCATCGCGAGCTTCAGCCAGGATACGCAACAAATTCTGAGGTTGCGCGACCAGATGAGCGGTCAGAGCGACGGCAGCGGCGGCAATTTCATGCGTGCGCTGGAATCAAGCGTCTCTGCTGCCCACGAGATCGTCAAGCAGGTCGATACGGCAAGCCGTCAAGCCGACCAGGTCAGTCAGTCGACGCTCGGCACGGCCGCAACGCTTCTGCAGTCCATCGAGGCGATCCGCGCGGTCAAGACTGATATCCACTATATGGCGCTGAATACCAACCTGCGCTGCAGCCGTCTCGGTGAAGAAGGCAAGTCGATCAACGTCGTTACCGCCGAGTTGCGCATCTTTGCCGGCAAGCTCGATGATTCAGCCGATGCCATCGTCAATGGCCTGCCGGCGCTCGAGGCTTCGGCCGGACGTGTCGCCCCTGCTGCCGGCACCAAGAATGGAGGCCTTGCCGAAAGCCTCACCTCGGCCGTCGGCACGATCCGCGCTGCTGCCAACCTCATGGAAGACGAGCTCAAGGTACTTGCCGAACATGGCCGCGAGGTCGCGACCAAGATCAACCTGCTGATCGGCAAGCTCGATTTCCAGCATGATCTCGGCGACGTGCTCGCCCGCTGCGCCGACGTGCTGGAAACCGTGGCCGGCGACCAGATCGCCGATATTTCCGACATTGCCGAAGCAATCGCCCCGCTCGACCGCAGGATCTTCAAGCTCTACACCATGGTACAGGAACGAAATGTCCATCGCGACATCATTCCCGCCACCGAGGAAACAACCGCAGCGGCTCCTGCTGAGCCCGCCAAGGCCCAGAGCGACGAGGATCTGTTCGAGGACGCCCTTTTCTAGAAAGACCGCGGGTTAGTTGATGCGGCGGAACTTGTTCGCCGCTTCAATCGCCGCCTTCTGCTGGTCGTCCTCGATGCCGAGATAGAAATCCTCGAGCGACGGGTCGCTCAACCCTGCCCGCCGCGACAGGACATACCATTTGGCAGCCTCGACCGGATCTGGCGCCGTACCGATCGCATTGATGTAGAGATGCGCGAGCTTGTTTTGTGCAGCGACATTGCCCCTATTGGCGGCAATCTTCAGCCATTCGAAGCCGCGCACGTAATCCTTCGGCCCGCCGACGCCGTTGACCAGCCAGATACCCATGTCGAGTTGGGCCGTATCGAAGCCCGCTCGCGCCGCGCGCGCCATCCACTCGCGGGCCAGCTGCTTCTTGTCTTCGGGCAGGTCTGGTACCTGCTGATAGATCTGCGCTACCGCATATTGCGCGTCTGCGATGCCCTGCTCCCCCGCCTTTTCATAATAAGGCAGGGCAAGTTTCAATCCCTTGTCGCCGGGATTGTCGGCAACGAGCGTCTGCGCCCAATTGAATTCTGCGGATGAATTTCCGGCATCGGCCGCCTTGCGCATATATTCGTCGGCCTTCGCCTTGTCGCGCGTGACGTTATTGCCCTCCATGAGGAGCAACGCATATTTGAACATGGCAGTCGGATCGCCGCCCTCCGCCGCCTTGCCGTACCAGAAGGCGGCGTTCTTCATGTCCCGCTTAACGCCGAGGCCCTGCGACAGGATTTCGGCGATCAGGGTCTGGGCCGCTGGATCGCCGAGTTGCGCCCGTGGCAGCGCCTTGTCCATAGCGGTCAGATAATAGCCACGCTGATAGGCGCCGAACGCCTCGTCGATTTGACCCTTATATTCCTTTTCAGGTGGCAGGTCGGGCAGCTTCGCGCCCATGCGATCGAAAACCCCGACACCATCAGACGGCACAATACCCTGCGGCTGCGCTCGGTCGGTACGGAATGTCTGGCTGGGTGTCGCCGAGGGCTCGGTAGTCGCCTCATTTGCCTGCGCCGGCGCAAATTCCGGCCGGACCGCCAGCAAGACGGTCATACAAAGGAGAGCGCATCTCGAAAAGCGGGCGGGGATCGGCATAGGCGCGATATCAATCCTCAAACCGTGGCGCTTTTTCGTCAAGCAAGGCATTGATCTGAGCCACGATCGAGGGCGCCTGAGCCGGCTCGGCAAACACGCCCATGCGCATCGCCACAAACTCGGCCCCAGTCTCCGCAACGGCAAGCGCGGAAGCCGGATCAGTGCCGCCCATGACGATGCACGGGATTTCGATCATCGACGCCCACCACTCGGCAAGCGCCAGGTTCTTCGGATGCGCCTCCGGCTTGATGTCGCCGTCGAGCTTGCCGAAGAAGATATAGTCGGGCCGTTCCTCGCCGACTGCGAGCGCTGTATGCCGGTCGGCGGCATTGCCGCCGCCGACGATCAGCTTGTCCGCATAACGATCGATCGCGTCGGCAATCTCGCTTGCCGGTCCGGCAATGTGCAGGCCATCGGCCTTCGAACGGCCGACAACGCGGCTGTCGCCTGCGATCAGCGCCGCGGCACCAGCATCCTGAATGACGGGCACGAGCTTTTCAGCGTGTCTCTGGAAGCTGCCGTCATCGAGACCGTATTGCGGCAGGATAACGGACGCAACATCGCCGCCCTTCAACGCATCGGCAACGATCTTCGCCCTTTCATCGGCATCGGCGATATCAGGCACAACGAGAACAAGGCGGCAGCGGTTTTCCGGTTCGGTCATGAAGTCTTTCCATCTGCGGCGGTTTTTCCTGCTCTATGGCGGATCCGCACTCGTTTTGAGTGAGTAATTCCGATAGAGGGGGCTTGCAAGGGGAGGAACTTCAAAAGCATGCCGCAAGATCTGTCATTCTACTACGCCGCAATCCCGGCTGTCATTCTTGTCGGGCTTGCCAAAGGCGGGATGGGCGACGCTTTGTCGCTGATCGGCCTTCCCTTTCTCGCCCTCGTCGTAGCACCCGTCGAAGCCGCCGCGATCCTGCTCCCCATCCTCGTCTTCATGGACATGATATCGCTGGTCATCTGGCGCCAGCACGGCGACTGGACGACGCTGAAGATCATGCTGCCGGGCGCCCTTCTCGGCATTGCTTTCGGCTGGGCCACCTTTGCTCTCGTGCCGGGCAGCATGCTGCGCATTCTCATCGGCGCCGTCACCGTTGCCTTCTGTCTGCGTTATTTCTGGAACAATTTCGGCCCCGGCAAAGGTATAGTCATCCCGCCACGACCTCAGCGCCCGGTGCTGGCAAGCCTTTGGGGCACGTTTTCCGGTTACGGCAGCTTCGTTGCCCATGCCGGCGGCGCGCCTTTCCAGATCTACGCCCTGCCGCTCAAGCTGCCGCCACGCGAATTCACCGGCACCAGCGTGCGCTTCTTCGCCATTCTGAACGCTGTAAAGCTCGTTCCGTATTTTGCGCTCGGCCAGCTCGACACCCGCAACCTTCTGGCCTCTGCCACGCTCTTGCCCTTCGCCCCGCTGGCAACGATTGCCGGTGCATGGTGTGTGCGGCGCATGAAGCCGCAGATATTCTACCCCTTCATGTATGTCATGGCGCTGATCGCTGCTTTCCTGATCCTGCGCGAAGGCTTGCTCGAATAGGGTTGTGTTCCGTTGCGATGCACAATTTCCTTGCTGCAAGAGCCTGTTTGACGTAGCTTTTTGTGATGTCGAACACGGACCCCTTCGCTGCGATTGCCGATCCGAACCGGCGGTTCTTGCTGGAGGAATTGCGGCGCGCGCCGAAGACGGTCAATGAGCTTGCCGAGGGCCTGCCGATCAGTCGTCCTGCCGTGTCGCAACACCTGAAAGCGCTGCTCGAAAGCAACCTCGTTTCCGTGACCTCGGAAGGAACGAAGCGCATTTACACGGTCAATAACCGTGGCTTCGACAAGCTCAATCTCTGGCTGGATCAGTTCTGGGCCTAAGGCGCCCCTCATCGTAAAAACGCCAGCCCGATGCCGCATGCAAGGGACTGGCGCTTGATTTCGGTTATTCACCGGGTCTTGCTTGATGGTCTAGAAAATTGGGGAATTTACCTTTTCTTTCACAAGACAGATGTCCGGCGATAGCCTGGAAAGATCAATGGACGGATGACTTGAGACGCTCGATCTCGTCCTTGATGCGCAACTTACGGCGCTTGCATTCGGCAAGTTCAGTATCGGAAATAGAGGGAGATGTTCTCAGGGCATGCAACTCCTCCTCGAGAGCGACATGCTTTTTCTGGAGCGATTCAAGATGAGCTTGAACAGTCATTTGACCCTTCCTTCCTCTTACCCTTCCCCAGCCATCCATTGCTGGAGATCCAAGGTGTCAACCAGCGGACTGTGACACATTTTTAAAGGCTTGTCGAAGGCCAAAAGATGGAGACTAAGCGGCAAATTCATGATCAACACTAACTTCCCGTTACCTCTATTTGGTGATAGGAGCTTGCGGAAATTATCGGCAGACCGGACAAGGTCCGAAGACGATTATGGGGAATATAAATGGCCGATCAGGAACAGGCGGAAATCAGGCTCATGGTGGCGCGTCTGCGCCAGGAGCACGAGGATTACGACGCCGCGATCAACGCCATGATTGAGACGGGCTGCGATGCCCTGCGCATCCAGCGCATGAAGAAGAAGAAGCTGGTCATCAAGGACAAGCTCTCCAAATTAGAAGACCAGATCATCCCTGATATCATCGCCTGAAGGAACGATTGTGACGATGACAGACAGACCACCAGTCGCCATTATCATGGGCAGCCAGTCCGACTGGGAAACCATGAAGAATGCTGCCGATACGCTGGAGGCGCTGGAAATCGAGTATGATGCGCGCATTATCTCGGCTCATCGCACACCCGACCGGCTCGTAACCTTCGCCAAGGGCGCACGTGCCGAAGGCTTCAAGGTCATCATCGCAGGTGCAGGCGGCGCGGCGCACCTTCCGGGCATGACGGCGGCAATGACGCCGCTGCCGGTCTTCGGCGTGCCCGTGCAGTCAAAGACAATGTCCGGCCAGGACAGCCTGCTGTCCATCGTTCAGATGCCGGGCGGCATCCCCGTCGGCACGCTTGCCATCGGCAAGGCCGGCGCGATCAATGCAGCACTTCTTGCTGCGGCAGTCCTTGCCCTCTCGGACGAGGAAATCGCAGAGCGCCTCGACGAATGGCGCGAGCGCCAGAGCGCCTCCGTCGCCGAATATCCGATGGACGATCTCTGATGGTCAGGACAATAGGCATCATCGGCGGCGGCCAGCTCGGCCGCATGCTTGGCATGGCCGCAGCCCGGCTGAACTTCCGCACAATCATATTGGAGCCGCAGGCCGACAGCCCTGCCGCTCAGCTCGCCAACCAGCAGATCGTCGCCGCCTATGATGACCCATCAGCGCTCGCCGAACTGGCTGGGCTCTGCGATGTCATAACCTACGAATTCGAGAACGTGCCCGTCGCCGCTGCCGAAATGCTGGCAAAGAGAGTGCCCGTCTATCCGCCGCCGAGGGCATTGGAAGCTGCGCAGGACCGGCTGGTCGAAAAGCGCTTCATCAATGGTTGCGGCATCCCGACGGCTCGTTTCCATGCCATCGACAGTCAGGCCGATCTCGATTCGGCGCTAGCGGATTTCGGCAGCCAGGGCGTACTCAAGACCCGCCGCCTCGGTTATGACGGTAAGGGCCAGAAGGTCTTCCGGTCAGCAGCCGACAGTGCTGAGGGCGCCTATGCGGAACTAGGCTCGGTGCCGCTCATCCTCGAAAGCTTCGTCGCCTTCGAACGCGAGGTCTCGATCATCGCCGCCCGCGCCACCGACGGCACTGTGCTCTGTTTCGACCCGGCCGAAAACGTGCACCGCAACGGCATCCTGCATACGTCGACGATTCCGGCGACAATCTCCGCCGCCACCGCCGATGCGGCGCGCAAGGCTGCCGAACAGATTCTCACCGCGCTCGATTATGTCGGCGTCATCGGCATTGAGTTCTTCGTGCTGGCCGATGGCAGCCTGATCGCCAACGAGATGGCGCCGCGCGTACACAATTCCGGCCACTGGACGGAAGCCGCCTGCATCGTCTCGCAATTCGAGCAGCATATCCGTGCCGTCGCCGGCCTGCCGCTCGGCAATCCGCGCCGCCATTCCGATTGCGTGATGCAGAACCTGATCGGTGACGATATCCTTGCCGTTCCGGACTGGCTGAAGCGTGACGACACGCTGGTGCACCTCTACGGCAAGACCGAGGCGCGCGCCGGCCGGAAGATGGGCCACGTGACGACGCTGACGGGCAAAGCCTGCTGAGCCGTTTGCCCGGCCGGCACCTGAAACCCACGGAAAAAAGCCTTCACGTGGTTGACACAAGGCGGAGGTCGGGTTATCTGCTCCCCCACCTAAAGAGCGCGCCCAGCCGGCGCGCTTTTGATTGTTAAAAGACACGGGCGAATGTGAATTCCCCCAGAAACATCGCGGATCAGAAAAATGAAGATCAAGAATTCGCTCAAGTCGCTCAAGGCGCGTCATCGTGACAACCGTCTCGTTCGCCGCAAGGGCCGCATCTACATCATCAACAAGCAGAACCCGCGCTACAAGGCTCGTCAGGGCTGATTGCGCGTATCCGGTTTGCCTGCCCTCAGGCGGGCATATCGGTTGGTCGCTTCGGTGATCACGCCAAATTTGTTTGATCTTCAGCGATGGCGGGCTAATATGTCCGCCATGCGCTTTTTTGCCTTGACCTCAGCGGCGCTGCCGCTTGCCCTCACCCTGTTCGCTCCTGCTCTTCCCGCTATGGCTCAGCAGAAGGACGTTATCGTCGAACAGCCGGCTGATTCCGATTCGTCTCCAAAGCAACGTCTCGACCAGCTCTATGGGCAGCTGAAGCGTGAGCGCGACCCCGACAAGGCAAGCAGCATCGCCAATCAGATCCGCATGGAATGGAACGATTCCAACAGCGCGACGATCAATCTCCTGATGCAATGGGCCGACAAGGCGATCGAGGAAAAGCGCAATCCGGCAGCGCTCGATTTTCTCGATGAAGCCATCGCCCTGAAGCCCACCTATGCCGAAAGCTGGAACCGTCGTGCAACGCTGAACTTCGTGCTCGGCAACTATCGCAAATCGATGGCCGACATCGAACAGGTGCTGAAGATCGAGCCCCGCCATTTCGGCGCCCTGTCAGGCATGGCGGCTATCCTTGCCACCACGGGCAATGATCAGATTACCCTCAAGGCCTGGGAGCGCGTTCTGGATGTCTACCCCGCCGATCGCACCGCGCAGGAGCAGGTCAGCACGCTCTCGGAAAAGCTTGCCGGCAGCCGCACCTGACAGATCCGGCGCGCACTTGACGGCGTAGGAAGGCGCACAATCTTAGCTCAATGATATCGTCACTGTGCGGTTAGTGCCATGCTTGCCGAATTCTCTGCCCTCCTCGCCTCCATCGCCGCCGCCATCGGCTATTCCTCCTACAAGGCCCGCCAGTTCGAACACGCCTATCCCAATATCGGCGAACTGACCGATATCGGCGGCTATAGCTTGAATGCCGTGCATGTTCCGCGCCCCGACACCGCCGATCTTCCGCCCCTGGTCTTCATTCACGGAGCAAGCGGCAATTTGCTCGACCAGACCGGCGCCTTCCGTGAACCACTGGAGGGCCGCGCCGAGATGCTCTTCGTCGATCGACCCGGTCACGGCTACTCGGAACGTGGCGGGCCGGAAAACGCGCTGCCCTCAGGCCAGGCCGATGCCATTGCCAAGCTGATGGAAAAGCGCGGCATCGAAAAGGCTGTTATCATCGGCCATTCCTTCGGCGGCGCAATCGCCGCGGCCTTCGGTGTCCACCATCCCGACAAGACAGCCGGCCTGCTGTTCCTCGCGCCGGCCTCCCATCCATGGCCAGGCGGCATCGATTGGTACTATCATGTCGCGACAACACCGCTTGTCGGCTGGCTCTTCAATCATGCGGTCGTCGTGCCCCTCGGCCTGCAGCGGTTGGAACGTGGGACGCTGAACGTCTTTCATCCCAATCCGCGACCCCTCGATTACGTCGCCAAGACTGGTCCGTCGCTGGTGCTGCGGCCGCGCGCCTTTTACAACAACGCCACCGACTTCAAACGGCTCCATGAATATCTGACGGCCAACGCGCCACACTATTCCGAAATATCAGCGCGAACCGTCATCATCACCGGTGACAAGGACGAGATCGTCTGGGAGCATCTGCATTCGCGTGGATTGGCGCGGGATATCAAGGGGGCGGAACTTATCATGGTCAGGGGCGTCGGCCACAAGCCTGACTATCTTGCGACCGACGTCGCCATTGCCGCCATGGAGAAGATTGCCGGCAAGGCGCGTGACCTTGCGGCGATTGCCCGCAAGGCGGAAGAGCGGCTTGCCGGCTCTTCCATCAATCAGACGGTTGGAACGGTACCGCCGTCGATCGTATATTCCGCGCCATGAATGGAGGCGGCGCGGGGCGAGGCCAGGAAGGCCACGAGCTCCGCCACCTCTTCCGGGCGGCCCGGCCGGCCGATCGGTATGCCGCCCAGCGATTCCATCAGCAGCCTGCGGCCACCATCTTCATCGATGCCCGTCTCATCAGCGATGCGCCGGATCAGGGCGGTGGCAGCCGTGGTCTCGATGAAACCCGGCGCGATCGTATTCACCCGAACGCCCTTCGGCCCGACCTCTTTCGACAATCCCTTGCTGTAGTTCGACAATCCTGCCTTGGCCGCCGCATAGGCAAGTGTGGCTTCGTAAAGCGGCAGCCGCCTCTGGATCGAAGAAATATGGATGATGACGCCGTAACCGCGCTCGATCATGCCGGGCAGGAATGCCCTGTCGAGCCGCACCGGCGCGAGCAGATTGGCATTGATATCCGCCTGCCAATGCGCATCCGTCAGCGCCGCAAAACCGCCGCTTGGTGCCGATGAACCGCCGACATTGTTGACCAGAATATCGAGACCGCCGAAGACCTCCAGCACCCTCGACGCGACGCTATTCACGCCTTCCGCCGTGCTGATATCCGCCTGAACAAAGAGCGTGGAAGTCTGCCCCTCGGGCAGCAGCGAACGTACGGTCGTCGCAACCCGTGCGCCGGCTGCGGAAAGTCGCCGCACGATCGCTTCACCCATGCCCTTCGTGCCGCCTGTGACAAGAACACGCTTGCCGGTGAACTCGTCCGGGTCGAACGAAAATGCCGGTACGACAGTCATGCACTGATCTCCAGATGCGTGATTACGCCGCCGGCAAGCGTGAAGTGATAGTATAGTGTGACAGGGCTGCCCGGAAAATTCCCGGAGACCAGCGCAGCCACAACCGGCTTGTCTGCGTCGCCGGAAATCTCCCTGGCATCGACCGTCACACCATATTTGCGCGTCGTCTCCTCCATCCATTCGCGGATGTCGACATGACCGCGCCTGTCTTCGCCCTCATCGTGCACGCTGGCATCTGCCGCAAAGCAGGCAAGCATGCCGTCGATATCCTTCTGATTCTTGGCGACGTAATAGGCGGCCAGCGGTTTCGGAAGCTCGATACTCATTCAGAAACTCCTCTTCGGTTGCTTCGCGAAAAGAATGGACATAGGCTTACCAGATGACAAGAACCTACAAAAAAGTCAGGTACTTACCTGAAAGTAAGGTACTGCGATGACACCCTATTCCGCTGCGACCGGCGTCGAAAACGTGCTGAAGATTCTGGAAGGGCGCTGGAAGCTCATCATTCTTTTCCACCTCTTCGGCGGCAAGGTGCTGCGCTTTTCCGATCTCGAGCGCGCCATTCCCGCCATCTCGCAAAAGATGCTGATCCAGCAGCTCCGCCAGATGGAAAACGACGGTATCGTGATGCGCATCGTCCATCATCAGGTGCCGCCCAAGGTGGAGTATCGCCTGACGGATTGGGGTCAGGCCCTTTGCCCCGCCTTGGACGCCCTGTTGAAATGGGCCGCCTTGAAGGACAAGGACCTGACCGGCATGGTGTTCGCACCCGAGGAAGCCGTCGACGGAACCGTCTGAGCGTTCAAGCCGCGAGGTGAATACCACCATCGCAGGTCAGGACGTGACCGCTCATGAAGCCGTTCGAGACCATGAAAGCGACGGCCTTGGCGACATCATCCGGCTGGCCGATGCGACCGACCGGGGTGCGCCCGGCAAAATCCTGAAACACGGCCTGACGCTGCTCGGCGGGCAGGAAATCCCACCACGGCGTATCGATAACACCAGGCGAAACGCCATTCACGCGCAGTGGCTTCAACTCGGCAGCAAGCACCCGCACCATCGCCTCGATCCCCGCATTGACGGCGGCAAGGCCGGCGGTTCCCGGCATCGCGGCCTGCGCACTAACGGCGGATACGAAAGTAATGCTGCCGTCTGGCCGCAGGAACGGCAGAGCCGCCTGCGCCGTCGCCGCATGCGGGATGAGCTTCGTCTGGAAGCCGGCGAGCAGGTCGGCCATGTCGAGCGTCGCGAAAGGACCGGCGCCATGGCCGCTGCCCAGCGCCAGCACGAGATGATCGAAGGATCCGAGTCTCTCGAAGGCCTGCTTCACGGTGGCGGGATCTCGGGCATCGATGGCAATCATTCCGATCTCGCCGGAAAGATGATCAGCCGATGCCTTGAGCTTCGCCTCGTCTCGCGCAGCGATGGTGACCCTAAATCCCTGTTCCAGAAGCAGTCTCGCTGAGGCAAGGCCGATACCCGAAGAGCCGCCGATAACGACTGCGTGCTGCAATGACATGAGAATACTCCTTTGGATGATCGAACTTCCGGCTTTCATTGCCGGGAGTGCTCTCATCTTGCGGAGTCCCAAAATCGCAAATAGGCCTGATTTTATCCTGGTATCGATACTGATATGATCGCCGCCATGGATCAGAAGCTGGACACGTTCGAAGCCCGCCGTCGCGAATTCGCGGCCTTCCTGCGCTCGCGCCGTGAGCGCCTCCGCCCGGCCGATGTCGGCCTGCCCGACGGTTTTCGCCGCCGCACGCCGGGGCTCAGGCGCGAAGAGCTCGCCATGATCGCCGGTGTCGGCACCACCTGGTACACCTGGCTGGAACAGGGGCGCGACATCCGCCCCTCCCCGCAGGTGCTGAATGCGCTCTCGGATGCGCTTCGTCTTGATGAGGCCGAACGCCTGCATCTCTTCACCCTAAACAGCCGCCAGTCGCCGCAGCCGCTTTCGTCAGCGGCGGAAGTGGTCGATGAGCCGCTGCGCCGGATGCTGGATAATCTGACTCAGCAGCCGGCCTATGTGCTGGGTCGCCGCTGGGACGTGCTGGCCTGGAACCGTGCCGCCGATCTGCTCTTCGGCGGGTATGACCGGCTGGGGCCGGACGAGCGCAACACCATGCACCGGCTGTTTGCCGATGATCTCCATCGCAGCCTGCTGGTCGACTGGGAGGCCGTCGCCCGCGTCTCGCTCGCCATGTTCCGCGCCGACAGCGCCCGCTATGCCGGCGACCCGGATTTCGAGCGCCTCATCGCCCTGCTCAAGCAGACAAGCCCGGAATTCCGCGCCTGGTGGACGCGCCATGAGGTTGTGGCTCCGCTCACCGGCGTGAAGCGCCTGAACCATCCGGTCAAGGGCCTGATGTCTTTCGAACATACCGGCCTTACGCTGATGAGCCAGCCGGATATGAAGCTGATCGTCTACACGCCTCTCGACGAACACGACACGAACAGGAAACTCGCCGAGCTTCTTGCCTGATCATTGTCTGCCGCAGAAGCGACGCCATATCTTTCCCATCGCCGTCCTTTGAGGGGAAATTCATGGATCGCCTTCCCAGACACTCCGCCGCCATTCTCGCCGCCATTTCGCTTTGCCTTGCGCCGTTGCCGGCTTTTGCCGCCTCGCCGGCACCTGTCGAAGCTGAGCATGGCATGGTCGTCACCGCCCAGCATCTGGCAACCGATGTCGGCGTCGATGTCTTGAAGAGTGGCGGTAATGCCGTCGATGCCGCGGTCGCGGTGGGCTACGCGCTGGCCGTTGTCTATCCGACAGCCGGTAATCTTGGCGGCGGTGGGTTCATGACGATCCGGATGAAGGATGGAAAAACAACCTTCCTTGATTTCCGCGAACGCGCACCGCTTGCGGCAACCAAGACCATGTATCTCGATGCTAAAGGCGACATTGTCCCACGCGCCAGTCTCGACGGTTATCTCGCCGTCGGCACACCGGGTTCGGTCATGGGCTTTGAGACAGCCCGCGAGAAATACGGTACCAGGAAGCGTGAAGAACTGATCGCCCCAGCTTTAAAATATGCGAAGGAAGGCTTTACGCTCGAGCAGGGCGATGCAGCCACTTTCGCGACCAGCGCCAAACGGCTCGCCAAGGATGAAGAGGCCGCCAAAATCTTCCTGAAGGCCGGTGGCAGCCCCTATGCGTCGGGCGAAAAGCTGGTGCAGCCGGATCTTGCGGCTGTCCTGCAATCCATCTCCGAAAAAGGCCCCGATGCGTTCTACAAAGGTGCGCCTGCCGAGGCAATCGTCAATGCCAGCCAGGCCAAGGGCGGCATTCTCGCCAAGGAGGATTTCGAGCAGTACAAGGTGCGGGAACTGAAGCCGATCGAGTGCAATTACCGCGGCTATGACATCATTTCCTCGCCGCCGCCCTCCTCCGGCGGCGTCATCATCTGCGAGATCTTGAACGTCCTCGAAGGCTATCCGCTTTCTTATCTCGGCTACGGATCGGCAGAAACCGTTCACATCATGGTCGAGGCCATGCGTTATGCCTATGTGGACCGCAACGCCGCACTCGGCGACCCAGACTTCATCGACAATCCCGTCTCCAAACTGCTGGACAGAAGTTATGCGGCGTCAATTCGTGCCAAGATCGATCCGTACAGGGCCGGCACTTCGGCCAATCTGAAGCCGCTGGGCGGCAAGGAAAGCACCGAGACGACCCATTATTCGATCATCGACGACGAGGGCAATGCAGTCGCCGTGACCTATACGCTGAACGGCTCCTTCGGCGCTGGCGTCGTTGCACCCGGCACCGGCGTGCTGCTCAACAACGAGATGGACGACTTCACCTCCAAGCCCGGCGTGCCGAACCTCTATGGCCTCGTACAGGGCGAGGCCAATGCCATCGCGCCGAAGAAGACGCCGCTTTCTTCCATGAGTCCGACGATCGTCACCAAGGATGGCAAGCCCTTCATGGTGATCGGCAGCCCCGGCGGTTCGCGCATCATTACGATCACCCTGGAAGCAATCCTCAACGTCGTCGATTTCGGCATGAACATCAGCCAGGCGGTCAACGCACCGCGCGTCCATCATCAGTGGCAGCCGGACACCGTCTACCTGGAGCCTTTTGCGCTCTCGCCGGATACCGAAAAGGCGCTCGCCGCAATGGGCTACAAGCTTGATGGCGGAAATGATGCTCCGGTCTGGGGGCAGGCCGCCGGTATTCTCGTCGGTGGCAAGAGCCTTGCAGCCATCCAGAAGGGCGGCGGCGCCCGCTACAACGGCGCAATGGACAACCGCGCGACCGAAGGCTCAGCCAACGGTTATTGAACAGCCGCCTAGCGGATCCTGACCCGAACGAAATCGCCATCGATCTCGACGCGTGGCATCGCGCCCGACACGCTTGGCTTCAGGGCATCGACCCAGGAAGCCTTTGCCGTCACCTTGTAATCGACCGACGCGCTGTCTCCGAAACCAAGATAGGCGTCGAGAGCACGAGCGCGGATCGATACTCTCTCGTCCGCTTCGACCCTGTCGAAATCGAGGGAAGCCCGCACGGCGTCTGCGCGAATATCGATGCCCCCGGCATGGCCGTCCAATGTGATGTCGGCCGCCTTTCCGGCAATCGCAAGCTCGGAAAAATGCCCAGTGAGCCTCGCCGTGAAAGCGCTCTGATCGATCCGGAGAGCAGCACCAGCAGGCACATTGGCATTGACCTCGATCATGCAATCGGACGGGTCCAGCCACGACGATGCGGCGATATCGATATGCAAGACCGTGCCTTCCACCCGCATGTCGCTATTGTCGCGGCAATCGGCAAAATACCAGCTTGAATACCAGGACGAGAACCAGCCCTTCCGTCGCCCGCTGAGCGATGCGCCATAGGGCTGGTCGCTTCGCGTGGTGATGTTGATCGAGCTTGCGTCACCACTGATGGCAATCGCACGCACGCCGGAAAGATCGGGAATTGCAGTTGTCGACACCTTGTCCGGCAGAGCGGCTACAGAAGCTACCAGAAGCACCGGCATGACAAGAAGAATGATCATCGGAATCCGCCCATGAATGAGGCCCTCCCGTCGAGGACACTTTCAGGATGGATTTTCAGCCCCTATTTCGAGACCTCGATCACGATCCGGGTCGACCGCGAACGCAATCGGGTTCATTCTGGAATCATTGTTGCTGCCGGATATCGCCGATGATCTTCGTTCCCTTGCCCTTCGTCGTGGCTCTGCTGCTTGCCATCCTGCTGATCCGCATGCTGCGGCAGGGAGATGGGGCGCTTGCCGAAAAGCGGCCTTTCCTATTGCTGATCGGGTTCTACATCCTCCAATCCGTAGTGATCGGCATCCGCTGGGGTTACGACGTCATCGCGATCATGCCGATTCAATCGTTGATCGCGACAACAATCGCGGCCCTCGCCTGGGTCTGCTTCAAGGGGCTTGCTGTGGAAGAGCAACCCACCCTTTCCCGTTTCTGGCCACATCTTCTGCCGACAGCCGCAATCGCAGTCTTGATCGCACTCTATCCAGAGCCGATTAGCCTCGCCATCATTCTGATCTTCCTCTTCTATGGCGGCGCGCTGCTCTGGCTTGCCCGGCATGGACCTGATGTTCTCGTATCCTCCCGCCTCGACGGTGCAGTGCTGTCCTATCGTTCGCTGCAGATAACCGGCTTTGCCCTCATCGCCTCCGCCGTCACCGACGTCATCATCAGCTTCGATTTCACCAAGACCGGCGGCATTCATGCGGGCGCCATCGTCGCACTCGGCAATGTCATTGCTCTCCTGATCCTCGGCACCGCCGCTTCGGTAGCAAGTGGCGGCAGCAGTGCAGAAGCGACCTCCGCGGAGCTGCCGCCGCCACCACCGGCAACGCAAGAAGACGGTGCCGTCGCCGCTGCCCTCGATACGCTGATGCGCGCCCGTCAGCTCTATCGCGATCCCGATCTCAATCTCACCCGCATTGCCCGCAAGATGAATCTCCCGGCCCGGCGCGTCTCCACGGCCGTCAACCGCATCCACGGCATGAGCGTCTCGCAATATGTGAACGACTTCCGTATCCGCGCCGCCTGCGAGCAGCTGGTCGGCACCGATCATCCGATAACACAGGTGATGTTCGACTCCGGCTTCATCAGCAAGTCCAATTTCAATCGCGAATTCGCGCGCATGAATGGCGAAACCCCCACACAATACAGAAAGCGGCGTGTCCCGCGGGAATCGGGTGGCGCGGCGTCCAATGTCATATTCATGTCACCGTGACAAAATCGCCGTTCACAAGCAAAGATGCGCGCTCTATGCATGAGCGGCATTAAAGCAGAAGAGATTCCCATGGCCTCCATTGAAATGATCGTTGCCGCCAGGGCCCGCCTGCGCGGACATGCACGGCGCACGCCGCTTCTCTCCTCCCCCTTCCTCGATGAAATCGCCGGCCGGCGGGTGCTCGTGAAGGCCGAATGCCTGCAGCATTCCGGCTCCTTCAAGTTCCGCGGCGGCTGGTCTGCCGTCTCGGGCATCGATCCGGAACTGCGCAAGAAGGGCGTCATCGCCTTCTCCTCCGGCAACCATGCTCAGGGTGTCGCGCTGGCCGCACGCATGCACGGCGTTCCCTCTGTCATCATCATGCCAAGCGATGCGCCGAAGCTGAAGATTGCCAATACGCGCGCCTTCGGCGCCGAAGTGGTGCTCTATGACCGCGCCAATGAAGACCGCGACGAGATCGGCGCGAGACTTTCGGCCGAACGCGGACTGACGCTCATCAAGCCTTTCGACGAACCGCTGGTCATTGCCGGCCAGGGCACGACCGGGCTGGAAATCGCCGAACAGGCGGAGGAGGAAGGTGTCAGGAATGCCGAAGTCCTCGTTCCCTGCGGTGGCGGCGGCCTGAGTTCGGGCATCGCGCTGGCATTGGAAGCGAGTGCGCCGGGCTTCCGTGTCCGTCCCTGCGAACCAGAAAATTTCGACGACACCACGCGATCGCTTGCATCGGGCAAGATCGAGCGCAACGCCACCATGACCGGGTCGATCTGCGATGCGATCGTCACGCCGCAGCCGGGCAACATTACCTTCCCGATCCTCAAGCGTCTGGCCGGACAGGGTATTGTCGTGACGGATGATGAGGCGCTGCGCGCCGTAGCCCTCGCCTTCACCCGCCTCAAGATCGTCGTCGAGCCTGGTGGCGCCGTCGCTCTTGCTGCCGCACTCTTCCATAGCGATCAGTTGAATAGCGATGCGACGGTCGTCGTCACCTCCGGCGGCAATATCGACGCCGACGTGTTCACCACTGCACTGGAACGCTTCGGCTAACGCTCGACAACGCTCTCGAAGACCCTGATCGCGATCGGCGACGACCTCGATCATGATCGGGGTCTCACTCACCTGGGAAACAACGAAAACCTCGTCTCGCCGCCATATGGCGGTCTTCGTTCCGAGGTTTCCATGAGACATCTTCTTACGCTGCTCCTGTCGGCCTGCCTTCTTGCTGCCAACACTCCGGCACATGCGGCCGACCCTGTCGGTCTGTCCTTTCTTTCGGTTCCGGTACCCGAACGCGACGGCACCATGGAGATCTCACTCTGGTATCCGGCCTTAGCAGGCGGAACGCCCATCCTGATCGGAGACAGTCCGCTTTTCAAAGGCGAGACCGCGCAACGGGACGCACCGGCCGCTGCCGGCGACTATCCGCTGATCCTGCTTTCCCATGGCGGTCTGAAATCCGGCCCTTTCATCGGCGCCTGGATGGCGTCGCGCCTCGCTTCGAAAGGCTTCGTGGTGGCAATGATGCGCCAGCCGGATCCGCAGACGATGACGAGTGAGGAGAGCATTCATGAAATTTGGCTCCGGCCCGCCGATCTCTCAGCCGCCCTGACCGCGATCGAGAAGGACAGCATACTACCTGCAAAGATAGATCGAAACCGTATCGGCGTGCTGGGCTTCCTCATCGGCGGAACATCCGCACTTTCGCTTGCGGGCGGCAGCCTGGATCCGGAAAGCTTTGCGCGTTCCTGCGGTCCCAATGGCGCCGGCGTCGACTGCGCCGAGTTCGCCAGAGCCGGTATCGATCTCCACTCCGTCCACAGGCAGCAGCTCAGCCGCTCTCATCTAGACACGCGGGTGAAGGCGGTCGTCGTCATCGATCCTGAATTCGGCGCCAGTTTCACACCCGACAGCCTCAAGCGCATATCGATCCCGGTCCGCCTCATCAATCTCGGCACGCCGGCGACCATCTGGCCTCGGCTGCGGATATCAGGCCTAAAGGACACTATACCCAACGCGCGCTACGATCTCCTGGGCGATACTTCGCAATATGGTGCCTTCAGCGAATGCAAGCCGGGAGGCGCTGCGATCCTTCAGGAAGAAGGTGAAGAACCTCTCTGCGACGATCCCGAGGGAACGAGCCGGGCCACGATCCACGATCGCCTCGCTGAGAATATCGCAGCGGCCTTCCGCACGGATCTCCCCAAATAGAAAACATCGTCCGCAGCGACCTGCCGCGGACGATGTCTTCGCCATCGATCGTCTTCAGGCGATCTTGTAGCGCGCAGCCGGAGCCGAACGTGACAGGTTTGGCATCAGCGCCTGGCGGGCCTGTTCATAGGCAGCAAGCAAGCCGGCATCTTCAAGCGCCGGGATCGTCGCAAATTCTCCCTCGGCGAGACCTGCCAGCGAGGCATCGACCATGTTTTCCGCCGACATGACGATCTCGCCCGGCAGGTGCTCGACCGGCGTGCCGGCAATGCCCCAGAATTCGGTAGCCGTGGCACCCGGCAGCACGACTTGAACGCGAATATTCTTGTCGGCAAGCTCGTGCTTCAGCGACTGGCTGAAGGCGAGCACGAAGGCTTTGCTACCGCCATAGACACCGTTCAGGACCTCGGGCGCGATTGCGACGATCGAGGCAATGTTGATGATTGTGCCGCCACCGCGGGCAACGAGACCTGGAACCGCAGCATAGGTCAGCCGCGTCAATGCCGTCACGTTGAGCTCGATCATTTCCTGCATCTTGTCGACGTCGGACGCGAGCAGCGGCGCCGTGCCGCCGAAGCCGGCATTGTTGACGAGCAGGGTAATGCTCTGATCTTCCTTCAGCACCTTCTCGACCTTGGCAAGATCGTCCTTCTTGCCGAGATCGGCGGACAGCGTCTCTACGGTCCGGCCCGTCTCATCGGTCAGCCGGCTTGCCAGTGCCTTCAGCCGATCACCGTTGCGGGCGACGAGGATGAGATTGTAGCCCTGTTTCGCCAGCCGGTGTGCATAGATCGCGCCGATGCCCGAAGAGGCGCCTGTGACCAGCGCCGTACCCTTATGTTCTTGTGCCATGATCGTTTCTCCATTTCGTGCGCCAGCCCGATTGCCTTGCGCTTGCGGAGAGTTTTACGCCCGATTGCCGATGTCCCAAATGTCATATATACCACCTTTTAAGACATCCACTTTTCAGGACATGATGACCATGCAGCAAATCGGCTTCCTGCTCTTTCCCGGTTTCCAGATCATGAGCCTTGCCGCCGTCTCGGCCTTCGAATTCGCCAATCTCGAGATCGGCGAGAAAGTCTATGACATCCATTATCTCTCGGAGACCGGCGGTCCCATCGCCAATTCGCTGGGCATGATCGTCGAAACGGAAGCCTTCGGCGATCCCGGTTTCGACACACTGATCGTCGCCGGCGCGCCTGACATCAAGCTGCCCAACGAAGCCGAGGCGGATTTCATTCGCGCCGCCCTCCCCGCTGTCCGCCGCCTCGCCTCGATCTGTACCGGCGCCTTCCTGCTTGCCGATGCCGGCGTTCTTGATGGCCGCCGCGCCACGACCCACTGGTATCGCGCCCGCGAACTGCAGAGCCGTTACCCTGAAATCAGGATGGAAGAGGACCGCATCTACATCATCGACGGTTCCGTCTGGACCTCGGCAGGTATGACGGCGGGTGTCGATCTGGCTCTGGCCATGGTCGAGAAAGATCATGGCCTGGAGATCGCCCGCGCTGTTGCCCGCAAGCTGGTCGTCTATCATCGTCGCGCCGGCGGCCAGTCGCAGTTTTCCGCCCTTCTGGAACTGGAGCCGAAATCCGACCGCATCCAGAAGGCGCTTGCGCATGCCCGCAGCAATCTGAAATCCACCCTCTCGGTCGAGGAACTGGCCGAGGCTGCACATCTGAGCCCCCGCCAGTTCAGTCGTACCTTCCGCGCCGAAACAGGTCAGTCCCCCGCTAAAGCAGTCGAGAACCTGCGGCTGGAGGCGGCCCGCCTGATGATGGAGCAGGGCCGCCATCCGATCGAGGTCGTCGCCCGCGAGACCGGCTTTGCCGATCGCGAGCGCATGCGACGCGCCTTCCTGCGGGCTTTTGGCCAGCCGCCACAAGCGATTCGCCGGGCGGCACAGCAGGAACTGCTGGCGTGATGCACGCACCCGGCAAAGCCGGATGCATCTTCTCTGTCCTAGCCTTGTTGAAGCGCCCTACGGATGGCAATCTCGACAGGCGAGTAGGCGCCGTCCTCACGCGTAAGCCGCAAGGGTTCTGAAGGCGCAAGGCCGGGCTGCGCCATGAAGCGCGGTTCCTTGCCGCGATGCGTCTGCGCGGCATGGATCAGGAACGGGTGGCACAGATAGACCGTGCCCGCCTGCCCCGTTGCAAGAGCAAGCGGCCTCTCCTCACCGACATGCTCCAGCCACAGATGCGCCATGCCGGCTTCGCCAGCCGGCTCCAGTAGCTTCGCGATATCCTTGTGCGACCCGACCCGGATACGCGTCGGCGCATCGTTCTCCCCGACATCAGAGAACAGGAAGAGCATCAGGAGTGCCCGTCCGCGCGAGGTGATGTTCACCCGCCAGACGGAAAAATCCCGCTGTTCATTCGGGTCGCCTTCGTCCCCCGGAAAGCTCAGGTCCACATGCCAGCCGGCATCGCAGGGATCGTCCGGGTGCGGGAAGCGGACCGGGAAGCTGCCAAGACCGCTGCGTGGTTCCCAGCGTCCTTTGCCGACGAGCTGATCGAAAGCCGAATGCAGCAGGGGCGTGTTGACCGCCGTCTCGAACGGCCCGCCGCCATAACCAGCAAGCCGGACGACCGGCCGCACCCAGCTTTTCGGATCATCGGCATCGAAGGGAATGTCCCGCCACATGATGTCGCGGGCCTTCGCGGCCACATCCCGGGGAAAAGCATCATCGATCCGCACGAAGCCGTCTTCGATGAATTGCTCGATCTGCACGGCGCTGAGCGCCGGCGGGTAACCAGTAGATGTCATGAAATATCTCTCTATCGCCAAACCCTGCCGGCATTGTCCATCGGCCGAATGCAGGGTGGTTACAGTTCACGGCAACGGACCCAGCCAGCAGGCTGGTGAAGCGGCCGCATCTTCCTTTGCCCGAGGGCAGAGCCTTAGAGGCTCAAGAAGAAGACCGTAGCGATATTGAGAGCGATCATTTTCATAGCGATGGGAGGCTACTGGCTTCCAAGGGGAGGGTCAACACTTCACCCGAATCTTCGCAGCGCCTTCTCCTGATCGGATGGAATAGAAATATCTCGCACTGCCTCGTGCACCGACTGCAGCACCAGTTCCGCCAGCCGGCTCGTTGCAGCATCCGGCTCCGCTTCCGCTCGATGCAAGACCAGCCCCAGCTTCGGCAGTTCCGGCAGGCCGGCTTCGCCTGACGTCAGCATCCGCACCTTGGCAGGCAGCCCTATAGGCGTGCGCACCGTAATACCCAGTCCTGCAGCGGTTGCCGCCCAGAGGCCGCCGAGGCTTGGACTGACGAAAGACAGCCGCCAGGAGATACCCGCCTCGTCCAGCACTTTCGTCGCGGCATTCCTGAGCAGGCAGGGCGCCTCGAGCGAGGCAAGCGGCATCGGTTCGCCGCCTCCAGCCGCCCATGCCGGCAAGCCATTCGCCGGGCCGATCCAGCGCATCGGCACATCGGCAATATGCTCGCAATGGGCGGTCAAAGTGCCGGCGCTCCAGGCGAGCGCAAGATCGAGCTTGCCCGTCGTCACCCGTTCCAGAAGCTCGGCATTGCGCACCACACGCGCTTCGATCCGCACCTTCGGATGCGCTCGAGCAAAGCGTCCGAGCACCTCGGGTAGCAAGTTCTCACCGAAGTCCTCCTGCAGGCCGAGCCGCACCCAGCCTTCCAGCTCGACACTCTGCATCGCAGCGACTGCCTCGTCGTTCAGATCGAGCAATCGCCGGGCGTAGGCAAGCATCATCTCTCCGGCTTCCGTCAGCGCCAGTCCGCGCCCGGATTTGCGGAAAATCGGCGTGCCAGCCTGCTCCTCCAGCTTCTTAAGCTGTGCGCTGACCGCCGAGGTCGAGCGCCCCAGGCGATCCGCCGCCCTGGCGAAATTGCCGAGATCCATGCCGGTCGCGAATGTCCTCAGGACATCCAGGTCGAATGTAATCCGTCGCATTTCACGATCCCGATTTCCAGGATAATTCATCCATAAAATTCTGATTTTCCGCACCATGGTGTCGTGGCATGCTTCTCCTGTCAAGACAAAGAACAAGGAGGCATCCAATGCCATTCGCTCGCATTTCCCTTCTGAAGGGCAAATCGCCGGACTATCTGCGTGCGCTCTCGGACAATATCCACAAGGCCATGGTCGAGACCTTCAATGTGCCGCCGGCCGACCGCTTCCAGATCATCCACCAGCACGAGCCGGGCGAGCTGATCTTCGATCGCAACTACCTTGCCGGTCCGCGCTCGGATGATTTCGTGCTGATTTCGATCACGACCGGCAAGCCGCGCACAACGGAAATGCGCAAGGCTCTCTTCCGCCGAACCGTCGAATTGCTCCAACAATCGCCCGGCTTGCGCCCCGAAGACGTGATGATCGTCATCTCGACCAGCGAACCGGACGAATGGTCCTTCGGCGACGGCTTGGCGCAGATGGCCGAACCCGGATGGGAAGCGCGCGCCAGGGGAGTTCCGGCATGAGCACCGCCAATCCGAGGACGATGACGATCCGCCGTCCCGGCAGTGCCGTCCGTTCTCCCGAAGGCATTTCGAATGCACCCTTCTGGGTCGAAATCCTGCTCGACAGTGAGATCGATGGCGAGAACACCGCCATGCGCGCAACCCTCGATCCCGGCACGGTCACACACTGGCATACGCATCCGCGCGGCCAGCTTCTTTATGTCCTCTCCGGTGTCGGTGTCGTGCAGCGGGAGGGTGAACCCGTCGAGGAAGTCAGAACCGGCGATGCAGTATGGTTCGCCCCGGACGAGCTTCACTGGCACGGGGCAACAACTGACAGCCCTTTCGGATATCTTAGCATCCAGGGTTTTGAGAAGGGACGCTTCGTCGACTGGTCTGAGGAGACACAGCCATGATGGCCATGCAATATTCCTTCACCTTGCCGGCAGATTACGACATGCAGATCATCGATCGCCGCATCCGCGACAAGGGGCCGGCGATGGACGGCTTCCCCCACCTCGGTTTCAAGGCTTTTCTGAGCGCTCGCCGCGGTGAATTCGGCAGCCGGGAAAATCTGTACTCGCCCTTTTATATCTGGGACCAGCCGGAAGGCGCCAGCAACTTCATCTGCGGTCCCGGCTTTGCCGCGCTGACGGACGCCTTCGGTCGGCCGCTCATTCGCCATTGGATCGTCTGGCATACGCATGTCTCACCGGACCCCGCCAACGCCCGCTTTGCTTACAGCGAACACCTCCCTATCGAACCGCATGTATCTCTGCCCAACTTACGGCAGGAAGAGGTTGATCTGGCAAAGCAGGAAGCCGGCGGCAGACATCTGCTCGCCCGCATTACCGCCTTTGACCCGCATGACTGGACGATGGTCCGTTTTGGACTTTGTGCGGAAGCCCCGCCCGCGTCAGGCACCAACCAGATCTATCGCGTCGGTCACCTCTCCCGCGGCTAAGAGCACCAAAGGCAGAATCGGAAAGCAAAAAAAGCGCCCCTCTTTCGAGGAGCGCTTTGTTTTTTCAGGCCTGAAAGCGATCAGATGCCACTCTGGCCGTCGGAGCCGATATAGGCGATACGCAGCATGTTGGTCGCGCCAGGTGTGCCGAGCGGCACGCCAGCGGAGATGATGATGCGATCGCCCGGCTTGCCGAAACCTTCTGCAGCGACGATGCGGCAGGCGCGGTTGACCATGTCGTCGAGGTCGGTCGCGTCATGTGTGACGACGCAATGCATGCCCCAGACGACGGATAGGCGGCGCGCCGTTTTGATGATTGGCGACAGAGCGATGATCGGCACCTGAGGACGCTCGCGCGAAGCGCGCAGGCCAGTCGTGCCGGAAGACGTGTAACAGACGATAGCCGACAGCTTCAGCGTCTCTGCAATCTGGCGGGCGGCAAGCGAGATAGCGTCCGCACCGGTTGCTTCCGGCTGGGCGCGCTGCGCGTAGATGATGCCCGGATAGTGCGGATCCTTCTCCACGGTGCTCGCAATCGAGGCCATCATCGAGACGGCTTCGACCGGATAAGCGCCGGAAGCCGATTCTGCCGACAGCATGATCGCGTCAGCACCTTCGAAGACGGCGATCGAGACGTCCGAAACTTCGGCACGTGTCGGAACCGGCGAGGAGATCATCGATTCCAGCATCTGCGTGGCGACGATGACAGGCTTGCCCGAACGGCGGCAGGAGCGGATGAGTTGCTTCTGGATACCCGGAACGGCTTCGAGCGGCATTTCAACGCCGAGATCGCCGCGGGCGACCATCAGTGCGTCGGAAAGCTCGATGATTTCTTCGATGCGTTCCAGCGCCTGCGGCTTCTCGATCTTCGACATAATGCCGACGCGGCCACGGGCGATCTTGCGCACTTCGGCAAGGTCGTCGGGACGCTGGACAAAGGAAAGCGCCACCCAGTCGACATCGTCGGTCGCCAGAACTGCGTCGAGGTCGACGCGGTCCTTGTCGGTCAGCGCGCCCACGCCAAGCAGCGTATCGGGCAGGCTGACGCCCTTACGGTCGGAAATGCTGGTACCGGCAATGACGGTCGTAACAATGCTCTTGCCGTCACACTTTTCGGCACGCAGAGCGAGCTTGCCATCATCGATCAGCAGGCGATGGCCCGGCTGAACGGCTTCGAGAATTTCAGGATGCGGCAGAAACACGCGGGTGTTGTCGCCGGGGGTATCGTTGTTGTCGAGCGTAAATGTCTGGCCGGGCTTCAGCTCCACCTTAACATCGGCAAACTTCCCGACGCGAAGCTTCGGACCCTGCAGGTCGGCCAGAATGCCGATCGGCCGGCCCGAGCGGGCTTCGACGGCGCGAATGCGCTGCACGAGCGTGCGCATCACGTCATGGCTCGCATGGCTCATATTGATGCGGAAGATATCCGCACCCGCCTGGTGCAGCTTCTCGATCATCGACTCCTCGGAGGAGGCGGGGCCGAGGGTGGCGAGGATTTTAACTTTGCGGTTACGCTTCATCAATTCTGGCTTTCTTGCGTCCCTGGGGTGTCGGAGAGTTGAACCATCCAGCTTCCCTGGCGGCCCGTATCATATTCCTTGAATCCCATTTTCTGATAACCCCGGGCGTAGCAGTCCTGCACACCCGTGATCTTGAATTCGTTTTCCGCCACGCACATCTGCACGTCACCCGTCCATCGGCCTCCCCGGGCGGCGTCTTCTGCGTAGAGGTAATAATAACGCGACTGTAACTCTCCCTCGATCAGCGTGGCGCAGGTCGTTGCCGGCACCTGCCACCAACCCTCCGTGACCCAGCCATCCTTCGCTCTATATCCGATCGCAACGCCAACCAGATTTTGCGTACCGTTGCATACACGGAAATCCGCGCGCGCGGCATCGGCAATGAAGAACGGCGAGACGGCTGCAAGAGCGAACAATGCGAGACGGACCAGCGGCCCGGACCGCGTGAGGAAACTTGGCGCGGCTTGGATCAACACGGCTCCCAAATAGCTCCACGGTTATTCGTTATCCGTGTCTTCTTGCGCCGCCATCAGGCGAAAGTCAACGCAATGCTAATCGATTATATTTCCTTTCATAACCGCCGATCGGGCGCATCTTGTCGCGTTGGTCCGCCCATCACGCTTGAACCGGCCGAACGCGCATGCAATCACTGGGCGAAGACGCGAAATGACAATTGGCAATTTCCTGATGGATCACTTCCAATCCTTTGAAATCCTATCTGGCCAACATGACAAAGGCATGGTGATCCTTGGCGATCATGCCATGAACCGTCTGCCCGAACGATATGGCCGGCTCGGCCTACCGGAAAGTGCCTTCTCCAGGCACATCGCTTATGACATCGGCATTCAGGGCCTTGCCCGCAAGCTGTGTGCACAGCTGGGCGTGCCGGGCGTGCTCGGCGGTTTTTCGCGCTTGCTGATCGACCCCAATCGCGGCGAGGACGACCCGACCCTGATCATGAAAATCTCCGACGGCGCCATCATCGCCGGCAACCATCCGATTCCTGAAGAGGAGTGGAACTACCGGGTCGAAACCTTCCACAGACCCTATCACAATGCCGTGTCGGAGACGATCGATAGGGTGGCAAACGTGACCGGCAAAGCGCCGCTGGTACTGTCCCTCCACTCCTTCACGCCTGCCTGGAAGAGCGTTCCCCGCCCTTGGCATGCAGCAGTGCTCTGGGATAGTGACCACCGCGCCGTCGCCCCATTGCTTGAAAAACTGCGGGCTGATCCCGATCTCGTCGTCGGTGACAACGAACCCTATGACGGTGCCCTGAAGGGCGACACCATGTATCGTCATTGCATGATGACGGGCATCCCGCACGCGCTTCTGGAAGTGCGTCAGGACCTCATCGGCAACGAGGCCGGCATCGAGGAATGGGCGGCGCGCCTGGCGCCCATTTTTGCGGAGATGAACGACGATCCGGCCCTTCATGCATACAGCGTGCACGCTTCACGCACCGGCCCCTATTGAGTGAAAAGGACTTGGCCCATGACCACGCTCAGCAAGGAACAACAGACGGAATTCGAGGCAGCCGCCTTCCGCCGGCTCATCACGCATCTTCGCGAACGAACCGACGTGCAGAACATCGATCTGATGAATCTCGCCGGCTTCTGCCGCAACTGCCTCTCCAACTGGTACCGCGAAGCTGCGGAGGCCGAAGGCGTCACTATGACGAAGGACGAATCGCGCGAGATCGTTTACGGCATGCCCTACGAAGACTGGAAGAACCTTCACCAGACGGAAGCATCGCCTGTGCAAAAGGCGACTTTTGAGGTGAACAACCTGCACAAATAGTCCACCCGCTCTCAAATCGTCTTGACGCTGGCGGCACTTCGCGGCAGTCACTGGCAACCCGAATGCATATCCCGAAATCAGGAGAACACGATGTCTGATGCACATGGCGTCGCTCGCGATCAGCTTCGCGCTTTTGTCGAGCGCATTGAACGCCTGGAAGAAGAAAAGAAGACCATCGCCGACGATATCAAGGACGTCTATGGCGAAGCCAAGGGCATGGGCTTCGACACCAAGATCCTCAAGAAGGTCGTTGCGCTCCGCAAGAAGGACGAGCAGGAACGCATGGAAGAAGATGCGATCCTCGATACCTACCTGCACGCTCTCGGCATGATCGAATCCCCGCCGGAAGGCTGAGGATCATCCAACCGCATTTTCAGAGAGCCGCCGTTTCGGCGGCTTTTCTTTTGATCTCATCAAAGTACCAGCGCCGTTTTCGCCGTGCCTCCGGCCCAAAAACGAAAGCCGCCGGAGACGATCCAGCGGCTTTTGCTTATTCGAAATATGGCCGGATCAGCGCGTGTTGAACTTACGCACTTCCATGAAATTGACGGCCGTGCCGCTGAAGCGACCAGGGTCGATCGAAGCAGTCTTCTGGAAGCCTTCGGCATAAACCGAGGTCGGCTGGGCGCGCAGCTCCTGGCTGACAAAGCGCGGTGCCTGCACCTTCTTGGACGCCATTTCCAGGCGGGCATTGGTAAGAGCCCACTGCGAGATCATCTTCTGGGTCAGCTTCGGCTCCGTACGCACTGTCTGGCGGCTTTCGTCAGCGGCTACAGCTTCCTGCTTCGTCGGACGACCACCCTTGGTGGGAAGGCCCTGCGCGACCGGGCTGTCGACGGTGACAGGCTTCGGTGCTGCGGGAGGAGCAGCAAAGCTTGCAGACTTCGTCATCGGAGCAAGTGCCGCAAGCTGCAGCGGCGGCTTGTCTAGTGCCGGCGGATTCTTCGGCGCGGCGGCATTGATTGCCTGCTCGACGGTCTGCGGCTCAGAAGGTGCGTTCATAGCGACCTCAGTGCCACCGCTCTGATCCTGCTGCTTTGCAAGTGCTGCCGCCATGGCGGGCGAAAGCGTGTCCTGATCAGCTTCGTCTTCACCCGCTTCAGGATCGGCATTCTGTGCAGCAAGCAGGTTTTCGGCAACGGCCGGACGTTCGGCTGGGGTCGGAACGCTCGTCGACATCAGGCTCGGATCGACAGAGGCAAGTTCTGCATCACCCGGCGCACGACGCTGCCCAAGGAGCGACGGAACCGGAATGCTGTAACCGCTGAGATCGGCGAAATGCTCCGGTTCCTGCGGCTGGCCTGCGGGCATGGCGGCAAGCGCCTGCTGAGCCGCATTACCTGCAGATGGCGGCACCAGAGCATTGGCAACCTCGTTGCCGGCAAGCTGGTTGCTGAAGGCCGGGCGAACCTGCGGCACTGGTGCATTCACGCTCGCAACTTCGGTCTGCGGCTGCGGTTCATCAGCTGCTGGGACAGCCTCAGCCTTCGGCGGCGTTGCCTTGGCGACAGCCACCGGTGTGCTATCCTCCGAATTATCCTCTTCCTCGTCAGCGCCGCCACCAAAGAGGTAGGCAAACAGCGTCTTCTGCTTGCGAGGTTCGTCATCGGAAACGGAAGCGCCGGCGCTAGCCATCATGATCTGGCTGCCGTTCGCCATGCGCCGCTTGTAAT
Source organism: Hyphomicrobiales bacterium (assembly GCA_900470965.1). Taxonomy (GTDB): domain Bacteria; phylum Pseudomonadota; class Alphaproteobacteria; order Rhizobiales; family Rhizobiaceae; genus Rhizobium. The sequence goes on from UCCS01000017.1 coordinate 83,694, forward strand.
CGGCCATTGCCTGCTGGTAGCCTGGCAGCGGCTTGCCATCGGCGGGAATATGAATGGTATTGCCGTCAGGGAAGAGCCTGACCAGTTCGTCGCGGCTCATGCGCGGCCAGGCGCGAACGCCGCCGACATCCATATGCACGAAAGGCGAACCGGACTTTGGATAGAAGCCGACGCCGCCGACCTGCATCTTCATGCCGATACCGCGCAGCGTGGCGAGCTTTACGTCTGGAATGAAGAAGTCCATCGCCTTGCCAAGCATATGCTGGCTCTTTTCGGCGACACCGGATTTACGCGAACGACCGCGCAGCATCTCGTTGGTAGCAGGCGAGCGGAAACCGCAGACGACGTTGATGTAATCCCTGGAGCCGGACTGGCGGTAAACTTCCCAGATGAGGTCGAAGAGGCGCGGGTCCATCTTCGTCGGCTGATTCTTGCGCCAGTCGCGCAGGAAACGGTTGAGCTGCTCAAGACCTTTGGGGTCGAATTTGCCGTTTCGCTTGTAGGTGATGACGGCCTTTTCGCCGGTATGAATGAAATAGAGCTTCAGGCTGCGGGTATCCCCGGCAGCCTGAGACGGTGTGCTTACGAATACCGGTGAGGAAACCGCGAGTGCAAGAAGGGCGGCCGCTGCCGTCCTAATTGCCTTTCCGCCAATCTTGGCGCACAAACGCCAACTCAAGCGCGAAAGCTTGGTATTCCCATTCAGATTCTGCAACTCGATCCCCGTCAGACAGTCAATGTCCAATGCTGTCTCAAATGGCTGTCAAATGCGGTCACACGATGGCAAAAATGCCACACATGATCAACCTTTTCTTTATAGAGTGAACGAGCTGCTAACAAGTGGTTTATGGACGGTAACCAAATGTGGTTGCCTTATTCTTAATAAAAATGCGCTTATGCCGCATCTTTCTGAGGATTATCGGGGTCGATACCGTAGTCCTTGAGCTTTCTGTAAAGTGTGGATCGCCCGATACCTAGCTTTCTTGCCACTTGACTCATTTGCCCTCGGTAGAACTTCAAGGCAAAACGAATCAGTTCTTCCTCGACATCAGCAAGACGCCGAACATCACCGGACTGATTGACGCTCGATATCGCGTTATCGGAAGCCTCGGTCCCGCGGCGCATCGTCTCGGCGACTGATTCCGCCTGATAATCCTCGGGGAATTCCGCGTCAGGATCGAGGTGCGAATTGTCGGCAACGAGCGCCAGATGGTCCACGACCTCGTAGTTCGGAAGCTGGGCGGCGATCTGCGGGAAGTCCGCCTCAGTCAGCTCCGGACCTTCGGCAAGCACAACGGCGCGGAAGATCGCGTTTTCGAGCTGGCGGATATTGCCCGGCCAGTCATAGGTGGTCAGCAATGCCAGCGCGCCGGCATTGACCGTCATGCGGCGGCCGTTCTTCTGTTCGCTGGAGAAGCGGTCGGCAAAGACGCGCACCAGATGCGGAATGTCCTCCTTGCGCTTGCGCAGCGCCGGAATGGTGATCGGGAAGACGTTCAGGCGATAGTAGAGATCTTCGCGGAAGTGGCCGTTCTTGACCTCTTCGATCAGATCCTTGTTCGTCGCTGAGATGAGGCGAACATTGACCTTGTGCGCAGTGCGCGCACCGACGGTCTCGATCTCGCCTTGCTGAACGGCGCGCAATAGCTTCACCTGCACCTCGAGCGGCAGATCGCCGATCTCGTCGAGGAAGATGGTGCCACCATCGGCTTCCATGAACTTGCCGATATGCTTTTCGGTCGCGCCGGTAAACGCACCCTTTTCGTGACCGAAGAGGATGCTTTCGACGAGATTGTGCGGAATGGCACCGCAATTGACCGTCACGAACGGTTTGGTGGCGCGATCGCCCCCCGACTGGATGGCGCGCGCCACCAACTCCTTGCCGACACCCGATTCGCCTTCGAGCACGACCGGGATGTTGGACTGCGAGGCGCGCTGCGCCAGATCGATGACACGGATCATCGCCGGGCTTGCCGAAACGATGTCGTCGAAGCCGACGGAGCCCGAGCGTGAACGGCGACCGGTACGGGCCTTCACCTCACGCTGGTCGAGCTTCATCGCATTGGAGATCGACGTATTGATACGCTCCGGAGAAACCGGCTTGACGACAAAATCGAAAGCCCCGGCGCGCATGGCCTGCACCACCGTTTCGATGCCGCCCTGCCCCGTCTGGACGATGACCGGAATCTGGGTGCCGAAATCATGCAATGCTTCGAGGAATTCGAGGCCGGTCATTTCCGGCATCATCAAATCGAGCACGATGACGTTGAAAAGGCCGGGATCGCGCTTCACCATCTCCAGCCCGATGCGGCCGTTTTCGGCCTGATGCACCACATGGCCGCTACGCTCGATCGCGTTCTTGAGCAGACGGCGCTGGACGGGATCGTCCTCGACCACAAGGATCTGCCCTGCCCCTTTGAGCTCATTGTAACCGGTCATTGTCGCCTCACTTCATGCGAAACCATAGAGCGCACTCTGACAGAAAGGCTTGAACATCCTGTTTTGAGAAACAATTGCATTTTAACTGTTCTGACAGGCCGTTTTCGTGCCGTTACGAGCCCTTTCACACGCCGAAAACCCCTTGATGCTAGACCTTTCGGCGCCCAGAGCGCCGCGCGTCCATTCGGACGCGCAAAGGACGTCTCTCTTTTTGAAACTGCGCAATCAGCCTTTCCGAAAATCGATTCCGATTTTCGGGCCGATGCTGTAGACAGTCAGACCTGTTATAAAAGAGGAAGAGGAACCGCCCCATGAGACATATGCTTGCGCACGCCGATCTTCACCTTTCGGCAACGGCTCCCGCTGCAGCATCGGACCCGGCTCTGGGCGAGCTTCCCTCCTGGCGGCTGCAGGATCTCTACCCCTCGGCCACCTCCACCGCCTTCGTCGCCGACATGGAAAAAGCCGGCAAGGCCGCTTCCGCTTTTGAAGAGAAATGGAAGGGCAAACTTGCCGAAGCAGCCGCCAAGAAGGGCGAGGAAGGCATCGGCCAGGCGCTGAAGGAATATGAGGCACTCGACGATATTATGGGCCGCCTCGGCTCTTTCGCTGGCCTTACCTATTTCTCGGATACGTCCAACCCGGCAAACGGCAAGCTCTATGGCGACGTCCAGGCCAAGCTTACCGACTATTCCGGCCGCTTGCTGTTCTTCGCTCTCGAACTCAACCGCATCGACGATGCCGTGATCGATGCCTGCATGGCGAACGATCCGCTTGCCGGCCATTACCGCCCCTGGCTGGTCGACCTGCGCATGGACAAGCCCTACCAGCTCGAAGACCAGCTCGAGCAGCTCTTCCTCGAAAAATCGATGACATCAGCTGCCGCCTTCAACCGTCTCTTCGATGAGACGATGGCGGAGCTGCGCTTCGAGATCGACGGCGAGAAGCTGCCGCTCGAAGTGGCATTGAACATGCTGCAGGAAAAGGATCCAGAAGTGCGCCGCAAAGCGGCAATGGCGCTCGCCGAAACCTTCAAGACCAATATCCGCATCTTCACGCTCATCACCAATACGCTCGCCAAGGACAAGGATATCTCCGATCGCTGGCGCAGCTTCGAAGACATTGCCGACAGCCGCCATCTGGCGAACCGCGTCGAGCGCGAAGTGGTCGATGCGCTTGCTGCGGCGGTGAAGGAAGCCTATCCGCGCCTTTCGCATCGCTATTACAAGATGAAGGCCAAATGGCTCGGCATGGAGCAGATGAACTTCTGGGATCGCAATGCGCCGCTTCCGGAAACCTCAAGCGCCATCATCTCCTGGACCGAAGCCAGGGACACAGTGCTGTCCGCCTATGGCAATTTCGCGCCGGAAATGGCTGCGATCGCCAAGCGCTTCTTTGACGAACAGTGGATCGACGCCCCCGTGCGCCCCGGCAAGGCGCCCGGCGCTTTTGCGCATCCGACCGTTCCGTCGGCCCATCCCTATGTGCTCGTCAACTATATGGGCAAGCCGCGCGATGTGATGACGCTCGCCCATGAACTCGGTCACGGCGTGCATCAGGTACTTGCCGGCGCGCAAGGCGCGCTCATGTGCCAGACCCCGCTGACGCTTGCCGAAACCGCTTCCGTCTTCGGCGAGATGCTGACCTTCCGGGCATTGCTGAACCGGACGACTGACAACCGCGAACGCAAGGCCATGCTTGCCCAGAAGGTCGAAGACATGATCAATACGGTCGTGCGCCAGATCGCCTTCTACGAGTTCGAGCGCAAGGTTCATACCGCCCGCAAAGCCGGCGAACTGACCGCCGACGACATCGGCGAACTCTGGCTTTCCGTCCAGTCGGAAAGCCTTGGCCCGGCGATCAAGATTTCCGAGGGTTATGAGACCTACTGGGCCTATATCCCCCACTTCATCCATTCGCCCTTCTATGTTTACGCCTATGCTTTCGGCGACTGCCTGGTGAACTCGCTCTATGCCGTCTATCAGAAGGCCGAGAAGGGCTTTCAGGACAAGTATTTCGAGATGCTGAAGGCCGGCGGCACCAAGCATCATTCCGAACTGCTGAAGCCCTTTGGCCTGGATGCAACCGATCCTTCCTTCTGGAGCAAGGGCCTGTCGATGATCGAAGGCCTGATCGACGAACTCGAGGCACTGGACAAGGCATAAAACCGCCCAAACCGCGGCTTCGCTGGAAAGGCAATGGCAGCGTCCGAACCCTTCATCCTGTTCCGGGACGACACGACCGGCGAAGTCATGCTCTTCGCCGGCCCGGTAGACATGATTATCGCCCGCACGAAGGCGGAATTCGTGCCTGCGCTCAAGCGGATGGAAGAGGCGCGACAGACCGGCAAATGGCTTGCCGGTTACATCGCTTATGAGGCTGGCCATTTCTTCGAAGAAAAGCTTGCTCCCTTCGCGGAAGAGAACCGCGAGACGCCGCTGCTGCTGTTCGGTGTCTTCGATGCGCCGCAGCCAGATGACCATCCTCTCGCAAGGCCACGGCAGCGCCACGAAAACGAGGAATTCCTGACTGCACCGAAGGCAGCCTGGAACTTCGCTATATATAAAGAGCGTTTCGAAGACCTCCACCGGCATCTGCGCCTCGGCGATATCTATCAGGCCAACCTGACGATGCCGATCGAAGCCCGCTGGAGCGGCGATCCGCTTGCCGCTTTCTGGTCGCTGATCGACCGCCAACCCGTGAAATATGGCGCGTTTGCCGATCTCGGCGGTCCCATCATTCTTTCCCGCTCACCGGAACTGTTTTTCCGCACCGACGAAGATGGCTGGATCGAGACGCACCCGATGAAAGGCACGGCCAAACGCGGCGCGACACCGGCCGAAGATGCCGAAATCGTCGAAGCCATGAAGGCCGACATCAAGACGCAAGCGGAAAACCGCATGATCGTCGACCTCTTACGCAACGATATCTCGCGCATCACCGAAGTCGGCACGCTCGACGTTCCAAAACTCTTCGAAATCGAGACCTATCCCACCGTCCACCAGATGGTCAGCCACGTTCAGGCGAAGCTCCTACCCGATCTTTCCATCCGCGACATCTTTGCCGCCCTTTTTCCCTGCGGCTCGATCACCGGCGCGCCGAAGATCCGCGCCATGGAAATCCTCCACGACCTCGAGGATGGTCCGCGTGATGCCTATTGCGGCGCAATCGGCATGATCGCGCCCAACGGCGCGATGCGCTTCTCCGTTGCCATCCGCACAATGACGCTCTTCGACGGCGGCAAAGCAGTCTTCAACGTCGGCGGCGGCATCGTCTTCGATTCCACGGCTGAAGCCGAATATGAGGAATGCCTGCTCAAGGCCCGCTTCGCCATCGGCGACCAATGGATTGCCCGATGAAGGATTTTTCGCTGATCGAAACCCTGCGCTGGCAACCGGACGAAGGCTTCATTCGCCTGCGCCTTCATCTCGCCCGCCTCTCCCGCTCCGCCCGCCGCATCGGTTTTCCCGAACCGATGGATGTGGTCGCGAAGCTCGAAGATGCCGTAAGGGATGGTAAGGAGCCGCGTCGTGTCAGGCTGACTTTCGACAGCCAGGGCCGGATCGATGTTACCACCGCGCCCTTCACGCCGCTGCAGCAAGACACGATCTGGAAACTCCGTATCACCAGCACGCGTCTCGATTCCACCGACAAGCTACTGCGTATCAAGACCACATGCCGGGCTGTGTACGAAGCGGCGCGCGCCGAGTTTACGCCGCAGCAAGCGGATGAAGTCATCCTGCTCAACGAACGGCAGGACGTCTGCGAGGGAACCATCACGTCTGTCTTCCTTGATGACGGCTCCGGCATTCTGAGGACACCGCCGATCTCCTGCGGCCTGCTCGCCGGGGTGCTCCGCACCGAGCTCATCTGCCAGCGAGAGGCCCGCGTCGGTCGCATCACGCTCGATGATCTGGACAAGGGTACGCTTTACGTTGGAAATTCGCTACGCGGCCTGATCCGCGCCACGCTGCAAAAGGACTGACCATGCTGATCCTCTCCCTGACCTATGTGAAGCCCAATGAAGAGGCCGACAAGCACATGGAGCCTCACATGGCCTGGGTGAAGGAGGGATATGCGAAGGGCTGGTTCCTCGCTTCCGGCCGGAAGGTACCACGCACCGGCGGAGTCGTTCTCGCCGTCGGCGACCGCGCCCAGATTGAAGCCTATGTCGCAGCCGACCCTTTCACCATCCATGGTGTTGCCAAATATGACATCACAGAAGTCGCGCTGACGACGGTGACGGAAGGGTTGGAGGCTCTGAAGCGCTGAGTTACAAACCGTACCCGGCAAATCGTCAGGCTCAAAAAGGAGCGGCGATGAAACGTCTGACCTACACGCCCTATGACGGCTCGGCCCGGCCCTTCACGATCGGCCTGATGCCGTTCGATCCCGCCCGCTGGATCGAACCCGACGAAGATCTCAACCGCTACCTCGAGGAAAAGGCGCGGCTGGCGGGCGAGCGCCTCGACGACATCTTCGTCGCAGAGGATGGGACAGAAGCAGCCCAGCAGGAGGCGCTGGATATTCTTCTCGCTCACCTTGCCGATCGGCATCCGGCGATGCTCCGGCAGGATACTTCCGATCTGCCGCCTCTCTTCAAGGCCGGTTCACTCATCCAGGATGATCTCGTTCTGATGCGCCGCAGGGCCGATGGCTGGCATCTCGTGGCGGCCCATGTCGCCTTTCCCTCCTCGTGGTCGCTACATGAGAAATTCGGTCGGCCGATGCACGAGATCCATGCGGATGCACCGGGCTTCGGCGAAGGCACGCGCAATGCCACACTGATTGCCCGCATCTTCGACGGCCTGCAGAGTGCCCAGCAGGTCGAGCGGCTGAACTGGTCGGTCAACACCACTGATGATCTCTTCCTTCCCGTCTCGAAACATAGCCGGCCACCTTACGCCGAGGCCTTCACGCTTGAAGAGCGTTTCGTCCGCGTCGAGCGACAGACCCTTCGCAAGCTGCCTCTCTCGGGGGACATTCTCTTCACCATCCGCATCTATATTGATCCGATCGCCGTCATTGCTCGGCATCCGCAGGCGCGGAAACTCGCAGCCAGCTTTGCCGATCAACTGGAAGCGCTCGACCACCAGCAGACCGCCTACAAAGGGCTGACCTTGCAGCGGACGGAACTCGTGCGGAAATTGCGGGCACTTTGCAGCCCCGATATTTGACCTTTGCAGGGGAACGCTCTTTATTGTGACGCCATTTTGTGATTAGAGCCGGTCACTTCGCGAGCTTCGCGGCATTTTCACATGAATTCTTTAGGCTGAAAGCCTTCGTTCCCTTCCAATAGGAGAAAAGAATGACGGAACAGAACTATCCGGTATATGGCGAAATTACCGGTCCGATCGTCATGATCGGCTTTGGCTCCATCGGCCGCGGCACGCTGCCCCTGATCGAGCGCCACTTCAAATTCGACAAGAGCCGGATGGTTGTCATCGACCCGCGCACGGACGATGCCCACATTCTGGAAAAGCACGGCGTCAAGCACATCCAGGCGCATGTGACGAAGGACAACTACAAGGAGCTGCTGAAGCCGCTCTTGACCGAAGGCGAAGGCCAGGGCTTCTGCGTCAATCTCTCGGTCGACACCTCGTCACTCGACATCATCAAGCTCTGCCGCAAGCTTGACGTGCTCTATATCGATACCGTCGTCGAGCCTTGGCTCGGCTTCTATTTCGACAAGGACATGAAGAACGAGGAACGCACCAACTACGCGCTGCGCGAAACCGTTCGCAAGGAAAAGGCCAAGAACCCAGGCGGCACCACCGCCGTTTCCACCTGCGGCGCAAATCCGGGCATGGTCTCCTGGTTCGTCAAGCAGGGCCTGCTGAACCTTGCCCGTGATATGGGCCTCAAGTTCGATGAGCCGGGCCAGGACGACCGCGAAGAATGGGCAAAGCTCATGAAGAAGGTCGGCGTCAAGGGCATCCACATCGCCGAACGCGACACGCAGCGCACCATCCACCCGAAGCCGCTCAACGTCTTCTGGAACACCTGGTCGGTCGAAGGCTTCATCTCCGAAGGCCTGCAGCCGGCAGAACTCGGCTGGGGCACCCACGAAAACTGGATGCCGAAGAACGCCAAGAAGCATAAGAAGGGCTCCAAGGCCGCCATCTTCCTGGAACAGCCCGGCGCCAACACCCGCGTGCGCACCTGGTGCCCGACGCCCGGCCCGCAGTATGGCTTTCTCGTCACCCACAATGAGTCGATCTCGATCGCCGACTTCTTCACGGTGAAGGACAAGGACGGCGACGTCTCCTATCGTCCAACCTGCCACTACGCCTACCATCCTGCCAATGATGCCGTTCTCTCGCTGCATGAGATGTTCGGCAACGGCGGCAAGGCACAGCCGGTTCTCCACGTTCTCGACGAGAACGAACTGGTCGATGGCGTCGACGAACTCGGCGTGCTGCTCTACGGCCACGACAAGAACGCCTACTGGTACGGTTCGCGTCTGTCGCTGGAAGAAACCCGCCGCATCGCCCCCTACCAGAACGCGACTGGTCTGCAGGTAACCTCTGCCGTTCTCGCCGGCATGGTCTGGGCTCTTGAAAACCCGAAGGCCGGCATCGTCGAAGCCGATGAGATGGATTACAAGCGCTGCCTCGAAGTGCAGCTGCCCTATCTCGGCCCGGTCGAAGGCCACTACACCGACTGGACCCCGCTCGACGGCCGTCCAGGCCTGTTCCCGGAAGACATCGACACCAAGGATCCGTGGCAGTTCAAGAACATCCTCGTTCGCTGAAGCCTGCCCTAACGCTTTCGAAGATGCCCGCTGTTAGGCGGGCATTTTTGTAACGCCTGCTGTCTAAATGCCGGCCGACCCCCGTCGAAGGCTTGCCTTCGCGGAAGGCCCGCGCCATGTTTTTGGCGGACTGTCGCGGAAAGCTTCCGCTTAGATTCGCCGGGAGAAGCCTTATGAAAGTCAGAACTGGTCTCGTTCTTGTGGTTGCATCGGCAGCTCTTGCCGCCTGTGTTTCCTCCGGCCCGCGCCCCCTCCCCGTTGCATCAGCACCCACTCCTGCCGGTGTCGAAGGAACCTGGGCCGATCCGAACGGCATCGTCTCCACCTTCCAGTCCGGCACTTTCACGACGCGCACGACCGACAGCAACCAGCTTCTGGCCTCCGGCACCTATACCAAAACCTCGCCGACGCTGGTGGAAATCAACATGACCTCGCTGGTTCGCAACACTCAGTCGAAGGTCAATTGCGCCCTCGTTACGACGAGCCAGCTGAATTGCACCTCGGATGCCGGCGCACAGTTCGTCCTGACCCGCCGCAGCTGAATAGAGCAGATGAGGTGAAGGCTAAGCACCATGCGGGCTTTCGCTGGTTACCTCGTCCTGTTGCTCGCAACGCCGCTTGCCGCACTTGCGGTCATTTTGCCGGCTAATGTCTATCGTGCCCAAGGTATCGCCGCCCCCGATTGCGACGGGCCGCTGCAGGTGCTGATCTTCGCCGCGCCGGCAGTCCTGATCTACGGCGCAGGCGCAGTCCTTGCCTATCGGGCCGGCCGGCGCTTTCACCGCATCGTTTCCCTTCTTTGCTTGATTGTCGCGCTCGCCACATTTCCGAATATTGCAGAGGCCATGCGCGAACTCTACCGAAACGCTGCCGCCGGAGAATGCGTGGGATAACCAGTCGGCTTTTTTGCCCGGTTCCCCCTTGGAAAGCGGCTCTCCTGGCCCAGCTTTCCCTTGCGGCGGCGCATCGTCTGATGGAACATCCGCATGCCGGGAAACCGCCCGGGCTGACCATGGAAGGGACTGGCGAGGATCAGGGGGATCTTCGCCCTTTTAATCAGGAGAACAGGGATGACGAAGTCTTTCAGCTTCGGTCTTTTGACCGCGTCCATGCTGGCGCTGAGCACAGGCGCCGCTTTCGCGGATTACGAACTCAATATTCTTCATATCAACGATTTCCATTCACGCATTGAATCGATCAACAAGTTCGACTCCACCTGCTCGGTCGAGGAGGAAGGCAAGAACGAATGCTTCGGCGGCGCCGCCCGTCTGAAGACCGCTATCGACCAGCGCCGTCAGGCTCTGACGGGCAAGAACGTGCTGCTGCTCAACGCCGGCGACAATTTCCAGGGCTCGCTGTTCTACACGACCTACAAGGGCGCGGCCGAAGCCGAAATGCTGAACCTCATGAAGTTCGACGCCATGACGGTCGGCAATCATGAATTCGACGACAGCGAGGATGGGCTCGCAACCTTCCTCGACAAGGTGCAATTCCCCGTCGTCACCGCCAACGTCAAGGCAAGTGCTGCCTCCAAGCTTGGCGACCGCGTCAAACCTTCTCTCGTGCTTGACGTCAGCGGCCAGAAGATCGGTATCGTCGGCGCCGTCACCAATGACACGCCGGAGCTTTCCTCGCCCGGCCCGAACGTGACGATTGCCGATGACGTCCAGAGCATCACGGCAGAGGTTCAGAAACTGAAGGGCGAAGGCGTCAACAAGATCATTGCACTCACCCATGTCGGCTACCCGCGCGACCTCGCGATGATCGCCAAGATCCCTGATATCGATGTGGTCGTCGGCGGCCATTCACACAGCCTGCTGTCGAACACCGATCCGAAGGCCGAAGGCCCCTATCCGACGATGGTCGACAATCCCGGCGGGTACAAGGTACCGGTGGTGCAGGCAGCCTCCTACAGCAAATATCTCGGCGATCTCGTCGTTAATTTCGATGATAATGGCGTCGTCAAGGAAGCCAAGGGCGATCCCATCCTGATCGATTCTTCCTTCACGCCTGATCCGGCTGTCACGGCACGCATTGTCGAACTGGCAAAGCCGATTGAAGACCTGCGCAAGAAGGTGATCGGCTCCTCCGAAGGCCCCATCGAGGGCGACCGCAAGGTCTGCCGCGTCAAGGAATGCTCGATGGGCAATCTGGTGGCCGATGCTATCCTCGACCGTAGCAAGAACCAGGGCGTGACCATTGCCATCCAGAACGGCGGCGGCCTGCGCGCCTCCATCGACGGCGGCGACGTCACCCAGGGCGAAGTCATCACCGTGCTGCCCTTCCAGAACACGCTCGCAACCTTCCAGCTGACCGGTGCCGATATCGTCAAGGCGCTCGAAAACGGCGTCAGCCAGATCGACCAGGGTGCCGGCCGTTTCCCGCAGGTCGCCGGTCTGAAATTCACCTTCGACCAGTCGAAGCCGGTCGGCAGCCGCGTCAGCGATGTGCAGGTCAAGGATGGCGATAATTTCGTGCCGATCGACAATGCCAAGACCTATAGCGTCGCCACCAACAACTTCATGCGCGCCGGCGGCGATGGCTATGTCGCCTTCAAAGACGGCCAGAATGCCTATGACTACGGTCCGGACCTGGCCGACGTGACTGCCGAATATATTGCCGCACACTCGCCCTATAAGCCTTATACGGACGGCCGCATCACTGAAATTGCGCAGGCGGCACCTGCTCCCTCCGCAGAGCAGGCTCCCGCAACACCTGCACCCGCGGCCCCGGCTCCATCTACCGAACCGACCCCAGCTCCTGCAGCACCGGCCCCAGCCGCTCCCGCTCCGGCAGTTGAACCTGCCCCGGCAGCCTCCGCACCGGCTGCGCCTTCGACCCATATCATCGCTGCCGGCGATACTTTCTGGGATCTCGCCAAGACCTTCTACGGCGACGGCGCCGAATGGCGTAAATTGTCGGAAGCCAATGGCAGCCCGAACCCGCGCCATCTGCGGATCGGCGAGGAAATCCAGGTTCCCGCCAAGTAAGACGATTTGTCCCGATCATGAGAGCCGGTCCGGGGTTCCCCGGACCGGCTTTTCTTCTTATAGGGTGAACCGTGATCAGCCGGCTGCGTATGAGCCGGGGAGACACGAAAGCGCGTTGGGGCCAGAATGACAGATACTTCACTCCGCCCGGCGGACCATCCCGCCGTCAAATTCGGCAAGGTCGGCGTCCTGCTGGTCAATCTTGGTACGCCGGATGGTACTGATTACACCTCCATGCGCCGCTATCTGCGCGAATTCCTGACCGACAAGCGCGTCATCGAATGGTCGCCCTGGAAATGGTATCCGATCCTGTTCGGCATCGTCCTCAACACGCGCCCGCAGAAGGTGGGCAAGGCCTATGAGACGATCTGGAACAAGGATCTGAATGAAAGCTGGCTACGCACCTATACCCGCAACCAGTCTGATTTCATGGCCGAACGGCTGCGCGACCTGCCAAACGTCAAGGTCGATTGGGCAATGCGGTATGGCACACCATCGATCCCCTCGCGTATCGAAGCGCTGAAGGACGAGGGTTGTGACCGCATCCTGCTCTTCCCGCTCTATCCGCAATATGCGGCGGCTACCACCGCGACCGTCAATGACAAGGCCTTCCAGAAGCTTCTAACCATGCGCTGGCAACCGGCGTTGCGCACGGTGCCTGATTATCACGACGACGAGACCTATATCGAAGCGCTCGCCAAATCCGTCGAGCGGCACCTTGCCACCCTCGACTGGAAGCCCGAGATGCTGCTCGCCTCCTTCCACGGCATTCCGCTCTCCTACTTCCAACAGGGCGATCCCTATTACTGCCAGTGCCAGAAGACCGGCCGGCTGCTGCGCGAACGCCTCGGGCTGACAAAGGAAAATTTCATGGTCACCTTCCAGTCCCGCTTCGGACCGGAGGAATGGCTGCAGCCCTATACCGACAAGACCGTCGAGAAGCTGGCGCAGGACGGCGTCAAGCGCATCGCCGTCATGAATCCCGGCTTCGTTTCCGACTGTCTGGAGACGCTGGAAGAGATAGCCGAACAGGCGGCCCATTCTTTCAAGCACAGTGGCGGCGAGCAGTTCACGCATATTCCCTGCCTGAATGACGGAGAGGACGGCATGCAGGTGCTGGAAAAAGTCGTGCGCCGTGAGCTGTTGGGTTGGGCATAATTGACGCGGCGCCAGATTTTCTGGCGCCCTGCAATAGATAAAAACGTCCCGCGCACCAGATCTAGAGAATGGCCGATAGGCGAGCGCAATCGCGTCAGAGGCGCGACTGCGGCCTGTAGATTGGTGGCCTGCTGCTTTATTGATCTGGACGTACTTTATGATTCCGGGTTTCAGAAAATTGATTGTCCTCGCCTGCTTGCTCGTCATCGCAGGTGGCGGTTATCTCGCGTGGGAACGCTATCAGCGGGTCTATGCCAACGCCCCTCCCAAAGGCATCGTCGGTCAGGTCGCATGTCAGCTTCGCCTCCGCGATGTCAAAACCAGCAATCTGAAACCGGACGATCAGCCGTTTCTCACCAATTGCCTGATGGGCGGCTACATCACAACGAGCGACCTCGATGATGCCGGCCTATCACCCTGATTTGACAGGCGAGGCCGTCATTCCTTCCTTGCAAAGAACGTGATAACTCACCACGTCAGATAGGTGGGCTTAGGGAGGAATACATGCTGCTGAGCGGCTTCGATATCGTCGTGATCGTATTGGTGGTTTTTGTCATCCTGGTGCTTTTTGCGGGCATCAAGACGGTTCCGCAGGGCTACCGTTATACGATCGAGCGTTTCGGCCGCTATACGCGCACGCTGGAACCCGGCCTGAACCTGATCACCCCTTTCATCGAACGCGTCGGCGCCAGGATGAACGTGATGGAGCAGGTGCTGAACGTGCCCACCCAAGAGGTGATTACCAAGGACAATGCCTCGGTCTCAGCCGATGCCGTATCCTTTTACCAGGTGCTGAATGCCGCTCAGGCCGCCTATCAGGTTTCCAATTTGGAAAATGCTATCCTGAACCTCACCATGACCAATATTCGCTCCGTCATGGGCTCTATGGATCTTGATGAGCTGCTCTCCAATCGCGATGCGATCAACGACCGGCTGCTGCGCGTCGTGGACGAAGCCGTACAGCCTTGGGGCATCAAGGTCACCCGCGTCGAGATCAAGGATATCCAGCCGCCGCGCGACCTCGTCGACGCTATGGCCCGCCAGATGAAGGCCGAGCGCGAGAAACGTGCCCAGGTGTTGGAGGCTGAAGGTTCTCGCAACGCGCAGATCTTGAGAGCAGAAGGCGCCAAGCAGTCCGCCATCCTTCAGGCCGAAGGCCAGCGCGAAGCCGCCTTCCGCAATGCCGAAGCGCGCGAACGCTTGGCAGAAGCCGAAGCCAAGGCGACGAAGATGGTCTCGGAAGCGATCGCCGCCGGCGACGTCCAGGCAATCAACTATTTCGTTGCCCAGAAATACACCGAGGCGCTCGCTTCGATCGGCTCGGCGCCCAATTCCAAGATTGTCATGATGCCGATGGAAGCGTCTTCCATTCTCGGCTCACTTGGCGGCATTGGCGCGATTGCCCGGGAGGTCTTTGGGGAAGGCAACAATCCGCCGCCGCCTCCGCGGGCAGTTCCGGCGCGCTCCACGCCGTCGGTCGGCCCGGCTCCGGCCAATCCCTTTAATCCCAATCCGGAGCGGTAAGCCATGCTGGCGAAGATCGTCGGCGAACTTGGGCCGTGGAGCTGGTGGGTGGCAGGCCTCGTGCTGCTTGCAGCCGAGATGGTCGTGCCGGGCTTCTTCCTGGTCTGGATCGGGCTTGCCGCACTTGCCGTCGGTGTTTTGTCGCTGCTCTTCTGGGATGCCGCTTTCTGGATCTGGGAGCTTCAGGCAATCCTCTTCGCCATCCTCGCGGTCGCAGCCACGCTCATCGGCCGGCGGCTGACACTGCGCAATGCCACGACGGATGAGCCGTTCCTCAACCAGCGCGGCGCGAGCCTCGTTGGCCGTACCGCGACGCTGCGCGAGCCGATCCGCGAAGGCCGCGGCCGCATTCGTCTCGATGACACGACGTGGCAGGTCATGGGGCCGGATCTTCCGGCCGGAACGCAGGTCAAAGTGGTTTCGAGCAACGGCCGCGACCTGACGGTCGAGCCAACCTGATCAGGCCACACCGATCCGCAAGAGATCATGGAAGTGAACGAGCCCGATTGGGCGCTGCTCGTCATCGATGACCATAAGCGCACCGATCTTGTATTGTTCGAGCAGTGCCAGGGCCGCAGTCGCCAGTATCGTCGGCCTGACCGTCTTCGGCGCGCGCGTCATGATGTCATCGACTGTCAACTCCGCGAGATTGCGGCTGAGGTTGCGGGACATGTCACCATCAGTGACGATGCCGCAAAGCCGGCCCTCCGCATCCAGCACGCCGACGCAGCCGAAATGCTTGTGCGACAGAACCTTGATCGCCGCCGGCACCGACGTGCCTTGCGCGACCAGCGGCAGGCGGTCACCGGTATGCATGACGTCGGCAACATGCATCAGGCTAGCGCCCAGCTTGCCGCCGGGATGGAAAACATGGAAATCCGTCGCCGTGAAGCCACGCGCGTCCAGAAGCGCAATCGCCAGTGCATCACCGAGCGCAAGCTGCATCATCGTCGATGTGGTCGGCGCCAGCCCATTCGGACAGGCCTCTTCCTCATTGGGGATCAGCAGCACGATATCTGCGGCCGTCGCCAGTGAGGACTGTGGGCTGCAGGTCATGGCGATCAGCGGAATGGAAAAACGCCGCGTGTAGGAAATGATGCTCTTCAGTTCGGCGCTTTCACCACCCTTGGAGATCGCCAGCACCAGATCATCGCCGGCAATCATGCCAAGATCGCCGTGATTGGCTTCCGCCGCATGCACGAAAAAGGCAGGCGTTCCCGTTGAAGCGAAGGTGGCGGCGATCTTCGTGCCGATATGGCCGCTCTTGCCGACGCCGGTCACGATCACACGGCCGGTATTCTCGCCAATCATCTCGACCGCACGAGTAAAGGGGCCGGCCAGCCCATCATCGAAGGCACGTTCCAACGCCTCAAGGGCACGTCTTTCGATGCTGACGGTGCGCTTGCCCGACTCCAGCACGCTGTTTTCGACGAGTTTTACCGCTCTCCTGATCATGGCAATGCGTTAGACCTTTTCACTTTACCTGTCCACCCGACAATGTTTCCCATGTATGAACGCGCAGCCCGCACGGCAACGAATGGTTAACCACAAGGCTTTACGCTTGGGTAAGACTTCGAAGCATTTCAGGCGCGGATTGAATGGGCCAGGGAAAACAGACGAGCAGTGTGACGCCGCTCCGCGCCATGAGCCATGCCGTCTCCATTGTGGCTATCGGCCTGCTGGTCGTGCCCGCCGCTTTCGCACAGCAGACGACGTCTCAACAAGCACCGGCAAGCACGGCAAATTCCCGTACGACAGCCACACAGGGCGCAACCACGTACAATGCGGCGCCGGATTTCGGCGATACGGGCGATGCCGCGACCACTCCTGCCAACAATGTCCGGGATCAGGATTCGGACGCAGCGGCTGGCCGCACTCCGACAACACAGCCCGACGATGAGATTACCGGCGCGATCCTCGACGAGGATATGCGCAGGCTGAACACCCGCGAACCGCGCCTGGACGAAACGCCGGCGCGCAAGGTACCGGAAAGTATCTCGACCGAGCAGACGCCCGGCATCCCTCTCGGCAGCTTTGTCCTGCGCCCGAGCGTCACCCAAACGATCAATACCGAGACCACGAAGGACGGTGGAACGAAAAAGAGCCGCGGCTTCCTCGAGACCGATATGGGCGCGACGCTGACCTCCGACTGGAGCCGGCATCAGCTGACCGTCACCTCCGAGGGCGCCTGGCAAAAGAACATCAGCGGCGAGGGTGAAGAACAGCCATCCTTCAAGATCAATGGCGATCTGCGCCTGGACCTGACGCGCGATACCGTCGGCCACATCACTGGTGGCTATAATTTCTACCGCGAAGACACTGATGATCCGGATGCGATCACCAACGCCGATCAGCAATCCGATGTGCAGGAATTTACCGGCGGCGCCTCCATCGAGCACGACTTCGGCATCCTGCGTGGAACCGCCGCCGTTGCGCTTTCGCGCTCGATCTATTCCGATGCCGAACTCTCCAACGGCACGACAGTCTCCATGAGTGACCGCAACCAGACCACGGGCACGGTGCGCGGCCGCATCGGCTATGAACTCTCGCCGGCACTCATTCCCTTCATCGAGGCGTCGATCGGCAAGACCAACTATGATGAACGCACCGATTCCTCCGGTTATCGGCGTTCGGGGGACAGCTACGGCGCCAAGGGCGGCGTTCAGGTCGATATGGGCGAAAAACTCAACGGCGAGGTCGCGGTCGGTTATGCGACGGCGGATTTCGCTGATGACAGGCTGAAATCGATCGATACGGCGACACTCGATGCTAGCCTGCTCTGGTCGCCGATCCGCGGAACGAATGTCAATCTGGACCTCCAGACCAGCATCCAGCCTTCCACCGCAGCGGGCGAAAGCGGCTATGTCTCGCATCAGCTGACATCCACGGTCGATCATCAGCTGCGCGACAATCTGGTGGCGACGGTCATCAGTGGCGTGACGCTGCGCGATTATCCGAGCGGCAGCACCATAAGCGACGAGACGGTTTACACCGCCTCGACAGGTCTTGTCTGGAACATCAACCGCTACCTCGACTTCACCAGCACGCTTGGCTACGAGCTGACGACACGCAAGGAAGGCGACGACTCGCAGCAATGGCGAGCCGGCGTCGGTCTCAAGGTGAAGCGCTGAAGGGCCTTAGTTCAGGGCGGCGAGAAGGTCCCTGAAGCCGCCCTCAACCGTCGGACGGATATCCGCACGCTCAAGAGCGAAGGCGACGTTGGCGAGGATGAAGCCATCCTTGGCGCCGCAGTCGTAAGTTTCACCCTTGAAGTGGTAGCCAGCGAAATCCTGCTCCTTGAGCAGCTTCAGCATGCCGTCGGTGAGCTGGATTTCGTTACCTGCGCCGCGTTCCTGGGTTTCCAGGATTTTGAAGATCTCCGGCTGCAGGATGTAGCGACCGTTGATGAAGAAGTTTGAAGGAGCCGTACCCTTGGCTGGCTTTTCAACCATGCCGGTGATCCGGAAGCCTTCGCCGATAGCTTCGCCAACGCCGACGATGCCATATTTGTGAGCCTGGTCGGGAGCGCATTCCTCGACAGCGATGATATTGCCGCCGCTGTGTTCGTAGAGCTCGATCATGCCCTTCATGCAGCCCTTTTGATCCTTCATGATCATGTCGGGAAGAAGCAGTGCGAAAGGCTCATCGCCCACGATTTCGCGGGCGCACCAGACGGCGTGGCCAAGGCCGAGCGGCTCCTGCTGACGGGTAAAGCTCACCGTGCCTGCCTTGGGAAGCTGCTGCTGCAGCAGGGTGATCTCCGCCTTCTTGGCGCGCTCCTTGAGCGTCTGCTCAAGTTCGAAATGAATATCGAAGTAATCTTCGATGACATGCTTGTTACGACCAGTAACAAAAACCAGATGTTCAATGCCTGCTTCAAGTGCTTCGTCGACAACATACTGAATGATTGGTTTATCGACGACCGTCAGCATTTCCTTTGGAACCGCTTTAGTGGCTGGAAGGAACCGCGTTCCCAGACCAGCGACTGGAAATACTGCCTTGCGAACTTTCTTATTCAGAGCCACACCGACCTCCTGTTTTGACTATACCGCTTTTAACGAAACGCTACATCGATTTGAACTAGTATAGAATTGCTACCGTTTTGCAAATGGTGACTGGACCGGCCGGGCATGGTAAAGAATTTGTTGACTCCGTTCCTGTAATTTCGGCGTAGGACGGACATGACGTACCGCCCAGGCTAAAACTGAAGATGACGGATACGACTGCCGATGACCCAGAAATATATGAACTCCCTTCGTGGTCTTGCTCTCGCCCTCGTTGTCGCCACCGCGACCGGACTGGCCCCCAATAACGCAAAAGCTGATGCCCGGTTCCAGAAGTGGATCGCGGACTTCTACCAAACTGCCGCGCAGAGTGGCATCAGTAAGGCAACCTATCAGAAAGCCTTTTCTGGGGTAAGCGAACCTGACCCTACTGTGCTGGAAAAGGCAACCTATCAGCCTGAATTCACATCGAAGATTTGGGATTACATCGATTCCCGCGTCAATCCCTACACTGTGGAAATCGGCCGCAAGATGGCCGCCAAGCATGCCAAGACGCTGGATGTGATCCAGCGCCACTTCGGCGTCGACAAATCGATTCTGCTCGCCATCTGGTCGATGGAATCAAATTACGGCGCAGTTCTCGCTAAGGATGAGCGCCTTCACTATGTGCCGCGCGCATTGGCAACGCTTGCCTTTGCCGATCCCAAGCGTGCCAAGTTTGCCAAGAAGCAGTTGATCGCAGCCCTGAAGATCCTGCAGAATGGCGATGTGCCCGCCAAGGAAATGACCGGCTCATGGGCTGGCGCCATGGGCCACACCCAGTTCATCCCGACAAGCTATCTTCTCTATGCGGTGGACGCTGACGGCAACGGCCATCGCGACATCTGGAATTCCGTGCCCGACGCGCTGGCGACCTCGGCCAATCTCCTCATGAAGAACGGCTGGGACGCTGGCAGAACCTGGGGCTACGAAGTCGCAGTACCGGCATCTGCCGCACAGCAGGTCGGCAAGACGCGCACCCTCGCCCAGTGGGCAGCCCTTGGCCTGAAGCGTCCGAATGGCAAGCCTTTCAAGGATGGCGACACCCGCGCCATGCTGAAGATGCCGGCAGGTAGCGACGGTCCGGGCTTCCTGATGACGGCGAACTTCTTCACCATCAAGAACTACAATGCCTCCGACAGCTATGCGCTCGCCGTCGGCCTGCTTGCAGACCAGATTGCCGGCTTTGGCGGAATGCAGCAGCGCTGGCCGCGTCCGGAAGGTGCGCTCGACATCACCGAGAAGTTCGAATTGCAGACACGCCTGAAGACGCTCGGCTATTACAGTGGTGATGTCGACGGCAATTTCGGCTCCGGCTCCAAGGCAGCCATCGCCGCTGTTCAGGAGCGCATCGGCATGCAGCCGGATGGTGAGCCTTCACTTTCGCTTCTCGACGCGCTGCGCCGTTAGCGCGTCGTGCGTCCATTTGGACGCACAAAGGACATTCTAACTCCTTGAATCTACGTATCGTGCTTTCCGAAAATCATTCCGATTTTCGGGCCGATGCTGTAGAAGCGGGGAAAGCCTGACCTAAATAATGTTGGTGGTGTGGACGGAAAGCAGCTGCCTATGCAAGATGCCCGGCAGATGCGGAACTGCCCGATGACAAGACAAATTGACCGGACCCGATGGATTCGTGGGCTTGCGCTTGCCGCAGCCACGCTTTCCCTTTGCCTTGGTTCGATGCTGCCGGCCGACTATGCTGAGGCGCAGGAGCTTCGCTATCAACGCCGCTCCATCCTCGATTTCTTTCTCGGCCGCCGTTACATCGATGAGAACCCGCAGCCCGAAATGCGCGGCCAACCGCGGCGGCAACAGCAGCAACGTAGGCGCGCACCCGCGCAGAAGGCCGTGACGCCAATGCGCACGGCGCCGGTCGCGCCCGCTGAACCCGTGGTCCAAAAGCTGGACAATGCCCAGAAAATCCTGATCGTCGGTGATTTTCTCGCCGGCGGCCTAGGCGACGGCCTCACCGCCGCCTTTGAAACCTCGCCCGGCGTCGTAGTCGAGGCCCGCAGCAATGTCTCTTCCGGCCTCGTGCGCGACGACTATTACAACTGGCCCGGCGAATTGCCGAAGATGATCGACGAGTTGAAGCCGGCAATGGTCGTCGTCATGATCGGCGCCAATGATCGCCAGCAGATGGTGACCGATGCCGGCAAGGAAAAATTTCGGACCGACGGCTGGTTTACCGAGTATCAGCGCCGCGTGCTGGCCTTCGGCAAAGAGATCACGAGCCGCAAGATCCCGCTGCTCTGGGTCGGACTTCCTGCCTTTGAATCCGATTCGATGACGGCCGATGCCGTTCAGATGAACCAGCTCTACCGCAACCAGATGGAAAGCATCGGTGGCGAATTCGTCGACATCTGGGACGGTTTCGTGGACGAGAACGGCAAGTTCATCGTCACCGGTTCCGATGTCAACGGCCAGCAGGTGCGCCTGCGCACCACTGACGGCATCAACCTGACCCAGGCCGGTCGCCGCAAGCTCGCATTCTACGTGGAAAAACCGGCGCGCCGCCTCCTCGGCACCCAGGCAAGTCCCGATCTCGTGCGCCTCGACCCCGGCAACCTGCCGGCACTGACGCTGCCCACCAATCCGGTGGAACACACGCAGCCGATCAGCCTGTCCGACCCGAACCTCGATGGTGGAGCGGAATTGCTTGGCGCCAGCAAGACGCCGCCGGTAACACTGACCAAATCGCCACGTGATCTGCTGGTCGAACAGGGAGAGATGGCACCGGCGCCGGCAGGCCGTATCGACGACTATCGCATGCCGACGCTGAAGACGACGGCGGAAGTTTCCGTGAAATGAGAAACGGCCGTTAGAGCGCCGTGCGCCCATTCGCACGCATTAGGGACGCTCTAACTCTTTGAATCTACGCATCGACCCGAAAATCGACGGTCCGGATTACTTGGCTGCCGCCTGCGGCCAAGTCAGATAGTAGAAGTTAGAGCCGATCTGGCCGAAATAGGCATTGCTGTTGTCGACCTTATCCACATAGTGACCGGCCTGCTTGACGAACGAGGCATCATCGCCGCGCTTCAGATGCGCGTTGAGAAAGTCGTTCCAGCCGCTGGCGTCGATATCGGTGCCGGGCTTGCTGTCCGTATTCGCTTCATCCGGATTTTCGACATCCCAGGCGGCGATGGAAACGCCCTGCGTCGGATCGGAGACCGTCAGCGTACCGTTTTCAAGAGCTGCCAGCATGTCATGTGCCGTACCATCGGTGCCTTCCTGCTGGGCCGCCTCTTCAAGCTGCTTTTTTAGCATGGCCATGAAGGACGAACTCGTCACATCGGGATTTTCGCTCGATGTGTCCGTCGTCTCGTCGGTCTGATCGTTCTGCGTCGAAAGCGTATCGAGCAGGCTTGCAAGCGCATTGTTGGAAAGCAGCGAAGACGTGTCCGGGTCCAGACCGTAGCTGCCGAGAATGCTGGCAGCGCTGGAGGATTCGGTGGCACTCTGACTGCTGTCGTCATCGGAACCGCGCAGGTTCTTCAGGGCGTATTGGGCTGAGACCAGCCGCGTACTGTCGATTGCGGAAACCATGGTTTGTCCTTTGTGATGGTCCGCAGCAACCATGTCCCTTGCGCCGCGGCCAACAGTGAAACGCCTCACGACTGAACGGGCGGGGGCATGTCCAGCCAGTCGCCGCAGGCCGGTTCGGGCCTGCATACGCAGGAAAACTGCAGCTCGGGAATTGCATGAAGCTTGCCGGAAGCCGCGGCGCGTCAACCGGTCGCACCACGAAAAGCTCCGCCGGAATGCGGCGGAGTTTTATTGCTCGACGAATTGTTTGTGGCCGATCAGCGCGGCAGGACGGTGGAGCCCATCAGCGCCTCGTCAATCGCGCGCGCAGCCTGGCGGCCTTCGCGGATTGCCCAGACCACCAGCGACTGGCCGCGGCGCACGTCGCCCGCCGTCCAGAGCTTGTCGATCGAGGTCTTGTAGTCAAGGTCGTTGGCAACGACGTTGGTCGATCCGCGCTTGTCGATATTGAGTATCAGCTTGCCGTCGAGCTCCTTCAGCACGCTGTCGTTGAACGGACCGCTGAAGCCGATGGCGATAAAGGCAAGATCTGCCTTGATGACAAAATCCGTACCCGGAACCGGCCGGCGGCGCTCATCGACTTCACAGCACTTCACGCCTGTCAGGACACCATCTTCGCCGACGAATTCGAGCGTGGCGACCTGGAATTCGCGGATCGCGCCTTCGGCCTGCGAAGAGGAGGTACGCATCTTCGTGGCCCAGAACGGCCAGACGGCGAGCTTGTCTTCCTTTTCCGGCGGCTGCGGACGAATGTCGAGCTGGGTCACCTTGACCGCACCCTGACGGAAGGCCGTGCCGACGCAGTCCGACGCCGTATCACCACCGCCGACAACGACGACATGCTTGGCGCCGGCCAGGATCGGATCGGACGGCCAACCGGTGCTGTCGATATTCTCGCGGCCGACGCGCTTGTTCTGCTGAACCAGATACGGCATTGCATCGTGAACACCGGCGAGATCGATGCCCGGAATGCCGGCAGCACGCGGCGTCTCGGAGCCGCCGCAGTAAAGCACGGCATCATGATCCGCGAGCAGCTGCTCGACCTTGACGTCGACGCCGACATTGACGCCGCAATGGAACGTCACGCCCTCGCCTTTCATCTGCTCCACGCGGCGATCGATGAAGTTCTTCTCCATCTTGAAATCCGGAATGCCGTAACGCAGCAGGCCGCCGGGCTTCGTCTCACGCTCATAGACATGCACGTCATGGCCGGCGCGACCGAGTTGCTGGGCGGCCGCCATGCCGGCAGGGCCGGAGCCAATGATTGCAACCTTCTTTCCGGTATGGATCGTTGCCGGCTGCGGACGGATGAAGCCGAGCTCGTAAGCCTTGTCGGCAATCGCCTGTTCGACCGTCTTGATGGCGACCGGCGTATCCTCGAGGTTCAGCGTGCAGGCCTCCTCGCAAGGCGCGGGGCAGACCCGGCCAGTGAACTCCGGGAAGTTGTTGGTCGAATGCAAGTTCTGGATCGCCGCTTCCCAGTTGTTGTTGTAGACGAGGTCGTTCCAGTCCGGAATCTGGTTATGCACGGGGCAGCCGGTCGGGCCGTGGCAATAGGGGATGCCACAGTCCATGCAGCGGGCTGCCTGTTTCTGCACTTCCGGGTCCGACATCGGGATCGTGAATTCGCGGAAATGACGGATACGATCCGACGCCGGCTGATACTTCGCTACCTGCCGGTCGATTTCCAGAAAACCTGTAACCTTACCCATATTTTCGTCCCTTACCCTCATGACCGCCTCGCCCGCGGCCAGTTGTCTGTTCAGCCTCGATCGCGGAGGCAGGTTGTTTGTCTTGACCGTCATTCGAACATATCCCCTGTCGCCATCCACGCAGTTGCACAAGCTTCAAGCTCGTGGCTCATCGTCGTGTGTCATTGAGATATTTCAGTCACCCGCCACGCGCTTTTCAGGCGTGGCGGATTGTTCGGTGCAACTACTCGGCAGCGATGCCCATCCGGCTGCGCTCCATTTCCTCAAGCGCGCGACGGTATTCAACCGGCATGACCTTGCGGAATTTCGGGCGGTAGTCAGCCCAGTGCTCAAGGATTTCCTTGGCGCGGGTGGAGCCCGTGTAGTGCAGGTGGTTTGAGATCAGCTGGTATAGGCGCTCCTCGTCGTGACGCGTCATGTCGCCGGAGACGTCGACACGTCCCTTATGCATGAGGTCGCCGCCGTGATGGTGCAGTTTCTCCAGCATGTCATCCTCTTCCGGAACCGGCTCGAGCTCGACCATGGCCATGTTGCAGCGGCTGGCGAAATCGCCGGCCTCGTCGAGAACATAGGCCACGCCGCCCGACATGCCGGCCGCGAAGTTGCGGCCCGTTTCGCCGAGCACGACGACCACGCCGCCCGTCATATATTCACAGCCGTGATCGCCCACGCCTTCGACGATGGCGATCGCACCGGAGTTACGAACTGCGAAACGCTCACCCGCGACACCGCGGAAGTAGCACTCGCCCTCGGTCGCACCGTAGAGAACGGTATTGCCAACGATGATCGAGTTCTCAGCGACGATCCTCGAGTTTTCCGGCGGACGGATGATGATCTTGCCGCCCGAGAGGCCCTTGCCGACATAGTCATTGCCGTCGCCGATCAGGTTGAAGGTCACGCCGCGTGCCAGGAATGCGCCGAAGCTCTGGCCTGCTGTTCCTTTGAGGGTGACGTTGATCGTGTCTTCCTTCAGGCCGCGATGGTTATAACGCTTGGCCACCTCGCCCGAGAGCATCGCACCGGCGGAACGATCGACGTTCCTGATGTCGACTTCGAAGGCAACGGGCGTCTTCGATGCCAGCGCCGGCTCGGCCGCCGCAATCATCTTGCGGTCGAGAATGTCGTCGATCGGGTGCTTCTGACGCGTCGTCCAGTAGGTCTCCTCCTTCGGTGCATCGACCTTGTGGAAGATCTTCGCGAAGTCGAGTCCCCTAGCCTTCCAGTGCGCCAGCATCTCGTCCTTCTCGAGCAACTCCGAAGCGCCGATGATCTCATCGAGCCTGGTGAAGCCGAGGGAGGCCAGAATTTCGCGCACTTCGTTGGCGACGAAGAAGAAGTAGTTGATGACGTGCTCCGGCGTGCCCTTGAAGCGCTTGCGCAGGACGGGATCCTGCGTCGCCACGCCGACCGGACAGGTGTTGAGATGGCACTTGCGCATCATGATGCAGCCGGCAGCGATCAGCGGAGCCGTCGCGAAGCCGAATTCATCGGCACCAAGCAGCGCGCCGATGACGACGTCGCGGCCGGTCTTCAGACCACCGTCAACCTGTAGGGCAACGCGCGAGCGCAGACCGTTCAGCACCAGCGTCTGCTGGGTTTCGGCAAGGCCGATTTCCCAGGGAGAGCCTGCATGCTTCAACGAGGTGAGCGGTGAAGCGCCCGTGCCGCCGTCGAAACCGGCAACCGTGATGTGGTCGGCGCGCGCCTTGGCAACACCGGCGGCAACCGTGCCGACGCCGACTTCCGAGACAAGCTTGACCGAGACATCCGAGGTCGGGTTGACGTTCTTCAGGTCGTAGATCAGCTGCGCCAGATCTTCGATCGAATAGATGTCATGGTGCGGCGGCGGCGAAATCAGGCCGACGCCCGGCGTCGAATGACGGGTCTTGGCAACGACCGCATCGACCTTATGGCCGGGCAGCTGGCCGCCTTCGCCGGGCTTGGCACCCTGCGCGACCTTGATCTGCAGCACGTCGGCATTGACGAGATATTCCGTCGTCACGCCGAAACGGCCGGACGCGATCTGCTTGATGGCCGAGCGCTCGGGGTTCGACGAACCATTCGGCAGCGGCATGTAGCGATCGCTCTCTTCGCCGCCCTCACCGGTGTTCGACTTTCCGCCGATCCGGTTCATGGCGATCGCCAGCGTTGTATGCGCCTCGCGGCTGATCGAGCCGAAGGACATGGCGCCCGTGGAGAAGCGCTTGACGATATCGACCGCCGGCTCGACGCTGTCGACCGGCACCGGCTTGCGGCCGAGTGCCTCGGCGCTCTTGATCTTGAAGAGGCCGCGGATCGTGTTCATACGGAGCGCCGACGTGTTCACCATCTCGGCGAATTCGCGGTAGCGATCCTCGGCATTGCCGCGAACCGCATGCTGCAGGGCAGCCACGGCATCCGGCGTCCAGGCATGGCTTTCGCCGCGCATGCGGTAGGCATATTCGCCGCCGATATCGAGCGTGCTGGCGAGCAGCGGATCGCGGCCGAAGGCTGACTTGTGGCGGATGACCGTCTCGCTGGCGATTTCCTCCAGGCCGACGCCTTCGATGGTCGTCGCCGTGCCGAAGAAGTACTTGTCGACGAATTCCGACTGCAGGCCAATCGCATCGAAGATCTGCGCGCCGCAATAGGACTGATAGGTCGAGATGCCCATCTTGGACATGACCTTCAGGATGCCCTTGCCGACAGCCTTGATGTAGCGATAGACGACTTCGCTGGCGTCGACTTCCTTCGGGAATTCGCCCTTGGCATGCATATCCAGCAGCGTGTCGAAGGCGAGATAGGGGTTGATCGCTTCAGCACCATAACCAGCCAGCAGGCAGAAATGGTGCACTTCGCGCGGCTCGCCGGTTTCGACGACGAGACCGACCGAGGTGCGCAGCCCCTTGCGGATCAGGTGATGGTGCACGGCAGCGGTCGCAAGCAGCGCCGGGATCGCGATACGATCGGGGCCGATCTGGCGGTCGGAGAGCACGATGATGTTGTAACCGCCCTTGACGGCCGCTTCCGCCCGTTCGCAGAGGCGGTCGAGCATCTCGGGCATGCCTTCGGCGCCACGCTCCACATCATAGGTGAAATCAAGTGTCTTTGTGTCGAAACGGTCTTCCGTGTGACCGATCGAGCGGATCTTCTCGAGATCGCCATTGGTCAGGATCGGCTGGCGCACCTCGAGACGCTTGGCGTTTGCCATGCCTTCGTGGTCGAGGATGTTCGGACGCGGACCGATGAATGACACAAGGCTCATGACGAGTTCTTCACGGATCGGGTCGATCGGCGGGTTCGTCACCTGCGCGAAGTTCTGCTTGAAATAGGTGTAAAGCAGCTTCGACTTCTCGGACATGGCCGAGATCGGCGTATCCGTGCCCATCGAGCCGATCGCTTCCTGACCCGTCGTCGCCATCGGCGACATCAGGATCTTGGTGTCTTCCGTCGTGTAGCCGAAGGCCTGCTGGCGATCGAGCAGCGAGACGTCGCGGCGAAGCGCACGCGGTTCGACCGGCTTCAGGTCTTCAAGGATGAGCTGCGTGCGGTTAAGCCAGCTGCGATAGGGATGCGCGTTTGCAAGCTGCGCCTTCACCTCGTCGTCGGAGATGATGCGGCCTTCTTCCATGTCGATCAGCAGCATCTTGCCTGGCTGCAGGCGCCACTTCTGGATGATGCTCTCTTCGGCAACCGGCAGCGTGCCGGCTTCGGAGGCGAGGATAACGCGATCATCGTCTGTGACGAGATAACGAGCGGGACGCAGGCCGTTGCGGTCGAGCGTCGCGCCGATCTGCTTGCCGTCGGTGAAGGCAACGGCAGCCGGGCCATCCCAAGGTTCCATGAGAGCAGCATGATATTCGTAGAATGCCTTGCGCTCCGGCGACATGGACTGGTTACCAGCCCAGGCTTCCGGGATCAGCATCATGACCGCATGCGAAAGCGAATAGCCGCCGCGCAAGAGGAATTCGAGCGCGTTGTCGAAACAGGCCGTGTCCGACTGGCCTTCATAGGAGATCGGCCAGAGCTTGGAGATATCTTCGCCGAACAGCGGAGAGGAGACAGAGGCCTGGCGCGCCGCCATCCAGTTGACGTTGCCGCGCAGCGTGTTGATTTCGCCGTTATGGGCGACCATGCGGTACGGGTGCGCAAGCTTCCAGGACGGGAAGGTGTTGGTCGAGAACCGCTGGTGTACGAGTGCCACGGCGCTCTCGAAGCGCGGGTCCGCCAGGTCCTTATAATAGGCGCCGACCTGATAGGCCAGGAACATGCCCTTGTAGACGACGGTCGTGCTCGACAGCGACACCGGATAGAAGTGGCTCTCCTCGCCGTCGAACTCGTCATAGATGCGGTTGGAGATCACCTTGCGAAGCGTGAAGAGCCGGCGCTCGAATTCATCGTTCGTCGCGGCATCCTTGCCGGCACCGATGAAGACCTGCACGTGATGCGGCTCGGTCGCGGCAATTGCCGGCGCCTTGGAGAGCGAGGAATTGTCGACCGGAACGTCACGGAATCCGATGAGGACCTGGCCTTCTTCGGTGATGACGTCCTTGATCACCTTCTTGAAGTGCTCGATCTGCTTTTCGTCGCGCGGCATGAAGATATGGCCGACACCATATTCGCCGGCCTTCGGTAGGGTGATGCCCTGCAGGGCCATTTCCTCGCGGAAGAAGCGATCGGGGATCTGCACGAGGATGCCCGCGCCGTCGCCCATCAGCGGATCGGCGCCGACGGCACCGCGGTGCGTCAGGTTTTCAAGAATGAAGAGACCGTCTTTGACGATCTGATGCGACTTCTGGCCCTTCATATGCGCAACGAAGCCGACACCGCAGGCATCATGTTCATTGCGCGGATCGTAGAGCCCCTGTTTTTTCGGCAAGCCGGAGGCGAATTTACGCGTATTGGCCGTTGCGCGCACGTTTGCTGCTGCGAACTGGTCAATCTGCGTGGATGGCGTCTTCTTCGTCATCGTCTTCCTCCTGTCGAAGCCCGCGGGGCTGCGGGCGGCTTTTCGTCGCGCACCGCACCCTTTAAGATAGGTCCGGCGCGTGACAGCGCTGTTGCATCGTGAAGATCCGGTCGCAGACGTCTGCTTTTCAAGGAAAGCAAACCGTCGCGTTCCGCGCCTGCCATTCGCCTCCGCGCGCCGCCATGTGAAGGCTCAGCACTCGAAAGAACTATAGCGTGAAAGCCGCTCTGTTCCAGGGCTTTCGGCGCCTCTTCGGCCGGGAAGGCCAAAATAGGACAGCAACCCTGTCCTAGTTCATCAGTTCAATGACAGAAACAATTCCTCTTCGCAAGAGTGTGCTCTTAAAAA
The DNA here is from genome assembly GCA_900470965.1 of Hyphomicrobiales bacterium. Classification (GTDB taxonomy): domain Bacteria; phylum Pseudomonadota; class Alphaproteobacteria; order Rhizobiales; family Rhizobiaceae; genus Rhizobium. The sequence goes on from UCCS01000017.1 coordinate 113,162, forward strand.
AACGCCAATTTGCGACGGAAGATTGCCAAATCAGTCGAAACCACGACATAAAATTGCTCATCGAGAAAGTATTTTGTTTTTTGATTACGCGGTTCAATTTCTGTGATGGATCAGGACTTCCGCGCTTGATCCTGTGAAGCTTTGGCGTAATGTCCCTTTCCTAACTCCCGCCCCATCATTTTCAATGGTTTCTTCCATGTTTTTTGCTTCCGACAACTGGGCTGGCGCCCATAAATCCATTGCCGAGCGCCTGCTGGCTGAATCTGCCGATTTTGCCGCCGCCTACGGCAACAGCGACTACGATAAGAAGGTTGAAGCCCGCTTCTCCGAAATCTTCGAACGCGAGGTCTCGGTCTTCTTCGTCGCCACCGGCACCGCCGCCAACTCGCTTTCGCTCGCAAGCGTGCAACGCCCCGGCGGCATCGCCTTCTGCCATCAGGAAGCCCATGTCGCCCAGGACGAATGCGGCGCCCCCGAATTCTTCTCCGGTGCATCCCGCCTGATGCCGGTCGCCGGCGATTTCGGCAAAATCGATCCGGCAGAACTGTCCGCGAAGATTGCCGCCTTCCCTGAGGACGCGGTCCATCATGGTCGTGCAAGTGCCGTCACCATCACCCAGGCGACTGAAATCGGCACCGTCTATTCTCTGCCGGAAATCGGCGAAATCTCCGCCATCGCCAAGAAGCGCAATCTGCCGCTGCACATGGATGGCGCCCGCTTCGCCAATGCGCTCGTCGCACTCAATGCAACGCCTGCCGAAATGACCTGGAAACGCGGCGTCGACATTCTCTCCTTCGGCGGCACCAAGAATGGCTGCTGGTGCGCGGAAGCGATCATCTTCTTCAATCCGGAGCAGGCGAAGGAAATGCCCTTCATCCGCAAGCGCGCCGCCCAGCTCTTCTCCAAGTCGCGCTTCATCTCCGCCCAGTTCGACGCCTATTTCGAAAATAGCCTCTGGCTCGATCTCGCCCGTCACTCCAACGGCATGGCCGAGCGTCTGCGCGCAGGCATCGGCGCCAGCAACTCGGCTCGGCTCGCCTGGCCGACCGCCTCAAACGAAGTTTTCGCAGTCATTCAGAAATCAGCGGCAAAAACGGCTGAGGGCAGAGGCGCAAAATTCTACGAGTGGCCGATCCCGGCCGGCATGCCGGACCTCGTTTCGGAGGGCGAAACGCTCGTCCGTCTCGTCACCAGTTTCGCCACCAACGAAGCTGATGTCGATGGCTTCCTGAAGTGCCTGGCGGCCTGAGTTCCTGCGACGGCAACCATCACGGTCACAAAACAAGATCCCGCCAGTATCGGCGGGAATTTTGTTTCAAGCCGACCGCAAGTTCCTGACCTTCTTCAGAATATCATTCGAAAGTGCCGCCACCAGCGCCTGATCGGCCCCCTTGCGCGGCACCAGCACGAATTCGACATCCTCGAGAACGGGCAGCCTGCCGACAGCAATCTCCTTCAGCCCCGAAGGCGCCATGCTGCGCGGCTGCACCAGCACGCCCATGCCGGCGCGCGCCGCAGCCGTCAGCCCGCTCAGGCTGCCGCAGGTACAGACAATCCGCCAGGGCACGCCATGCCGCCCGAGTGCCTCGAGCGCAATGGCCCGCGTCACACTTGGCGGCGGAAAGGCGATCAGGGGTAGCGGACCGGCGGCGAGTACATGTTCCGGATCACGCGCCAGCCAGACGAGCGGCTCGCGATAGACGAGCTTTCCATGCTCATCGCCGAGCCGTCGTTTCGCCAGCACCAGATCGATGACCCCCGCATCCTGCATTTCATAGAGCACGCCGGACAGTGCCACCGTCAGCTCCAGATCGACCGAGGGATGCGAGCGCACGAAATCTTCCAGCACCGCCGGCAACTGGCTCGTTACGAAATCCTCGGAAACGCCGAGCCGCAGCCGCCCGCGCAGGCTGCCGCCCTTGAACAGCGACTGCACCTGTCCTTCGATCAACAACATGGCGCGCGCATGCGAAAGCAGGGCCTCGCCATCACCGGTCAGGACGACCTTATGCGTATCGCGCTCCAGCAGCCGTCGCCCCAGCGAAGTTTCCAGCCTTTGGATATGCTGGCTGACCGTAGACTGGCCGAGGCCCAGCCTCTCGGCGGCCAGCGTGAAGCTACCCATCTGCTCGACGGTGACGAAACTGCGTAGCTGTGAGAGGTCCAGCATGAGGCGAATCCAGATTCGCGATAACTGTTATTCCTTGCATCCTGTATCATAATGAGCGACAAAACAATGACTCATTTATCTCAGCGAGACCGCCATGCGCCGCTTCTTACCCGACACATTCACGATCCTGCTCGTCTGCACCGTCATCCTCGCCTCGATCTTCCCAGCAAGCGGCGCCTTTGCCGGCTGGTTCGGTGTGGCGACTGATTTTGCCATTGCGCTGCTGTTCTTCCTGCACGGCGCGCGACTCTCGCGTGATGTTGTCATCGCCGGTCTGCTACACTGGCGGCTGCATCTCGTCATTCTGCTGACCACCTTCGGACTCTTCCCGATCCTCGGCCTGGCGATAGGCTTCATCCCGGATTCGATCCTGCCGCAGCCGCTTTATCTCGGCATCCTCTTCCTCTGCGTGCTGCCGTCGACTGTGCAGTCCTCGATCGCCTTCACCTCAATGGCGGGTGGTAATGTGCCGGCAGCGATCTGCTCGGCTTCGGCTTCCAATATTTTCGGCATGTTCCTGACGCCGTTGCTCGTCGGCCTGCTCTTTTCGGTCGGCGGCCACGGCGGCTTTTCCTTCGATGCGCTCGAACAGATCCTGCTCCAGCTCCTCGCCCCCTTCGTCGTCGGCCAGATCCTGCAGCCCTGGATCGGCGAATGGATCCGCTCCAAGAAGAAGATCCTGATGCCGGTCGACCGCGGCTCCATCCTGATGGTCGTCTACCTGGCTTTCTCGACGGCCGTCGTCGAGGGCCTGTGGCACACCTTCTCCATCGGCGACATCGCCGCCGTCATCATCGCCGACATGGTACTGCTGGCGCTCGTTCTCGTTATCACCATGTATGGCAGCCGCTGGCTCGGCTTCAACCGGGCCGATGAGATCACCATCACCTTCTGCGGGTCGAAGAAGAGCCTCGCAAGCGGCGTTCCGATGGCAAACGTCATCTTCGCCGGCCAGTCGATCGGCGCAATCGTCCTGCCGCTGATGCTCTTCCATCAGATCCAGCTGATGGTCTGCGCCGTCATCGCCCAGAAATATGCCGCCGCCGCAGCCCGCCGGGCCACCGAAAAGCAGCTTGAAGAAGCGGCAAGCCCAGCCTGATTGAACAGAATGACCGCAAACAAAAACGGCGCCCGCGAGGGCGCCGTTTCCGTCTGATCCGTCAAAGCGGATTAGTTGTTGACGACCTGTGCTTCGATCGCCTTCGGAGCCTCGACCGGCTCGGCAGCAATAGCGATCTTGCGGGGCTTGAGAGCCTCCGGGATGCTGCGCAGAAGGTCGATGTGCAGGAGGCCGTTCTTCAGCGAAGCGGCGGTCACTTCGACATGGTCGGCAAGCTGGAAGCGGCGCTCGAAGGCGCGCTTTGCGATGCCACGATATAGGAACTCGCTGCCATCAGCATTTTCTTCGCGCTTTTCACCCTTCACGATGAGCGCGTGGGCATGCGATTCGATGGAGAGTTCGGTTTCGTCGAAGCCGGCAACGGCCATGGTGATACGGTAGGTGTTCTCACCGGTCCGCTCGATGTTGTACGGCGGATAGCTCGGAACCTGCTCCGGCTGGGAGAGGCTGTCGAGCATGGTAAAGAGGCGGTCGAAACCGACGGTGGAACGATAAAGGGGAGAGAAGTCTACGTGACGCATGATGTCCTCCTAGGGAAGCGACGTGTTGCGATATCATGCCCTGAAACCCCGTTCTTGGCGGCTTCGGGACGGTTGCGCGGACCCTTCTGGCGTCCGCAGAGTTCAGATGGGTATGGCTTTCTGGGACTTCAAGCCCTCTTCAAAGCACCCGGGATGGCTGCGTGAACCCCGCATGAACGGCAGGTTCGGCGAAGGTTCAGGCGCTGCTGTCTAGAGATAGAGGCATCGGGTGACACTGGCCCGAAGGCTGAAGTGTATCGTCCCTTCTTCTTCAGCCTAAATTCGGCCGGCCAAGAGCTCCCTCAGCTCCGCCGGCCTTTTTTCTTCAGGCGTAAAGCTCTGCAAGCTGATCCTGCGTCGCATCCAGCCTATCAGCCGCGGCATCCTGATGGCTCAGCATGAGAGCGCTGACGATGCGCGACAGCGCAGCTGAATCACTGCTTGAAAATATCGACAAAGGACTGCTGTCCTCTTTGCCGCCGCTGTTTGAAGGCGGCACCTCGGCAACGATGGAACCGCCGCCCGGCAGCTTCGTGCTGATCGTGAAACCCTCCGCCGGAAAGGCGTCGCGATTGTCAACGATCATCTGCTCGAGCGCAAGGAACTGGCCGTTTTCCGGCGAAATGTCGGCATTCTGCGGCATTGCCATGACGGCAGAATATTCCCGCGCGAAAGCTGTCTGCGACTTCGAATTGTCGCTGAGCAGTTTCAGGATCGCCGGATGCACATCCGGCGGATCGATATCGAGATAGTCCGACTGCAAATAATCGAGAATGGACTCCGGCCGCTGCGGACCGGTTGATTGGTGGACGCCGGAATTGACAGGCCCGACGGAAGAAACCGAACTCATGGCCAGCCTCCCGGCGCCCCAATCTTCAGTCATGAACGTGCGGATAACCGGCCTCATGCCGGGACAAATCTTTCGTTCGCACTAACCATAGCGTGTCTCTGCTTTCGCGAAGCTTGCCATATAGAAAAATCTTAATGTATTATACCTCGCTTATATTAAGCCACAATTTCGCCATTGATTTTCCCGGCCTCTGCGCTATCCCCTAGTATATCTCTCACGCGAAGAAACATTCTGCCTATGGAACAGGTTCTTTACTCGACCCCAGACAATCCGGCGCCAGAGAACCGCACCGAAGGTTTTTTCGAGACCTACGACGGCCATAGGTTGCGTTATGCCGTCTTCCGGTCGCAGGCACCGGTCGCCCATGGAACGGTGGTGCTCCTGCACGGGCGCAGCGAATATATCGAGAAGTATTTCGAGACGATCCGAGATCTCACCGCCAAGGGCCTCTGGGTCGCGACTTTCGATCTGCGCGGCCAGGGTGGTTCGCCTCGGCTGATTAAGAAACGCAATCATGGCCACATCCGCCGCTTTTCCGATTACGAGCGCGATCTCGATGCCTTCCTCGAAAAGGTCGTGCTCCCGGATACCCGCCTGCCCTTCTATATGCTTGCTCATTCCACAGGCGCGCTGATTGCGCTTTCCGCCGCACCCTATCTCTCGACGCGTATCGAGCGCATGGTGCTCTCTGCCCCTTTCCTCGGCCTCATCGGCCAGGCCGCCTCCCAAGGCGTCATCCGCACGGTATCGAGCTCACTCTGTGCTGTTGGCCTCGGCGGGATGCCGCTCGGCAAGATGAAGGAGCTGCAATTCCTTGATAATCCGCTCACATCGGACGAAACGCGCTTCGAGCGCAATGCGGCTATAGCAAAAGCCCACCCGGAGCTTGCGCTGGGAGCGCCGACCGCGCGCTGGATGTATGAATGCATGAAGGCGATCGACCGGGTGACCCAGCCCTATCATCTCTTTTCGATCACCATTCCCTCTGTCGTCATCGCCCCGACACGCGACGGGCTGGTGCCTTATACGGTGCAGGAGAGGCTTTCGCGTTATTTCCGCGCCGGTCAGCTCGTACCGATCAACGGCGCCCGCCACGAGATATTCCAGGAAAGGGATATGTATCGTACCGCAGCACTTGCCGCCTTCCACGCCTTCATTCCCGGCAGCGACGCCGAGGCGACCGATGACGTGACGGCGATCGGCGTCTGAAACTTAAACCCATCGCGGTCTCCAGGATTCGCTCGCCATGCTTTAAGTTCTTATTTTACGCATGTGGTTATCGCAAAACCGCTGCACACTTTTGCACGACGCGCGTTAGCGCTGCAGGATGGCGATCGCCTCTTCATAGACCGCCCTGCTGCCGGCAGCGATAATGGAGCCGCCGTTTTCCGGCCGTCCGCCGTCCCAGGTGGTCATGATGCCGCCGGCGCCCTCGATGACAGGAATGATCCCACCGACATCATAGGGTTTGAGGCTGTTCTCGATCACGAGATCGACATGGCCTGCCGCCAGCAGCGCATAGGCATAACAGTCACAGCCATAACGGAAGAGCCGCACCTGACTTTCGATCTCGCGATATTTCTCCATCTCCTCGCCGACGAAGAGATGCGGCGAGGTCGTGAAGAGGATGGCATTGGAAAGAGCGCCGCAGTCACGCACCTGCAGCCGGCGTTCGCCCTCAGGCCCGCTATAGGTCGAACCGTTTTCGTCGCCGAAGTAACGCTCGCCGGTGAAAGGCTGTTCGATCATGCCGGCAACCGCCCGGCCATTCTTCTGCAGGCCGATCAGCGTACCCCAGACCGGAACGCCGGAAATGAAGGCGCGCGTACCGTCGATCGGGTCGATCACCCAAACATGCTCGCGGTCGAGGCCGACATTGCCATGTTCTTCGCCCAGAATACCGTGCTCCGGGAAATGCGCTTCGATCAGCGCACGGATGGCTGTCTCCGCCGCCCTGTCGCCTTCAGTGACCGGATCGAAGCCGGACGACAGCTTGTTGGTGACATTGGTGCCCGAGCGAAAACGCGGCAGGGTTTCCGCCTTGGCAGCTTCGGCGAGACGGTTGAAGAACGAACGGTCAGGAAGCATGGAGAAATCCACATAGCTGGCGGGAAATGGCGTTTTTCATAGCGAAAAACCGGCGGAATGCAAACACAACAGGCAATTTCCGATTAGCTGCCTAAATATTTTGCAGTGCAATATATTGCTTGACAATTGTGCAATGCAGCAGTAGTTTCTTACCTACAGTCTTCTGACTGTAAATACCCTCCTTGGGTGTTTCCTCCCTAGACTTAGCCGCGCTGACAAAGCGCGGTTTTTTTTGACCTGAAGGCAGAAATCACTCGGCCGCAAGCGCCCGGTCGCCGGAGAATTTCTCGACATACTCAGCCATCTGCCGCATGAACGACGTGACGGCGGTTGCAACGATGTCGAAATCGGGCCGCTTCTCCAGCGTGACCTCATCGACGTAGATCGAACGGTTGACCTCGATCTGCAGCGCATGCAGCCCGCGTGACGGGCGGCCATAATGTTCGGTGATGAAGCCACCGGCATAGGGCTTGTTGCGGATCGCTGCAAAACCCATTTCCTCGAGGATGCCGATTGCCGTACGCGAAAGCTCTGCCGAAGCGCTGGTGCCGTAGCGATCGCCGATGATGAAATCGGGCCGCGCATTGCTGCCGGCAACGCGCACGTTGCCCGGCATGGAATGGCAGTCGATCAGGACGCCGAAGCCAAACTGTACATGGGTGCGTGCAATCAGCCGCCGCAACGTCGAGTGATAGGGCTTGTAGACGCTTTCGACACGTTCCAGCCCCTCCTGAACGGGCAGCCGGCGCGCATAGATTTCCATGTTCTCGGCCACGATGCGCGGAATGGTGCCAAGTCCACCCGCAACCCTTAGCGAGTTGATATTCGCATAGGGCGGCAACAGCCCGTCGAACATGCGCGGATCGAGCTCATAAGGCTCACGGTTGACGTCCAGGTAGGCGCGCGGGAAATTCGCAAGGAGGAGTGGCGCACCAAGATCCACGGCAGCGCCGAACAGCTCGTCGACATAATGGTCTTCAGACCGGCGTATCGAGATACCTTCCAGCCGCGACTGCGCGATGAATTCCGGTGGATAAACGCGACCGCTATGAGGGGAGTTGTAGACGAAAGGAATGGTCTGCGACACGGGCTCATGCACTTCAAAAAGCTCGTATTCGCGTATTTCCGGCACTTTCTGCCCTCTTTACCATGTCATCAAGTGGCTATGACGGCTATGTTGCCAGTTGCCTGCCCTTAAGTCCATACTACATAGAAGGGATGGCGGTCGTGGCTAGGGTGATTTCACCGGTTGTTTACCGGGCGAAGTTTAGTGTAGACGGCTGGTATCCTAGAAAAACATCAGTGATCAGCGGTCCGGATTAATGACTCAGAAGATACTTCTCGCCGAAGACGACAATGACATGCGCCGCTTCCTCGTGAAGGCGCTCGAAAAGGCCGGATACAAGGTCCTTTCCTACGACAACGGCGCTAGCGCTTATGACCGCCTGCGTGAGGAGCCGTTCTCGCTGCTGCTGACCGATATCGTCATGCCGGAAATGGATGGCATCGAGTTGGCGCGCCGTGCGACCGAACTCGATCCTGACCTGAAGGTCATGTTCATCACCGGCTTCGCAGCCGTTGCACTGAACCCTGATTCGAAGGCTCCGAAGGATGCAAAGGTCCTTTCCAAGCCTTTCCACCTGCGCGATCTCGTTGACGAGGTCAACAAGATGCTTGCCGCATAAGGCTTCTTGGCGGCTAGTCACAAAACTTCAAAAAAGCCTATTGACGGCTCCGGAGGTTTTGTGATCTATGCGCCGCCATCGGATGGGCGTGTAGCTCAGCGGGAGAGCACTACGTTGACATCGTAGGGGTCACAGGTTCAATCCCTGTCACGCCCACCATCCTAATTCGCTGAAAAGCAAAGGCCTTTCGAGAAATCGAAAGGCCTTTAGTTTCCGGTTTTAAGTTGCCGGATTCGCATTCCAGACCAAGCCACCTGTACCGGCTCGTCTCAAATCTTATCCGAAGGGATCGAAACCAAATTCGGACACAGAGCCATGCCATGCGCGATAATAGAGCCCGAGGCGTTGATTCGCCTCGTCAGGACATGGGGTTCGAATCGAAATGAAATTATCCGCGCTTGCCATCGCCGCCTTCTCCACCCTCGCTTTTGCAGCTGCAGCGCAGGCCGACGACAATTTTCCGGGTGCGCCCGGCGTCATTGCCCTTGGTGGCAAGTGCCAGAAGCTCGTCGTTGCCAAGTTCGATGCCACGAAGGGCTGCAAGGGAGAGCTGGCAAGCGTGACGCTCGTCAACGGCACCGTGACCTTCATCTTCACCTCTGATGGTAAGCTGCTGGGCTTCCAGGGCGATGGGAAGGGCATCAAGCCCGCGTCCAATGGCAATGCCCGACTGCCGCTCAGCCTCGTCACCACGGGCGTTGGAAATAAGATGACAGGTGAGGTGAAGGTTGCCGGCTCGTGCACCTTCGGCAATCCTTATTCCGGTAAGCCGACTGCCATCGAATGCACGGCCGAAAGCAAGGATTCGGCCTTCACCGGCAGCTTCCGCACCAGCGGCAAGGCGCCAGCACGGAAATAACACGCGAAAATAAGCGATCGTCAGACCGGGGGCCTCAAGCGCACCAGGAACCGCCGGCAGATCCCGGCTTCCTGGCCAGGCCCTCATTGATAAGCCGCGTGCCGAAAGAGCGCCCGTCGCGCGAAATGACACGCGGCGCACCCCGGTCATCTGCCTTGCCGACAGCATTCATGTCGAACGGACCGGCATTCAGCAGCGCAAGCAAACGCGATTTGGCGGCAAAGGCAATCTTCCGTTCGTCTTCGCAGCGTGCACGGTCCACGTCCGGGCTGACCATATCGGCGATGACGATCTTCTCGCCCTTATACCAGAAGGTACCTGCGTCACCGACGCAATTGATATGCTCACCCTGCCCGCAATATCCGAAAGCCGCCTTGGCGGTTTCCGACGAGGATGGGGTAGCAGGAGAAATAGAGGCCGGCACGATCTTTGCCGCCGGCACCGGAGCCGAGGGGATCGCTGCAGGTGGTACTGGATCGTTTGTCTGGCGGGGCTTGACAGCAGGAGCCGCAACGGCAACCTGCTTCGGCGCTTCCTTGGATGTCTGAGGTTTGCCTTCAGCCGCCTCACTGATGACGGCGGCAGGTGCCTTGCCAAGCATCGGGCGGATGCTCTTCCAATTGTCATAGGCGGCAATGGCGCCGACCGCCGCGATGCCTATCACCATCCAGGGCATCGCGCCGCTGGAGGACGCACTGCTCTTCCTTTTTGCCGGCGCCTTGCGGCGGCGTGTCGCTGTCTTGGCCATCGATCCGATTCCCTTGAATGGGCCGGATTATCGCTGTCCAATCCTTTCGGAAAGGTTGGCAAGATATGGCCGTGGGTCGCTTTCCCAGACCAGAACTCGCCGGAAAAGAAAACGCCCGGCGCGTGGCCGGGCGTCTCATTCAAATTCTGCCCTGTGTTCAGCAGCCTTGCGCTGCCGAGGTTGCAGCAGCGGGCTTTGCGGTTTGCCCGCTTGACTGCGCGGATGGCGTCTCGCGCTTGCCTATATCGATCCGGCGTTCGGCCGCCTCGCGCACGGCCTGCCACTCATATTCGTGCTGGATGAAGATATCCCGCGGCACAAGATTGATCGTCATTCGTATTTCACCTGTCTTGTCGGTTGCGAAACTGGTTTTCAACGCACAGGCTTTGCGACGTTGGCATCGTCGCTCTTGATATCAAGCCCGCCCTTGGAAAGGTCGCTGCCGGTCATATGCGCCGGCACATGAATGTCGTGTATTGCGCCCGGGGTCAGCGTCAGGTCCACCTGGTGCGGGGGCAGAACCTGCGCCCTCTGCATGCGATTGGGTTTCGCCCGCTTCATACGGTCCGACGCTTCCGTGCGCTTGTCGGGAACATGGGTCGAATTATGCATCGTCGCCCTCCTTCAAGAGTATCTGAGATGTTTCATCGGCTCAGCTAGGACGGAACGGGTGAGCGCCAGTATGGTTCCAAAGAAATCGATAACCTTGCCCGTCCGTGCATCTTGACTGGCGCAGCAACATGACTACCTAGTGGAGCACCCGCCGCCTCATCCAGACATCGGCTGCGGGGGAACCCTGGTGCCGGGCCCCTCTGGCGAGAGTTTTTACGGCGCTCTCGTGATGTCGGTACCGCCTGCAAATTAGCCGGCGGATTTTTCATCGATGAAAAAGCTCACCATGCCAATAGCGCATGCCCTATGTGGTATGCGTTTTTCCGTTTTCACCCCATCTTCAGAAACGGTTTGCGGCTGCGAGGTGCAGCCATGAACCAGCTTCAATCCCACAAATCCTCGCTCGGCTACTTCCGCTGGGCCTTCATCGTCACCGCACTCGGCCTGGCACTCGGCGCATTTCTCGGCTGGCAGTCGACCGGCACGCTGGGTGGCATGGCCACTGTTTTCTTCATCTGCACGGTACTGGCTGTGCTGGAGATCTCGCTCTCCTTCGACAACGCCATCGTCAATGCCAATAAGCTGAAAGAAATGACCCCTGTCTGGCAGCATCGCTTCCTGACCTGGGGTATCGTTATTGCCGTCTTCGGCATGCGTATCGTCTTTCCGCTGGCAATCGTCGCCATCGCAGCAAAGATCGGCCCATGGGAAGCGCTCGTGCTTGCGGCGCGTGAACCTGCCGAATATGCCCGCATCATGAATGATGCGCATCTGCCGATCGCAGCCTTCGGCGGCACCTTCCTGATGATGGTTGGCCTCAGCTACTTCTTCAACCATGAGAAGGAAGTCCACTGGATCGGCTCGCTGGAGCGGCTGATGGCGCGTTCGGCCACCATCAAGGGTATCGAGATCGCGTTCGTGCTCCTGCTGATCCTGCTGTTTTCCTATCTCCTGGAAGGCGAAGACTCGACCACTTTCGTCTACTGCGCCATCTACGGTCTCGTGACCTTCCTGGTGGTGGAAGTCATTGGTGGTCTTCTCGATGCATCGCAGCGCGCGATGAGCGAGGCGGCAAAGGGTGGCCTCGGCGCCTTCATCTATCTGGAAGTGCTGGATGCCAGCTTCTCCTTCGACGGCGTCATCGGCGCCTTCGCACTGACGCAGAACCTCTTCGTTATCGCCATCGGCCTCGGCATCGGCGCCATGTATGTGCGCTCCATGACGATCATGCTGGTGGAAAAGGGAACGCTGGCCGAATACCGCTATCTGGAACACGGCGCCTTCTACGCCATTCTGATCCTCTCGGTGATCATGTATGTGCAGACCTTGACGCACATTCCCGAGGTCATCACCGGCCTTGGCGGCGCAGCCCTGATCGGCATCTCGCTCTGGTCCTCGATCCGCTACAACAGGCAAGAGCTGCAGAAAGAAGCTGATGTCCCCGAGCGGGAGCGCCTGCACGCCTGACAGTCAAAAAGCCGCCACGGTCTGGCGCTGCGGCTCGCATAGTCCAAAAAACAAAGCCCGCGACCAACGGTTGCGGGCTCATTCATTCAATAGATGATCTGACACTCAATCTATGCATTCGGCACGTCTTACCGGATGACACGGCCAAAGCTTACCGGATCGATACCGAGTTCCTGCAGGTCACGTGCGCGTGGCTTGCGGCCACCTTCGACAGCGGCGCTGACTGCGTTTGCGGCACCGAGCGCTGCAATGGCGCGGGCCAGGAAACCATTATGGATCGACTTTCTGAAAGCGGACATCTTCTTTTCCTCTCGCTCTTTCGTTGACCCTTCCTAGGTGGGGAAATCCGGATGCACCTACAACGCGCAAGAAATCACCGCTGCTATGCAAGAAGCGCATATTTCTTTCGCCGGCAAACAAAAAACGGCCCGGGTCGCCCCGAGCCGCTTCGGAATTCGACTAACAATTCAGCCAGTTAGAACTCCGACCATTCCTGCTTCAAGGCAACATTTCCGACACTCGCGTATCCAGCCGTGCGCGTGGCCGCCGGCTTGGCCGATGCAGAAGGCGGAGTAGCGGTCCGGTGCGTCGAAGCATTGCCCTGACCGAGATCGAAGCGAGCAATCAGCTCGCGCAGTCTGCGGCTTTCGGTTGCCAGCGTGGCACTCGCCGCGTTGCTCTCCTCGACCATCGCAGCATTCTGTTGTGTCACCTGATCCATCTGGTTGACAGCAGAATTGACCTCCGTCAGTCCCGTGGACTGCTCCCGTGCCGAAGTGGCAATTGCTTCCATGTGCTTGTTGATCGTCACGACATAGTCGCCGATCGTGCTCAGAGCCCCACCCGTTTCACGCACCAGCTTCACACCGACGGCAACCTCACCTGTCGAGGCACTGATGAGATCCTTGATCTCGCGCGCCGCCTGAGCAGAGCGTTGAGCGAGTTCGCGCACTTCCTGGGCGACAACAGCAAAACCCTTACCCGCTTCGCCGGCACGCGCGGCCTCGACACCGGCATTGAGCGCCAGCAGGTTCGTCTGGAAGGCGATGTCATCGATGACGCCGATAATATTGGAAATCTGGCTCGAAGACTGTTCGATCCGCTCCATTGCGTGGACGGCATCAGCGACGACGGCACCGGATTTTGCTGCGCTGCCGTTTGCCTGGATTGCCACCGACTTGGCTTCATCGACGCGTTTGGAGGAATTCGCGACATTGACGGTGATTTCGTCAAGCGCTGCCGCCGTCTCCTCCAGAGAGGAGGCTTGCCGCTCGGTACGGCGGGAAAGATCGTCTGCACTCTGGCTGATCTCTCGGGTTCCGCTGTCGATGGATGAGGCGCTGGCGGCGACGGCCCGCATGACGTCGGCGAGCTGTGTAACCGACGAATTGAAATCGGCACGCAACGATTCGAAATCAGCGGCAAACGGTTCCCTCAATTGGAACGTGAGGTCACCGGCGGAAAGGTGCTTCAGACCGTTGCCGAGGCCAGCCGTGGCCCGTCGCATCTCCTCAGCCTTGATATGCTCGTGTTCGGCGCTGCGACGACGCTCTTCCTCTGTGAGATTGCGCTGTGCCTCACCCTCCTGCTCCAGACGGCGATTGGCGACCGAATTGGCGCGGAAAATGTCGACAGCCCCTGCCATATCGCCGATCTCGTCGGAACGGCCCGGGAAGGGAATGGCGCTATCCGTATCGCCGGCTGCCAGCTTCTTCATCGAAGCCGTGATCATCTCGATGGGGCGGGCAACGCCGATGATGGCAAACGCCACTGCAGCCAGCAGGATCGCAGCACAGACTGCAATCAGGATAGCGGATGCCAGAACCGTCGTCTGGAAGACCGAGATGCCATCGCGGTAGATCTTGTCGGAGCTTGACGTATTGAAGTCGAGCAGGTCCCTGAGATAACCGGACGCCTTGTCGAGCTTGGTGCGCATGTCGCCGGAAAGCAGCGCCTTCGCTTCCGCTTTCTTGCCGGTACTCGATAGAGAGATCATCTGCACCGCAACCTGCTTATAGTCGGCGACGCCGCCTTCGATAGCCTTTAGAAGTTCACCACCGCGCTGGGTGGTAACGAGTGGTCGGTACTTTTCAATCTGCTGCGAAAGCGTGTCGGTGCGTTGCGCGATCTCGGTCTCCGCAGTCTTCGTTGCTTCGGGCGTATCGGCCAGGATATGCTCGAAATAGGCCGAGTTCAGCCGATAGAAAGCACTCTCAATGCTTTTGCCGGTAGCGATTTTCGGTATCCAGTTGGTCGCGATGACTTCCGTCTGGCCGTTCAAGAGCCGCATGCTGCTGATCGACATCCACGCAAGCAGGCCGAACATGATGGCAATGACGGCAAAGACAACGGAGAGTAATAATTTTACGCGTGGGCGTCTCATACAATGTTCCTGATAGAAGAGGGGAAGCGGCAGGCTGATGAGGGCTTCATGCCTGCATCCAGGGCAGTGGTGATGCAAAATATTGGGAGATTCGCTTAAATTTAAATTAAACGTCGGCTGGATCTGTCACTGCGAAATTGCCGCGCCACAGAACAAGAGCCATACTTATTAGCTTTTCTTCAGGACGAAATTGCACAGGCTGTGAAAGGCAAAGAAAAGGCCGGCCATGTTGCCACGGCCGGCCTGAATTAGGGGTCGGGGTCGTCTTTTTGTTTTAGTCTTCATTTGCCGCGAGCTGAGAAAGAACCTGGCCGCGGCCACGCAATCTCAGGATCAGCGGAATGAGGAAGGCCGCAGCGGCGACGATCAGCAGGCCGCAGGCGATCGGCGACATGACGAGCGTGGTCACGTCGCCCTGGCTGATCGAGAGCGCTCGGCGAAGCTGCTGCTCGGCCAGCGGCCCGAGGATGAGACCGACGACGGTGGGCGCGATCGGATAGCCGAAGATCCGCATGATATAACCGAGCACGCCGAAACCAAGCAGCATGCCGAGCTCGAAGACCGAAGGATTGGCCCCGATAGTGCCGAGCGTGGCAAACAGCAGGATGCCGGCATAGAGCCACGGCTTTGGAACCGTCAGCAGGCGAACCCAGAGACCGATCATCGGCAGGTTCAGGACCAGGAGCATCGCATTGGCGATGAGCAGGCTGGCGATGAGACCCCAGACGAGCTGCGGGTTGGTCGCAAACAGCAGCGGACCCGGCTGCAGGCCGTATTGCTGGAAGCCGGCCAGCATGATCGCCGCTGTCGCTGACGTCGGCAGGCCAAGCGTCAGCAGCGGCACCAGCGTGCCGGCGGCCGATGCATTGTTGGCAGCCTCGGGACCGGCAACGCCTTCGATGGCGCCATGGCCGAATTCCTCGGGGTTCTTCGACAGGCGCTTTTCCGTGGCGTAGGAGAGGAACGTGCCGATTTCGGCGCCGCCCGCCGGCATCGCGCCAATGGGGAAGCCGATGATCGTGCCACGCAGCCACGGCTTCCAGGAGCGTGCCCAGTCCTGCTTGTTCATCCAGAGCGAGCCACGAACCGCTTCCACCTTGTCCTCGCCGCGGTTTCCTTGAGCGGCGATGTAGAGCGTCTCGCCAATGGCGAACATGGCAACAGCCAGCGTCGTCACTTCGATACCGTCGAGCAGGTCGGGTATGCCGAAGGAAAGGCGCGCCTGGCCCGTCTGCTGGTCGATCCCGACCATGGCGAGCGCAAAGCCGATGAAGAGCGAGGTGAGGCCACGCAACGCCGAATCCCCGAAGGCCGAAGAGACGGTCACGAATGCCAGCACCATAAGCGCGAAATATTCGCGGGGACCGAAGATCAACGCCAGTTTCACGATATAGGGGGCGACGAAAGCAAGTCCGAGCGTGGCGATGAGACCGGCGACGAACGAGCCGATGGCCGCTGTCGCCAATGCCGGTCCGCCGCGACCTGCACGCGCCATCTTGTTGCCCTCGAGCGCGGTGACGATCGAAGCGCTTTCACCCGGCGTATTCAAAAGGATCGACGTGGTCGAGCCGCCATACATGCCGCCGTAGTAGATGCCGGCAAACATGATGAGCGAGCCGCCCGGATCGAGCTTGTAGGTGGCGGGCAAGAGCAGCGCGACCGTCAGTGCCGGGCCGATGCCCGGCAGTACGCCAACCGCGGTGCCAAGGGTCACGCCGATGAAGGCGTAGAGCAGGTTGATCGGCTGCGCAGCAACCAGAATGCCCTGCCATAGGAATTCGAATGTGCTCATGGTTTTATCCCAAGCGGCGGCTCCTGAGGGGGCACAGGACCGTCCGCGCAAAAACTAGAGAACTGAAAGCGCCCGGCGCGAGGCGAGCGCTATCAGAAGAACAGATGTTCGAGCGGCCCGGCTGGCAACGTGAGCTGCAGGAGCTGCGAGAAGATCGCCCAGACGATGAAGCTCATGATGATGCCGATCGGCAGCGAGAACCAGATCTGGCGCTTGCCGAAACCGCGCGCGGTCAGCGCAAAGAGCACGCCGGTCGCAATTGAGAAACCGGCGATGCGCAGGAGCAGCATCTGCCCGGCAAGGCCTGCGACGATCCAGATGACGGGTGTCACTTCCTGATGCTCGCGTTCCGGAAAATCGCCGCGCCAGGCTTCGATCGCCGTCCAGATGCCGAGACAGAACAGGCCGAGAGCGACGACTTTCGGCACCGTCGACGGGCCGATGCGGTCATATTGCGCAATCGTCTTCAGATGCGAGGCATCCCAGAACACCACGACAGCGACGGCAATGAGGAAGACGGCAATGACCAGCGCCGCCCAATCACGGCGGCGCTTCGTTGCCGATGAGATATCGGCTTCGCTCATTGAACGAGACCGATGTCTTTGAGAATGCCTTCGGTGGCCGAGACATCCTTTTCGAGCTGTGCCTTGAACTCGTCACCTGCGAGATAGGTGTCGGCCCAGCCCTTGGTCTTCAGGGTTTCCTGCCAGGCAGCAGACTTGTGGAGCTTGTCGAAGTCTGCTGCAATCGAGGCGACTTCTTCATCGGTCAGGCCCGGGGCGGCAGCGACCATGCGCCAGTTCTGGATGGAAACGTCGGTACCGGCTTCCTTGAAGGTCGGCGCATCGACGCCGGCGATGCGGGCATCGCTGGAAACGCCGAGCAGACGCAGCGTGCCGGCCTTGACCTGCGATTCGAACTCGCTGTAGCTCGAAATGCCGGCCGTGACCTGGCCACCGAGGATAGCGGCGAGTGCTTCGCCGCCGCCAGAGAAGGCGACATAGTTGATCTTTGTCGGATCGACACCGGAAGCCTTGGCGATCAGGCCGACGGCGATGTGGTCCGTGCCGCCGGCAGAACCGCCGCCCCAGGAAACGGCGCCGGGATCAGCCTTCAGCTTGGTGACGAGATCGGCGAGCGTCTTAATGTCGGATGCGGCCGGAACGACGATGGCTTCGTACTCGCCGGTCAGGCGGGCAATCGGGGTGACGTCCTTCAGCGTGACGACGGACTTGTTGGTCAGCAGTGCGCCGACCATGACGTAGCCGCCGACGATGAGAGCGTTCGGATTGCCGGCACTCTGGCTGCTGAACTGGGCAAGACCGATAGAGCCGCCGGCGCCCGGTACGTTCTGAACCTGGACGCTTTTGGAGATACCTTCCTGCTGCAGCACCGTCTGCAGCGAGCGGGCCGTCTGGTCCCAGCCGCCGCCGGGCGCTGCCGGAGCGATGATGGTGTAATCAGCCGCATAGGCCGGCAGCGCAATGGCCGCTGCTAAAAGGGTTGCGATGAAAGTGTGCTTCACGATGTGTCCTCCGTGCTGCGGCTGAGCGGACCGCCTGTGCTATTTTTGAAAATGAGGAGAGATCACCGATCGGTGGACGCAATTGTCCTGATAGCGAGCGGAAGTCCTCCCGGAAAATCTTCAACTCTCCGCCTCCACGGAGAGGAAGTAGCCCAAGCCATCATATGAAGCTGTCATTTAGCTGACATCGGCGGGATATCCAGTGCGGCAAGACACTTTTTTGCCGTAATTCGACTACCTTCCCGCGAAATGCGACTGGACTAGTACATTGTCAGTACTGGACGCTCTCAGGAACTTGGCCGATACTCGGCCGCGGAGGGCGATCCGATGGCAAATGGCGGTTACAACCAGTTTTGTCCGGTTTCCAAGGCGTGCGAGCTGCTCGAGCCGCGATGGACCTTGCTCCTGCTCTGCGAAATGTGGTCCGGCTCCACACGTTTCAACGAGATCCGACGCGGCGTACCGGGAATGTCACCGACCCTCATGGCAAAACGGCTGCGCGAGATGGAGGCAAACGGCCTCGTCACCCGCTCGGAAAACCGCATCACGGGTGAGATCGTCTATCGGACGACCGAGATCGCCAACGAGTTGGAGCCGATCGTGCATGCGCTCGGCACCTGGGCGCATCGCAATATCGACGCCAACGTAACCCTCGAAAAGCTCGATGCCCGCATTCTGATGTGGAACATGCGCCGCAAGGTCAATGCCGCCGCCCTGCCCTCGCGCAAGCGCAGCGTCATCCAGTTCACCTATCCCGAATTGCCGCGTGACGAACGGCATTACTGGCTCGTGGCGCGGCTAGGCACGCCTGTGGACCTCTGCCTCACAGATCCCGGTTACGATGTCGACCTCTTCGTCACCGCCGATTTGAAGGCGATGACCTCGGCCTGGATGGGCCATTCCAGCCTCGATACCGAGATCGCCAGGGAACGCATCTCCTTCATCGGCGACATGTCGCTCGCCACAAGCATCGGAAACTGGATGGTGCGCAGCTCCTACGCCGCCTGATCCATTTTCTGTATCGGTTCCAGTCCATTTTCTACACTAGGCCGATTGCCCAACCCGAGGCACGATCTACCTGCGAGCGGACCTGGGGCACTCCAAGAGGCTGGTCGAACGCTGCGCTTATATCTGGATATCAAAAACCGGCGGGCGCTCGCGGCTCTGGCCTTCGTTCGCCGAGACGAGAGGAGACATTCCATGCAAACCACAGCGAATGCCGTGACACAGCCCACACCCGATCTCGCCGCGTTGAAGTCGCGCCAGCAGGTCGCCTGGGCTTCTGGCGATTATTCCGTCATCGGCGCCCGGCTGCAGATCGTCGGCGAAAGCCTGTGCGAAGCCCTGGACCTGCGCTCCGGCGAAAAGGTTCTCGATATCGCCGCCGGCAACGGCAATGCGACGCTTGCCGCTGCGCGGCGTTGGGCCGAGGTGACCTCGACCGACTACGTGCCGGAGCTTCTGGAGCGCGGCCGCGAACGGGCGATGGCAAACGGTCTGGCGGTGGAGTTCCAGCAGGCCGATGCCGAGGCCCTGCCCTTCAAGGATGCAAGCTTCGATGTCGTCGTCTCCACCTTCGGGGTCATGTTCACGCCGGATCAGGACAAGGCGGCAAAGGAAATGCTGCGCGTCTGCCGGCCAGGCGGGCGCATCGGCATGGCGAACTGGACGCCGGAGAGCTTCATCGGCCAGGTCTTCAAGACGATAGGCAAGCATATTCCACCGATGCCGGGCCTCAGGTCGCCGGCGCTGTGGGGCACGAAGGCAAGGCTGGAAGAAATGTTCGGCGGCCAGGCCAGCATCGAGGCGACGTCACGTATGTATAATTTCCGCTACCGCTCACCCGCCCACTGGCTGGAAGTGTTCCGCACCTGGTACGGCCCTGTCCACAAGGCCTTCGAAGCTCTGCCACAGCCGGGCAAGGCGGCTCTCGAAGAGGATTTCCTTGCGCTCATCGCCCGCTTCAACCGCGCCAAGGACGGCACCATGGTCGTGCCGGCTGAATATCTGGAAGTGGTGATACGCAAAGGCTGACCGTCGCTGCCGTCACGGCATAAATGCGAAAGGGCGAGGTTCGCTAGCAGCAACCTCGCCCTTTATATTCTTGAGTCAGAGCTCGGACCATTCCTGCCGAATGGATCAGCGCTTAGTCATTGAGAACATGTGATTTATTTTGGTCAGCCCACAGGTTTCCTACTGGCCGAGCGAGGTTTTTACTGCGTCCGCAGCACCTCATTCCAGTGCGCAATCAGCCGAGCCCGCTTCACCTGATCGAGATAGACCATCAGACCGGGGCTGACAGGCACCGGACGCAACTGTGCGCCGAGCAGTTCCTGCAACGTATTGGCGGTATTCTCGCCCGCCACTTCCGGGCTGACGGCCGGGATCTGCAACTCGCGGGCCATGATCGTCTGGCCCTCCTTCGACATGAAAAAGGCAAGGTAGCGACGCCCGAGTTCCGGTTCCGCGGCAGCCTGCGGCACCAGGCCGATGCGCGACATCACGACCGTATAATCCTTCGGCAACACGATGCCGACGTCAGGATGACGCGAGGCCCAGTCGGCCGCATAAGAGCCGAGGATATTGTAGCCGAGCACGAAGCGCCCATCGGCCACCCGCTCGAGGATTGCCGAACTCGTGGAGTAGAGCTTCACGCCGGCTGCCCCCATCGCCCCGATCACCGACCAGATATCGCCGAACTGTTCCTGATCGCGCGCCATGAACAAAAAGCCCACGCCGGAACGTTCAATATCATAGGTCCCGATCCGCCCATAAACCTCATTGCCCTTGCGTTTCAAATAGTCGACGAATTCCGCCCGCGAGCTCGGCACCGATTCATGAACAAAGCTCGGCTTGTGATAGACGAAGACGGCAGGTTCGAAGGTCAGCGCATAGGCGGTGTTGCGCCAGTTCGCCCATTTCGGCCATTGGGCGCTCATCGGCAGGTTGCTCACCTGCGCATAGCCGTCGTTCGAAAGCTTCACCTGCAGGTCCATCGCAGAGGAGAAGGCGAAGTCCGCCGTTTTGTGACCGGCATCCGTCTCCTTGACGATGCGGTCGTAAATATCCCCCGTCAGCATGTCCTCGTATTTGACCGCCACGTCCGGATTGGCCTCCTGAAAGCCGCGGATCATCGGCTGCGCCAAGGGCTCGTCGAGCGAGGAATAGACTGTCAGCACCGGCGCATCAGTATTGCCCGACTTCGCCGGATAGAAGACCTGATCCGCTGCCGCAAAGCCGGGCACCAGACACAGGAACAGAATGAAAAGGCTCCTCATCGCGCAAGAATGCCCGAGCCGCACAAGCCAGACAAGGGTCGGCTTCCAGTGGTGGCTACAGCCAGACCTCAAAGCTCGCGCTCGAAGAACATCAGGATCGGCTTCAGATCATCAGGGATCTCGTAGTAGGCGTCTCGCTCGCGAAAACCCAGGCGGCGATATAGCTTCTGGGCAGCGACCTGCCGATGGCCGGTATCGAGCCGCATCATCCCGTAGCCATCCTTCTTGGCCTGTGCGAGGGACGCTTCGCAAAGCGCCAGTGCTGCGCCACTGCCGCGTGCCTGCTCGGAAACGAAGAGCCGCTTCATCTCCGATATGCCCGGCGCGATCTCATGCTGCATCACGCAGCCGACAATCTCTCCATCCAGCCGCGCCAGGAACATTGCCCCTTGTGGCCTTGCATGGATCTTCGGCAGGTCGGCGAGCATAGCCTCGAATTTTTCCGGACTGTAGTAAAGTTCTATCTGCGCCCGCTCGTCGGGATAGTTGTCGTAAAGCCATTGTCGGAAGGCACGGCTGAGATGCCGAACGGCATCGATCTCTTCCGGGCTTTCCACAAGCCCGACCGACAGGTTCCGCATCTGCAAAGCCTCCCCAAACTCCCCTTGTCCTTACCACGACGGTCTGCGCCCCGCCATCGACATCTCGGTGCGGATCGAAACCGGCCCATGGCGTCGTGGCGATCGGGCTGATGATGCGCAGGGCCGGAAGGCGAATAAAATCCTGCTATCCTCCATTCACCAATTCCCAGAATCGCTGTGACATCGGGCTGTCATCCCTGATAAACTCCCCGAAAAATCGAGGGAAACATCCGTTGCGCATCCTGCTTACCGAAGACAATATCGCGTTGGCCGACGGCCTGTCGGCGATCTTGCGCGGCACGGGCCATGCAGTGGATGTCGTCCATGACGGGGCTTCGGCCAATGCCGTCATCGCAGCGGAAAATTTCGATCTCGTCATTCTCGATCTGAACCTTCCCGAAATGGACGGCCTTGATGTGCTGCGCGCCATGCGCGCCCGCGGCAGCCGGGCTGCCGTGCTCGTCCTGACGGCCCGCGGCTCGCCGGAAGAGCGTGTGAAAGGCCTGGATCTCGGTGCTGACGACTACCTCATCAAGCCCTTCGACATTGCTGAATTCGAAGCGCGTGTGCGCGTGCTTCTGCGCCGCCAGGCCGGGCTGCATTCCTCGACAGTCAGCTTCGGATCGATCTCACTCGACCTGAATTCTCGCGCCTTTTCGGCCGGTGCCACGCCGCTCGACATCCCCTCCCGCGAGCTCGGCCTGCTCGAAATTCTTTTCATGCGCGCCGGCAAGGTCGTCGCCAAGGAGGCGATCATGCAGTCGCTGACTGCCTTCGATGACGACATCTCCGCCAATGCCATCGAGCAATATGTCAGCCGCCTGAGAAAGAGGCTTTCACCGCACGGACTGACGGTTAGGACCGCCCGCGGCATCGGTTATTATCTCGACAAGCTGCCCGAGCCCTCATGACGGCGGCCTATTCGCTCCGGCGCCGACTGCTTTTCTGGCTGCTTGTTTCGACTGCCGTTATCGGCACGCTGGCGCTCGCCGATACCTGGCGCGAAGCCGTCCAGACCTCGAACATCGTTTCTGACCGCGTGTTGGCCGGCTCGGCGCTGGCCATCGCCGAACGTGTCGTCGTCGCCGAAGACGGCACGCTCGAGGTCGATATTCCCTATGTCGCGCTGGAAATGCTGACATCGGCGGCACAGGACCGCGTCTTCTACCGTGTCGACGGCCCACCCGGAAATTTCATCACCGGCTACCAAGCGCTGCCGGTGCTGAAGGAAACGCAGGGCGATACGGCCGCCTTTGCCGACGACATCTTCCGCGGCGAGCCGATCCGTGTGGCGACATTGGGACGCTCCGCCTCGACCGGCATCCGCTCTGTGCCCTTCGTCGTCACCGTCGCCGAAACCACCATTGCCCGCCGTCATCTGGCGCAGGCAATCCTCGTCCGCTCGGCGCTGCGCCTCGCCGTCATGATAGCCGGTGCCGCCGTTATCGTCTGGATTTCCGTTACGGTGGCGCTACGGCCGCTCTACAAGCTCGGCGACGCTATCGGCGAGCGCAACCCGGGCGACTTGCATCCGATCGAGCAATCCGTTCCAAGTGAGGTGCAGCCACTTGTCGATACGGTCAACTCCTTCATGGTGCGCTTGCAATCGGCGCTCGATGCGCTGCGCAATTTCACCGGCAATGCCAGCCACCAGCTCCGCACGCCGCTCACGATCATCCGCACACAGCTTGCTCTTTCAGCCCGCGCCGGTTCTCTCGACGAGGCGCAACATGCCGCACTCAAAGGCGATCAGGCTGTTGCCCATGCCGAGCGTATCCTTGCCCAGCTTCTGCTGATGGCCAAGATCGATGCCGCGACCGCCAAGGAAGCACTGACGGTCTCGGCCATCGATCTCACGGCCATTGCTCAGGAGATCACCGGCGAGCAGATCCCCCGCGCTGCCGAAGCCGGCATCGATCTCGGCTTCGAGGGCGAAGGACCTGCGATGATCCGCGCCGAGCCGCTGCTGATCGGCGAGATGCTGCGCAATCTCGCCGGCAATGCCATCGCCTATGCCGGCAAGGGCGCGGAAGTGACTGTCCGTATCATGGAGGATGCGGAAACGGTCAGACTGGAAGTCGAGGATAACGGCCCGGGGATTCCGCCCGAAAAGCTGGAAGCCGTCAGAAAGCGTTTCTCCCGCGGCAATGAGTCCGGCGCACCCGGTGCCGGCCTCGGCCTGCCGATCGTCGAGGAAATCGCTAATCTTTTCAATGCGAGACTTGTATTGATACCGGGCCGCGGCGGTAGGGGTCTGAAGGCGTCAGTGACGTTCAACAGAGCCGCCTGAATGCCGTCACCGCGTTAACCTTTCCGCCTTGCATTCTTTCGCTGCATTGCACACACTGGCTTTGGGAACAGCTAAGCCGATCAACGGCAAGCAGATAAAAGAGCACTATGTCGATCAAAGCCAGCATCTATCATCTGACCCATTATCAGTATGACAAACCGGTCCGCCTCGGCCCACAGATCATCCGTCTGAAACCGGCCTCGCATTCGAAGACGCGGGTTTTGAGCCATTCTCTGAAGGTCACGCCGTCGAACCACTTCGTGAACCTCCAGCAGGATCCTTACGGCAACTACCTCGCGCGCTTCGTCTTTCCCGAACCGGTGACCGAATTCAAGATCGAGGTCGATCTCGTTGCCGACATGACGGTCTACAATCCCTTCGATTTCTTCGTCGAGGAGGAAGCGACGAAGTGGCCCTTCAACTACCCGGAATCGCTCCGTGAAGATCTCTCGATCTACATGATGCCGGAGCCGGCTGGCCCGCGCCTGAAGGCACTCCTGCCGACGCTCGACTGGTCGCCCGATCAGCCGACGGTGGACATGATCGTCGGTCTCAATGCCCGTCTGCAGCGGCAGATCGGTTATGTCATCCGCATGGAAGCCGGCGTCCAGACGCCGGAGGAGACGCTGGAAACTGCCAAGGGCTCCTGCCGCGACACCAGCTGGCTGCTCGTGCAGATCCTGCGCCATCTCGGGCTCGCCGCCCGCTTCGTCTCCGGCTATCTCATCCAGTTGGCGCCAGACCTGAAGGCCCTCGACGGTCCTTCAGGTACCGAGGTCGATTTCACTGATCTGCATGCCTGGGCGGAGGTCTATCTGCCCGGCGCCGGCTGGGTCGGTCTCGATCCGACCTCCGGCCTGCTGACCGGCGAAAGCCATATTCCGCTCGCCGCCACGCCGCATTTCAGCAATGCCGCCCCGATCTCCGGCGGTTATTTCGGCGAGGCCGAAACCGAATTCGCCTTCGACATGAAGGTCTCCCGCGTCGCCGAGCACCCGCGCATCACAAAACCCTTCTCTGATGAGAGCTGGGACGAGCTCAACCAGCTCGGCGAGAAGGTCGACCGCGTCCTCGAAGCCGAGGATGTACGCCTGACGATGGGCGGCGAGCCGACTTTCGTCTCGATCGACGATTTTCAGTCCGAGGAATGGAACACCGCCGCCGTCGGACCGACCAAACGCGAAAAGGCCGACAGCCTGATCCGCAGGCTGCAGGAGCGCTTCGCGCCCGGCGGCTTCCTGCATTACGGCCAGGGTAAATGGTATCCCGGCGAAAGCCTGCCGCGCTGGACCTTCTCTCTCTACTGGCGCCGTGACGGCAAACCGATCTGGCAGAACCTCGACCTGATCGCCGCTGAAGGCAAGGATACCGGCGTCAAGGCCGAGGATGCCGAAAAGCTTCTGACGGCGATCGCCAGGGAACTGGCAATCAAGCCGGATATGGTGCAGCCGGCCTATGAGGATCCTGCAGACTGGATCATCAAGGAAGGCAGCCTTCCCGAAAATGTCGATCCGTCGAATTCGAAGCTGAAGGACCCCGAGGAGCGCAACCGCATTGCCCGCGTCTTCGCCCGAGGCCTCACCGTGCCGACGGGTTATATCCTTCCCGTTCAGGTATGGAATGCTAAGGCTGCCGCAAGCCGCATCTGGGTCAGCGAAATATGGCGCACGCGCCGCGGAAAGATCTTTCTCGTACCGGGTGATAGCCCGATCGGCTATCGCCTGCCACTCGGCACGCTGCCCTATGTCCCGCCGGCGCGCTACCCTTATATCCACGCCGCAGATCCGTCGATACCGCGCCCGCCGTTGCCTGACGTCTTCGTACCCGCCGGCCGCGCCATGCCGGAAGCATCATTCCAGACGGACGAAAGCCACGCCGTCCGTGTCGAACAGACCCTTGGCGACATAGGTGGTGCCGTGCGCACTGCCTTGTCGGTCGAACCGCGCGAAGGCAGGCTCTGCGTCTTCATGCCGCCGGTCGAGCGCGTCGAGGATTATCTCGAGCTGATCGCCGCTGCCGAAAACGCCGCTGCCGAACTCAAGCTTCCGGTTCACATCGAAGGCTATCCGCCGCCGCAGGACGAGCGCATCAACGTCATCCGCGTCGCTCCCGATCCAGGCGTCATCGAAGTCAACATCCATCCAGCTTCCAACTGGCAGGATTGCGTCGACATCACCACGGCGATCTACGAGGAAGCCCGCGCCACCCGGCTCGGCGCCGACAAGTTCATGGTCGATGGTCGCCACACCGGCACCGGCGGCGGCAACCACGTCGTCGTCGGCGCCGCCAATCCAAACAACAGCCCGTTCCTGCGCCGCCCGGACCTGCTGAAAAGCATCATTCTCCACTGGCAACGCCATCCCTCGCTCTCCTACCTCTTTTCCGGCATGTTCATCGGGCCGACCAGCCAAGCGCCGCGCATCGACGAGGCCCGCCACGACAGCCTCTATGAGCTGGAAATCGCGATGGCGCAGATCGGAGCGCCGGGTCGCGGTCAACTGCCGTTGCCCTGGCTCGTCGACCGGCTGTTCCGAAATCTTTTGACCGATGTCACCGGTAACACGCACCGTGCCGAGATCTGCATCGACAAGCTGTTCTCGCCGGATGGCCCGACTGGACGGCTCGGCCTCATCGAGTTCCGCGGCTTTGAGATGCCGCCGAACGCGCGTATGTCGCTTGCCCAGCAATTGCTGGTGCGCGCGCTGATCGCCCGCTTTTGGAAGACCCCCGCCGATGGCAATTTCGTCCGCTGGGGTACGACACTGCACGACCGTTTCATGCTGCCGCATTTCGTCTGGACGGATTTCCTCGATGTGCTCGCCGACCTGCGCGAAAACGGCTTCGACCTCAGCCCCGAATGGTTCAAGGCGCAGCTCGAATTCCGCTTCCCCTTCTGCGGCGAGGTCGAATACGAGGGTTCGAAGCTGGAACTGCGCCAGGCGCTGGAGCCCTGGCACGTCATGGGCGAGGAAGGCGCGCCGGGCG
The DNA here is from genome assembly GCA_900470965.1 of Hyphomicrobiales bacterium. Lineage (GTDB taxonomy): Bacteria > Pseudomonadota > Alphaproteobacteria > Rhizobiales > Rhizobiaceae > Rhizobium. The sequence goes on from UCCS01000017.1 coordinate 140,116, forward strand.
GCACTGTCCGTTACGTCGACAGCTCCGTCGAGCGCCTTCAGGTTCGGCTCGAAACGAACAACGTCTCGCGCTACATCGTCACCTGCAACGGCCGAATCGTACCGCTGATGCCGACGGGCACATCGGGCGTGTCGGTCGCTGGCGTGCGTTTCAAGGCCTGGCAGCCGGCTTCTGGCCTGCACCCTGTATTGCCGGTGAATACGCCTTTGACTTTTGATATTTATGATACATGGTCGAAACGTTCGATCGGCGGCTGCATCTATCACGTTGCCCATCCGGGTGGTCGGAATTATGAAACCTTCCCGGTCAACGGCAACGAAGCGGAAGCGCGGCGGCTTGCCCGTTTCGAACCGTGGGGGCATACGGCGGGTGGTTATATCCCGCGCGCCGAAACGGTTTCGCCTGAATTCCCGCTCACGCTGGATCTGAGGCGGCCCGCTGGAATTTGAAGAAACTGGGTCTGATGGGCAAGAAGCCTGCACTAGAACTGAGGGACGAAATCGAAGAACGCGCCGGCGCGGACGCGGTCTTCGATTATGAGCCCTTGTCCGGTATCGCCGACGAGATGGTGGATAATAACGGCACCATCCGTCCGGTCTGGCAGCGCTTCCTCGCCCATCTGAACATCATGCCGGAAAAGGATCTGGCCGAGCGGTTCGCCCGCGCCGACCGCTATTTGCGCGACGCCGGCGTCTTTTACCGGGCTTACGGCGCCAAGGGCAGCGGCGAGCGTGCCTGGCCGCTCTCCCACATTCCAGTGCTGATCGACGAGCGTGAATGGCAGGCTCTTTCGGCAGGCCTCGTGCAGCGCGCCAATCTCCTCGAAGCGATGGTTGCCGATATCTACGGCGACAACGAGCTCGTCGAGGAGGGCATCGTTCCGCCCGCCCTCATCGCTGCCAATCCGGAATTCCAACGACCTCTGGTTGGCGTAAAACCGGCAACCGGGCACTATCTGCATTTCTGCGCCTTCGAGATCGGCCGTGGCCCTGACGGCAATTGGTGGGTACTTGCCGACCGCACGCAGGCCCCCTCGGGCGCAGGCTTTGCGCTGGAAAACCGGGTTGCGACCACCCGCGCCTTTTCCGATATCTACGCCGAAACGCCGGTCCACCGCCTCGCTTCCTTCTTCGGCGCCTTCCGCGATGCACTGCAGACGATGAAACATTCGGGCGACGACCGCATTGCGGTTCTCACCCCCGGCCCCGCAAACGAAACCTACTACGAACACGCCTACATTGCCCGCTACCTCGGCTTCATGCTGCTGGAAGGCGAGGATCTGACTGTCGTCAACGGCCGCGTCATGGTGCGCACCGTCGCCGGCCTGAAGCCGATCGGCGTTCTGTGGCGGCGTCTCGATTCCGCCTATGCCGATCCGCTGGAGCTGAACCAGAACTCGCATATCGGCACCCCCGGCCTTGTGGAGTCGCTGCGCGCCGAAACCATCACCATCGTCAACGCGCTCGGCACCGGCGTTTTGGAAACGCGCGCCCTGCTCGCCTTCATGCCCGCCGTCTGTCGCCAGCTGCTGGGCGAAGATCTGCGCCTGCCGTCCATCGCCACATGGTGGTGCGGCCAGAAGGACGAGCGTGACCACGTGGCTGCCAATATCGAGAAGATGGTGATCGGCCCGGCCTATTCCCGCGCCCCCTTCTTCGATGACAGCGGCGAATCCGTCCTCGGCTCGTCGCTGCGCGCCACAGCGAAGAACTCGATTACAGACTGGCTGACAAGCGACGGCGCAAAGCTCGTCGGTCAGGAAGTCGTCACCCTCTCGACCACACCCGCCTGGGTCAACGGCAAGCTGACGCCGCGGCCGATGTCGCTGCGCGTGTTCGCCGCCCGTACCGCCAACGGCTGGCAGATCATGCCCGGCGGCTTTGCCCGCATCGGCTCGGGAGACGATGTCGCCGCCATCGCCATGCAATCCGGTGGCGCGGCGGCCGATGTCTGGATCGTCAGCGACAAGCCGGTCGAGCGCCACACTCTTCTGCCCGCCGAGGGCAGCTTCACCCGCAACATGCCGGGCAGCCTGCCGAGCCGCGCGGCCGATAACCTCTTCTGGCTGGGCCGCTATATTGAACGCGCTGAAGGGGCACTGCGCATTCTGCGCGCATGGCATGCACGTTACGCCGAGGCGGCCGACCCGAACCAGCCGCTGCTTGCCGACGTCACCGAATATCTTGCCGCCGTCGATATCGACACCGCCGAGCCAGTGCCGGAATCGCTGCTGCGCAATATTGAGAGCGCGGTCTATTCGGCGAGCAATATCCGCGACCGCTTCTCGCCGGATGGCTGGCTGGCGCTCAACGATCTCGCCAAGACCGCTCGCCGCTTCCACTCGACTATCACCGCCGGTGACGATGCCAGCCACGCCATGACCATCCTGCTGCGCAAACTCGCAGGCTTCGCCGGTCTCGTGCATGAAAACATGTACCGCTTCACCGGATGGCGCTTCCTCTCGCTTGGCCGATACATTGAGCGCGGCCTGCATATGACGCGGTTGCTCGGCCACATGTCCGGCCCGGAAGCGCCCGACGGCGCACTCGACATGTTGCTCGAAATCGGCGACAGCGTCATGACCCACCGCCGCCGCTACAACGTCAACACGGCGCGGCTGACGGTCACCGATCTCCTGGCGCTCGATCCTCTTAATCCGCGCTCGATCCTCTTCCAGATGAACGAGATCCATCGCGAGGTGGAGCAGCTTCCAAACGCCTTCATGAACGGCCAGATGTCGCCCTTCTACCGCGAGGCGATGCGCCTGCATTCGGGCCTAGCCGTCATGACGCCGGAGACGATGAGCGACGATGTCTATCATCGGCTGGAGCGCGAACTGGAACACCTCTCCGACCTCCTGGCGCAGACCTATCTCGGATGACGGCGGTGCTATACGATCTCACGCTACATATGGGCTATGCCTACGACACGCCTGCGTCAGGCGCGCGCCATATCATGCGCCTCATGCCACTCTCGCTGGCGAACCGCCAGCGGCTTGTCGCGGGCTCGATCAGCATTTCGCCGCAGCCGGACGAACAGTCGCATTTCGTCGATTTCTTCCAGCATCCGGCAACATCCTTCCTGCTGCGCTCGCCGCATGAAACGCTCGATATCCGCATGCAGGCCCGCGTGCAGGTCGAAAGCCAGGTGATGTCGGCGGACTTCTCGCCGCTGCTGGCTAAGCTGCCGGAGGAAGTCGCCGGAATCTGGTCGCTCGATTCGGAATCGCCCCACCATTTCCTTGGCGACAGTCCGCGCCTGACCGAAACCAAGGCGATCAGTGAATACGCAAAGACCTGTGTACAGCCGTCGCTGACCGTCATGCAGATCGCCTATGCGCTGTGCGCTCGCATCAACAAGGATTTCACCTACGATCCGGAAGCGACGACCGTCGACACGACGCCGCTGGAGTCCTTCAAACTGAAGCGCGGCGTCTGCCAGGATTTCACTCATGTCATGATCCTCGCGCTGCGCAGCCTCGGCATTCCCGCCGGCTATGTCTCCGGCTTCCTGCGCACAATCCCGCCGCCGGGCAAGGAGCGGCTGGAAGGGGCTGACGCCATGCATGCCTGGGTCCGCGTCTGGTGCGGCGAAACGGCCGGCTGGATCGAGCTCGATCCCACCAACAATATCCCTGCTGGAACCGACCATATCGTCGTCGCATACGGCCGCGACTATGCCGATGTCGCTCCCGTTATCGGTGTGCTCAAGAGTTATGGCAGTCAGCGTTCCGTGCAGGCAGTGGACGTAATTCCGCTCAAATAATCCCGAAATTGGAAAAAACAGCCAGTTGCCTGCAATTTTAGAGACCGGCTTTAGCGCCCATTAAAGTCATCTGGTCCATCAAGAGCCAAATAGGGCTCCTTCGAACCGGTGGACATGATGAACACCCTGCATTCGCTTCTTGATCGGCTACGGCGCGACCGTGGCGGCAATTTCGGTATCATGACGGCCATCTTGCTGCCTGTGCTTATCGGCGCCGCGGGTGTCTCCATTCAGGTAACAGACATGCTGCTTTCGCAGCGACAACTGCAGGAAGCGGCCGACGCGGCCGCGCTCGCAACCGCGACTGCGCTTGCAAACAAGACTATTCAGCCCGCCGATGCCCAGGCCTTTGCCCGCGATTTCGTCGCCGGCCAGATGGCGAACTATCTTCAGGACACGGATCCTTCGACGACCGATATCAAGAACAGCACCGCGGTGAACGTCTCCACGACGACCTCCGGCAAGTCTGTCTCGTACCAAGTTACCGTAGCGCCGAGCTACACGATCAACGTAAACCCGATGATGCGCGTGATCGGCTTCAAAACGCAGAACATCGCCGCATCAGGCACGACAGTCAGCGGCCATTCGGAAACCCAGGGCTCGGTCTCCATGTATCTCGTCCTCGACCGTTCCGGCTCCATGGCTGAATACACCACGACGGTCAACGCTTCGGAGCCGACGAGGGACGAGACTGAGGATTGCAGCTATTACGACAGCAATACCCGCAAATGGGTCAGCAAGACCTGCACAAATACAGTCACGAACTACTACACCAAGATCGAGGCGCTGAAGCTTGCTGTTGCCAGTTTGGCCGGTCAGCTCAATACTGCCGACCCCGATAGCACCTACGTTCGCACGGGCTCTGTTTCCTATAACGACAAGATGCAGACCGCACAGCCGCTCGATTGGGGCACCGCCAAGGTTGTCAGCTACGTCAACGCGCTGACCGCCTCGGGTCGCACCGATTCCAGCGCGGCCTTCAAGAAGGCCTATGATAGCTTGGTGGACCCCAAGGAGGACAAGGCGCATCAGGATAAGACCGGACAGACGCCGACCAAATACATTGTTTTCATGACCGATGGAGACAACAACGTAGCCTCGGCAGACACCGACACGAAGAAATATTGCGACAAAGCCCGCGACCAGAAGATCCAGGTCTATACAGTCGCCCTCATGGCGCCGGCCGGCGGAAAAGCTTTGCTGAACTACTGCGCCACGACCTCCGCGCACTATTTCGCGGCGGAGAATATGACGGCGCTTCTGAATGCTTTCAAGTCGATCGGCGCCAAGGCAGCAAACCAAGTAACGCGCCTGATCAACTAAAAAGCCCGTATTTCACCACAGCAAAAAGCCGCTCCGGAACAAACCGGGGCGGCTTTTCGTTTAGACTTTATTCGGCCCATCAGATCGGGAAAACCGATTGAAATCAAGTCCCTTGGGCCTGTCGAATATGAAGGTTCCGCAAATTTTTCGTTTGCCCAATTCCCTTGTTGCAAGTGCGTGATAACGGTGCATAAACTGCCCTGTCGGTATAAGCGACAAATCGATTGAATCAGGCGTAAGATACTGTAACCAAATCAAAATTGGCGAGACCTGACATGAATACTGTTTCGAAGCCGATCATCCCCTCACCAGCTCCGCGCAGTTCCCGGCCAGAAATCCTCGCTGAGGAAATCATCGAGCGTCTGACCTACCGCATTGGCAAGGATGCCAAGGTCGCCAAGCCGCATGACTGGCTGACGGCAACCATTCTCGTGGTGCGTGACCGCATCATCGACAAGTGGATGGAGTCCACCCGCAAGGTCTATGAAACAGGCGCCAAGCGCGTCTACTACATGTCTCTCGAATTCCTGATCGGCCGCCTGATGCGCGATGCCGTGTCCAATCTCAACCTGATGGAAGAGGTTCGGGATGCGCTCGCTTCGCTCGGCGTCGATATCAACGTCATTGCCGGCCTCGAACCGGATGCCGCACTCGGCAACGGCGGTCTCGGCCGTCTTGCTGCCTGTTTTATGGAGTCGATGGCAACTGTCGATGTTCCGGCTTATGGCTACGGCATCCGCTACGTCCACGGCCTTTTCCGTCAGCAGATGGCGGACGGCTGGCAGGTCGAGCTGCCGGAAAACTGGCTTGCGCACGGCAATCCCTGGGAATTCGAGCGCCGCGAAAGCGCCTATGAAATCGGCTTCGGCGGCTCGATCGAGGTCATCAACAGCCATGACGAGCAGCCACGATACGTCTGGAAGCCGGCCGAGCGCGTCATCGCCGCCGCCTTCGACACACCTGTCGTCGGCTGGCGTGGCAAACGCGTCAATACGTTGCGCCTCTGGTCGGCACAGCCGATAGACCCGATCCTGCTCGACGCCTTCAACGCCGGCGACCATATCGGCGCGCTGCGCGAGAGCAACAGAGCTGAAAGCCTGACCCGCGTTCTCTATCCGGCAGACGCAACGCCTGCCGGCCAGGAGCTGCGCCTGCGCCAGGAATATTTCTTCTCCTCCGCCTCTCTGCAGGACATCCTGCGCCGTCACCTGCAGCAGTATGACGACTTCACCTCCTTGCCGGACAAGGTGGCGATCCAGCTCAACGACACGCACCCAGCGGTTTCCGTTGCCGAACTGACGCGCCTGCTCTGCGATGTGCACGGCATGGATTTCGAACAAGCCTGGGATATCACCCGCCGCACCTTCTCCTACACCAACCACACGCTCCTTCCCGAAGCGCTGGAAAGCTGGCCGGTTCCGCTCTTCGAACGTCTGCTGCCGCGCCATATGCAGATCATCTACGCGATCAACGCCAAGATCCTGATCGAAGCGCGCAAGACGCGGAATTTCTCCGACACCGAAATCCGTTCGATCTCGCTGATCGATGAAAGCGGTGACCGCCGCGTGCGTATGGGCAACCTCGCCTTCGTCGGCTCGCATTCGATCAACGGCGTCTCCGCGCTGCACACCGACCTCATGAAGGTTACGGTCTTTGCGGACCTGCACAAGCTCTACCCTGATCGCATCAACAACAAGACCAACGGCATCACCCCCCGCCGCTGGCTGCAGCAGTGCAACCCCGGGCTGACCGGCTTGGTGCGCGAAGCGATCGGCGACGAATTCCTCGATGACGCCGAGAAGCTGCGTGCACTCGACAAGTTTGCAACGGACCCGAGTTTCCAGCAGAAGTTCGCGGCCGTGAAGCGCGCCAACAAAGTGGCTCTTTCCAATCTCGTCGCCAGCCGCATGGGCGTGAAGCTCGATCCGTCGGCCATGTTCGACATCCAGATCAAGCGCATCCACGAATACAAGCGCCAGCTCCTCAACATCGTCGAAGCCGTCGCGCTCTACGATCAGATCCGCTCGCATCCGGAGCTGGATTGGGTGCCGCGCGTAAAACTCTTCGCCGGCAAAGCGGCACCGAGCTATTACAACGCCAAGCTCATCATCAAGCTCATCAATGATGTCGCCCGCACCATCAACAATGACCCGTCGGTCCGCGGCCTGCTGAAGGTCGTCTTCGTGCCGAACTATAATGTCACGCTCGCGGAAGTCATGGTACCGGCGGCAGACCTCTCCGAGCAGATTTCCACGGCCGGCATGGAAGCATCAGGCACCGGCAACATGAAGTTCGGCCTGAACGGCGCACTGACGATCGGCACGCTCGATGGCGCCAATGTCGAAATGCGCGACAATGTCGGCGAAGACAACATCGTCATCTTCGGCCTGCAGGCAGATGAAGTCGCCAAGATCCGTAGCGAGGGCCACAATCCTCGTGCAATCATCGAAGGTTCGCGTGAGCTGGCACAGGCGCTTGCCGCCATCAGCTCAGGCGTCTTCTCTCCTGACGACCGCAACCGCTACACCGGCCTCATCGACGGCATATATTCCCATGACTGGTTCATGGTCGCTGGCGATTTCGATGCCTACGCCGCCGCCCAGCGCGAGGTCGACCAGATCTGGACCAACCAGTCCTCTTGGTATGAGAAGACAATCAACAACACGGCGCGGATGGGCTGGTTCTCTTCCGACCGCACAATCCGGCAATATGCAGACGAGATCTGGAGAGCTTGATGAAGCCGCCGAAAGCCGCCCCTGAAGTGAAGCTTCCCTGGGAAATTTCGGCTGACGAAATAGCGGCAATCCTCAGTGGCTCGCATGACAATCCCTTTGCCGTCCTGGGCGTGCATCAGGCCGGCGAGGCCTTCATCACCAGGTGTTTCCTTCCGGGCGCCGAAGCTGTCACGGCAATGGCGCTGGATGGAACGCCGATCGGCGATCTCCACCAGCTCCATCCTGACGGTATTTTCGGCGGCCAGGTCTCCATCACAAAATTCCAGCCGGTGCGCTATCGCGCCCGGCGCGCCGACGCCGAATGGGCAGTGACGGACCCATACAGCTTCGGCCCCGTACTCGGCCCGATGGACGATTATTACGCCCGGCAGGGTTCGCATCTGCGGCTCTTCGACAAGATGGGCGCCCACCGCATCAAGCATGAAGGCGCGACCGGCATCCATTTTGCCGTCTGGGCACCGAATGCCCAGCGCGTTTCTGTTGTCGGCGATTTCAATAACTGGGACGGACGGCGTCATGTGATGCGCTTCCGTTCCGACAGCGGGATCTGGGAGATCTTCGCTCCCGACGTGCCGCTCGGCGTTCCCTATAAATTCGAAATACGCGGTCATGACGGCGTTCTGCTGCCGTTGAAGGCTGATCCCTTTGCCCGCCGCAGCGAACTGCGCCCAAAGACGGCCTCCGTGACCGCAGCCGAGCTTATACAGGACTGGCAGGACGAGCCGCATCTGAAGCACTGGCGCGAGACTGACAAACGCCGTCAGCCGATCAGCATTTACGAAGTTCATGCCGGCTCCTGGCAGCGCCGCCAGGACGGCTCCATGCTGTCATGGGATGAGCTTGCTTCGAGCCTCATCCCCTATTGCGTCGACATGGGTTTCACCCACATCGAATTCCTGCCGATTACCGAACACCCTTACGACCCCTCCTGGGGCTATCAGACGACCGGTCTTTATGCCCCGACCGCCCGTTTCGGTGAGCCGGAGGGGTTCGCCCGCTTCGTCAACGGCTGTCACAAGGTCGGCATCGGCGTCATTCTCGACTGGGTACCGGCACATTTCCCAACCGACGAACATGGTCTCGGCTGGTTCGACGGTACCGCGCTTTACGAGCACGAAGACCCGCGCAAGGGTTTCCATCCGGACTGGAATACGGCGATCTACAATTTTGGCCGGACCGAAGTCGTATCTTACCTCGTCAACAACGCGCTCTACTGGGCGGAGAAATTCCATCTCGACGGTCTGCGCGTCGATGCAGTCGCTTCGATGCTCTATCTCGACTATTCGCGCAAGCACGGCGAATGGATCCCGAACGAGTATGGCGGCAATGAAAACCTCGAAGCCGTCCGCTTTCTGCAAAGCCTCAATACCCGCATCTATGGTGAGCATCCCGGCGTCATGACCATCGCCGAGGAATCGACGTCCTGGCCGAAAGTCTCGCAACCAGTTCACGAAGGCGGCCTCGGCTTCGGTTTCAAGTGGAATATGGGCTTCATGCACGACACACTGAGCTACATGAGCCGCGAACCGGTGCACCGCAAGCATCACCACAATGAGTTGACCTTCGGGCTGCTCTACGCCTATTCGGAAAACTTTGTCTTGCCACTGTCCCACGACGAAGTCGTACACGGCAAGGGCTCGCTGATCGCCAAGATGCCGGGCGACGACTGGCAGAAATTCGCCAATCTGCGCGCCTACTACGCCTTCATGTGGGGCTATCCCGGCAAGAAGCTGCTCTTCATGGGGCAGGAATTTGCCCAGTGGGCCGAATGGAGCGAAAACAAGTCGCTCGACTGGAATCTGCTCCAATATCGCATGCACGAAGGCATGCGCCGCCTGGTGCGCGACCTCAATTTCACCTACCGCAGCAAGGCAGCACTCCATGAGCGCGACTGCGAGGGCGACGGTTTCGAATGGCTGATCGCCGATGATTACGAGAACTCGGTCTTCGCCTGGCTGCGCAAGGCGCCCGGCCAGAAGCCGGTTGCCGTCATCACGAACTTCACGCCTGTCTATCGCGAGAACTACTCGATCCGACTGCCTTCGGCGGGGCGCTGGCGGGAAATCCTCAATACCGATGCCGACATCTATGGCGGCAGCGGAAAGGGCAATGGCGGGCGCGTGCAGGCCGTCGATGCCGGCGGCGAGATAAGTTGCTCGATAACCCTGCCGCCGTTGGCGACGATCATGCTTGAACCTGAGAATTAGTGACTGGTGGGAGGAGAAAATGGTAGAAAAGCGCATTCAGCCACTTGCCCGCGATGCAATGGCCTATGTTCTCGCCGGCGGTAGGGGAAGCCGCCTCAAGGAACTGACCGACCGACGCGCCAAACCAGCCGTCTATTTCGGCGGCAAGGCGCGCATCATCGATTTCGCATTGTCCAATGCCTTGAATTCCGGCATCCGCCGCATCGGCGTCGCCACCCAGTACAAGGCACATTCACTGATCCGCCACATGCAGCGTGGCTGGAACTTCTTCCGGCCGGAGCGCAACGAGAGCTTCGACATCCTGCCTGCCTCCCAGCGCGTTTCCGAAACGCAGTGGTACGAAGGCACCGCCGATGCCGTCTATCAGAATATCGATATCATCGAGGATTACGGCGTCGAGTACATGGTCATCCTGGCTGGCGACCATATCTACAAGATGGACTATGAATACATGCTGCAGCAGCATGTCGATACCGGCGCGGACGTGACCATCGGCTGCCTCGAAGTCCCGCGCATGGATGCGGTCGGTTTCGGCGTCATGCATGTCAACGAGAAGGACGAAATCTTCGCCTTCATCGAAAAGCCGGCCGATCCGCCAGGCATTCCGGATAAGCCGGATTTCGCTCTCGCCTCCATGGGCATTTACGTCTTCCGCACGAAGTTCCTCATCGAGGCACTACGACGTGATGCCGCCGATCCGACCTCCAGCCGCGATTTCGGCAAGGATATCATCCCCTATATCGTAGAGCACGGTAAAGCGGTCGCCCACCGTTTCGCCAAATCCTGCGTGCGTTCAGATTTCGAACATGAGCCTTACTGGCGCGACGTTGGTACGATCGATGCCTACTGGCAGGCCAATATCGATCTGACAGCGATCGTTCCGGCCCTCGATATCTATGACAAGTCCTGGCCGATCTGGACCTACGCCGAGATCACCCCGCCGGCGAAATTCGTCCATGACGACGAAGACCGCCGCGGTTCGGCAACCTCGTCCGTCGTCGCCGGCGACTGCATCATCTCAGGCGCAAGCCTCAACCGGAGCCTTCTCTTCACCGGCGTGCGGGCCAATTCCTTCTCCAAGCTGGATGGAGCGGTCATCCTGCCCAACGTGAAGATCGGCCGGCGCGCGCAGCTCAAAGATGTTGTGATCGACCATGGTGTTGTGATCCCGGAAGGTCTTGTCGTCGGCGAGGATCCCGAGCTCGATGCGCGGCGCTTCAGACGGACCGAAAGCGGCATTTGCCTGATCACGCAGCCGATGATCGACAAGCTGGATATCTGACTTATGAAAGTTCTTTCGGTTTCGTCCGAAGTCTTCCCTTTGATCAAGACAGGGGGCCTTGCCGACGTGTCAGGCGCCCTGCCAATAGCCCTCAAATCCTTCGGCGTCGAAACCAAGACCCTCATGCCCGGATACCCCAGCGTCATGAGGATGCTGCAGAACCCGGTCGTTCGGCTGGAATTTCCGGATTTGCTCGGCCAGCCGGCAAGAGTGCTGGAGGTAGAGCATCAGGGTCTCGATATCCTCGTGCTCGACGCTCCCGCCTATTACGACCGCCCGGGTGGTCCCTATCTGGATACGACCGGGAAGGATCATCCGGACAACTGGCGCCGTTTCGCCGCCCTTTCGCTGGCTGGTTCCGAAATCGCCGCAGGCCTGTTGCCTGGCTGGCGGCCGGATCTCGTGCATGCCCATGACTGGCAGGCCGCCATGGTGCCGGTCTATATGCGCTATTATCCGACGCCCGAGCTGCCGAGCATCCTGACGATCCACAATATCGCCTTCCAGGGCCAGTTCGGCGCCGATATTTTCCCCGGCCTGCGCCTGCCGCCCCATGCCTTTGCCACCGAAAGCATCGAATACTACGGCACCGTTGGCTTCCTGAAGGGCGGCCTGCAGACTGCCTCCGCCATCACCACGGTCAGTCCCTCCTATGCCGACGAGATACTCACTCCCGAATTCGGCATGGGTCTCGAAGGCGTCATCGCCAGCCGCCGTGACGTGTTGCATGGCATCGTCAATGGCATCGATGCTGACATCTGGAACCCGGCGACTGATCCGGTCGTCCACACGCACTACGGCCCGACGACGCTGAAAAACCGTCTGGAGAACCGCAGGTCGATCGAGGAATTCTTCCATCTCGACCATGACGACGCGCCGATCTTCTGCGTCATCAGCCGGCTGACCTGGCAAAAAGGCATGGATCTTGTCGCAAGCACTGCAGATAAGATCGTCGCACTTGGTGGCAAGCTCGTCGTGCTCGGATCCGGCGAGGCAGCCCTCGAAGGTGCGCTGCTCGCCGCCGCCAACCGCAACCCCGGCCGCATCGGCGTTTCCATCGGTTACAACGAGCCGATGTCCCACCTCATGCAGGCCGGCTGCGACGCAATCATCATCCCGTCACGCTTCGAGCCTTGCGGTCTTACCCAGCTCTATGGTCTGCGTTATGGCTGCGTGCCGATCGTGGCGCGCACCGGCGGTCTCAACGATACCGTGATTGATGCCAATCATGCCGCACTTGCGGCAAAGGTGGCGACAGGCATACAATTCGCACCTGTAAACGAAGAAAGCATGCTACAGGCACTGCGCCGCGCCATGCACCTTTACGCGGATCAAAAAGTCTGGACCCAATTGCAAAAGCAGGGCATGAAGTCGGATGTCTCTTGGGAGAAGAGCGCCGAACGTTATGTTGCCCTGTATTCAAGCCTCGTCTCGAAAGGCATGTGAACTAAAATGATCAAGTCCGTTCCCACCACGCCCTATCAGGACCAGAAACCCGGCACCTCAGGTTTGCGCAAGAAGGTTCCCGTCTTCCAGCAGCCGAACTATGCGGAGAACTTCATCCAGTCGATCTTCGATTCGCTGGAAGGCTATCAGGGCAAGTGCCTGGTCATCGGCGGCGACGGACGCTACTACAACCGCGAAGTCATCCAGAAGGCGATCAAGATGGCCGCCGCCAATGGCTTCGGCAAGGTCATGGTAGGCAAGGGCGGCATTCTTTCGACGCCCGCAGCCTCTCACATCATCCGCAAGTACAAGGCCTTCGGCGGCATCATCCTCTCGGCCAGCCATAACCCCGGCGGCCCGACCGAAGACTTCGGCATCAAGTACAACGTCAACAATGGCGGCCCGGCCCCGGAAAAGATCACCGACGCGATCTTTGCCCGCTCCAAGGCGATCGAGAGCTACAAGATCGCCGACTTCGCCGACGTCAACATCGACCGCATCGGCAAGGAAGAGCTGCCGGGCGGCATGATCCTCTCGGTCATCGACCCGGTCGAGGACTATGCCGCGTTGATGGAAGAACTCTTCGATTTCGGCGCAATCCGCAATCTTATCAGCCTTGGCTTTCGCATCGCTTTCGATGCCATGAGCGCCGTTACCGGCCCCTATGCCAAGGAAATCTTCGAGAACCGTCTCGGCGCGCCCTCCGGCTCCGTTCGCAATTTCATGCCGCTCCCGGATTTCGGCGGCCATCACCCCGACCCGAACCTCGTCCATGCGAAGGAACTCTATGACGAGATGATGGGTGAGGACGCCCCTGATTTCGGCGCTGCGTCCGACGGCGACGGCGACCGCAACCTCATCATCGGCCGCGGCATCTTCGTCACCCCGTCCGACAGTCTTGCAATCCTCGCTGCCAATGCCAACCTGGCGCCCGGCTATTCCGGCGGCCTCGCCGGCATTGCCCGCTCCATGCCGACATCGGGCGCGGCAGACCGTGTGGCGGAAAAGCGCGGCATCGGCATCTACGAGACCCCGACCGGCTGGAAATTCTTCGGCAACTTGCTCGACGCAGGCATGGCGACGATCTGCGGTGAAGAAAGCGCCGGTACCGGATCCAACCATGTCCGCGAAAAGGATGGCCTCTGGGCCGTTCTGCTTTGGCTGAACGTCCTGGCCGTACGCGGCGAGAGCGTGCAGGAAATCGTCACCCAGCACTGGCAGACTTACGGCCGCAACTACTACTCCCGCCATGACTATGAAGGCGTCGACAGTGATGCTGCAAACGGTCTGGTCGACAATCTGCGCGGGCAGCTTTCCACATTGCCCGGCAAGACCTTCGGCGATCTGACCGTCGAGAAGGCTGACGATTTCGCCTATCACGATCCTGTCGACAAGTCGGTCAGCGAACATCAGGGTATCCGCGTCCTTTTCCAGGGCGGCTCCCGCGTCGTCTTCCGCCTTTCCGGCACCGGCACGTCTGGCGCAACCCTGCGCGTCTATATCGAACGCTATGAGCCGGATTCGACTCGCCATAATATCGAAACGCAGGAAGCGCTCGCCGATCTCATCGCGGCCGCCGAAAGCATCGCCAACATTCGTGAGCGCACGGGACGCAACGAGCCGACCGTGATCACCTGATCCCGGGGGGCATATGGGGGGCAACAGTTCCGCACAGGGCGGTGCCATCGTCTTTGAAACAGGCGTGGAGTTTTCTGTCTGGTCGCATCATGCAGCGCAGGTCGATCTCTGCCTCTTCGACGATGACGGCAAGGAATATGCGAGGCTCCCCATGGCCCGCGACAGCGACCACATCTTCCGTCTTTTTGTCGATGGATTGAAGGAAGGCGCACGCTACGGCTACCGCGCGGACGGCATTTACGCTCCGGATAACGGCCTGTGGTTCGACCCCTCGAAGCTGCTGATCGATCCCTATGCCAAGGCGGTCGATGGGCCTTTCCATTACGACCCGCGGCTCGGCATCTTCGGCGAAGATACGCAGCACCTGATCCCGAAGTCGGTCGTCACCAAAGACGCGCCCCTCAAAAGCCGAAAGCCGCTCTTCAAACCGGGCGGCTTTATTTATGAGGTGGCGGTTAAGCCCTTCACCATCCTGCATCCGGACGTGCCGGAAGCTCAACGCGGCACCGTCGCCGCTCTGGCCCATCCCTCCGTAATCACTCACCTGAAGCGCATCGGCGTCGATGCCGTCGAGCTGATGCCGATCACCGCCTGGATCGACGAGCGGCATCTGCCGCCGCTCGGCCTGACGAACGGCTGGGGCTACAATCCCGTTGCCTTCATGGCACTCGATCCGCGTATCGTGCCGGGTGGTATCGTAGAGCTCAGCGAAACAGTGGCGAAGCTGCATGAGGAAGGCATCGCCGTCATCCTCGACCTTGTTTTCAACCATACGGGCGAAAGCGACCGATACGGCACGACGCTGTCGCTGCGCGGTATCGATAATCTCAGCTACTACCGCCACGTAGCGGACCGGCCATCCGTGCTCGTCAACGATACCGGCACCGGCAATACGGTTGCCTGCGACCATCCCTACGTCCAGCGGCTCATCATCGACAGCTTGCGCCATTTCGTCTGCAATGCCGGCATCGACGGCTTCCGTTTCGACCTCGCTCCCGTTCTCGGCCGCACGGCAAACGGCTTCGACCGCAACGGCACTCTGGCCGCGATCCTCGCCGACGACCTGCTCGCCGATCGCATCATGATCGCCGAACCCTGGGATATCGGCCCAAGCGGCTATCAGCTCGGCAATTTCCCGGCACCCTTCCTGGAGTGGAACGACCGTGCCCGCGATGACATCAGGTGCTATTGGCGTGGCGATGACTGGAAGACGGGTTCGCTCGCGACCGTGCTGGCCGGCTCGTCGAACATTTTCTCAGCCAATGGCGGGACAGAGACCCGAAGCGTCAATTTCCTCGCTGCCCATGACGGTTTCACGCTCCTCGACCTCGTGTCCTATAGCGGCAAGCACAATGAGGCGAACGGCGAGAACAATCGCGACGGCCACAACGAGAACCATTCCTGGAACAACGGCGTCGAAGGTGAAACCGCCTATCCCGTCATCCGGGAACGCCGCAAGGCCGATGTCATGGCGCTCATCTCCACCCTCTTTGCCAGCCGCGGCAGCGTGATGTTGACGGCCGGAGACGAGGGCGGCCGCACGCAGCACGGCAACAACAATGCCTATTGCCAGGACAACGAGATCACCTGGGTCGACTGGAAGCTGCTGGACGAAGACCTGATCGCCCATACCGCCTTCGTCGCCACGCTTCGCCGCCGTTTCTCGGTCTTCTCCGACCTGGCCTTCTTTTCCGGTAACGGCGATGTGGAGTGGATTTCGCTCGCCAGCGAGCCGATGACAACAGGCGAATGGGAAACGCCCTCGCTCTCCACCCTCGGCATGGTGCTTGCAACGCACGATCGTTCCAACCGCAAAGAGACCCGCCTCGCCGTGCTCTTCAACCGCTCCGAACAGCATCAACTCTTCACGCTTCCCTCAGCCGGCGAAGCAAACTGGCGCCAGCTTCTGCCGGATGGCGCACGGAAAGTCGGTGGTCGCGCCACCGTTGAGCCGCGTTCGGTTGCCTATTTCGTGGAAAATTGATCCACGAAACCCGCGAGTACGAATCGTTATCGCAATCGTCACGAATGCGCGATAAGGCTTGCGGCTGCGGCTTTTTACGAGGAATGCATGGTCATGGAAATTTCGCTCTCGGATGTCCGGGGGCTGGTTGGCACGGAAACAGGATTGTCTGACTGGATCCTCGTCGATCAGAAGATGATTGATGCCTTTGCCGAGGCCACCGGCGACCATCAGTTCATTCACGTCGATCCTGTTCGCGCAGCAGCCGAAAGTCCCTTCGGCGGAACCATCGCCCACGGCTTCCTGACACTCTCGCTGCTGTCAACGATGAATTACAATTGCCTGCCCAAGGTGCGCGAGCAGACGATGGGCATCAACTACGGCTTCGACAAAGTCCGCTTCATGTCGCCGGTCAAGAGCGGCACCCGTATCCGCGGCCACTTCGTACTCTCGGACGCCCGCTTCCGCGGCGCCGGCATGCTGATGACGACCTATGATGTCTCGATCGAGATCGAGAACGAAAAGAAGCCGGCGCTCACCACCCGCTGGATCACCATCATCCAGTTCGACCCGAAAGACCGGCCGGAAGACGTTTAAGGTCCTTTGCGGGCCTTAATGGCTCGCGTCCTCGGCGCCTTCGGAGAGCAGCCCGAAGACATAATCCGAAAACGACCGCCAGCATTCCACCCGGAACGTATCCTCCTCGCTGCGGAAGAGCACGATCTCGACTTTGCCGAAGATCGTCCGCGAGCAAGCGCCCACCCGGAAAATTTCCAGAGAGAGGTCCTGCGGGCAGCCGGCGGACAGCGTCGTCTCCGCACCCGGTCCGGAAGCAATGATACCGACGTTGCGGTGGGAGACATCGACCGCCGAATGCGGGACATCAGCGCCTGAAAGAAGCGCCGGAAGATCCGAACCAGCCTCGTCAATTACGAGCCATTCGTCCGGGCCGAGCCAGAGCGCCGAACGCCCCCCGGCACGGCCGGAGGTCTTGGGTAATGTCGGCAAAGTCAGCCCCAGCGCGGAAGAGAGCGCCGATACGGATTCAGCCGGCGCACGCAGCGCAAGGCGGCTTGCGACCGGTGCCACCGTCAGGCGCACCGTCGCCGAACCAGCAAGGAGACCAGAGAGAGCCGGTTTGCGAATTGCGACCTCAGCCATGGATACGGCCTCCTTCCTTGTCAAAGAACACCAGATCCGTCACCTCGACCGGAATGGTCCGGTCCGGCATCGGCACATAGAGCGTTTCGCCCACCAGATTGCGGCCACCTTCAACCAGTGCAAAGGCGATCGAGCGACCACAATTCTCAGACCAGTAGGCCGATGTCACGTGACCGAGCATCGTCATCGGCTTAGGCTGGTTCGGGTTGGCGACGATCTGCGCGCCCTCTTCGAGCACCAGCTTCGCGTCCTTCGTCGCAAGACCGACGAGTTGCTTGCGGCCGTCCTTGACAAGATCGGGCCGCTTCAGTCCGCGAATACCGACGAAGTCCGCCTTCTTCTTCGAGACAGCCCAAGAGAGCCCGGCGTCATCAGGCGTCACCGTACCATCCGTATCCTGGCCGACGATGATGTAGCCCTTCTCGGCGCGCAGCACATGCATGGTTTCGGTGCCGTAGACGCAGGCGCCGAGTGGCTCGGCATTGGCCCAGACTGCCTCCAGCACCGACTGGCCATAGTCGGCGGGCACATTGATTTCAAAGCCGGTCTCGCCGGTAAAGGAGACACGGAAGAGACGTGCCGGAATACCTGCCACCTTACACTCGGCGACACTCATGTGCGGGAAGGCTTCGTTGGATATATCAAGCCCTTCGACCAGCGGCGCCACGATATCGCGCGCCTTTGGCCCCTGCACGGCGATTACAGCCCACTGCTCGGTCACCGAGGTCAGCCATACCTTCAGATGCGGGAATTCCGTCTGCAGATAGTCTTCCATGTGGTTGAGAACACGCGGCGCCCCGCCGGTCGTGGTCGTCACATGGAAACGGTCATCGGAGAGACGACCGACGACGCCGTCGTCATAAACGAAGCCGTCTTCGCGCAGCATGATGCCGTAGCGGCATTTGCCTGGTTTCAGCGTGTCCCAGGCATTGGTGTACATGAGGTTCATGAATTCGGCGGCATCGGGTCCGACGATCTCGATCTTGCCGAGCGTCGAGGCGTCGAAGATACCGGCAACGTCGCGCGCCGTGCGGCATTCGCGGGCAACGGCCTGATGCATCGTTTCGCCGGCGCGCGGATAAAACCAGGCGCGCTTCCAGTTGCCGACATCTTCGAAGACGGCGCCCTTGGCCTCTTCCCAGGCATGCAGCGGCGTCTTGCGCGTCGGGTCGAACAAGGGCCCACGCGAATGTGCGATCAGCGCTCCGTAAGTCACCGGCGTGTAAGGCGCGCGGAAAGTGGTAAGACCGACCTGCGGAATATCCTTGCCAAGCATTTCGGCGGCGATCGCCAAGCCATGCATGTTGGAAAGCTTGCCCTGGTCGGAAGCCATGCCGTTCGTCGTGAAGCGCTTGATATGCTCGATCGAATGCATGCCCTCGCGCACCGCAAGGCGGATGTCCTTGGCGCAGACATCGTGCTGGAAGTCGATGAATGCCTTGGCATTCGTCTCCGGCCCGGCACCTTCGGCAGCACCAATCATGCCACCCGTCCAGTCGAAGGCCTGCTCGACAGAAATGCCGATCTTGCTGCCCGCCTGCCTGCCGACGGCCTGCGCCATCAGCTCGCCGGCGGCAAGCGATTCCTCGACGGTCTGCTGCAGACCATCCGTACCATTGCAGGCGCCGACGGAAAGGCAGTCCTGCGCATAGGTGCCGGGCAGGAAACGCTGCGTCTCGGCATCGAAGGCAACCTTGCCCCGCGACTGGGAGAAGAGATGCACGGAGGGTGTCCATCCAGCGCAGACCAGCAGCGCATCGACGGCGATCTTGCGTGGTGATGCGCCGCCGTTGCGCGCGACCGTCATCGACGAGATTCGCAGCGCACCCGACGTATTGACGACCGACTGACCGGTCAGCACATCGATGCCGAGCGTACGGGCTTCGGCCAATACTGCTGCACCCGGCGCCTGTCTACTATCGACGATCGCAGCGATCGAAACACCCGCCCGCTTCAGGTCGAAGGCCACCTCGTAGGCTGAATCGTGCGCAGTATAGATGCCGACCTTCTGGCCGACCGCAACGCCGTAATGATTGAGATACATCCGCCCGGCCGAAGCGAGCATGATGCCCGG
Organism: Hyphomicrobiales bacterium; assembly: GCA_900470965.1. GTDB lineage: Bacteria > Pseudomonadota > Alphaproteobacteria > Rhizobiales > Rhizobiaceae > Rhizobium. The sequence goes on from UCCS01000017.1 coordinate 159,710, forward strand.
CCGGTCATTGTTCGGAAACACCATGTGCCGTTCGATGGCGCCGGTCGCCAGGATGACGCGCTTGGCGCGGACCTGCCACAGCCGTTCGCGCGGCAGATCGCGGCCGGGGCGGGCGATATGATCGGTGACGCGTTCGACGAGGCCGATGAAATTATGGTTGTAGTAGCCGAAGGCCGTGGTTCGGGTCAGGACCTTCACGTTCTCCATGGCCTTCAGGCGTGCAAGGGTCTTCTGCACCCAGGCGTAACCGTCAAGCCCATCCACTTTCACGCCAGCGTCGAAGCGCAATGCGCCACCGGCTTCCGCCTGCTCGTCGCAGAGGATGATTTTTGCTCCGGCTTCCGCAGCAGCCAACGCTGCCGAAAGACCGGCAATACCGGCACCGACGACCAGCACGTCGCAATGGGCATAACGGCTGGCATAGTGGTCGGGATCGTCTTCCGTGGGCGCGACGCCAAGGCCGGCAGCACGGCGGATCATCGGCTCGTATACACGTTTCCAGGCGGCCCGCGGCCACATGAATGTCTTGTAGTAGAAGCCCGCCGCGAAGAAGGGCGAGAACAGGTTATTAACCGCACCGACATCGAAGGAAAGCGACGGCCAACGGTTCTGCGACTTCACGATCATGCCGTCGAAGACTTCCTGCACGGTTGCCCGCACATTCGGTTGCTTGCGGGCGCTGTCGCGCGCGACATCGATCAGCGCATTCGGCTCCTCGGCGCCGGCCGAAAGAATGCCGCGCGGGCGATGGTATTTGAACGAACGGCCGACAAGATGCACACCATGGGCAATCAAGGCCGAGGCAACAGTATCGCCTTCGAGCGCTGTATAGCTCTTGCCGTCGAAGGTGAAACGCGCGGTTTTGGCGGGCGTCAGCCGGCCCTTGCCGGCAATACGGTTCGCGCCGCTCATTGGGCCTCTCCTTCAACTGCTTCGTAGGTCTCGATCGGCGCATGCGGCTCGGCCGCAGTCCCGATAGCAGGCTTCGGTTCGCCGGCCTTATAGGTCATGATGAACTTGTCGCTGATCGTATCGCGCGCCGCGTTGAAGAAGCGCCCGCAGCCGTGCATGTGCCGCCAGCGCTCGAAGATCAGGCCTTTCGGATTGTCGCGCAGGAAGAAATATTCTTCGAACTGCTCGTCAGAGATTGAGGCGATATTGGCCGGCCGAACGATGTGAGCGTCACCGGCACCACGGAACTCGAGCTCGGAGCGCTCTTCCTGACAGTAAGGGCAATAGATCAGCAGCATGTCGTCCTCCTGTCAGTGCGCGACGGCGGCAGCCGCCGCCTCGTCAATCAGCCGACCAGAGCGGAACCGCTCCAGCGTCAGCCCGGCATTGAACTTGTGCACCTCGTCGCGGGCGATCAGATGGGCGAAGAGATTGGCCGAACCCGGTGTCGCCTTGAAGCCACCGGTACCCCAGCCGCAATTGACGTAGAGCCCGGGAACAGGCGTCTTCGACTGGATGGCCGAACGGTCCGGCGTATTGTCGACGATACCGCCCCACTGCCGCATCATCTTGACGCGGCGGAACATCGGGAAAAGCTCGCAAATGGCGTCGAGCGTATGCGTGATGATCTGCAGGCCACCAGTCTGGGAGTAGGAGTTATACTGATCCGTACCCGCACCGATGACGAGTTCACCCTTGTCGGACTGCGAGATATAGGCATGCACCGTGTTCGACATGACGACGCAGGGAAAGATCGGCTTCAGCGGCTCGGAAACCAGTGCCTGCAGCGGGCTCGATTGCAGCGGCACGCGCACGTCCGCCATCTTCATGATTGTTGTCGTGTGGCCGGCAGCCGACACGCCAATCTTCTTCGCGCCGATGAAGCCTCTGTTGGTCTCGACGCCGGTGACCCGACCGTCCGGGCCACGGCGAATGCCGGTGACTTCGCAATTCTGGATGATGTGCACACCGCGGTCTGACGCCGCACGTGCATAACCCCAGGCAACCGCATCGTGACGCGCCGTGCCGCCGCGGCGCTGCAAGGCGGCGCCATTGATCGGGTAGCGGGCCGTCGCCGAAATATCGAGCGGCGGACAGTAGGCCTTGGCCTGCTCGGGTGTCAGCCATTCATTGTCGATGCCGTAGAGCCGGTTGGCATGGATATGCCGCTTGAAGCTCTGCATGTCATGCACATTGTGCGACAGCATCATCACGCCGCGCGGCGAATACATGACATTGTAATTGAGCTCCTGCGACAGCCCTTCCCAGAGCTTCATCGAATGCTCGTAAATGTGCATGCTCTCTTCATAGAGATAGTTGGAGCGGATGATCGTGGTGTTGCGGCCGGTATTGCCGCCGCCTAGCCAGCCCTTTTCCAGCACCGCCACATTGGTGATGCCGTGCTCCTTGGCAAGGTAATAAGCTGCGCCCAGCCCATGACCGCCACCGCCGATGATGATCACGTCATATTCGGGTCGCGGCTCCGGCGAAGTCCACTGCTTTTCCCAGCCCCTGTGCCCGCGCAGAGCCTCCCGCGCTACGGCAAAAACCGAATATTTCCGCATCCGCCATCATCTCCTTCAGGCAAAGGCATTTTCGTCGTGGCCATACAAATCGCAAATCGAATTGCGGCACAACGGTTCTTTTGCGACGTGAAAGAGCTTTTGTTTTGACACGGCGACGGCTGCATCGCGCCGCTTGGCGGCGATCGGCCTTCGCAAATGCGACATAACCCTTTTCTCACCCAACAGGGCAGGCAGAACGGGGCCTACTGGAAATGTTAGTATCCCCTTATGTGGGGTGTACGATGTTGGGTTGGCGTAGCATATGGATCGCGGGCATCTGCTTCGCGCTGTCAGGCGCGTGGCCGGCGTTCGCCGCTGAACCCGTCGGCCAGGCGACTCTCATCAAAACCGAAGTGACGGGACAGGGCGGGCCGATCATCGTCAATGACGAAGTCCACCGCAACGAGCGTATCCGCACCTCCCAATCGGGACTCGGCCAGTTCATCTTCCGCGACGGCACCAAGCTTGCCGTCGGCTGGGGCTCGTCCGTTGTCATCGACAAATATGTCTACGACGATACCGATTCAGTCAAACGCCTCTCCATCAAGGCGGCCAAGGGTACGTTCCGCTGGGTCAGCGGCAATTCGAAATCCTCGGCTTACCAAATCCAGACGCCGGCGGGCACGATCGGCGTGCGCGGCACTGCTTTCGATTTCTACGTCGGCCCCGACGGTACGACTGCCGTGGTGCTGCTGAATGGCGCGGCGACCTTTTGCGGTCCTGGCGGCTGCCGGCAATTGCAGCAGCGTTGCGATTGCGTCATTGCGCGGCCGAACGGCAACATGACGGATGCTCAGCCTGTCAACCGCAGCGTGCTGCAGAGGCTGGGCAACCAGCGCGCCCTTCCCTTCCTCTCTGGCAATCAGAGTTTAACGGGCGGCCTCGGTCTACTTGGCGGCTGCCGGATGGCCTCGGTCGACCCTGAGCGCAAAGACCGGCTTCGCCAGACACCCCGACCGCGAGATCCGGATCCACAGCCTCAGCAGCAACCACAGAAGCAGGATGCTCCGCCGACGCAGCGGCCGGAAAAACCGCATCACGACAAGCCGCATCATGACAGGCCCCACCATGATAAGCCGGAGCGCGACTGGCATGACAAACACGACGGGCATGGCTGGAGGGACAAGCACGATAGAGACGACCACCATGGCGATCATGGAAGGCCGGACCGGCACGAAGGGTTCGGACGCCCGGACCGGCACGACGCACCTGACAGGCCGAGCCGCACGGAGAGGGCAGATAACCACCAGGACCGCAGCCATCAGGACAGACCGAGCACGCAGGAAAGAAGCGGAGGCGAAAACCAAACTGCCGACAATGACCAGAGCGCGGGAAGAGATCGGGATCGTGACCGTGGCCACGATCGGGATCAGAACCGGAATCGAGGCTGGGGCGGAAACGGAAATCGGGACTGGAACCGCAACCGCTGACTGACTATTCGACGGCCTGCTGTTCCGGCAGGCCGATATCCTCCCGAAAATGATCGTTCCTGGCCGATATCCGCTCGTAGAATTCCGTGAGGCCGGCCAGAACTTGTACCCCAGCGAGTTTTGCCGCACCGATCAGCTTGCGGCTGTTCCTCGAACGCTCGCGCAAGGCGCCCATTACCTCCTCATGGACGAGATGCAGGGCGCCGAATTCCGGCGAGGCAGCGATCTTCTCATCGCCGACCACGGCAAAAATCTGCGTTCGGCTGCTCTTTCCTTTGAGCGGAATGGCTCCTGCCTCCAAGAGCGCCGCCCCGCTTTGCGCCCGTGCAGTGGTGTCGGAGATCAGGATATCGAAGCCGACGTCCTTGCAGCAGGATTCGATGCGCGCCGCGACATTCACCGCGTCGCCCACCGCCGAATAGTTGAAGCGTGTTTTCGCGCCCATGTTGCCGACACAGGCGAGACCGGTATGGATGCCGATGCCGATTCTCACCTGCTGAGCGCTGCCGAAACCGAAGGCGTCATGAGCATTGAGCTCAGCTAGGGTCTCCCGCATGGCGAGCGCCGCCCGCAGCGCCTTTGCCGCATGATCCGAAACATCGACCGGCGCATTCCAGAATGCCATGATGGAATCGCCGATGAATTTGTCGAGCGTTCCCTCGTTCCCGACAACATGACGGCTCAGAGCATCGAGCAGCGTATTGAGAAACTGGACGACGGCGGTCGGAGTCAGCCTTTCACTGATCTCGGTGAAATTGCGCACATCGACGAACATCATGGTCAGTTCGCGCTCGTCCCCGCCGAGCTTCAGCGCATCGGGCGTATGCTCGATCCTGTGGAGCAGCGAAGGCGAGAGGTAATGGCCGAAGGCGCGCCGCACCTCCCGCCGCTCCCTGTCGATGACGAGGATGCGGAACGATGTTGCCGCGAAATGCGTGATGGAGCCGCTGATAATAGGCGCCAGCGGATCGAACAGCAGACCGGCATAAAGAAAGCACAGCCACGAAGCGGCAAGCGCCATCGCGGTGATCGCCAGGCCACAGACCAGCGCCACGGCCGGACTGACGAAGGTCGTTATGATGACGAGCAGGAAACCAACTACGGCGATAGACAGGATCTCCAGCCCGTCGGCCCAGTCCGGCCGTGACAAGTAGCGGCCCGAAAGGATCTGCTCGACAGTCTGTGCCTGCAGCGAAACACCCGGCACATTTTCTCCGAGAGCGGTGGCGCGAATGTCCTGCAGCCCGACAGCCGAGGTGCCGATGAAGATGATGCTGCCTTCGACTTGGGCAGCGACATCAGGGGCCACGCCACCGGCAGCAAGGACCTTTCCGGCCGAGATATAGCGCTCTGCCCGGTTCGGCGTCACATAAAGCCAGATCTCTCCGGCAGCCGTCAGCGGAACGATGAAATCGCCGATCTTCGCAGAGGTGATGATCCCTGCCCGGTCGGGTGCGCCGGCCAGCACATAGGTCGAGGCACCCTGCGCGACCCGCAACGCTTCGATCGCAAGATTGGGATAAAACTGCTCTCCGTCGCCAAGGAATAGCGGCACTGCGCGGACCACCGATGACGAGCTGCCGGGATTGAGACTGACATGGCCTAGCCCTGCGGCATTCGCCTCCAGCCCCGGCCGGAGCGGCGTCGAAGCGCCAAGATGCGGAGGTGCCGACAGCGGACTTTCGCCAGTAAAGGCAAAGCCGGCTTTTACCGGCGGCTTGTAATTGCCTTCGTTGGAAAGCCCGAAGCCGAGAACCACAGGCTTTCCCTCGATCGACTGCGCGAATATCTCGTCATTGTCGGGCAATCGCGCCGCAAGCGATGGATCGACGCCCTCCACCTCCTGGATGACATTACGCGGCGACATCCGGTCGGGCTCGGCAAAGATGACGTCGAAGGCGATGGCCGCCGCTCCCATATCCGAGAGACGCTGGACCAGCATTGCCAGCCTGTCGCGGGGCCAAGGCCACTGGCCGAACTCCCGCAGGGAAGCCTCGTCGATATCGACGACTCTGACGGGCATGGCCTCAAAGCTGCGCGGCACAAGGCGCTGATATTCGTCGAAGGTAACGTCGCGGACCTGCCTGAGCACCGGCGGATCGCTTGCTCGGAACATCGTGAGTGCAGCCACGATGACGAGGCCGATCAGGACACCGATCTGCTGCAAACGCGTCATGCTTCCGTCGAAGTCCCTTACAAGCGCACCAAAGCTTTCCTGTCCGCCGGCAAGCTACGCCTGTTTGACGCCAAAGACTATTCGTTCATGCTCAGAAGCTGAAAAACCGTGTGAAATATGGCTGTCGGTTCCGCCCAAGCATTTTCGCTCCGGTGTAACAGCAACACAGTAAGCAATTACTTCCAGATTTGGCCAACCGTTGCGGCCAGACTTTCCAGCTTCGGCCTTGCCGCGCATGCGACGAAATGTTTTTCTCCTTCAGGGGATTTAACAATTCGATCATTGTCGAAGGGATGAGCCATGGCAGATCCGCAAGGAGAGACCACGGCAAGAACTGCGGAAAACTCGGCCTCTGCCGCCCGCAGAAGCGGCTATTGGCTGATCGCCGTCGTGCTGGCGATGCTGGCCGGGCTGCCGCTCGCCGTCTGGCTTGATATCAGCGACCTCTCCGAAAGTGCGCTGCGCCGGCAGGCGCGGGACATGAGTTCGCTCGTCACCAGCATACGCTCCTATTATTCAGCGAATGTCGTCGGCAGAGTGCTCGCCGCCCATCAGGCGGGCGATGTCAGCGGCACGGTCGTCTCACACAACTATGCCAATATTCCAGGCGCCATTCCGCTACCCGCCACGCTTTCACTGGAACTCGGCGACGTCATCAAGGAGCAGCAGGCCAACATCACCTACCGCTTCCTCTCCGACCTGCCCTTCAAGAATCGCGCGCCTCACGATCTCGACAATTTCGAAACGGCCTCACTCGCATCCTTGCGCGCCAATTCCAGCCAAACACTGACCGACCTCACCCGCGTCGGATTTACCGATACGCTGCGGCTTATCACGCCTGTGATCATGGGCCAGGCTTGCGTCGCCTGTCACAACACTCATCCTGAAAGCCCGAAGAGGGATTGGAAGGTAGGCGATGTGCGCGGCATTCAGGAAGTCATCATCCGCCAGCCCTATGCGAGCAACGTTCTCGCCTTCAAATATCTGCTCTGCTATTTCTTCTTCGTCGCCATCATCGGCATCAGCTTCATTGTTCTGCAGCGCCAGCAGACACGCGTCATACACAGTGCCAACCGCGATCTTGAAGCAGCTAACGAATTCCTCGCCAGCGTTTCCCTGAAGATTTCCCGCTATCTCTCACCGCAGATCTACAAGAGCATCTTCAGCGGCCAGAAGGATGTGGTCGTCCATACCGAGCGAAAGCGCCTGACGATCTTCTTCTCCGACATCAAGGATTTCACCGCCACGACCGAGCGTCTGCAGCCGGAAGCGCTGACGGAAATGCTGAATGAATATCTGACCGAAATGTCCACGATCGCGCTCAAACATGGCGGCACGGTAGACAAGTTCATTGGCGATGCCATGCTGGTCTTCTTCGGCGATCCGGAAACCAAGGGAGCCGAAGAAGATGCCAAGGCTTGCCTGCGCATGGCAGTCGACATGCAACGCCGGCTCGGCGAACTGAAGGAGAGATGGCGCCGGAACGGCACGGAAGAGCCCTTCGTGGTGCGCATGGGAATCAATAGCGGCTATTGCAACGTCGGCAATTTCGGCAGCAGTGACCGCATGGACTATACGATCATCGGTGCCGAAGCGAACCTCGCCGCACGCCTGCAATCGATCGCCCAGGGCGGGGAGATCGTCATCAGCTACGAAACCTATGCGCTGGTGAAAGATATTGTTGATGCCCATCCTTTGCCGCCGATCACCATGAAGGGTATCCAGCGGGAGATCGTACCCTACGCCGTGGACGGGCTGATGCTCGGCGCCGATCACAAGAGCCGCATTCTCAGCGAACATCTGGCCGGACTGGACCTGCATCTGGACACGGCTCGGCTTGAGCCGGCGGATCGCTCCCGTGTTATCGCCGCGCTGAAAGAAGCGATCGCAGCTCTGGACGAAACGAAACCCGAGAAGCCACGCTCCTAGCTCCGTAGAGGCATGGGCGGGATTTTTCCAACCGATCGCATATCCCGTCTGGACTTCATTCCGTCGATCTGATATTTCGCAACACCAATCGCAAGGCCGCGGCCGCGCGAACGTTATTTTTTTGCCCCAGGCGCTGCGCCGCCTTTCGGCATTAACCAAACCAAAGGAACGTGATTCTCGTGCAGGTACTTGTCCGCGATAACAATGTTGACCAGGCTCTCCGCGCTCTCAAGAAGAAGATGCAGCGCGAAGGTATTTTTCGCGAAATGAAGATGCGCGACTACTACGAAAAGCCGTCGCAGAAGCGTGCTCGCGAGAAGGCCGAGGCTGTTCGTCGTGTTCGCAAGCTGGCCCGCAAGCGCGCTCAGCGCGAAGGTCTGGTTGCAGCACGCTGAGGCGGTGCCGTCGTTTTTTCGACGTTTTCAGGTGCATGTGTGGCGGGGGCGATCAGTGTCGCCGCCGCCTTTTTAATTTTTTGCCGCTGAAGATTGCATATCCGCTTGTCCGGATATGATGCATGGGGAAAGCGAGCCCGAATGGCTGTAATAACCTTCAATCCGTCCCGCTCTTTGCGTTCGCAGAAATCGGTCATGCTTGTCTCGCTGGCGCTCGCCGCCGCGCTCGGCCTTGCCGGTTGTGAAACGACCAACACCTCGGATGCCGTGATCCGCATCGACAAGGCACAGGGCTCGCAGGAAAACATCGCTTCGCTGACCGGCGTCATCAACGCCAATCCGCGCGATCCGGAAGGCTATAACGTTCGCGGCTCAGCCTATGGCCGCGCCGGCGAATTCCGCAAGGCGCTCGACGACTTCAACACCGCGCTGCAGATCAACCCGCGCTTCTTCCAGGCCTATGCCAACCGCGCGCTGGTCTACCGCAACATGGGTCAGCAGCCGCAGGCAATCGCCGATTACAACGCCGCCCTGCAGATCAATCCGAGCTATGACGTCGCCTATATCGGTCGCGGCAATGTCTATCGCATGGCCGGCCAGGACGATCAGGCCTTCAACGATTTCTCAAAAGCGATTCAGCTCGGCACGACCGATGGTCGCGCCTATCACAATCGCGGCCTGATCTATCAGAAGCGTAATCAGCAGGATAAGGCGATCGACGACTTCTCCAAGGCGATCTCGCTGTCGCCGAACTCGCCCGAGCCCTATAATGGCCGCGGCATTTCCTATATCGCGCTGAACGACAACGACAACGCATTCGCCGACTTCAACCACGCGATCGAGCTCAACGGCAACCTCGCCGAATCCTGGGCAAACCAGGCTCTCGTCTACGAGCGCCGCGGCGAGAAGGACAAGGCCATCCGCTCCTACCGCCACGCTGTTGGCCTCGATCCGAAATACCAGCCGGCCCGGGACGGACTTGCCCGCGTCGGCGGCACCACCGGCTGACGGATAACGGGAAGAGGTGACGACGATGACAGCGAAACCGCATGTGATTGTCGTCGGCGCCGGCATTATCGGCGCCTCGATTGCCTGGCATCTCACACACAAGGGTGCAGCAGTCACCGTCGTTGGCGAAGAACTCGGCGGCGTGGCGACACCCTGCTCTTTTGCCTGGATCAATGCGAGCTGGGGCAATCCCGAATTCTATTTCCATCTTCGCCGTCAGGCGATGGCCGAATGGAAGCGACTGGCACGGGAACTACCCGGCCTGCCGCTCGCCTGGTGCGGCAGCCTCTGCTGGGATATGCCGGCGGCCGATCTCGAAGCCTATGCCGATGAACATGGCCGCTGGGGCTACGGTATCAGCCGGCTGAACCGGGAAGAAATCGCGCTGCTCGAGCCAGGCCTTGGCGAATATCCGGATTTCGCCCTCTATGTCGCAGAAGAAGGTGCGGTGGAGCCTGTTGCCGCCGCACGTTTGCTGCTTGCTGATGCCGAAGCACATGGCGCGACATTCGTTCATGCCACGGTCAACGGTCTGCTGCAGAGTGCCGGACGAATCGTCGGGGTTGTCACGTCGGAAGGCGTGCTCGAAGCCGATCACGTCGTGCTGGCCGCAGGTGCAGGCGCAGTTCCGATCGCCGCCTCAGCGGGGATCACATTGCCGCTGTCTGCACCAGCTGGCCTGATCGTGCACTCCCGTCCTGTCTCGAAGCGGTTGAACGGCCTCGTCATGACACCGCAGTTGCATATGCGCCAGACGGCGGAAGGCCGTATCATCGCCGGCTCGGATTTCGGTGGTGGCGATCCCGGTGAAGATCATCAGGCAAGTGCAGCGGAACTCTTCGCACGCGTAAAAGCGATGATCATAGACAATGCCGATCTGAAGCTTGATTTCTTCACGGTCGGCTATCGCCCGACACCGGCTGATGGTTTTCCCATCATCGGCAATGCTGGCCTGCCGGGTCTCTATGTCACGGTGATGCACTCCGGTGTCACGCTTGCTCCACTTGCGGGCCTACTTGCTGCCGACGAGCTTCTGTCAGGCAAGAATGACGAAAGCCTCATGCCCTTCCGGTTGCAGCGCTTCACGGACGCAAGATAGTCCTTAAAAAATTGACGATTTTGCACCTGACTATTTTAGTAGGTTGCAACCAAATGCCCCGCCCCCTAACATGATCCTGCTTTGATAGCGGGCTATTGGGCGGTACGAAATGTAAGGGGCGTTTGCGAGCGATGCGGATTCTTGCTTTCGTTAGACTCTGCGAAACCGAGCTTCCCCAGCATCCAGTCCCGGCAGTTCGAGGGCGGTATCGATGAGGTTCGCCGTACGTCTTTTTCCGAAAGCTTCCATCGGAACATATCTTATCGCCATGGCCGTGGCGATTGCGCTGCCGATCTTTGCCTTCGTTGCCCTTCTTCTCATGCAGCTGGAAGACAATCAGCGGTCTACGCTCAAGCGCGAAACCGCGCAGGATGCGCTCGCCCTCTCACGCACCATCGACCGCCAGCTTCAGGATATGGCAACTACGCTTCGGCTGCTGTCCTCCTCGCCGGAGCTGGAGAGCGGCGACTATGAGTCTTTCTACAATCGCACGGAAACAGCGCTGCGCGGCGATACGCTCTATGTGATCGCCGTCGACAGGGCCGGGCAGCAATTTCTGAATACTCGTCGCGCCTTCGGCACGCCGCTCGGCAAGACGACGAACATCGCGGCTTTGGAAGCCGCAATGAAGTCCGGCCGGATCGAAGCCTCCGACGTCTTCATGGGCGCGACGAGCGGCATGTGGGTCTATAACGTCACCCTGCCGCGTGACGAGGATCCTGTCGCCGCATTGATCATCACCCAGAATGCCACCGATCTTGCAAAGCTCGTCACGACAGAGGGCCTTGCCTCCGGCTGGTCGGCGGCGGTCATCGATCAGGGTGGTCATGTCGTGGCGAGCCGCGGCCCTGCCAATCTGCAGCCTGGCGAACCCTTCGACCCGCGCATCCTGCCTTCGCTCGTCGCATCCAGCGGCGTTTTCGAAGACAGCGATATCCTCCCACATGCCCTGTTGGGCTATGCGCAAATTCCCGGCTGGTCCTGGAAGACTGTGGTGTGGGGGCCGATCGCCACCGCCCAGGCACCGATCCTCAGCACCTGGCGCTTCCTGTTGATCGGCGGCCTCGTGCTGCTGCTCGTTGCCGTACTTGCCACCTATGCGGTTGCCCGGCAGGTCCGCTCGACGATCCGCGAAATAGCAGACATGGCGAACCGGCTCGGCGAAGGCCATATCGTCTCTCCCGTCGAAACCAGTGTCATCGAGGCCAACCAGGTGGCGATTGCGCTTTCCAATGCCTCTTTCGACCGTAGCCAGAGCGAAGACCGGCTGCGCTTCGTCATGCATGAGCTGGTTCATCGCACCAAGAACCTGCTGACGCTTGTTCTCGCAATGATGCGCCAGCTCTCCAAGCAGGCCGACAGCGTCGAGACATTCCGGCTGGCCGTCGCTCACCGCCTTGAAGGACTCGTGCGCTCGATCGAGCTTCTGACGGGCGAGCAATGGTCCGGCGTCTCGCTGCATCGCGTCATCGATATTCATCTCCAGGCCTTTCCACAGGCTCGCGAGCAGGTGAAAATCGAGGGCATGGATTTCATCCTCAAGCCCGATGCCGTGCAGAATCTCGGCCTGGCGCTGCATGAACTCGCCACCAATTCGGTGAAGTACGGAGCGCTCTCCGTGCCACAGGGCCGTGTGCGCTTCGAATGGCAGCCAGCAGAGGACAACATGTTGCGTTTCACCTGGACTGAAAGCGGTGGCCCGTCCGTCAGCCCGCCGTCGCGCACCGGTTTCGGGACCACCGTCATCAAGGCGCATGCCGCCTCCGCGTTCCGGGGCAAGGTCGATGTCGACTTCCATCCGGAAGGTCTCGTCTGGACCCTCACAGCCCAGCGTGGGACGATGGAGCGCGAGTAGCGCGACCGGAACAATCACTGCAATCGCCCGTTTCGAACAGGTCATTCAAAAGGAGAAGGACCATGTTCAAGCAAATTATGATTGCCGCTGCAATCGTTTCGGCTGCGACTTGGGCCAGCTCGGCCGCAGCAGCCGACTATATGTCGCTTGGCCGGCTCGTCTGCGGATCGGATGGCGGTCAGGGACTGATCGTCACTTCTGAGAAAAACCTAATCTGCACCTTTACGCCGGCTTCCGGGGGCCCTAAGGCGGTCTATGCCGGCAAGATCGAGAAATTCGGCATCGATATCGGCCAGACCGGCAAGAGCGTGATGATCTGGCAGGTGCTCGCCAAGACCGGCACCAACATGCCTGATTTCGCACTCGCCGGCGAATATTACGGCATCGGCGCAGATGCCAGCCTCGGCGCCGGTGGAGGTGCCAAAGTCATTGCCGGTGGCACCGACAAGGCCTTCATGCTGCAGCCGCTGAACCTGCAGGCGCAAGAAGGTCTCAATCTCGCCATCGGTGTCGAGAAGATGACGCTGGTGCCGGGCGAGATCTGACAGTGCACCGATAAAAGAAAAGCCTGCCGAAGCGGGCTTTTTCGGTTAGTGGGCGATTGCCTTGTTGATCTCTTCGGTCACCTTCTTGGCGTCCCCGAGCAGCATCATCGTGCCGTCCTTGTAGAACAGCGTGTTGTCGATGCCGGCGTAACCCGAGCCGAGCGAACGCTTGACGAAGAGGCATGTTTTGGCCTTGTCGACGTCAAGGATCGGCATGCCGTAGATCGGCGAGGACTTGTCGTCGCGCGCCGCCGGGTTGGTGACGTCATTGGCGCCGATGACATAAGCGACATCGGCCTGGGCGAATTCCGAGTTGATGTCCTCAAGCTCGAAGACTTCGTCATAGGACACATTGGCCTCGGCAAGCAGCACGTTCATATGACCCGGCATGCGGCCGGCGACCGGATGAATCGCATACTTTACTTCCACGCCGTTCTTCTTGAGATTGTCGGCGAGTTCGCGCAACGCATGTTGTGCCTGCGCCACCGCCATGCCGTAGCCCGGCACGATGATGACCTTGGAGGCATTCGCCATTAGGTAGGCCGCATCCTCAGCCGAGCCGAGCTTGACGATCTTCTCCGACGTATCCGCCGCGCCGCCTGCCATCTCGCCGCCGAAACCGCCGAGGATGACGGAAAGGAAAGAGCGGTTCATGCCCTTGCACATGATGTAGGACAGGATCGCACCCGATGAGCCGACCAGCGCACCGGTAATGATAAGCGCCAGATTGCCGAGCGTGAAGCCGATGCCGGCGGCAGCCCAACCCGAATAGGAATTCAGCATCGACACGACGACAGGCATGTCTGCGCCGCCGATCGGCACGATCAGCAGGATGCCGAGTAACAGCGAGAGCGCAACGACCGCCCAGAAATCCAGGTGGCTCTCAGTAACCGCCAGACCTATGATGAAGAGCACGATCAGGACAGCGAGGGCGATGTTGATCAGGTGGCGGAAGGGCAAAAGGATCGGCTTGCCGGACATGCGCCCATCGAGCTTCAGGAAGGCGATGATCGAGCCGGTGAAGGTCAGCGCGCCGATCGCCACACCGATCGCCATTTCGATGCGTGCTTCCGTATGGATCTGGCCAATCTCGCCGATACCGAAAGCATCAGGCGTATAGAGCGCCGATGCCGCGACCAGAACCGCGGCAAGACCAACCAGCGAATGGAAGCCGGCAACGAGCTGCGGCATCGAGGTCATGGCAATGGTGCGGGCAATATAGGCGCCGGCGCTGCCGCCGATGGCAAGACCGAGAATGATGAGCACGAAGCCGCCGAAGTCAGGCGTCGCCAGCACCAGCGTCGTGAGGATGGCAATCCCCATGCCGATCATGCCGTAGAGATTGCCCTTGCGGCTAGTCGCCGGATGCGAGAGCCCCCGCAACGCAAGGATGAAGAGAACGCCGGAGACGAGATAGAGGAAGGCTGCAAGATTGGTCATCGGCCCCTCACTTGTCCTTCTTGCGGTACATCGCCAGCATGCGCTGCGTGACGAGGAAGCCGCCGAAGATATTCACGGAGACGAGCACGAGCGCAACGAAACCGAAGCCGGTCGCAAGACCGCTGGTCGAAATGCCGACGGCAAGCAGCGCACCGACGACGATGACCGAGGAGATCGCGTTGGTAACGGCCATCAGCGGCGTATGCAGCGCCGGCGTTACCGACCAGACGACGTAGTAGCCGACGAAGATCGACAGCACGAAGATCGCGAACTGGAAAACGAAGGGATCGATCGCCCCACCGGTGGCAGCACTTGCCGCTTCAGGCGCCTGGGCCGCAGCGGTGATGACCGCGGTGACGGCCTGGTCGAGCTGCTCCAGAGCCTTGTCCATTGCTTCACTGGCCATCAGTTATCCCCCTTCTTGGCGCCGCCGAATGCCGGATGCACGACATCCCCCGCATAGGTCAGCATCGTCGCCCTGATGAGCTCGTCCTCGAGGTTGAGCACGACCGATTTCGTTTCCTTGCTCACCATCGTCTCCAGGAAGGTGACGAGGTTCTTGGCGTAAAGCGCTGAGGCGCTGGCCGCCACACGGCCCGCCATGTTCGGAAAGCCGATCACCTTCACACCTTCGACATCGGCGACCTGCCCTGTAACCACACCTTCAATATTGCCGCCCCGCTCGACTGCGAGATCGACAGCAACCGCCCCCGGCTTCATCGAGGCCAGCATGGTGCGCGAGACGAGCCGCGGCGCCGGACGGCCGGGAATGAGAGCCGTGGTAATGACGATGTCCTGCTTGGCGATGTGCTCGGTCACGAGCGCAGCCTGCTTCGCCTGATAGTCGGCCGACATTTCCTTGGCATAGCCGCCGGCCGTTTCCGCCGCCTTGAACTCGTCATCCTCGACGGCGATGAACTTCGCGCCGAGCGAAGCAACCTGTTCCTTCGCAGCGGGGCGGACATCGGTTGCCGAAACGGCGGCACCGAGACGGCGCGCCGTCGCAATCGCCTGGAGGCCGGCAACGCCCGCCCCCATGACGAAAACCTTAGCGGCAGGAATGGTACCCGCTGCCGTCATCATCATCGGCATGGCGCGGTCATAGACGACTGCTGCCTCGATGACCGCCTGATAGCCTGCAAGATTGGCCTGCGACGAAAGCACATCCATCGACTGCGCACGGGTGATGCGCGGCATCAGCTCCATGGCGAAGGCGGAAAGACCGGCGCGGGCCATCGCGGCGACTGCCTCATCATTGCCATAGGGATCCATGATGGCAATGACGACGGCACCGGTCTTATAGCCGGAAATTTCGCTTTCGCTCGGCCGGCGGACCTTGAGGATCACATCGGCGGACGCGGCATCTGCGAACGTGCCGATTGCGGCGCCCACGGCCTCGAACTCACAATCCGGAATGCGAGAAAGTGCCCCCGCGCCCGCTTCGACGATGACATCGAAGCCGAGCGACTTTATCTTTTTCACGGTTCCGACAGACGCGGCAACGCGCGCCTCATCGCCCGTGATTTCCTTTGCTACGAAAACGATATTGGCCAACTGCCCCCTCCTCCGGGTCAGGTGGGCCGTGGCAGGCTGCTTGCCTGCACGGGCCAAGCATCTACATCACAAAGTTCGGAAGACCGTGTCTTCCCGCAGGCCGCGCTTAGCGGAGCAGGAAGATGCCGGCAACGAGGATGATGAGGAAGACGAGGATGCCGCCGAGGAAACCGGCGCCGCCGAAGAAACCGGCAGCCATGGCAAGCATCAGGGCGATCAGAAGCATCGAGCCGTATTTCGTGCCGGCAATGAACATGTTGTAGGTCTTTTCATGTTCCTTGTAGTCCATCGGCGCGCCGGTCTCGACCGGTCCGGTATGATGTTCGGCCATGAATATCGTCTCCCTGAAATGCCTTAGCGCTGCCTGATTCCCTCGCCTCGGCGAGGCAAATCCCCACCCGCAGGGATTACACAATGACGGGAGAAAGCGCAATGCATGAGAATGCCGCAGGAACGCCCTTCTCCTGATGTGGAGAGGGCGTTCCCTATGGAAGAATCAAAGCGGCAGATCCGTTCCGAGCTGGCCTTCCGGCACGAAACGGGCGGTGGGAACGATGGTGAGCGAAGGCCGCGTGTTTTCCGGGCCGCGCGCGAACATCATCCGCTGCTCGCTGGCGCTGGAAATGAAGAAGGGATAACGCGTGAGAAGCTTGCGGCCGACCTCGACGACGTTGGTCGCCATCAGCGTCATGTCGATCCCGTAATTTTTGGCCTTCTGGCCCGGCACGACGGTGTCTGCATAGAAGACACGCTTGTAGAATGCCGCATGCGGCGGGCGGACGAACTGCAGAACCCGATGTGCACGGAAATGCGCGGCCGCGACGATGCTTGGCCGCAGCGTCAGGTAGGGAATCCAGGTCAGATCGGCGGTCAGATCAGGATCGGCGGCAAAACGCGCCGGATCGATCAAGCTGAGGCCGGCATCGAGAAGCGCATCGATTGCTTCCGGGAAGGCTCCGGCCGACTGGCTGACGCGATGTTCCGGTGTCACATGGTGGATACGGATCGTGCTGACCAGCTCGCCGTAATAATAGAGCCCGAAAACATGAGCATGGCTATCGAAATCCGTGTCGTCGAGCAGTCCCTTTGGGGCCAGCGCCAGCGTGTCGTGCGCCTTGTAGGCCTTGTAACGCAGCCGCTCGACACCTTCCATGTCCTCAGTGCTTTCGACGCGGCGATATTCGACATTATCAAGAACTTCGAGAACCTTTTTCGAAAAGTCGCTCGTACTCAAAGGGACAGACGCCATAGATGCACCCCGTTGTTAACGGGTCATTAATCATACCACATTCAGTAAAGCGCAAGATTTGATAAGAATTTTGGACGTATTTGAATCATTAAGGTTAACGGCCGCGAGTATGCCCGTGGTCACACCGTCAGGTAGCGCCCTGATCAGGCGACCTTGCTGCGGCGACGCGGTGCCGTGCGGCGGTTGAGAGCGTGGGAGAGGATGCCAATTTCCTTCGAGGGGACTGGCGGGGAAAAGACGTAACCCTGTACGAGATCCGTGCTGCGGTGCTTGTTGAGAAGCGCCAGTTGCTCCGGGGTCTCGACACCCTCGACGACGATCTTGAGGCCGAGCTCGCGGGCAAGGTGGACCGTGCCGCGCAACAGTTTCAGACGGCGCGTATCTTCAACGATGTTACGCACGAAGGAACGGTCGATCTTGACGATGTCGAGCGGCAGCGTGTCGAGANNCGAAATCGTCGATGGCGATGGTGATGTCGCGGCTTCGCAATTCGGCGAGGATGGCGCGCACGACCGCCGGCTCGTCGATCAGGCTGCTTTCGGTGATTTCCAGATGCAGGCGCGATGCCTCAAGACCGGAATACGCCAGCGCGTCCGCAACGACCGACAGGATGTCCGCGTCACGCAGGTCGCGCGCCGACAGGTTGACTGAAACGGCGATATGATCCGGCCAGCTCATGCATTCTTCACAGGCCTTGAAGAGCACGAAACGCGTGATCTGCGAGATGATGCCCATCTCTTCAGCGAGGCGGATGAAGACGTCGGGCGGAATGGAGCCCTTTTCCGGATGCACCCAGCGAGCCAGTGCTTCGGCGCATTCGATGCGCGTACCATCAGCCTTGAACATCGGCTGGAAGGCGAGGTGCAGCGCATTTGCAGCAACAGCCTCGCGCAGATCCGCTTTGAGCTTCTGCTGCTCGATATAGCGACCGTCCATTTCGTGCTCGAAACCGGTGATGCCGCCCTTCAAGCGCGACTTGCTTTCGAACAGCGCAAGGTCAGCCTTGACGCTCCATTCGTCCATGGCGAAGGCGTCGCTCTCGAGGACGGCGTACCCGGCACTGAGCGAGACGAGGAAGGTCACCTGATCGACTTCATATTGACCCTGGATCGCGGCATGCAGCTTGCGGATGTCGGCATCCAACACCTGCCGGTCACGCGCATGCGGGAAGAAGAGGATGAATTGGTCGCCCATCAGGCGGCCGACGATGGCGTTGCCGGCCATCTCCTTGACCCGCACGGCGATGGCGCAGAGCAGGT